>CP070767.1:1979506-1990926 GCA_020345725.1 Methanobacteriota archaeon | reverse complement strand
AGTACAACCCGTTTGATGAGTCCTTCGGTGGAAGGCACCACGTGTATGTTGGAACAGATGCGATTTGGGACATCTACCATCATGCGCCAAACGTGATTCCAGCGAAGAGCGTTGCGTATCTAACAGCGACTGTCACGCTTGGACCAGATCCGAGTGACGACTTCGAGATACACCTCGATGCGTTCGACACCATAACCGAATACAAGTCACCGAACGGGCACGACATCACCTTCATTTCTGGCGCTAGGATTCCTGAAGACAAGGAACCGCCAGTAGCCTGTATTGTAGGCGGTGATGAGATCACTGTTTACGAGGGCGATGAGGTGACATTCGATGGTTCCTGCTCGCACGATCCAGATGGCTGGATTGTCAGCTATGAGTGGGACTTTGATGCCAATGTCGACTCGGACGGGGACGGAGATCCCGAGAATGATGTGGATGCCACTGGCATGATTGTGACCTTCACTTGGTACGACGACTATGAGGTTGACGTGAGCCTGACCGTAACCGATAACGACGGCCTGCAGGATACTGCATACCAGCACGTGTTCGTTCTGAACGTTCCACCCGAACTTGAGTTCGAGGGCGCGTTCATAGAATTCGAGCTGAGCCTGAGGGTTGCGGGAGAGAAATGGCACAACGTTGAGCTAAAGGTGTACAAGAACTACGATCCTGAAACTGGTGACTTCGAAGAGGAGCTTGGTGCCCTTGAAGTCGAGAGATGGCCTGGACCTCCAGACCAGAACCCGAGCAGCGGTGCATCGCTCCTTGTAAGCGTGGACATCAGTGGACAGGACACCTACACAGCGGTTGTCACCTACGATCCCTTCGAGGACAATGGAGACGCGATACTCGGCGACCAGCCGATTAACGGACAGCTGTGGGGAGCAAACCCTGTCTGGCTCATAGCCACCTTCCCGGATGGAACGGAGTGCAGGAAACACCACACCTTCAACGTGCAGCAGTCGATTAAGAGGGACAGCGACCATTGGAACCACGTAGAGCCCTGGATAGTGAATCTGACTGTCGGTGCCGTGGCAGGAGTTCCGATAAAGTTCGTAGCAACCGCAACAGATCCTGGTAGTGATGATCACACATTTGACTGGGACTGGGGCGATGGCACATGGACATCCAATCCGTACCTGTATGACCCTGTAAGGGGACCAGACCCGGCATTCCCGCCAGGTAGCCCCTACGAGCCCTACGGTGCACCTTGGGATCCATGGTATGTGAACTATACCGGACAGCTTCCGCCGATAGTGATCACGGACGTCACCTACCACACGTACAGCGCTGAAGGCACATACACCGTCACTCTCACTGTGACGGATGATGACGGTGGAACAGCAACCTACAGCTTTGAGCTAGAGATCGGCGGCCATTTCGGTGGCTGCTAGTCAGTCAACACACTTTCTCTCTTTTTCTTTATATCGAGAGTGCCATAGTGCGAACCAGACTGCAAACTATATAAGTGCACGAATAGTTGGGATTTGTATTGTTAGGCTTGAAATCACAAGCTCAATCTCCAAGGGGGCAGGCATGAGAGATCCAAAGAATGGGTCAAGGAGCTTCTTTTTGGCTGTAATTCTCACACTGACCCTTTTTCTGGCAGTATTCGCCCCCCTAGTGAGTTTCCCAGGGGTTTCTGCAATTATATGGGGCCCAATAGAGGAGACTAGCGAGGACAAGAGAATCGAGTACCAGAGGTATCCAGCTATCGCTGCGGATGGTGGAAAGGTCTACGCTGTTTGGGCTGACAATGGAGATAGGGACTACGACATCTTTGTGAGAGAGCACGATGGCGCTGCCTGGCAGCTTGAGAAGGAGGTCAACACTGACGACCGAGATATTGACAAATTCCTTCCGGATATTGCAGCTGACGGTGGCGATGTCCACGTTGTCTGGCATGACCCCATAAATGGAGACTATGACATTATGTACCGCCTCAACTCCGGTGGTTTCTGGGGCCCCGTCATGGAGCTAAGTTCAGATGTTGGGCTGGAATCCCAGCAGAACCCTGTGGTTGCGGCTGTTGGCGGAAAGGTCTACGTTGCCTGGCAGGATGGTAGAGATGGTGATTGGGACATCTACTTCCGGTATTATGACGGATTTGCATGGGGTTCAGTTCAAGAGGTAAGTATTGACGTTGGTTCCGAGGCCCAGAGTAACCCGAGCATAGCTGCTGGTGGAGGACTGGCATACTTAGTTTGGGAGGATGCTGGTGACGGTGACAATGATATTATGATGAGGGTCTTCAACGGATTCTTCTGGGGATCTATCATGGAGGTCAGCCAAGACAGTGCAAGCGAAATACAGAACGTTCCAGACGTGGCCTATGATATCGGAACTGTGCATGTGGTTTGGGAGGAATTCAGAACGACCGACAGGGACATCTATCACAGGAGTTGGGATGGACTGATCTTCTCCGCAATCCAAGAGATCAGCGTTGACAGTGGGACAGAATTCCAGGATGTTCCTTCAGTTGCGGCTAAGTTTGGAAAGGTGCACGCAGTCTGGGCGGATAGAGGGGACGGCGACTGGGACATTGTCTACCGCGAGTACGATGGACTTTCCTGGTTAGCACCAGAGGAGATAAGCATTGATGCAGGCAATGAGAACCAGTGGCTACCTGACATTGCTGCTGATGTGGGTGCTGTTCATGTTGTCTGGGAAGACCAGGGGGATGGTGACAATGACATATTCTACAGAAGAGGGAATGAAAGCGTGGTTGAAAACGAACCACCGGAAATACTCAATGTGCTCCTGGATGGATCTTCATCACAGACCTATCCGTTGTCCTCACTGCCTCCGACTATGACCCTGACCGCCACAGTGGACGATTCCGCCACAGGCAATTCAACAATCGGAGGAGCCAATCACACCATCGGCCCTGGCAACTGGGTGACGAGTACGCCAATGAATCCTGATGACTTTCTTGATACGTCTACCGAAGGATTCCATGTTACCGTGGTGTCTCCGATGTTTACTGGGACCTGGGAGTATTGCGTGTATGGTTGGGACGTCGCTCTCAATTACAATGTCACTGGACTTTGTGCCAGCTTAACCATAACTGATGACCTACCGCCCATCGTAACGAGCGTGCTCATTGATGGTCTCCCAACAAAGTCAATTCCAATCGGGGCTCCAAGTGTTACTCTTACCGCGACAATAAATGATAGATCGAGGGGAGATTCGGTCATTGGAGGGGCCAACTACACCTCACCCTCACAGAATTGGGCCAATTCCTCACTCATGACCCCGGACAACGCTCTGGACACTTCCTTTGAGGGATTTCACGCTACCATTGTCACCTCTTCGCTTGGTTTTGGCAACTACCAGATTTGCGTTTATGGTTGGGACATTCTATTGAACCGGAATACAACGGGTGCATGCGCAAACCTTGTTGTTGCATTGGAGACTCTACCCCCAATCACAAGGGATGCGATAATCAACGGGCTGCCGTCTGTAAGTTATGGCATTTCCTCAGTTCCACCCTTGCTTCTTATCGCGACCGTGGACGACACGACAACTGGCAATTCCATTATTGGAGGTGCCAACTATACCATCGAACCTCAGAATTGGTCATCATCAACACCCATGATACCCAACAACGCTCTGGATACACCAATGGAATGGTTCCATGCAGACCTCAACTCATCCTTTTTCGATGTGGGAGTGGGAGTATACCAGATATGTGCATACGGTTGGGACAATGTGCCCAACTTCGACGACGTAGGTTCCTGTGCCACTCTGACGATTGTCGATGACATAATCCCTGAGATTAGAAATGTGACGATTAACGGGTCATCCCCCCTCACTATTGGGCAGGGAACTGGGAGTGTTCAGTTGAACGCTACGATGGATGACAGTGGCACTGGTGGGTCAGTGATAGGGGGAGCCAATTATACTTGGGGTGCTGGGAATTTCCCGGGTACTCTGATGAACGTTGTCAATCCCCCTCTTGATTTGGATGTTGAGGATTTCGCGTTCACAGTTGACACTTCTTCTCTGATACCAGGAGTCTACGAACTCTGTGTGTATGGATGGGACATGATTCCCAATAACAACTACACCGGAGAATGCGTAAACCTGACAGTTGTACCTGAGATTGTACCTCCGATGATTCTAAATGTGCTGATCAATGGCCTATCCGCAGCGAGTTTTGAGTTTCTGTCTGTTCCAATCCTGAATTTGACTGCGACCATAGACGATTCGATCACCGGGAATACGTCGGTAGGTGGTGCCAACTATACGGTTGGACGGGACAACTGGCCGGGCATCCCAATGCCTCCTGTTGATGTCTTCGACACCCCGACCGAGGAAGTATACAGCCTCCTTAGCTCTCCCATCACTACTGGAACTTGGGAACACTGCGTGTATGGCTGGGATACCGTTCCCAACCTCAACACAACTGGATCCTGTGCGGATCTCACGATATATGACGGGACACCGCCTGAAGCACTTGACGTACTGGTCAATGGGTCAACCGTGCTCACAATCTCCCCTGGAACTCCCAATGTGACTCTCACAGCGACAATCGATGATTCAGCAAGGGGTGAATCGATTATTCTGGGTGCTAACTATACTTCTCCCTCTCAGGACTGGTCGAATTCTACGAACATGACTCCGGACGATTGGCTCGACACGCCTATCGAAGGATTCTCTGCTCTAATAAACACATCAGCTCTGGGATTGGGATCTTATGACTTCTGTGTATATGGACGAGATGAGGAATTAAATAATGACACCGTTGGTGCTTGCGCTACAGTGTTGGTCACAGGCGACTTTGAACCACCTGTTGTTTCCAATGTGCGATTGAATGGACAGGTTTCCCTCACGCTTGGACTCTCAGAGCTGAACGGCATCATTCTGACTGCGAATATAGATGATCGATTGACAGGCAATTCGACTATTATGGGGGCAAACTACTCTTGGGTACCGCCAACCTGGCCTGGAACGTCAATGGCAGCCAGTGATGGTATCTTTGATTCTCCTGTCGAGAATGTGTCAGCCATCGTAACTGCAATCGCCCAGCCTGGGCAACAGATAATCTGGGTGGAGGGATGTGACGAGTACTACAACTGCGGCTATGGTTTTGCGGTTCTGGTGGTAGAGGATGATTTGCCTCCTGCCGTTACAAATGTATCACTCGATGGAGTGACTACAAGAACAATCCCAGCTGGAACCCCGACTGTCGTCCTCACAGCAAACATTGACGATACTGCCATGGGTAATTCGACCGTAGGCGGAGCCAACTTCACGTCGCCAGCCCTGGCATGGGGCAACTCCACAGCCATGGTTCCCAGGAATCCTCCATTGGACAGCTCGCTTGAGGAATTCAATGTGACTATCGATACGTACTTGCTGACAGCTGGGACCTATGAGTTCTGGGTATACGGCTGGGATGACCTCTACAACTTCAATTCCACACCAATCATATATGCCACTCTGGTGGTTGAGGGCGAAATCCCAGTTGACAATCCTCCAATCATTGACAGCTTGGTTGTTGACCCCGCCCAGGCTGAACAGGACGAAGAAGTAGAAATCGTGGTAGAAGCCACAGATGACAATTCAGTTGACGGGGTCTGGATTGAGATTGTTGGACCGGATGACCAAATCGTTGGGAACGTATCGGCAGATTACAACGAAACAGATGAGAATTACATCGCTGTGCTAAGCTATCATGATCCGGGAATCTATAACGTCACCGCTTGGGTTGTCGATGATGGTGGGAATTGGGCTAGTGAAAGAGAGAGCTTCGAGATTTTGGAAGGAGAAGAAGAACCCGAACCAGTAGTTATGCAACCCAACCTCAAACCCGTTCTGGCAATCGTCTTTTTGCTATTGTTACTACTCTTTGGCTCCGAGGTTGCGAGGAGAAGGACAAAAGAAGGCCGGATTAGGAGATTCTGGTTCCTACCCTTCGCTCTGGCTGAGCTGGCCACATGTGCAATCTCCGCAATATCTGGATTGCTGAGCATTCCTCCTGTTATGGGCGTAGGTTTGGCGGTGGATTTGACAATACTCATCTTGGGTATGTCGATGCCAATGCTCCTGCTTCTGCGAAGATCCTCAACAATCGAAGAGGAATCTGAGATACTGGATAATGGGCCTGAAGGGGGTAATGACCCAGAAAACACTAAATAGAGATACTTGGTTTGTCTGTGTGGTGTATGGCTTGAGGAAGTTTCGGATCATACTGGCTTTACTTCTCATTCTTCCTTTTCTATGTGTTGCCCCCCCGGTTGAGGCGCAAGAAGTCATTGGGGTCAATCTGATTGTTAACAACTTTCTGAATAACTCTACTGCGAAGGCTCTTTCATGGCTCATATTCGATGGAACCCCTCCCCCTCCCAGTCAGGTCGATGACGTCAGATTCGTCTGGACAGACCCTCAAGGAGTACCAGTTCATAATGATACTATTGATCCGGATTCTAACGCAGTGGCGTGGAGCTATTACCTTGTCGATCAGCTTGGTGAATGGACTGTGAATGTATCCTACACAACCAATGCTTCCATCTGGAACAACAAGAGCTTTAATGTTGTCGTGGACCAGTGGGGTCCTGGAACATATGTCGTTTCCCGAACCACACTTGTGTCTGTGGATGCCACGCTCACTATCGAGCCCGGAACTACAGTTGCCTTCGATCAGAACAAGAGCCTTGGGATAGAGGGCAAGCTTGTAGCCCAGGGCACCCAAATCGACCCAATAGTCTTCACATCGAATCTCACCACCAAGTCGCCCGGAGATTGGAGCTCCATCACATTCTACAACAGTAGTGACAACCAGTCAGTGTTTGACTACACGAAAGTCGAATACTCTCGTGAGGGAGTAAATCTGCTGGGGGCATCGCTACCCATAACAAATTCGACATTCATCAACAATGAGGAGAGGGCAATTCATCACGAATTCTCTTTCAGTCTCATCAAGGGAAATGATATCAACAGAGGGGATCCTGGCATCTCGCCTGTAGGGATATACTCTGGCGTCTCTAATGCCACTATTGAGTCAAACCTCATCCAGAACATGAGCACTGGAGTGTTCCATTCCTACTCGAATCTGACAATGAAGGACAACCTAATCGTGAACTGCGATCCACACGGGATGTTCGCAAGGGGCACAATCCTGAACTCCATGGGTGACAGGTTCTACGATAACAGGAACGGAATCGAAATGGATGTAGCGTCCAATGCAACCTTCGAAGGCCTCACAGTGAATGGGATTATGGAAGGGTTCTCCGCTTTCGATGGTTCAAAGGCAATTCTGTGGAATTCCAGTGTGGAGAATGTCCAGACAACAACCTTCGAGCTGGGCGATGGCTCCTTGGTCACTCTGGTCAACTGCAGCTTCCAGAGAGTTGACACCACTAAGGGCGTCTTCATCTCTCCACAAGACAATTCTATCCTGACAATTAAGAACTTCCTCATCGTCGAAGTCATTTCCCATGATAACGGAACATATCTGGCCGACGCTTATGTTGAGGTGTATGACATCGGAAGCCAGGTGTACCAGGTCCGTACGGATGCAGGCGGGTTCACCCCAACTCTTGTTGTGACTGATCGAACATACGCACCCACTCTCGTGGACAACTCAACGATTATCATCGTGGCGTATGCCAACCTGTCCTTTGCGAACAACTACCGCTCGGTGGACATGGGTTCAGGACACACTGAGTTATTCTCTGGTAGCATCTACGACATGGATAAAGACGGAGAGCCAGATTTCAGTGACATTGACATTGACGGAGATGAGTTGACCAACGTTTTCGAGGAAGGTATCGGTACTAATCCCAGGAACCCAGACACCGATGGAGACAAGATCCCCGATGGGTACGAATTCGCTCTGACAGACATACTTGACCCCTTGAACGGACTGGATGCAAGTGAAGACTATGATGGTGATGGCCTGACTAACTTCGAGGAGTACATGAACGGAACGTATCCCGGTTGGGCTGACAGTGATGATGATGGAGTTGATGATCTGGTTGAGATGCAGTGCGGTTTGAACCCTCTCAATGTGACGGACGCTGCTGCGGACTGGGACAACGACGGATACACTAATGGAGAGGAGTGCAAGGCTGGAACTGATCTGAATGACTCAGAAGACAAGCCTACCGGTGCTCTCGATTGGATGATAATACCCCTAATCGTTGCTATCGTGATTATGTTGATTCTGATTGTTTTTCTGGTGATTCGGGGAAGACGTGGTGAACAGCAGTTAGAAGAGGAGCCCATCGAAGAAGATGAAGACGAGATCACTGAGGAATCCTCAGAAGGGGATGACTAGTACTGGCACGTTTATCACTTTCGATTTTCTGGGCAACACCATTCATATATCTACTTCAGCAATATTTTGAGAGATGAACAATTCATGTGGCGGAGAATGCCTGTGCATGGAAGACGGAGTCCGCCAGTTGGCCGCCGTGTGCGGAATGAGGTTGGTGTCAGATCCTTTTGATGTGGATGCCCTCTTCACAAAAGGATTGATACTGGCCAAGCTCGGAAACATAAAGAGGGCCGTGGAGATTCTGAACAGCGTAATGGCGTCCAACCCTGAGTATCCTGGGGGATGGAGGGTTCTTGGAACATTGTACGAAATGATGGGAAATCTTGAGATGTCGAGGGAGTGCATCGACAAATCCAGTCTCTATGTGGAATAGGATTCTGAAGCTCTCTCACTACTTGCTTCTTTTGTTATGGCCTTTCTCTTCTGATAATCGTGTTTGACCCTAGTTCGTAACCGTCCAGATGAACTCTTCCGATACGTGTATCCAATAGCCATTCCCGAACTGCATGATGTCAGAGTCCGCAAGTCTTTTGAGGTACCACGGAGAGTTACCAGGGTCGAAACCTTCTACTTTCTGATGTATGGAACCATCGAAGGTATCGCCCACGGTGCTGTCAAAGAAGGACGCATACCCAATGAAGTTCCACCCCACAACGAGGCGAATAGTGGTGCTCAAAGGAACCAGACCAGCAACCGTGAGATAGCTCTCCTGTGATACCTCCACCCATAGGGCCATCTTCTCATTGACGTTCTTAAGTGAGTTGTACGGTTTCCGAGTATCGAATGTCCTCCAGTTGTGCCTCTTCCCAGCCATTGCGTCGTAGTAGATGACTCTCTTGAAATCAACCGTCTGGAAGACCTTCTGAACAGCAGTGTCAGACATTAGTACGGGTATTGAAATCAATTGCATTCCTGATGGCATGTGTCCAGCGAACTTCACCGCCTGCTGGCCAAAGGTCTTCTGTCCGATATCATCTACAGCCTTCACAATGTAGAAGTAGGTCCTATTATCGCCATGGCCTCCGTTTGAATGGGTGTATGTGGTGAACCCGGAGGGAAGGGTCTGCAGAAGAGCATAGCCAGCGCCATTCTTGTCATATGTTGTCCCGTAGTGTATCTCATAGGCCACTACGTCATCCTCGACTCCCCCATCGTCAGGTGATAGCGACCAGGAGATCTTCACGTCAGTCAAACCGCTTCCCGAAAGAATGGCCTCCTGGATCTCAGCCCCTCCAGGTTCTTGATCTTCTATGACTGCGTAGGTAGTTGCGGTATCAGTCAGGTTGTCATCGTCCGTTACTGTAAGGGTGATGGTGAAATTCCCACCCGATGAGTATACATGGCTCAGCCACCAGCCATGTGCTTTTGGAGAACCATCACCGAAGTCCCATTCAAGGTCAACTATAGAACCATCAGGGTCATATGACCCGTTTCCCGTGATATATACCGGGAAGTTCTTCCTACCGTAGTAGGGGCCATCTGGGTCAGAGACCGGCGGAACCAGCGGAGGAAGTACTGTGATGATGGCTGTGTCTGTGTCCGTAAGATTGTCATCATCTGTTACCATGAGCGTTGCATTGTAGATACCTACCGCAGTGTACGTGTGATTGACAACTTCTCCGTGTTTCGTCGGAGAACCATCCCCGAAGTCCCACGTCCAGTCAATAATGACTCCATCTGGATCACTGGAACCCGACCCATTGAAAATGACCAGATCGTTGACATGCACTACCTGGTCAGGTCCGTCATCCGCCACAGGGGGATATCCAACGACGTACACGGTCACATAGTCTTTGTCGGTGAGATTATCGTTGTCCGTTACTGTCAAGGCAACCGTATACTGGCCTAATGCTGAGTAGGCGTGAGATACATTCTCCCCCCAATCCTCATTCCCATCACCAAAATTCCAATGGTAGGAGACAATCCACCCGTCGGGATCATAGGAATCGCTTCCGTTAAACCAGGCGGACTGGCCTTTGTTCACAGTCTGACTTGTTGGCAAAGCGATTGCTACAGGGTAGTTGTCTCTTACTTTGACAGTTACATAGTCCTTGTCAGTCATGCTTGAGTTGTCTGTCACAGTGAGGGTAACCGTGTAGTTGCCCGGTGAAGAATACGCGTGCGTGACGTACTCGCCCCAATCCTCATTCCCATCACCGAAATTCCAGTGGTAGGAGGTAATCCAGCCGTCTGGATCATACGAATCGCTTCCATTGAACCATGCTGACTGGCCAACATTCACCTCTTGGTAGTTTGGTCTGGCAATAGCAACTGGAGGGTCACCCAAGGGCCCCAGACTCGGACAGCCCATCACTGGATTGATGAGAGGATAGTAGTCAAAATTCTTGGGCATAATGTAGTAGGGTGTATCTCCAATTCCGTCCCCGTCGCTGTCAGTGCCATTGTAGTCGCCCCAATAGTTCCCCGCAGAGCCGTTGTCCCAATATGTCCAATCTCGATTGTCCCAAGCGTTGTCCGTGTGGTTGTAGATGTTGTTGTGATGGATGTACATGGTCGAGTCATAGAGATTGATTCCGTACTCATCGTTGTCAGAGAATAGGTTACACGCGATTTCCCAACCCGAGGCTGCGTATGCCCTTATCCCACCATTCTGGTTCCCAAAGAACTCGCTGTTGTAGAGTCTGCTGACTCCTGACATGGCACGGTCTATGAAGATCCCCTGGCCGCCGTTGCCTGATATCGTAGAATTGACGATTGTATTATCTGAGGACCGTGGTCCAAACCACATCCCCCCTATACTGCTTCTCCTGACCACGATGCTTTCGAAGGTGTTGTTAGAGGAGTATACAATGATTCCTTCACTGACGTCTGAGAAGCTTGTGTATGAAAAAGTGTTCCGGTCAGAGTATATCTGCACGTCCCCTGCGTAGTTGATGTAGGTCCACCACACATCGGCTCTGCCTCCGCTGCGGATTGTCAGGTTTCCCCAGATCCCCGGGCCTGGCGCGGTGCTATTTGAAGTCAGTCTCACTCTATCAAGTTTCTCACCGAGAATCCTTAGATAGCCGTCAACGAAGAGAGATGTCCAATTCTCGAATTGGACGTTGACGCCACTCTCTATCGTCAGCGTAACGTTGGTATCCACATACAAGTCATCATAGACTACGTAGGG
>CP070767.1:1976189-1979406 GCA_020345725.1 Methanobacteriota archaeon | reverse complement strand
TTGACTGTCTATGGTCGTCATATGGAGCTATATCACATGCCAATCAGAGAATGGCTTATCAATGAATTTACTCTGGACGACGGCTACAGTCCCTTCGACCCAGACATTCCCTTGAAGATTGCTAGGGCCATAGAATCAGAATTTGGCTTTGACGTGCCAACCGAAGACTTGGACGCAGCAATAGACCTGTTCGGAATTGGATGGTGGAAGTACGATCCTGAGAAAGCTGCCGAACTGCTGGAGAATCAAGGATTCACAAACGTAGATGGAGTATGGCATCTGCCCGACGGTGAACCGTGGACTTTCACTATCAATGCTAACACAGGAGCAGCGGTGAAAGTCAGGCAAGCCCAACTCGCCGCGAGTGAGTGGAACGAGTTCGGAATACAAGCAAAGATACAGGAACTCCAAGGGTCAGTTCTCGGTCCGCTGCAAGGCGCGGGTGACTTTGACGCGACGAGTTCAGCTTTCCCCTGTAACTCGCCACTCGACGATGTTTGGGGCGCCATAAACGGATTTAATCCCAAGTACGCTACTCCTATAGGCGAGTACACGGGTACAAACGTCTGGCGGTACCGAAATCCAGAAATCGGAGAAATCGCGGAACAACTGGAGAACTTAGCACCCATAGACCCGGCTATACCAGCAATCGGTCTGGAAGGCTTCAAGATACTCGTAGGGGACATGGCAATCCAAGCGTGGGGCGCACAGATAAGAATCATGCCCTTCGATACCACATACTGGGTAGGATGGCCAACCGCAGAGGATCCATTCAACAATGCTGCTTGCCACCGCTCCGCCGCTACTTATATATTCGCCAATCTGAAGCCCGCTAGTGAAGCGCCGCCTCCGCCACCTCCGCCACCTCCAGTTCCAATCGAAACCATAGAGGAGATGCAGGATTCTATAGAGAACCTGATGCAGGAAGTGACTGACCTATCATCATCAGTATCTGGAGTTCAGGCAACGGTATCCGACCTGCAGGCATCTATGACACAAGCCACAGCTCAAGCCTCCATGGTGAACAACGTCCTGATCCTCGCCGTAGTGGACCTACTGATTGCGATAGTTGCAGTGATCCTCGTAATGACGAGGAGGTGAAACCCATCGATCGATCGATGGTCATATACCTCTTCTCCCGCTTTTTTTTATTTATCCTCGTAATTCTCGCCGGAATGACAATCACTTTTGTCATCCCACGAATCGGTCCCGCGGACCCTGTGACAGCTGCTCTCAACAGGGTCTTGATCATAGACGAATACACTGACCCAGAGATCATCGAGTCGATGTTGTCTGCTCTCAAAATGGCTTACGGGCTCGAGGGGACACTTTGGGATCAATACGTATCATTTCTTCAAAGGGCAATGCTCGGCGATTTTGGTCATTCGATATTTGCTCCAACCATGTCGGTGAGCGAGATGATAGCAATAGCCCTGCCTTGGACAGTAGGACTATTGTTTACAACAACGGTACTCTCATGGCTGTTGGGGAATCTAATCGGCGTCATCGCTGGCTATTACAGACGGAGATCAACCGATCTACTCCAGTACCTAGCCTTGATTGTGCAACCAATACCCTACTACATTATGGCTTTGATGGTCATCTTCCTGTTTGCCTATCTAGTCCAAATCTTTCCTTCAAGCGGTGCGTATTCACCGGGAAGGATCCCAACGCTAGATCTACCTTCTATTCTAGACATTCTGAATCACTCCTTTCTTCCAGCCCTGTCACTGGTTGTGGGAGGCTACGGTTGGACATTTCTACGCATGCAAGCGTTAGTCTTGACAGTCAAGAAAGATGACTATGTATTGTTTGCGAAAATGAAAGGATTGAGTCAGAATAAGGTAATGACACGGTACGTCATGAAGAACACTATGCTCCCCCAGTTTACCCAGCTCGCTATGAGACTAGGCGCCATATTCAATGGCGCGTTGATAATGGAAACAATCTTCGCCTATCCAGGGCTAGGCTACAAACTGTATGTGGCCATAACAACATTTGACCTTACTCTAATGATGGGCATAGTGACCATGTCCATTTTTGCCATAGCGACCGCGGTGCTCTTCCTTGACATATTGTATCCTTTCGTATATCCAAGAATACGTTTCAAGTGATCACAATGGTAATTGCTGCAGACTTAAAGAGAATAGCGAAGGTGTTGACCGATACATCGAGAAGTAACAGAAGATTCTTGTTCGGCTTCTACGGACTGATGACATTCGTGGTTGTCGGGTTTGTTTTGTCACCACTATCGCCATATGACCCTAGGAGATGGAATATGGTCCCCAGAGACAAACCCCCAAGTCTTGAGTATCCTTTGGGAACAACCTCGACTGGCCAGAATATGTTCTGGCTACTCTTCTTGTCTATTAGAAACTCACTAGTCATAGGATTGGTGGCAGGAGCGGCGGTTACCGTATTCGGCGTCGTCATCGGACTAATAGCGGGTTTCAAAGGAGGCTTGTTCGATAGAGTCGTGATGCTGATAGCAGACATCATGATAGTCATTCCTGGAATGCCGATCATAATCCTGTTGGTATTCCTGTTTCACAAGCACTTATCCCTTCTATTCCTGAGTGGCGTAATCGCGCTCTTCGGCTGGGCACGTCCTTTGAGACAGGTTCGCGCGCAGATGCTCAGTCTACGAGAAAGAGAATTCATATATACGGCGAGGTTCTCGGGCAAGAACATCTTTGGAATAGTCTTCGGCGAAATCTTGCCGCACATATTACCTTGGACCTTGGCGATGTTAGCGAATTTCGTCCTCATATCCATCGGCATGGAAGCTGGCCTAGCCGTCATCGGACTCTCCCTTTCGAATGAAGCGACACTTGGTATGATGATCTACTGGGCATTGCAGTACAATGCGATATTCAGGAATATATGGTGGTGGTTCCTACCGTCAATCTTGGCTATCTGCTTTCTCTTCTTTACCCTATTCTCCCTATATACAGGCATCACGAATCTAATCACAAGGGAAGCCTGAGATGCCAGACTATACCCTTAGGGCAACTGATCTTGTAGCAGCTTATCAGACTCTTAAAGGTGATGTTAAAGCCGTAGATTCTGTGAGTTTCTCACTGCCCACTACGGGTGTTGTAGGAATTGCAGGAGAATCGGGTTGCGGAAAAACTACACTCATAAAAACTCTGTACGGAATGGTTGAGCCACCTCTCAAGATAATATCAGGAGAAGTCAACGTAAAAACCGATGAAGA
>CP070767.1:1971877-1976089 GCA_020345725.1 Methanobacteriota archaeon | reverse complement strand
GTGCGGACACAGAGGGGCAATGATTATAAAAACAGACATTGAAAAGGAGAAGAAGATCGACATCGGAGTCTTCCCAGGTGAGCAGAGCGGTGCCCACCAGAACAACATAGCAGCAAAAGCGGTTGCATTCAAGATTGCTCAAACGGACGAGTTCAAAGAGCTGCAAAGGAGAATTGTGGAGAATGCCAAGCACCTCGCCGCTTGCTTCAAGAAGTTGGGGTTGAAGGTCGCATATGACGGCACGAACAGCCACATGGTTCTCATTGATTTAAAGGCGATCAAGAGCAAGACCGGCTACACTCTCACCGGAGAGGTCGCAACAAGGATCTTCGAGATGTGCGGGATTGTCTGCAACAAGAACACCATTCCAGGTGATGACAATGCCATTCACCCCACAGCGATAAGGTTCGGAACGCCCTGGATGACTCAAAGAGGGTTCAGGAAGAAACACATGGAGAAGGTTGCCGAGCTAGTGCACAAGGTCCTGACAAACATTCAACCATTCGAATGGATTGGGAGAATCAAGAACATCGGGCGGGGGAAGATAGACCTAGCAACAATGGAGGAAGTGAAGGCAGAGGTTGAGGAATTGGAGCGTGAATCCACCCGGGAGATGGACATCGAATGGGATGGCTATCCACACTATTTCCGAGCTGAGGATGAGCAGGGATTGAAGACACCACTATCTGACGTGCACGAGGAGTTAAAAGGAAGACTGGTCGAAAAGGACGGATGGATGCTCCCCTCGGTTTACACAAATGCCAAAGATGAACTGGACGCTCTGGAAACGAAGGCTGGGCTATTTGACATTGGTGATGTTGGGATCATCGAGGTGACTGGAAGAAGGGCAGAGGAATTCTTGGACGAAGCAGGGACTGCCAGCACCCTCGGGATGAAGTTGGGTGAGTCAAGGAGAACACTCTTCCTGGACAAGAATGCATCTCTACTCTCTGAAAGTCTGGTCATTCGTCTCAAAGGAAGAAAGAAGGACTGGAGCAGGTTCATCGTTCTGACCCACGCGGCCAACACGGATAGAATGAAGCTCTGGTTCCGCTCGCTTTCGGATGCATATGTCATCTTCGACAAGCAGGATGTCTACAGGAAGATCCAGGGACCCGTGGTGGTTCGCGACCTGAAGAAGGTGGCCAAACACAGAGAGAGGAGAACTGCTATTGTTCTGCGCGGTCCAAGAGCACAGAAGATCCTGAAAATTGCAGATTCCAAATTGAAAGATGTTGTTGAATGTCATGTGAGAGAAGGCAGGTTCTTTGGTTGTAGATGCGAGGTTGCCCATTCTGGATTTGGAAGAAAGGACGTCAGTTACACCATTCTGGTCCGTCCTGATGATGCAGAGAAGGTCTGGAATAGGCTGTTGTCCACTGGCCAGAAGCACGGTCTTTTGCCTGTAGGGTACAACGCTAGGGCCCAACTGAGGAAGAAGTATGGTCTGGTTCCCCTGTCTGGCAGGAAGTTGAGAGGAAATGCGTTGATCGACCTGTACAAGCCGCTGATAGGTTTCAACAAACACTATTTCATCGGGCAGAGAGCTTTGCTGAAGTTCGCTCCCAGGTCCCGGAAGAAGAAATACAAGTACGTTCCAGAAGAAAGAGATCCAAGGAAGAGCTGCCTGTATGACGAGCACGTGAGGTTGGCTGGAAAGAGTGCAATCGTACCATTCGCTGGATGGCTCATGCCTGTTTCCTACGGTTCAATCGCTGAAGAGCATCAGGCTGTCAGGGAGACTGCTGGATTCTTTGATGTATCTCATATGGGAACTATCGAGATTTCTGGAAAGTATGCTACACAATTCCTGGATTTCGTTTCGACGAACTACGTCCATCTTCTCTTCCCAGGGCAATGCCAGTACGGATATATTCTGTATCCGGATGGAACCGTAGTGGATGATGTGTTCACATACTGCCGCGCGAAGGACAAGTACCTGATGGTTGCGAATGCGGTGAACGCAGAGAAGGTGCTGGCTTGGCTGAATGCGGTCAATTCGATGAAGTTCGTGGTTGATAACGAGAACCCGAACGTAGAGACTCGAGAACCTGTAACGATAAGGGATCTGAAGGACTCCTCAAGCGGGAAACGACAGAGAGTGGACTTGGCTTTGCAGGGTCCAAAGTCATTGGACGTACTTCTGAGCATTGTGAAAGATGAGGACGACAAGAGAAAGATCGCCCAACTGGGCAAGCTGGAATTCATTGAAACCAACGTCGCTGGAATCGACATGATGGTGTCTAGGTCTGGATATACTGGTGAGGATATTGGATTCGAGTTCTACCTGCATCCGAAAGATGCACCCAAGTTCTGGAGATTGATTCTATCGAAGGGGAAGAAGTATGGTGTCAAACCAACCGCACTGGGAGCAAGGGATTCCACAAGGGCCGAGGCAGGTTTCCCGCTCTGGGGGAACGAGCTGGCAGGTGAGCACAACATCTTCCCATCCGAGACAGGCTACGGATTTTTTGTGAGATTGCACAAACCCTTCTTCATCGGCAGGCAGCGGGCGGTGGCGAAGGCAAGGGATTGGGAGAGGCAGATCGTCCGGTTCCAACTGGATTCCAAGGGAGGTCGTGTGGTGAAGGCCGGGACACCTGTGCTCAACACAGAGGGAAGGGCAATCGGCAACGTGACTACCAATCTCGTTATCATGGGCTATCAGACAGGTCTTGCATTTGTGGAAAGGGATTACTCAGAGGAAGGCACTAAGATAGGATTGTTCCCCCCACCTCGACCGGGTAAGAAGATTGATGTGCCAGTGTCCGAGGTTCGAGCGGGAAATGCTACCGTTCTCTCTCGCTTCCTCTCTCTTGAAGAACAAGTCACGAAGTTGAAATGATGCCTTCGGCCCAAATTTATCCCAGTATCCCATTTGGAGCATTCGAGTCTGGCGGATAACAGTCGAAAGACGACCATTGACTTCTTCTCAGCACCCTCTCTCAGCTTCCAAAGCCACACCTCTTCCCCAAACACCGCACAAGATTGCTAGTATCCAATGAAAGCGTAACTTGTTGTGTCCCAAGTAAATAAGATCTGATACCCCTCGCCCTGAACGGTTTCAGCATCGTAGACACCTTCGGGCATCTCTCTCGCATGCAACCTCCAATAGCCCTTCATCAGATGGACAATTCCCACCACGCTAGGGATGTTGTCACAATACCAATCCAGAGAATGAGTCTCCGCGGGCTTCAATGGGAGGGCAAAGCTGTCGCTTCCCGATTGATACTCCAACGTGAAAATTCCTACACTGTATGCGCTGCTTCCCAGACCACCTGAAGAATCGACTGGAATGACCATGTAGTAGTATTCGCTTCTTTCGCTTCCACTGATACCTGGATCAATCCAACGAGTTTCCGTTGTATTCACCAACGGCAACAGTGAGAAATCGTGAAGGCCACTCCTTTCCTTGCTTCTGAACACCAGGTAACTGTCAGCCCCGGCTATAGCACTCCAGGTCAGACTGATGTCAGTCCCCTTCACCTGGGCGGAAAGGCTCTGTCTGAAAACCGGTGAGTCACCTAGAGCTTCCTGGAACCTTATCATGGAGGCTGGATATCCACAGAAGGTGAAGTTGGTCTCTGAAGAAAGGGATATCTCGAAACTGTCGCCCATGATCGCAGTGATGTCGCTGACACCTTCACCCATCGAGGGATAGTGAGTCACCCAATGACCCGTTGCGTTCATCCATCTGACAAACTCAGTTCCAGGTATGTTCTCAGAGTACCAGCTTACGTTCCTGGTCACAAAGGGTTCCAGGGGAAGTGAGAAGGCATTTCGTCCTTCGCGGAAGTTTCTGGTCCATTTGCCGGCGGTGTTGCTCGTCACGCTAATTGACCCGAATTTGTCCACTGCCCTCACAACATAGTAGTATTCCCTCGGGCTCAAGGACGCAGCTCCCGTATCATTCCACGTTGTCCTGGTAGGTATCACTCCGCCATCAGAATCGATGAGCGTATTCGCAAATGGGCTCGTGAAGTCGAATGTCCGCTGGTCAGGTGACCTATAGATGATGTAGTGGCTCATGTTTTCCCCTGGGACTGTCCACGTTAGTCTCACATCATTCTGATCGGTCTCGATGCTCAAAACAGGCGGACTAACCGGGCTAGGCACCAGGACATTTATGAGAACCTCTGGGAAGGGCACTGAATCGGTGGAATTGTCCCACTTAGTGTAGTTTACCCGCGAAAGAAGGTGGATTCCGACAGG
>CP070767.1:1966033-1971777 GCA_020345725.1 Methanobacteriota archaeon | reverse complement strand
TGGGACCAGGCTCCAGCTCGCTCTTACTCCCCTCCTCTTTTGCCCTTACAGGCAACCTCCCCCTTTTCCAAGAGAGATTCTTTGTAATTATTCGTTTGAGGGGTATAAGAAATGTGCTAGGTGTTCACCTCCTTCTATACCATTTACCAATTTCTAGGCCATCAAGGCAGGCTCGGCTCACCATATCCATATCCAACGTATCTCCAGTTCTCTGACTGGTCGCATGAGAAAAATCCAAAAACCTTTTTATACGAACCTTCCTACTCAAGCCCTGATGAAGCTTTACAAGCTCCACGTAGAGGGTTTTGACGAGGAGATCAAAGGGGTACCGGAGGGGCATGTGGTTCTCATCTCAGGACCTCCTGGCACCATGAAATCCAGTCTAGCGTATAATATCTTGTATCACAATGCGAAGACGAACGGGACCAAGGGCCTGTACATGACCCTCGAACAGGACAGGAAGAGCATTGAGTTCCACATGGGGCAGCTCGGAATGAAATCTGAAGAGGTCAAGGAAATTGTGAGCATCCAGGATTTCTCAAAGATAAGGAGGGGCGTCAAAGAGATGGGAGATATGTCCGGAACCACCGAAGAGGGTGCCCACTGGATGGAAGTGATAAAGAAGCACCTCATGGATCTGAGGGATGATCTCAACTACGAACTTCTCGCAATAGATTCGCTTCCAGTTCTTGAGACCATATCCAACCTATAGAACCGCAGGACTGACATGTTCCACCTCTTCAGCTGGCTGAAGACTCTCGGAGTGACTGCCTTCGTGATTTCCGAGGTTTCTCCAGATACGAACATCGTTTATGATGAGGACTATCTTGCAGATGGTATTCTATATCTCACAATGGACAGGGTGGGGGATACGGATGTGTACAGGAGGATAAGATGTGTGAAGATGAGGGGTGTGGATCACGGCACAGGTTACTTCACGCTTGAGTACAAGGACAATCATTTCCAGGTTGCGAGGGTCATTTAGATTCTTTGATTATCTTCATGTATTTCAGGAGGGCCAATTCCTCTGATGTGTAGTCCTTCGTGTCAATGAGTTCCTCCAACTTCCCGGCTTCCATGAGCTTCACGTGAAGCGGGTTTCCCTCCGTCAGGCGGTAGATCTTGTCAAACTCCGAGGCGCTTATCTTCCTCGAAAGGAGTTGCTCACAGCTCTTCTTGTCGAGGCCCAGCAGGTCCATCTCTGCCAGTACTCCTCTTGCTAGGTATTCTCGCCGGTTTGGAACCGATCTTGCTGATTGGGTTATGAGCATCTTGGTGTCTTCGACCCTGGCGATTGCTTCCATTATGGTAACGAGGAGTGTTTCATTCTCTTTTCCCCCGCTTGGATATTCATCCAGGATTAGCACATTCTTGCCTTCACCCAGATCCCTCTCCACACTGCCCGAGACCTCCCATAGATCGATCTTCTTGCCAACCTTGAGGTGGCTTTTCAGATTGGTCCTCCCCATATCCTTGAAGAAGTCAGACAATGCTTCCAGGAAACTCGCCCCGGTTTCCCATTCTTGGAAAGAGAACCAGAAGCTGTTCCTCCTCGGTATCCATTCGTGATAAGCATGCAACACGAGCGAGGTCTTTCCCATGCCTCTGTCCCCCGCAAGCGAGAGTATCCTCTCCTTACGGGATTCAAGCCATTCTTCCAGAACTGCCATTTCACCCTTTCTTCCGTAGAAGGGCTCCTCCTTCGGCAATCCTTTTGAGAATGTGGTGAGGTCCTCCGCCTTCTTCCCTGCTGAAACATCAACAACTCCTTCAGAATCCACCAACCGCAATAACGTAGTCGTGGTTGTCTTCCCCATCCTATCCAGTGCATCCTCTACGGTGAGTTCCTTAGAGGTCTTCCCCTTTCTCAGCAGGACCTTCTTGGATGCAACCTTCTTTATGATCTTTTGGGATTTGGAGAGGCCACTGTCTGTGAGTGTGTACACCTTTCTCTTTCTTACCTCTCCCCTCACTCTTCCTGAGACCTCATCGACAAAACCGTCCTTCCTGAGGGACTTCATTGCCCTCGATACATGATTGATTCTGATCCCAACACTCTCCGATATTCCATGCTGGGTCAGGGCATGGGGTGCATCCATGGAATCCCTCAACGGAGGACTTTCCTTCAGATGAATGAGGATTTTCTCGTTTATTGTGAATGTCTTGTCAGCGAGCCTTCCACCCTTCTTAGCCATGACTTTCGAGAATACATTAAACGTTATTGATATATAGTTAACCCAACCAGTATCTGATCTCAATCATGTTCTATTTGGAGTAAACCTGGATGAATCGTCTAATCGACCTATCGTAGGTCCTCTCCACATCGTCCGGAAACAGACACGCTGGTAGCTGCCCCATGTCCCAGTGATATCTCAGACAATCGCAACACTTGCCCTTCCTGCTGCACGGTTCATATGTACAATTGCAGTGCTCCATGTTGTGCTCCTTGTCACATTCCAATCTTCCACCCCGCTTCCTCTAACGCTAATTCAAAACGATTCTTAAGTCTTTTCGGATGGTCGTCTGTTGGCTAGCTTATTTGCAGGTCAGTGCTCACTGTCGTGGCATTGCCGTCATCATCCGTCACAGTGAGTGTGATAGTATAGGTCCCAGCGAGATCGTAGCTGTGTGTGGTAACATCTGTAACTGCGATTGGGTTCAGATCTGGTGACGGATATGCGTCTGGACCAACTCCGTCGTTGAAGTATATGTTGGATGTGGACCAACCATCTCCCCAGTCCCAGTCAAATGTCAGGTCATCACTACCAGGGTCGGAACCGGATGCCTCAAAGGTGATGTCGACACCAACCAGCAGCGCGCTGAAGTTGGCAACCGTCCATACCCAAGTCTCGGGATGTCTCACATTGAAGGTGTGGTGCAATCTGGATTCGTTTCCACCGCCTTCAGGTGTGAAGATTAGCCATGCAGGGTCTGCTCCCCACCATTGACCGTTAATGGCATCATCCAGGGGTGTATATTCCACCACCGCCCAGAAGTCGCCCTCAAAGAGGTCTATGGCCACGTCCTCAATGGTCGCGCTCTGTTCATCCGGACTGCCTGGCATGCGCATAACGGAAGCAACTCCTACTCCCACGTCACCGTCGTACAGCTTCAGCTCAACATCGTGCCATTTCTCTCCTGCCACACGCAGAGTGAGTGTACCCCTTGCGTAGGCCTGGATGTCGCTCACCAAAGAAGGTTGGACATTGTGAACATTCACTGTCGTTGTGTATGTCACTGCTCCGCCGTCATCATCCGTCACAGTGAGGCCGACGTTGCAGTTGCAATCGTCTCCATATGTGTGGGTGGAACTGTCTGAGGCCGTAAATGGGTAGGTTCCGTCAGGGCTTTCCGGCGGATCTGGACCTACTCCATCATTAAAGAATGTGTTTGTGATTGTGGGTCCCAATTCCCAGTCCCAGGTGAAGGTCAAATCATCGCTCCCTGGATCTGTTACCGTAGCATCCAGTGTAACGCTAACACCTTCGTCGGTCAGCAACATAGACGAAGGTGAAATGACCAGCTCTGGTGGAAGATTGTCAATGCTGAAAGAACCGCTCAAAGAGGTCACGCCATTGTCGTCATCCTTTACCTTTACACCGAAATCAAAGGCTCCGTCATCTCCACACACAACCAACTGAGTGTCGGTAACATCTCGCGGATTGATGTCCACGCTCGGATAGGGATCCGGGATGACCAATGGGTCGTTCGGGTAGAGGACTGGTATTGAGGGCCATCCGTCGCAGTCACCCCACCACGTGTAGGATATGTCGTCACTTCCTGGATCGGTTGCTTGGACCTTGAATGTCAGGTCCTCGCTTTCATAGGAGGAAGGAAGTGCAATGAGTGTGAGTGCAGGAGCCACATTCAGGATGTTGTAGCTGGTGTTCGCAACAGCACTCTCCTCACCATCGCTCACTTCGACTCTGGCGGATCCCAGCACGTTGTCTCCCATCTCAAGATCAACTCTCGGATCGATTGACCAGGACGTGTCCCAAGTTCCGTCAGAATCAACGTCCCATCTGTATTTGAGAATGTCACCGTCAGGATCGGAGCTTCCACCGGCATTGAGAGTCAAGATTGTTCCTTCATATCCCGTGTAGGGTCCGCCCGCATCAGGAACTGGAGGGTCGTTAGTATGGAAGACCTCCAAGAGAGGTTGGGCAGAGTACGCGTCAATTGCATCATCGTTGTCCTGATCAACGGTGGCTCTGGGAAGGAAATACCTGCCTTCGCTGAGGTGTGGTGTTCGGATTACATACTTGATGATCTTGCTGTCATAGTCGGTGGGCGGTCTAAGTAGTTCGTCGCCACTCTTCACAGCCTTCTTCAAGCTGACGTCCCATTCTAGAGTAGTAATCCCGCCAATCACCTCTATGCTGTCTGGTTCGGGTTCGAACCCATTTGGGTCGTACGAGTATCCTGAGGGAATGGTGTCGACCACCGATATGTTATTTGCATCCTTGAAGCCGGTGTTGGTTACCGGTAGCTTCACTGTGACTTCTGTTGCTCGATTCTCGGGGATTTCCTTCCACAAAGGCGTCTTCCCGACAACAATCACTGCGTTTATCTCTTGGTGGTTCCAGAGGGCATCTTGTGGAAATGTCTCATTCTCATCTGTGAGTATGTCCTGCAAGGCGTAGGGTAGGATCTCGCCCTCCAGGGTGACATACACTGCGTCCCTGACTGTTTGATACTTTTCGGTGCACCACCAGGGATCTTCATCTTCTTGAGCGCCTGCACCATAGTGGAAATCAACTGTTGCGCCCGCTGGAATGGTGAGAGGAGTTAGCACTCCATCCTGAGTAGTATCATCATCATCGGGCGAATAGAATGGATGAGGGCTCAGCAACTGGGGGTAGTCATCCACTCTGACATTCACATCAGCGTCGTTCTCAACACGATAAATCCCTTCATACGACGGGTTAAACTGCTCTATCGTTATCTTCCCCTTCCCATACGCTTCCCATATGAGCATCTCTGTGGGAACATCCTCTGGTTCATCTCCGGCACTATCGCTAAAACCCAGAACAGGTATGACGGCACCGATTAGCATAGCCACTACAAGGAAGCTAGAGATATTCTCTTTCATGCCCGCTCCCCCAAATGTCGGTATACTATCGTTTTCCATTGTCTTAAATGTTTTGCATCTGGAGAGAGTCGTGTCGGATTTGGAAAATAATGCTGTTCTCACATGAATGATGTTCCCTCTGCTCGACTAGAAAATGCCCGAAATGATTCCGATGCCGGGGAAGAGAGACTCCATAATGAAATTGATGATGAATATGGCCACCACGGTTATTATGGCAATGAGAATGGACTCAACTATCTCATCCCCAAGGCTGGCCTCAGAGACTATTACATATCTTATGATCAGTACTAGCAAGAAGAATGCGATTATCACACCCACTATACCCAGGTGGAACTGGCTCTCCAGCATTCCTTGGAAGAGCGGAACCAGGACCACTGCCAGAAAAGCGGTCACGAAGAGCCTGAGGAGGTAGATGGCACTGACAACCTCTTCCTTGCAGACCAATCTGGTCGCGACATAGAGGATAATCATCACTATGAGAATCTCAATGAAAAAGAATGCCAAGTCGATTGCATCCATGATTGCGTGTATGATAGGAATATCCTTAAAACTAACGTCTCAGCGAGGAAAGATTATAGTGGGCATTTGACGATACACTGCGCATGATTATCTATCATCCAAAGTACCTGGAACACATGCAGGACGCCTATCA
>CP070767.1:1957394-1965933 GCA_020345725.1 Methanobacteriota archaeon | reverse complement strand
CAGAGAATTCGCATAAAAGATGCTCCAGTTCCCTTCTCGGTTGTCCTCCCAGACCACATGTATGGCACCGAAGGAATCCACTGCTAAGGAAGGATGGTTCTGCCAATCGGTGGTGTTCTCGTTGCTCACCAGTACGTTCGAACCAAAGGATACACCGCCGTCCGATGAGTTGGCGTAGTAGATGTCCCAATTGTTGTTCCTGTAATCCTCCCAGGCTATGTGGATCTTCCCGTCCGAACCAACGTCCATGGAAGGTCTTGATTGCTTCTCCGGGCCAGGGTCATCGTTAACCTGAATGTCTGCTAGGAATCCCGTTCCACCACTTGGAAATCTAGAGAAGAAGATATCAAACGTGCCATCTCGATAGTCCTCCCAAGTTGCGAAGACGTTCCCGATGGAGTCGACACCAATATCTGCGGATGTCTGCCATCCACTCGCTGCCACCAAATCGTTGACCTGCATGTTGGGATCTACGTTGAAAAGGCCATCGGGGTCATAGGACCCAGATCCATCGAAATAGACAGTGTCACCAACACCAACCACTTGGTCAGGGCCTGCATCTGCAACTGGTGGGGCGTTCCCCATCGGCGAGATGGGCCCTTGGATTATCGCTATACAAGTGGCCATAATTAGAACTGAGAAAACTAGATATGTGTACGCTTTCCTCATCGTATTCACCGTAGCTTGCCACTCCCCCTCCTCAGGGTACAAGGAGTCTGGTTCTATGTTATGGGTTTATGAGTATTTCAACTCTTTGGAGTATGATGGATTGTGTCTGATGAGCACCTTTTGCAGGGAATATCCTCAAAGTTGTGAGGAAAAAGCATAAGGCTTGCATTTGCTTACACTCATCCAATCGGGTGGAAGTATGAGTGGCGAGGGTGTGATTGATGTTCATGACAGTGACTGGGAGAAGGCCATTGAGAGGGAGAGCAAGCCTGTGGTTGTGATGTTTCACAGTCCAACCTGTCCGAGCTGTCGGGAAGTGGAACCATATTTCGATGAGTTCGCCAAGGAGTTCGAGGGTAGGGTAGCATTCGCGAAACTGAACGTGATTAACAACCACTACACAGTGGGGAGATATGGTGTCATGAGCACTCCCACTTTCAAGTTCTTCTGCAAGGGTCGACCGGTGCAGGAGATGGTGGGTGCAGCCTATCCACCGCTTCTGAAAAGGACGATTGAAGAAACGCTGGAACATGGTTCTGAGTGTGTTGAGAAATCAACCAGAATTGACTACAGCATGACTGGGTATGCTTAGAGCCACCGTTAACGGACTCTTACCAACCGCAATCAGGAAATCTCTGAGAGGATTGCTTCTAAGTGTTCAATGATCAAGTTCACATGGGCTTCGAAGTCGTCCGCTTGATCAACCCTTAAGGTCTTGCCGCTTTGGGCATGTAGCTGATTGATGAATGCATTGAGGATGTTGATGGTGGTTCTGAAATGATTGCTTGCTGGTGGATCGTCATCAGCCATGTACTCGTCCAATGCTTGAGAAACCTTGTTCAAAGCTGCCTCGGCTTTGTCATGAAGCCCGTCTCTTATGTCAGAGGGAGGTAGTGCTTCGACATCTTCCAGTAATGCCTCTATCTCTCCTAGGACCCAGTACATCATGCTTTCTGGTGTGGCATAGACCAGAAGTTCCCCGCTGCCTGTGCCGACATCGCTAGTGATTGAGCTTTCCACATCGACATACCATTCATAGGTCGCATCTTCCATCGCCGCCCAGTCAGTAGGCACAACGATTTCTACCAAGACACTATCTGAACCGCATTCATCGATCGATGGATTCTCTGGATTGAAAGTGACCCAGGAAGGCGGTATTGCCGTTGGGTAGGCGAGATAGTCATCACCGAAATCAACACCTGTAAATGAGAGAGTGTAGGTGTCCGGAACGTTTCCCCTGTTCACCACTTCGATTGTGTATGTTGCAGTTGAACCTGGATAGACGTCTTCGAAGTTATCTGGAATCGATACGTGAGGTTCGCCGAACGGAAGCACTTCTATCGTTGCATCAATCTCAGTCCAGATACCTGGGTCTGATGTGCTTTCAGCTCTGATCTTGAAGTGTCGTGTGCCAGGCGATGTCATACAATCGCGGTATGGAGAGATTTGGATTTCCTTTGTTGCAGATTCTTTGGAATCCAGAGTAACAATGGGTGAGAATGTGGCGGTCAGATCGACATCACCATAAACGACTGACAGCTCGAAAGTATCACTGACGTCTCCAGTATTCACAAGCCTGACCTCATAGGTTTCCACAGATCCCGGTATCGCTGAGCCAGAATCTACGATCGGGCACACAAGTATCCCCGGGCCCGGCACATCCAGCCAAGCGCGCATTGTTGATTGGGCCTGTGATGCACACCATACGCCAGTCTTGCTATCAGTCCCGTCGTTCCATTTCGCATCATGAGGAGTGGAGTCGTCATAGAGATCATAATAGTCCCAATCAGAACCGTCGAAGGCTGCTTTCCATTCTACCGTTCCACGTCTTGTCAGATTGACTTTTGGAAACCCACCGCTAGTGGTTCCATCCCAATTCCTCGTTTCATCTACGTGCCAAACCAGTATACCCTGATCTGGAATATCAGCAGTGGGCTCAGTAGGAGGTAACGGGTCTTCCAACGGAGGAATCAGACCACTTGCGTTATCGTATGAATCTCCTCTCCATCGGTTCTCAACCATGAAATACTCATCAGTGCCGTGTGCCGGATCGTAGAGTATGAAGCCGACAGGACTCTCTCCAGCATTTGGGATGTCAAAGAAGCCGTCGGACATGACCACTTCAGGCGAGTACCATCCAAGCTTGAGTTTTGAATAGGGGTCCAGATGCACTGGCCCACGCGCCCCATTCCAGTCGTCATAACCACTGTACCCCATGAGATTGAAGTAACCAACTGCTTTGGGCTTGATCGCGTAGTAGTCAGGCAAGAATAGAGCTTGATGCCCTAGTTCATGTGCGTAGAGCGTAATCCAAGGCGATTCCTCTCTGACTGCTGCAGCTCTGCCGGTAATTTCCTTTCCGTCCAATGTGGTAGGGGGCATATTCCGGGTCGCCCCACCCCGATTGCCTTCGTACTGAGAATCGAGCATCAGATAGGCTAGCTCGCTACCCATTTGAATCTCATCGTCATCATTGACGTCGAGCGGACCGAAGTCAAACCCAGCTGCATCAAGACTAATGAGACCATGCATGTATCTGGTTCCTCCTTTGTAGGTATCAGAGGGTCCGAAATCGTCCCAGTAGGTTCGAGTAGATTCATCCTCTGGGGTTAACGGATCATCCCAAGCGGTTACCCATTCGAAGTGGCCCATATCAGAAAACCAGAAGTTGTCATAGGAGGTTTCATTGAAGTAATCGTTCATGCTCGGCAGCGGTCCGAATATCTGCTCATGGATGGTTGAGGGCTCAACGTTGGCAGGCAAGTCGCTGTACTCGAGAAGGACAACAAGCAGTGGACGTGGCCCGGTGACTGTTATCACGGGGCCGTCAAATCCTGTAACGTTGGGAGGTCTGATATCGGCTGATTCAAGACTCTCGGACGGGACGAAGGCTGCACATGCAGTAACCAACATGGTAAGGGACACAAAAATGGTTCCAAATCTGGCGTCAGACATGTTAACTCCCCTCTCCTCTCTGGAGATATGATGGGTTTGGGGATATATAATCCTTATACACATTGTTGGAAGCTATGCTTGATTCCGTTTCAGATTTCTGATAGAATCGTGTCGATATGGCTGATGATAAGGCTCACCTGCGCCTCAAAGTCGTTTGCTTGGGCAACTGTCAAGGCTTTCCCTCGTTGAGCATCCAGGAGGTGAATGAACGCTCGCAGGATATTCTGTGTGGTCCGGAAGTGATTGCTTGTTGGGGGATCATCTCCGAGTAGATATCTATCCATTGCTTGTGTCACTTTGTTGAGGCTCGCCTCCGCTTTGTCGTGCAGGCCATCCCGCACATCGGAAGGCGGTAAGGCGTCAACGTCGTCCAATAACTGCTGAATCTCAGCTTTGACCCAGAACATCATGCTCAAAGGTGTGGCATGAACCAGTAGTTGCCCGGAATCTGTGCCAGTGTCAGGAGTGATTGAACTTGTTGCCGTTGCGGTGAATTCGTACAGTGCGTCTTCCATTGCAGCCCAGTCCCAAGGAACGGATATGCTCAGGATGCTAGAAGTTGAACCACAAGCCGGTGCTGACGGGTCAACGGGGCTGAACGAAACCCATGATTCAGGAATGGCGGTTGGATATGCCATATACGCGGAACCGAAGTCAATACCCGTGAAAGAAAGGGACATCGTGTCGAACACATTCCCCTCATTCGTCAGTTGAACGGAATATGTCACCGTTGCGTCTGGATATGTCTCTGCATAGTTGGGTGATAGAGTGACATGGGGTTCGCCAAAGGGCAGAACATCCACAGTTGCCAGGATTGTTGTTGAGACGGCAGGATTTGTGATGCTCTCAGCTGTGATTGTCATCAGTCGGAGACCGGGTGAAGTTGTACAATCTCGAATGGGTGTGACTGGAATATCAATGGTAGTTGACCCTTTGGGACCGAGTGTGATGGGGCCGGGCAAGGAAACCACCAAATCACCAGCCATTCCGCCAGCAGTCATTGAGAAGGTGTCCGTACTATCTCCTGTGTTGACCAGCTGTACGGTGATAATGCCTGGAGAACCAGGTATTGCAGAAGTCGAATCAACCTTGGGGCAAACGAGTATCCCGGGACCGGGTACATCCAACCACGCACGCACTGTAGGGCCAGCATCACCAACACACCATACACCGACTTTGCTGTTGGACCCATCATTCCACTTCGCGCTTCGGGGCGATGATCCATCCCAGAAATCGTAATAGCCGGGGTCATCACCATTGAAGGCTGCTTTCTTGTCCTTGTTCTCGCGTCGTGTCAGATTCACTTTTGGAATGTTGCCAGTAAGGGTACCATCCCAATCCCTGTTCTCGTCGATATGCCAAATGAGCAAACCTTCATCAGGAATGCTAGCAGGCGCATCGGCAGGGGGAAGAGGCGGTACCAGTGCGTCTATCAAATTGCGGGTATCATCATAGGACGTACCCTTCCAACGATTCTCCACCAGATAATACTCCTTCTTTCCGTTAGCTGGATTATGTAGAATATAGAACTCCTGGTGTGTTTCAACGTCCTGGATGTTATAGAACCCATCAGTGGATACAACCGTGCCTGAATGCCAACCAAGCTTGAGTTTGGAGAATGGGTCTAGATGATGGG
The DNA here is from genome assembly GCA_020345725.1 of Methanobacteriota archaeon. Classification (GTDB taxonomy): domain Archaea; phylum Thermoplasmatota; class Thermoplasmata; order RBG-16-68-12; family SOIM01; genus SOIM01. The sequence goes on along the minus strand of CP070767.1, from coordinate 1,960,673 downwards.
GGCCATTAGGGTATTGCCAACCTCCACTCGCGTTCGTGAACGCACTCACTCCCATAAGCGAGAATTGATTGATTGACTGTGGCAGTATCGTATAATAGTCTCCCAGGCCCAGCGTTTGGTGCGCAAGTTCGTGTGCGTAAAGTGTAATCCAAGGATCGTCTTCGGTAGATCCGCAACCAGGTCCTTCAACTATCTTTCCATCCAAGGGCGCAACTGGCATTGGGCGCTTGATGCCTCCGCGGCGGTTGGGCTCCTGTGAAATCACCGTATGATACGCAAGTTCCTTCCCCAAACTGATCTTGCCGTCATTGTTTTCATCGAGCGGGGCGAAATCATATCCAGCCTTATCGAGACTGACGATACTATGCCAGAGCAGACTCCCGCCGTAGTACGGATCGGTAGCTCCAAAAACTTCCCAGTAGGCCCAAGTCGATTCATCATCAGATGGAGTAGATGGATCGTCCCAGGCTTGCACCCAGCTGAAATGTCCCTTGTTCACGAACCAGAACTGGTTGTATGATGTTTCCTTGTAGTAGTCATTAAGACTTGGTCTTGGTCCAAACATCTGGTCTTCTATGAATTGAGCTGGAACGTCTGTCGGAAGGTCGCTGAAATCCATCAGAACTACCAATAGGTTCCGTGGACCGTAGTTAGGGTTATCAACCACGTCAAAACCCTTCTGACTTGGAGGTTCCGGAACTCCAACTGGGACCGGCACAACAGTTGCCGCTGCGGTCATGACCAGTGCTACGGTAATCAGATAAGCACAAAACTTGCTCCTTTCAACGCTCATATTCCCCTCTCCTCTATGAATTCTGGATGGGGTGGAGAGTATTTATCTCTTTATGCCTTGAATCACCTAATCAAACAAACGCCCCAAAATACTTAAGTAGCCCAGCGAGATTGAATATTGCATGACTCAAGAGAAGAAGGACTGGACAAGGGAGGAACTTGAGGAACATACCGTTGGCAAGATGACAGCGGTTCCCATTCCTGTGAATATCACAATGATCGGCACACAAAGGATACTCAATTTCGGTGAACTCGAGGACATTCTGAGAAGTGCCACAACTATATCCCAAGAGGAGTGCGGTTGTAGGAAGAGGGTGGGCAATTGCATTGATCCAATGGATGGCTGTCTTGGAATCAACGACCTCGCAAATGAGTTGATCGAGAAAGGGGAGGCCAAACAGATCACTCTCGAGAAAGCACTGGAAGCCATGAATCGCACGTATGATGCGGGTCTCGTTCACATGGCTTATACATTTGAAGGCAAGGACGAAATCGAGTACATATGCAGTTGCTGTTCATGTTGCTGTCATTCGCTCAGTGCCGCTCTTCGCTTTGGCTACAAGAATCATGTTTTCAGCTCAAAATATGTGGCAAATCAAGACGGTGATAAATGTGCATCCTGCGGAACATGTGTTGATAGATGCCAGTTCAAGGCCCGGACTCTGACAGATGACAATCTCGAATTCATTCAAGAGAAGTGTTTTGGATGTGGTCTGTGCATAGACACATGCCCCGAAGAGGCAATCTCATTGGTTGACAGATCCTGAAGAGGACAACTGCACGATTTCTGGTTGATGGGTAGGCCACTAAGGGGTCGTTGATTGAAGGTTGGAAGCCCCTGCCTTTTCAGACCGCCAGGCTAGATTCGTCATATGGCACCTATTGGCAAGAGCAAGGCATGCTGAGAGGAACTGAGAATGACTCGGAGGGTGTGATGGTAGTGATGCTAGAAAGGAGGTATAAGTCTCCCAATTGCAATGACTATCGAAAAGCGTTCCAAAGTCATTATATGCTTTTCGAACCCTTAGATATGACAGATTATCGCTGCAGATTTGAGAGGTGTATCAAAATGCAAGAAGGACAAGGATATAGTGAGCCAAGCACTTCACCTCCTCAACCCACACCGGTGGCAGTCCCAACATCGGTTGTCGCGGTCATTGCGCTAGCCATTGCTCTGGTTGGAATGGGCGCATTCCCAGGACCTGCCGGACCAGCAGGACCAGAGGGTCCACAGGGAATACAGGGAGAAGAGGGGGATGTTGGAGATGTAGGACCGATAGGACCAGCAGGTGCCGGTACGATATTCGCTTTTGCCAATACAACAACTATTGGATGGCTGAATGGCACGTGCCGAACCTACGCAAAGTTGGAGGTCACAATTGACGTTCCCTCTTCTGGCTATGTTGTCGCCAGTGCAATGGTCAGTTGGTCGACGGAGACTTCACAAGGAAATCTCTGGGCGAAGATTGCTACCACTCCAACCGACTGCACCCAAGATGAATGGCTGTACAGATCGTTTATTGGATCACCGTCCGTCCAGACCTTCAACTCTCAAAGGGTGGAAGCAGTCACTCCTGGGTCGTACACATTCTATGTCAACGCACTATTGGAATATCACGCAGGTCCCGAGCAACCGTGCCTCAAATGGGGGAACATCGTTGTTGTGTTCTACCCTTCTTACCCTTCTTAACTATTCCCAATAGCAATCGAATCAGTCACCTTTGGTGATAAGCCACTGGGGGTTGTTGACAGAAGGTTGGAATCCCTTTCCTGCAATCTCTTGATGAAGAAGCTCACCGAGAACGGTGGAGTCTGCGCGGACTGCAAGAAGAGGGTCGGGGAACTGTACGAGACACTGAAGGAGAGGATCAGGGACAAGAAGCTGGAGAAGCTTGAGTTGGAGTTGGAAATTTAGACTACTTATCTTTCATGATTTTCAAGAAATCGCATCTCTCGTCCTTATATACCGCGAGACCTCTCTCTTCCAGTAGGTGCAAGAACTCTGCCCATGAGATATCCTCCAGCTTTTCGCTAGGATGCTTGCGGATCTGGATTACATCAGTTCCGCGTATCCTGCACGGTTTCAATCCGTAATCCTCTGCGAGATTCTCTAATTTTCTCATAGAGATTTTTGTCATTCCCATTGTCTGCCTCCTATTGACGAAAGAGACTCCAGTACATGAAAATTCCGTTCATCTCTCAAATGAGAGAAGTCATTGAGTGCTCGAGACTTCAAGATCTTTCTGCGTTCTGTCTTCTTTGCCCAGAGGAGCAGGAAAAGGATCAGGGACAAGAAGCTTGAGAAGTTGGAATTGGAACTCTAGAGCACTTCTGAAAGTTACTTCGTACAAGGATGCTTCTCGTCTGGGAACCACGCATCTGGCAATGTCCTTTTTGCTCTGACCTTCGACATTTTTCTTAGCTCTATCGACCTCTTCTTGCTGACCTTTTTGCTCTCAAGCTTCTTGCTATGGAAGGAGAATCCAT
>CP070767.1:1953718-1957294 GCA_020345725.1 Methanobacteriota archaeon | reverse complement strand
TGGAAGGACAGCAGAGGGATTGGGTGATGAACGTGATACAGGAACACTATCCAGAACTAGTTTCCAAATATGAGGAACTCTACATCAATGACGCCTACGCACCCGGACATGAGTATCACAAGGAACTCACTGCAAGAACGGAGAAGTTGTTCAAGAAGTATGACCTGGCTCCCAAAATCCCAAAGCCTGTTTTCGAGGACCAGAGAAAGAGCCAAAAGAGGATAGACTCCTACTAGCTACTTGTTTTGGTTCTTCTTCCCAATCCCCTTGAATATCATGACACAGTTGTCATCTCCCAGTGCCATGCATTTCTCCTCGCGTCCCCTGAAACTGGATCCAGTCATTTCCGAAAGAAAGCCCTCGAAATAGCCCAAGAAGTAAGCATCAACAGGATCGGTGGCAAACATACTCCTGGCGTGGAAGGCTTGAGCAACCGGGAAACCTTTGTTGCACCTCACGATCCATCTGTCCTTATCGTTCTCGACCGAAATCCTACCCCATCCGATCACGGCATTCTCGGCACAGAAGAAACTCAGGATGGCTTCTTGGTCAACCTTTCCATCAGTTGCAGTGAACGCCTTCTTCAGTGTTTTGAATAAGTTCCTCCCGTAGGGCCTTCCCATCTTTCTCATCAATGGGTTCACGGAATCCCCGACCAGCTTCCTCAGTTCCAGATACATGTCGTACATGAGTTCGGCCCGAGCCCAGATTATTGGAAGATCGCCCAATTTGAGTTGCCCTTTATTGAAATCAATCTTGGATTGCTTCAGGTAGATCTGGTAGACCTTCTCGATGTCCTTCTCACTGGGTTCTATCCTCATCCTCGCCCCATTTAGTAATAACGTTCCTATGATATTTAATAAAGTGGCTTGGACGCTCAATTAGAAAGTGTTTTCAAATCAAACGTCATTCCCACCATGATGCCTGACGAGGAGATCTACGATTTCATCATCGTTGGAGGAGGGCCGGTAGGTCTGCATGCAGGACTGAAGGCTGCTCTGTTAAATCACACCGCTCTGGTACTGGACAAGGGTAGAAAATGGTGCAGGATATGGTTCGTGCCGCGTGTGGACAACATTCCCACTCATCCGGACGGAATATCAGGACGCGAGTTAGTGAAGCTGGGCAGAGAAGCGTTGGAGAAGTATGGTCACAAGGTCCAACTGAAGGATCTCTTCGAAGTGGTTCAGATTGAGAAGGATGATGTATTCAAGATAAAAGCGATGAGTGAAAGGGGCAAAGGTTTGGTGGAGTTCAAATCAAGAGCAGTGATACTGGCAACTGGAATCATTGACAATCAACCCATCATCAATGGATCAATAAGACCGATCCTACCCTACGCCAACAAGGGCCTGGTCCACTATTGTCTCTTCTGTGATGGTCACATGATGACTGGTCAGGATGTGGCTGTGATAGGTCACGGAGAGTTTGCTGCCAACACTGCATTCGACCTAACCTTCTTCGAAGCGAAATCCGTTACCATACTCACAAATGGGAAGGAGATGTTCGAAGATAAAAACCAGGATGTACTCTCCTCCAAATTATCCGAATCGGGGGTCGAAATAGTCAAAGAGGAGATCACTGGACTATTTGGATTGGACAAGAATCTCTTCGGGATTGAATTCCAGGATGGATTCAAAAAGGAATTCGATTCGGGTATGGTCGCCCTAGGCCTTTTCAGGATTAACAACGATTTGGCTGTGAGCCTGGGTGGACAGCTGGATGAGGATGGATATGTTGTGACTGATGAGGACTGCAGAGTCCTTGATGGCTCTGGAAGTCCAGTAAAAGGGCTCTATGCCGTTGGTGATGTGAGGAATGATTGGAATCAGATCACGATTGGTTTCGGGGACGCAGAAAGGGCGGTAATTCATGCTTACTCCTACTACTTATGAATCGACAGGGAGGGAATAAAATGGTGGAGATAAAGGATGTGGAATGCAAGTATTGTGGGAATGTGATAGAACTGAGTAAGGCAGTAAGGTTAAACCCAGAGACTGAGCAGTATGAATACGCCTGCGAGAATTGTGCATTGAAGCTGGGCATAAAGAAGCCTGGGTCCATAGTCCAATGAAATGGCAGATAAAAGGAAGTGCTCCCGTCGGGATTCGAACCCGAGTCGCAGGCTCGAAAGGCCCGAAAGATTGGCCGGTCTACACTACGGGAGCATGCTTCTGAATGGATATTACTCTCAGGTCATACCACATCAATGTCTTTAGGGTTTTGGTTTGTGTAGAAGGACGAAACGTCTGAATGTATTTTGCCCATGTCAACTCTTTCTCGCGAGTATCCATAAGTGATGCTCAGGGTAGCCTTTCCTGCCTTCTTCTTCCCAGTGGAGAATCTCGAATCCACAGCCTTCGACTAACCGAAGGTTCGCTTCCAAGGTATAGGAGCTCCAAGCCATCTCAGATCCAATGAAATCGCCCACCTCTTTCTCGTCTTCAAGTTCAGTACCTAAGGTCACAAGAGCAAGACCGCTACTCTTCAGTGTTCTGAAAATCTTGGAGAAAAGATCCTCGTGTTCTTCCTTTGGGATGTGGAATATCGCATAGAGGGACAAAACGGCATGGAAGGATCCCTCATCGAGATCCACCTCCGACATGTCGCTCTTAAGGAAGGTAGCATCAGGAACGTTGTCCTTTGCAAAGTCAATGTGCTTCTGGGAGATATCTATGCCAGTTACGTCATATCCGCTTTCCACCAAGTACTTGTCAAAGGGAATTCCTGGACCGCAACCCAAATCCAATATGCTTGCACCCTCAGGCAACAACTCGAGCATTCTGTCGATGTTCTTCTTCGCAAGAGGATATTCATCCATTCTGTCCTTCAGGCGATATTTTTTTCTATAGTCCCCCTCTTCGTAGCCTCTCTTCACAATCTCGCGCATATCTCTCATAATCAACACAGCATATCCAGAACTAGAATTCGCTATATCTCCCTACCAATCTCTCGAGAAAGAAGCTGGTATTCTCTAATGTCCATGGTTGAAGGATCGATCGATACCAGAAAAGTGACTCCCCTGACCAACGCCTTCTCATTTATCTTCTGAAGGAATTTGAGGACGGGATTGAAACTGTTCTGCGTCACGAGATATTCCAGACCCTCCAATATTATGGCCTGTCCGCCTTCTTCTATGAACCTGATGAGCAGGGATGCCAACGCTGCTAGATTTGAAGGAGATACGAACTCCTCTTCGGTCCCCAGTGCCCCCAGGACAGTCGCCTTCTTCTCAGACCGAGTTAGCCATACGAGCTTTGCACCTTCCAAACCATATCTCTCTCTGAGTTCCTCAGGATGAATTCTGGCCACACACAGGCCCTGAGCTCCCTTCTGCACCAATTCCAAGAAGATGAGGAAACTCCTGTCCGGTCTTCTCTCCTTGACTATGTAGCTCCGTCCTTCTTCCAACGGCCTTGCCAATGTGTATTCAAGGACGGGTTCCTCCTTAGGGATGAGTCTTGATACATCAAGTCCAGAGACCTTCTCGGAAGTCTTCTGAGGGACTGCAACCAGATTTCCCTTTGCAATCATTCTCAGCTCTTGTACGGAATGGCCCCTAGTGGTGAGTTGGAC
>CP070767.1:1946733-1953618 GCA_020345725.1 Methanobacteriota archaeon | reverse complement strand
AATATAGCAAGACAATACGCAGATTCTAGTGGTGCTAAGAAGAATGCGTTGGTTGATTCAGGTCGTAGCATTCTCAAAGCAAAAGACTCTGTGTTCACATCCGCTCAAATCTTATTCTCAATTGGTACGCTCGCATACTCAATCCTGTTTGTTGTCTATGGAGTTGTTCCAGCAGCCATTGGATGGTTTGGAATTGTTGCCACCCTTTTCTATGGCCTAGGAAACGGGATAATGCTTGTGAAACCTAGCTTCAAGGCCGTGTGGAACCTCGGGGGTCTGCTAATTCTGATTTTTGAAATAGTCTTAGGAGGATGGCTGTTATATCTTGGCATCATCACTCTATAGCTAATTCATTTCAACCCTTCAGGAGACCAGAATTGGAAATCCTACAGAAGCCGATGGAGGGCTTGGAAGTTCAGTTTCAAAGCCGATTCTGGTAACAACAGCACTTCTTTGGCTTCATGATTTACATATATGTCCAGGCTCCATCCTCACACTCAACATGGTGAATAGCGCTATCGCTCAATCAGTTCGAATATCGCCAAACGAATCAGACAAAAGAAGATATCAGAAAGTATCCCGAGGGATCTTTGATCTCGTTCCCAGGCCGTTGCTTGTCGAAGTTCTCTTACTGTTCTCTTGTTTCAGAGGACTGCAAATCAGAAGCGACGTCCGCCACCGCCTCGGCTATCATTCCGAGGTCGGGCTTCGTTGACAGTGATCGATTGTCCTTTCATTTCGGTTCCGTTCAGTTCTGCCATCGCTTTCTTTGCTTCCTCATCTGTGGGCATCTCGACGAATCCAAATCCTCTCGATGCTCCAGATAATCTGTCTGTGATAATCTTGCAGGACGAAACCTCGCCGGAAGCTTCGAAAGCCGCCCGCAGTTCAGTCTCTGTGACATCATGTGACAGATTGCCTACGTAGATGTTCATTTATATTCTCCTTGCCAGTCATGACGTCTCTGGCTATAAGTACCTTTGCTTGTCATTCATGAGTAAGTTAGGCTTTGTTGTCTGATCCTGGCCAGCTTCAAGACGTATGATTCCCCTTTTTTCGAAACAGTCCATACCAGAAGCCGATGGAGGGATTCGAACCCTCGACCTATACCTTACCAAGGTATCGCACCACCAGCTATGCTACATCGGCACCAGTAGTCCATTAATCCTTCTCGATTCTTAATGTTTGCTATCTCTCATCATGTATATTACTTGCACACAAACGATTTATACTATAGAAGCCCTATAGAATCTATGGTGAATCTATGGCAGAGATAACCACAATCCAGCTTGAGACCAAAACCAAAGAAAAGCTCAAGATTATGGGAAGGAAAGGGGAAACCTACAACGACATAATCCTTCGACTAGTCGACCTTGCAGAGTATGAATCATTCATGAAGAAACAATATCAGATCTTGGACGAAGAAACAGAATGGGTTCCCCTGGAAGAGCTGGAATGAAAAAGAGGGTACTGCTGTCAAAAGGGGCTACAAAGGAATACAGCAAGCTTCAGAGGCCAAGAAGAAAACAGGTCAAGGCGGCTCTCGAAAGGCTCTCTAGGCCAGAGTCAAGATATAGGTTGGACGTCAAACGCTTGATTGGGGTAGGTGGCCGGGAGACCCTGTTCAGACTACGAGTAGGGGACTACAGAATCATCTTTCTGGAAGAAGAAAAATCTATCAAGGTTACTCAGATAATTCATCGAGAGAAAGGATATAGTTGGATATAGCAGCATAACAGAGAATAATAGCCTTAAGTACTGCTACCACTTTTTGCTGAACAATGATGAAAGGAATGAGCAGCTTCGATCTCATGGCTGTCGCCCAGGAGCTGCAAATACTAGTTGGAGGCCGATTCGAAAAGGCCTTTCAAACCAGAGATGAGATCTCCGTCAGAGTAAGCTCCAAAGAGATCGGAAAGAAGGAGATATTCTCAAAGGCTGGCAAGTGGCTCTTTCTTCGAGATCCAAGAAAGGGGGAGGGCCAACCTGGGACTTTCGCGATGGTTCTTAGGAAGCACCTATCCAATGCAGTACTAACCAAGGTTGAACAGCACGATTTCGATAGAGTCCTGGTACTGGATTTCGAAAAGAAAGAGAGCTTCCAGTTAATCTTCGAGCTGTTCGGAAGAGGGAACGCAATCCTCGTCAAAGAGGGCAAGATTGTCAATCCTCTGAGGAGGGAATCCTGGAGCAGCAGAGAGATTAAGATTGGAGAGGACTACAAGTTCCCTCCAAGTCACCAGAATCCTCAATCATTATCTCAGTCCGAGTTTGAGTCCCTCATCAAGGAATCCGAATATAATCTGGTTCGGACTCTGGCACTCGACTTGAACTTAGGGGGCCAGTACTCAGAGGAACTCTGCCATAGAACAGAGATTGATAAGAAATCCCAGCCAAACGAATTGTCATCTGAACAAATCGGGAAAGTCTATCAGGAGTTGCAGAACATCTTTCAGACTATTCTCACCAAGAAGAGTCCTAATGCCATTATCGAAGATGAACAGGTAGTTGATGCCGCTCCAATCTCTCTGAGACGGCCCGATGATTCTGAATCAAGGGCTTTTGAGTCAATTTCTGAAGCTTTGGAATTCATGGTGTCTTCATTGGAAGTGGATGTGGAAGAACTAGAAGAAGAGGATGAAACAGCTCGCTATGAGAGAAGGATCAAACAGCAAGAAGAAGCGATGGCCAAGTCCATGGAGAAGGAGAAGTCGTTCAGAGAGATCGCGGACTACCTTCATGCCAACCCAGGCCAGTTCGAAAAGCTACTGGAAGAACTCAAAACAGGCACAACTGAAGATACCAGTGTTAAGTCCATCAACCACGAAACGAGTATAGCCAGGATATCTCTGCCAGATGGAAAGGAATTCGAGCTGAACTATCGAGACACGGTCTATGACAATGCAGATCATTTCTATCAAAAGGCGAAGAAGGAGAAATCCAAGAGAGACAGGCTGAGGGAAGAAATAGCAAAGAGCCAGCAGGCGATGGAAAAGGCTGTAAAGCAGAGAGAAAGAAGAGAGAAGCTTCCTAAGATTGAGCCCACAAAACAGTTCTGGTTCGATGCGTACAGATGGTTCATCTCAAGTGAAGGTTATCTGGTCATAGCCGGTAGGGATGCGAAGAGCAACGACAGGATCGTGAAGAGACACTTGAAGGACGGGGACCGGTACGCTCATGCTGATGTGAAGGGAGCTCCCAGTGTCGTGGTGAAAGAAGGTTCCAAAGCCACTGAAGTCACCCTAAGAGAAGCCTGCGAATTCTCCCTTTCTTTCTCGAAAGCATGGAGTTCCAGGGTCGGAGGCGGATCTGCCTACTGGGTCAAGCCAGAGCAGGTCAGCAAGCGTCCAGAGTCCGGAGAATTCCTGCCAAGAGGGGCCTTTGTGATAAGGGGTAAGAGGAACCATTACCGCGGTCTTGAGCTACAGGTCGCCGTGGGCGAGATTGAATACGAAGGCAGCCGGAAGGTCATGTGCGGTCCGATAGCTGCGGTTGAGACTCAGAGCAAGAGATCCGTGGTTCTCAGACCAGGTGACACCAAGAAGGAAGATATCGCGAAGGAACTCAGCCAGACCTTTCAAGTTCCGGTGGATGAGATAGCCAGAATTCTGCCTCCGGGTGGAGTTGAGGTCGTCTAGAAGGCGTTTCAGATTTGTCATCCTCTCCAGGGACTTCGAAACCTTAATAAGCAACCTTTTGAGATATAGCAGTTGAAATGCATCCAAGATTGAGAATACTGGGACTGTTCCTGCTACTGATGTCCATATTCATGTTGATAGGCTGGGTCCTGGGCTCTTTCTTCATGGGGACCTTCTGGTGGTTCGGACTTGTATTCTTCCTTTCGATCGCAATTGCCATCAACCTGATTGCCTACTTCTACAGTGATAGAATCATCATGTGGTCCTACAAGGCCAAGTTCGCCACGCCGAAAGAGGCCCCCAGGCTGTACAAGAGCGTGCAGAGGGTGAACTCATTCTATGGCCTGCCAGAACCCAGGATAGCGATCATTCCAACCGAGACTCCCAACGCGTTCGCGACCGGGAGAAACCCGAAGAAAGCCGTTGTTGCAGTGACCAATGGGCTTCTGAAGATCCTGACCGACAGGGAATTGGACGGCGTCGTGGCTCACGAGATGGCCCACGTGAGGAACCGGGACGTTCTGGTGATGACCGTTGCTGCCACTGTCGCTGGTGCCATTGCCTTCCTCGCTAGGATGTTCTGGTTCAATATGCTATTCGGTGGAAGGAGAAGGGGCGGCGATGCGGGAACCTGGATAATAGTCATCGTCGTTGCCATCACAGCTCCTCTGGCCGCACTGCTGGTGAGACTCGCGATATCAAGAAGCAGGGATTTCAAAGCGGACAAGGTGGGTGCGTCGACCATTCACAGGCCGAACGATCTGGCGGATGCGCTTTTGAAGCTCGAGAAAGCGAACAAGAGAAAACCCATTGATAAGGGCAATCCAGCTTCTTCGTCCCTTTTCATAGTGAACCCCTTCCGAGGTAATGCTCTAGGCAGGATGTTCGCAACTCATCCTCCGGTCAAGGAGAGGGTGAAGAGGCTACGAAAACTGGCCATGGAAACGGTTAGCCTTTAATCATAGGAACGGGTTTAGGATTCTGGTAAGGAGATGTTTACTCAGAGCTCAAGGCATCATGTGGGCTTGATTGGCAAGACGTTTGGTTTGTTTCTTTGTCTTCTCTTGGGCCTTTCAGCATCGTCAGCTTCTGTTGTGATGACGCCTGTTCCATTCGTTTCTGTTGATGAGGAGATTCCGAATTCTGATGTCGACCCTTATCCTGTTCCGAACACTTGGCATCTGGAGAATTTCACCAAGACCGCTCAATTCTTTGCAACCCTGCAGGGTGTTGATGGAGGGATGATGGAAGCGGAGGACAATCCTTTCGAGAATACGGATAACACCTTGGAATCGATCTGGGTATGGTGCAGGTATTACCAGCTCACTGGGGACAACATTTACTTCCCAAATGTGACGAATGCGTGGAACTACTCCATTGCAAATCCGGCTTGGATGGAGAACGATTCGGGAAAGATATACAGTTCGGCCTGGGCCCTTGCGGCTGAGCAGAAATTCCGTGAGGTCTATTATGATTGGAAATACAGCTGGTACGCCAACGCATCCATGTCGTATATTGTGAATGAGAGTGCTTGGGAGCCTGGTTTTCTTCCTTTCGTGTCAAAGATCCATATAATGGGATGGGGGGCAGGGAATCTCTACAGGTACGCGTTGAATGTGGGTAACGATACTGCAAAATGGCTGGCAGTGGACTACGGAAATGCAACGATGGCCTACGTAGAGGGCGACCCCACACTTCTTGCTCAGGAGAGTTGGGCGCTTGCTGGCGGGACATCGATGTGGGGGATATGGCAGTCAAGTATGCAGGAGTTCCCAAATGTTACTTGGATGGAGACTTATGGGCCTTCTCTTCGCACAGTGGTGACAAACCCCGGCGCAGGAGCTGGCAACAGCCAAGTTGGATGGGAAGCATGGTATGCAGGAGGTCACTACGGTATCTGGAACATCACCTTGGATAAACAGTACTACGTACACTTCCTTGACATCCTGGACAGACAGATTGCCTGTGATGGAGATGATGATGGGGGCCTGCCAACCAACTACGGGGATGCTGATGATACAGATGAATCCTGGGTCACCAGCTATCGTGCCTATCTGATTCTAGACCTCTTCAATGAGATGCCGGCAGGAAATGCACCCGGTGCTGCTGATCTCATAGGAGTTGACTGGCCCGGTGCTGGAGGCGACCTTGTACTTGGCTGGGATCCTTCTGGAGATGATGGGGCAGGAGAATCAGATGTTGTCTTCTATGAGATATACTACAGCGTGAACGACATGTCCTGTGGGTACGGAGTTCTGAACTTCACACGTCTTGCCGTGGTGTTAGCTGGGAACTTCGTATATGATTATCCCGGAGCAGGTACAGATTCAAGGAACTACACGTTCTATATCGCAACCAGGGACTACGAAGGGTGGAGAACATCTTCCAATGTATACGGAGGCAAGTGTGCATTTCCTTTGTCTTCTGGCATGAACCTAGTTTCCATCCCATTCCAGAGGATTTTCGTTAACCCCGAATTCATATTCTTCGAGATGTGGAATCTTGAATCGGCCTGGACCTACGAGAAATCTGATACAGTGAATCCTTGGAGATTGTACGATCCACGAAAACCCTTCAATGATCTTTCCGCCGTCTACCCGACGATGGGCCTGTGGGTGAACGTTTCTTCGAATGCGAATCTCTATGTGGCCGGAATTGTGCTGAAATCAATATCCATCCCGATTGAGACTGGGTGGAACCTAATCGGATTCCCGTCCATGACGAACGACACTGTCGGCAACATTCTCTCAGGAATAGCGTATGACCGGGTGGAAGCCTTCGATTCGTCCACTTCACCCTACAATCTCAAAGTTGTCGGGGATGCTTACCTGATTCAGCCTGGTGAAGCTCTGTGGATCCACGCACTATCTCCCGGTTCGATTCAGATACAAAACTAGATGCATGACTAGGCGAGCAAATCGCTCAACACTTTCCATATTTCCATGTAATAGGCTTGAGTCCTGTATTCTGGATAGAAGTATGCACTGGTTATCTTCGCTTTCAGACTCTTGTATGGGAAGTTTGTCTCATAAGAAGGATTCCATTTCGGTGGATCGATGCCGTACGACTGTCTAAGCTTCACTAGAACATGCACGCCGTCCGCAGGCATCTCGTACGGGATGTCGATGTAATAATCGTACCCTCTGGCCACTGCCATGTTCAAGGCTCTTCTGGGCGTGAGTATCTTGGTATTAGTCTCAATGGGGCCCTCCATTTGCCGGACGAAGACCTGCACAACCTCGACCTT
>CP070767.1:1938917-1946633 GCA_020345725.1 Methanobacteriota archaeon | reverse complement strand
CATGTATGCAAAACAACTTGTGACGTTCCGCTCAGCAAACTTGCTATTGTGTCTGTATCTACAGTCGCGTTGTCCACTGTTAGTCTCGTCCCGATACCCGTCTCGTCACTGGTGCCAATGTTCGAGAATGTTCCGTTCACAAAAAGTGTTGAACCTGAAGGCGAATCGGCTGGCGGAGCATCATGTGTCGGGACTGCTATGTCATGAGCCTCAGTCTTTCCATAGACGGTAAGATCATCCACGAACCAACCAAGAAAGACGTTGTTCATCGTATCAACAGTGTCAAACCTTAATTCAAGCTCGACATGCTTTCCGGCATAAGCGGACAGGTTCAAAGTCACCTTCCACCAGCTGCCAGTTGTGCTGTCCCAGGGAAGTGGATTGATCTTGTGCCACATGTCCAGATCTATGTCGTGCAACCACAAATCACCGTTGTCTATCTTGTAGAGGGGAGTGTCAGACTCACCGATCAACAAGTGCCAGAAACTGACGGAAAGGCTACTTCCTGTCGTGGCATCGATCTGCGGTGTCGTCAAGTTCCCCATGTTTCGTGTTGACGTTAGGTATTGACCCGGCATCCATGTGTAGTAGATGCAAACATAGTCAGTAGGACCTCCGAATGGATCTGGGTACCTATGTCCGTACCACCAGCCAGTGTTGTAGCTATGGAAGAAGGCCTGATCGTTGTTGTTGTTTATGCAGTCCTCCTCGCCTGAACTCAAGTGCCACAATCCATCGGGTTCATGCATGTGTCCCTTATCCCATCCTTCTGTCTTCCATGAGCCTGGTCCAGATTCCATGTCATCTTCGAAGAACTTGTGGAGAATCTCGATAGTCTTGGTCGTACCAGTGCCTCCAGTGACAGGCTCGGGAGAGTTGATAGCAGTCACTTCCAGGCTTATCGTATTGAACTCGGTCGCTCCCACGTCCACCGTGAGGAAAACCAAGATGGATCTCGGTGAAAATTGGCTGACAAAATAGTCACCAGGTCCTGAACATTCTTTCAAGGTTCCTGCTCCGGGGATTGTGAAGGAACTCGTCATTACCGTACTCATACCCAACTGGCATTCATACCATTGGGGTTGACCATCGTCCGTTGCATCGTCCCATAGAGCGACACTAGCGATATCGCCCGTTGAGCCGGTCAACGTGAAGTCGATTGACGTCACCTGCACGTCTCCACCAGTTGCTGTAAAATCTAACGACAGCATCGTTACGTTCACATCGCCCGGGAACGTGCCTGTGTTCGGAGCCTTATCGGTGAACACCACATCCAACTGTTGAAGTGGCGGGGCTTTCACAAACAATGGTCCCAAGGCAAACACGCCTGCGAAAATCATAGCGGTTGCAACCGTAATTGCACCCACATGTTTCAGTCTTTTAGAAGCGCTTTTCATTGTAGCCTCCTCCTAATCCAGATGTATCAAATGGTCTGGCATCTTCACGACAATTCGAGTATATTAAGATAACGACTATAAAAAAATATTGGAACAAAGCTTTGACCATCCAGTGTCGCCAAATCCATGGTAAAAGGTGGTATTGCTATCAGGAATGATAAGCGTCCGACAACAATAAAATAGACTCCAAGGGGGTGGGATAATTAGATGGAGACTTCCGAGCGATTAGTACTGTTTAGGTCAACCCCTTACTCTTCGGTCTTCAATGATGCATTGAGGATTTTCAAGCGCAATAATCTCAATGTCTCGGAATATGATTTTGACAAAGGGTTGATAGAAGCGGAGTTCAATGACAACATGCCGACGGAGGACGCTCGGATAATAGCGAAGTTCTGGAACGGCAAGGATAGGATTCTGATTGGATTGAGGGGCACGCTCTCGTTCAGTTTTACTGGAGCAGACAAACTCAAAGAGAAATTGAAGAGGTTGCAGAAGGATCTAAGACGACTGGATTATGCCTTTTAGTCTCCTTTGACTTCCCAAGTACCCGCCTGAAGGACATTTATCCAGATGCCCATTCCGGGACGTAGCTCCCTCAACGTTGAACCGTCTGGGTCATTGGGATCGAAGAATTTCCATCTCGCCTTCTTGTCAGTTGGGTCGAAGAAGAGGACCATCTCGTACTTCCCAGCCATCCCACCATCGTCAAGAACCTGAGGCAAGGGCATCGTTTCGAAAGAAGGATATCCAACGAAGTTCCAGTAATCGCACACAGTCACCTTTGGGAGGTCTATGCTTGTGGAGGTTACTCGCCCAACATTGATGAGCAATCCATTCAACCGCATGTTGACTCTCAGCCCCATTGACCTGTGTATCTGAGTGAGCGTCCCTCCTGTTGGAGTCCAGACTCTCCATATGCATGTGTAGGGGTCGAATGCTTCTATGTATCTGTAGGAGCCAGCCACCGATTCGAATGCAACCGAAGTGGTGTGATCGCTCAGCTCGAAACCTATCGATATCTCGTTCGTGCCCTTGTACAATTGCAGAGCGAATTTGCCAACCTTGTTCAGATTCTTCTCTTCGTGTCCTGCTTTATCATACGCTCTGACTACGTAGAAATAGCTGAAGGGGTCTATTCCAGCATCCGGCTGCGGATCTATCCATTGAGTGGTTCCTGCCGGTACTGAACCAGATGTGACATCAAAATCAAACCCATTGACTGAAGTAGCTTTGTAAATCCTGTATCCCTCAACCCATGGCGATGTAGATTCGGTCCACTCCAATCTCAATTCATTTCCTGACTTGTATATCCATAGGTTGGTTGGTGGTGTGACGGAAGTCCTCGCCCAGATCATTGCATTGTAGAGCAGTTGCTTGTCGTTCATGTTTGACTTGTTCTCAACGAAGTTGGTGATGTAGACGGCACTGAAGTTGCCTGATTCGTTCGTTATCACGGCCCCATGCGCCCGGGGAGTGGACAGTGCTTTGTACTCTCCGTTCAGAAGGTGCCCTGGCATCCATTCGTCAGGGTCGGTTACGAGATTGCCTGGAGACAAAGTCGTTCCGTTGGAGGTATCGTAATTGTCAGGGATGTTGCGGAAGAGTGGATGGTTCTCAGATGGATTGACCACGGACAGGTCGTGGATTCCTCTTGCGGAAGTGTAAGAATTTCCAGCGTTCATGCCAAACAAGGGTCCCAGGCGGAAACCATGCGTAGGCAACCATTCCGAATCGAAAGTCAGTCCTGTTGCTATGAGTCCGTGTCCTTCCTCGGTATACCGCACAATCGCATCTAGTTCGTTATTGGTAAACATGTACCCATTTTCCAATGGTTCCGTGTAATTTCCCAACCGCGAGCTTGAGATGAGTAAGACGTCAGCATAGGAATCCACCAGATCCTGGTACCAGATACTCTCCCTGTTGAATGTGTCGTAGTCAACGTATACAGGTTCGGTGCCATAATCAGACCAATTGGCACTGAGATCGTCCCAAGGAGCAAGGTGTCCGAAGTCCGTTCCCCAAGAGTCCAGAACATAAACCAGAACGGGTGGATTGATCATCACCTGGATGGAAGTGCATAGCTCATTGTTGCTTGGATCTTCATCGGTAAAACCGATTATGTCAGCGAAGATGCAGACCTCATAGGTTCCCTCCGAGGCCGGAAGCCATGAGAAGTTCACACGTTCCCAGTCCCCATGCAGAAGGTTGTTGATTGTCTGGGTTTGAACTGCCGTACCATCAACCTTCAGATCAACCTGCACAGTGGGCAAATTCTGCTTCCCTGTGTTCGCTACAGTTGCACGGACGTTCGCGGGGAAGGAGGGTCGCACGAATCTTGGAGCACTCAGTTCTGAGACTTTCACGTCATAGTCATTGGCTTCGAAGCGTGACCACACGAATGTGTTGTACAGAAACTGTTTCTCCTCCTCGGTAGGAGTAACGTCAGCCGCAAATGAGATCATAACATTGCCCTTGAAGATGACAATGGAAGCAGATTTGTTCTCGTTGGAAGCACAGTTCTGTCCTCCATCAAGATCATGATCATCCCAAGAAGTGTCATTACCTGGAGTCATTGTATAACCGAACCCGTTTGTGATCTGGCTTGGCACGTTGGTGAAAATAGGGTGACCGGTGCAAGCACCGTCCACGTCAAGCGTGGTCACACCCCCTCTAACGTAAGGTTGGTCCACTATGCCGACCAAATCAACTAGGTCGTTGTGGTTAGGAACAAGATGGAGAAAGGCCGTTCCGATCGTCACGAATCCATGCCCCTCAACTATCCATTTCCTGATGGCTCTCGTCTCGTCATCGTTGAGTTGCCGCCCCATCGGGTCTCCGAAGTAATATCCTGATCCTGAAAGAACCAATACGTCCGCCTGAGTCCTGCTAATATCATGATACGTTATCGGATAGGTGTCCAGGGTTACGTAATCTATGAGGATGGGATCAAGGCCGTGGTTGTCCCAGTGAGCATTCAGGTAGTCCCAAGTGTCTCTGGGGCCTTGAGCCTGCGTGCCATAGGACCTAAGGATAGCCACCTTTGTGATTGTCTGGATGGTCACATTCACGGATGTGCATTGGAAGTTGTTCCAGAGAATTGTCTCTCCAGGGACCGGTGTTGCGTTCACACACATCACGTACGTGCCTTCTCCCGGTGGCAACCATACAAAGGAAACGTTCATGCTGGTCCCGGGACCGAGGAAAGGTATCAAGTCCAGGTCAATCACTGCTCCGTTCTGGGTTAGATTGACCTCGATGTCAGTCTGTCCCGAAGACCCTATGTTGGAAACCAGAGCAGAAATGGTCGTGTTCTGAAGAGGGATGAATTCTGGAAGATCCGTGAGGGCCGAAAAAGCAATGTCATCATCCATCAACTCCCCGTAGAGTACAAGGTCATCTATGAACCACCCGTAGAACATGTTGTTCTTCTCATCTATCGTATCGAATCTGAATTCGAGTTGCACCATTTTGCCAGCATAATCAGAGAGGTTCAGTGTCAACTTCCTCCAGTGGTCATCCGTGGTCCACTCGCTCGTAATGAAATTCCAACCCGTGGTATCGTTCAGATAGACCTCTGCCGTGTCCAGACCAGCATACGGTTCTCTCGCCAGAAAGTGCCAGATGGTCATTGTGAGACTGGTTCCCATTCTTGCATCTATCCACGGGGTTCTGAGTTTACCCCAGTTCCTTGATGGTACGGTGGGCTGTTCGTAGGCATGCGTGTAGTAGTTACATACCCAATCACCAAACCAAAGGTATCTGTGGCCGTACCACCATGATGTGTTGTAGCTGTGGTAGTAGGGCATGTCGCGAATATTGTTTATGCAATCCTCCTCGCCTTGGGTCATGTGCCACAGTCCAGTGGGATGTATGCCTGCATCATCTCCACCTTCAAACTCCCAATCACCTTGTCCATGCTCCATATCGTCGAAGAAGAACCTAGTGTTGATTTCGATGGTCCTTGAGCAGGCCGGAAGACCCACAACAGTGCTTGCAGAGCTCACTATGCTTCCGTCCTCAACACAAGCCCGCAGGTCCCTGTCAGTGAACCTCTGGTCAGGATCGAAGTCCAGGTCCAAGTATATTGTGAAGTATCTGCTCTGACCCTGCGGTATGACCACAGGGAACCCGATATCCGGACCAGTGCACTCCCTCATCTGCCCAACGGGAGGGAGGACATACGGTGCGTTCGCGCTTTCACCAATTACGCACTCATCATAACTCATGTTCTTGTCGTAGTTCCTGTCATCCCAGACGAAAGTGCGGTTGATTCCCTCGGGAGGGAAACCGTAGATATCCACCTGGATGCTTTCCAATGTTATGTCCGCATTCTGAGCTTCCAATGAGAGCCAGATCATTGAGAGATTGACATCACCCTGGTAGGTGTTAGTGTCAGGAGCAAGATTCTCCCATGTCACATTCAAGGTGCCCTGCCCTGGCGGAGCTTCCGCGACCATTGGGATCGTCGCAAAACCAGCCATGAGAAACAAGGCAATAATGGTAGACACAGAACCCAGTTTCTTTGGATTCGTTGGAGTATTACTCATACAACCAGCCTCCTCCGATTTCCGGAAATAGCCCTACAATTGCCCTACGACTTAGAATATCTGGAACTACACCTATAAAAGATGATTGGTACAGAGTTTTGACTGATTGATGAGTCTTGTATCAAACCTTGGAGAACAAAGCCCAGGATCCTAGTCTCCACTGACTTCCCAGGTCCCCGCTTGAACGACGTGTATCCAGATGCCCATTCCAGGACGCAGTTCTGTCAACGTAGAACCACCCGGGTCATTGGGATCGAAGAACTTCCACTTAGCCTTCTTGTCAGCCGCATCGTAGTAGAGAACCATGTCGTACTTGCCGGACATTCCGTTGTCGTCCAGCACTGCTGGCAGTGGCTTTGTTTCGAACGATGGATATCCCACGAAGTTCCATAAATCACACGCGGGTTCTCTGGTAATTGTTATGCTTGTGTGCACCACCCGGCCCACGTTGATGAGCATTCCGTCCGACTGCATCCTGACTCTCAGCCCCATCGATCTATCTATCTGGCTGAGCGTGCCTCCTGTAGGTGTCCATGTCTTCCAAACACACATATTCGGGTCGAACGCCTCTATCGTCCTGTACAAGCCGGTGACCGATTCGAATGCAACCGAGGTGGTGTGGTCCCTCAATTCAAAGCCTATGGATATCTCGTTTGTGCCCTTGTACAGCTGTTGGACGAATTTCCCGACCTTGTTCAGGTTCATCTCTTCGTTCCCTTTCTCATCAAACGCTCTGACCAAGTAGAAGTAATTCTCAAAATCAATGCCTGCATCTGGCTGAGTGTCCGTCCAAATGCTTGTTCCCGCCGGGACTATGTCGTACACAGTGTTGAAGTCGAATCCATTGACAGATGTGGCGCGGTAGATCCTGTAGCCCTGAACCTTTGGTGATGTGGATTCAGTCCATTCCAACCTCAGGCCAGTTCCGTCCTTGTATATCCAAAGATTGGTTGGAGAGTCAATGCTCGTCCTTCCCCAGATCATCGCGTTGTAGAGTAGTTGCCTGTCGTTAGCGACTGAATTGTTCTCCACGAAGTTGGTTATGTAAACGGAGTTGTATGCTCCGGGCTCATAGGCTATCACCGCTGCGTTCTCTGTCGGTGTGGAAAGGGCTTTGTACTCACCACCAGCAAGGTGGCCAGCCGTCCAGTTCTCAGCGATTCCCAGGAAACCCGGGGACATTGTAGTTACATCTCCTGTGTTGTAGAATTCGTTTATGTTGGTGAAAAGAGGATGATTCTCTCCTGGATCGACTACGTAGAGGTTCTTCATACCTCCAATATAGGTATACAAGTTGCCCTGGTTCAGGCCAAAGATCGGTCCCAAGATGTGACCGTGTTTGGGCAACTTGTCCGAATCTAGCGTCAGTCCAGTTCCAATGATGCCGTGCCCGTCCTGTACATATCGGACGATAGCATCCAGTTCATCATCTGTGAAGTAGTAGCCAGCTGCCACCGGGTTATCCATTCTTCCCGATCTTGAGCTGGAAATCAAGAGGACATCTGCGTAGGAGTCAACAAGCTCCTGATAGCTGATGCTCTCCTTGTTGAACCTCTGATAATCAACGTAGACAGGCACCGAACCGAGACTAGCCCAGTTCGCGTTCAGGTAATCCCATGGAGCCTGAGAGGAAAAGTCCGTTCCCCAAGAGTCCAGAACGTATACTTGTACGGGAGGATTGTTGGTAACCTCAATGTTCATGCAGGCCTCGTTATTGGTTGGATCCTCATCCGTAAAGCCCACAATATCCGCAAGGATGCAGATTTCGTAGT
>CP070767.1:1928572-1938817 GCA_020345725.1 Methanobacteriota archaeon | reverse complement strand
TCCGGCCTTGTCCGCGATGAGTCCATGTCAATTGCTCTCGATAGACACGACTACCCTCACATAAGCTATTCGTACTCAACTGGACCTTCCGATTACACCAAATATGCGAGGTGGGACGGAACCGAGTGGAGTCTTGATGTTGTGGACAATTCCGGGTATTTTTATGGCCCCGGCATTTTGGCCCTTGACAACAGCGACAACCCACACCTGGCCTATCACAACATAGTCAATGGAGGTCTCAACTACACAAAATGGAACGGAAGCGCTTGGATTAGTGTGAACGTTGACACTAAGAAGGTACTTTACATTTCAATATCTCTGACACTGGACAGTCAGGACTATCCGCACATTAGTTATATGCACATGAAGAACATGGACAATTGGGATTTCAGATATGCGGTGTGGAATGGAATGGCATGGACTATTGAGACTGTGGAGTCTGAGGGGCGAGTTGGAGCATATACTTCCATAGCCCTCGACAGTAATGACGCCCCACACATTGCCTACACAGATGATACCAATCACTTTCTGAAATATGCAACCAAAGCTGAACTCCAACCACCTCCCATTCTCACCTACCACCCAGACACCCTTGATTTCGGCACTCTTCCATCAGGAGTCACGCAGAGCTTGACATTCGAAGTCTGGAACTCTGGTGAAGGAACATTAATCTACAGCTTCACTGAGAACACTCCCTGGATTACAAGCGTAAGCCCATCAACTGGGTCGAGCACTGGTGAACATGACGTAGTCACAGTGACAATCGACACAACTGGTTTATCGGAGGGACAACACTTTTCGAACATCTCAATAGCATCCAATGGTGGGAATGGAAACATCGCATTGTCTGTGTATGTATTGGCGCCTCGTTCACTCAACCTCAATATCGATCCTGACACTCTCAACCTCAAATCGATGGGAAGATGGATAACTGCATATCTGACAACAGAAGGTGCGACTCCAGACGAAGTTGATGCCCCGTCTCTGCTATTGAACGACATTGTAAAACCTGATTGGTGGGATGTTCAAGGCAATACAACCCTAATGGTCAAATTCAGTCGTCCCGCTGTGCAAGCCATAGTGAATGTGGGAGATTCGGTGGACATCAAGGTAACGGGCAACTGGACGGATGGAACGACCTTCGAGGCTTATGATATCATAAGGGTCATCGATCCAGGAGGGTGATTGGGGGCTTCCGGCTCACCTAGCACCAATCTTGGTGGGTCATAAAGAACTGAACTAGTCTCATAAACGATTGAACCAAATTTGTTAAGTATCTCACTCTTCATTTGTAATCAACAGAAACTGGATTGAGAGGCCTGGGGGAACACTAAGGAATAGGTGAAGGGTATGCGATCTGAACACAAGAGATTACGAATCGGCTTCGGTCTATTTGTTACTATTATCCTACTGTTATCTGTCGTGCCTCACGTGGGCAGTTTTGGAGGGGATGATGGGAGGTTGGGAGAGCCGACACCCTTCGAGCGCTATATGTCCGTTCAAGAGTTGCTCAATGAGATGAAGGAGCGGAGAGGGGTCGGTTCTCTTTCTTTACCCGATGAGAATGCCTTCAGCTACTACTCTGGACCGTACCCGATTGCGAATGATGATGGCAGTCTGCCCGGCGTCAATTCACTCACTCTCAAGGAACTGATGGACAATCCTCCCTATTACATTGGAACCGGGATGGAAGTGTATGGTGCCAGTGACTATTATGTGGCAGGAGCCGCACATGAGGAATACTTTGACGATGTGAACGGTGACGGGCTCTTGGAATGGGTCGCATTCTACTTCGACATGGGTTTGTCCGTGAACGGCGTGGATGATGATGGTGACGGTTGTGTAGATGAGAAGTCAAACTTGACAAAGGACGGACAGGTGTGCGACAATATCCCTGACGGAGTGGTGTTCTTCAACACTGGAGGTGTTGGGGACGTATATGGAAATCTCATTGTCTTTCATGACATCTGGAACGAGTTTCTTGGGTTCTTCAGGATAGGTTCGAGTCCTCGGTGGGTTAAACAGGGTATCCGGATAGGTCAGATACACTATCCTCAACTTATCGGGGAATTCGCTGTTTACTACGCAAACGAAGCAGACAACAACATAAACGTGAACAAAAAGATCGGAGACAAGGACAAAATGGACTGGTATGTGGGAATGGTTGACGCCCGGAGATTCCCGTCAAGATCGCCAAAGAATCATGTCTGTCGTACTGGCTATCAGCTCTATATGGGTAGCGGACATCTGAGGGAGGACGGTTCTGCCGTGGTTGCTTTTGAGCTCCACGAGTATTTCGATGAAGCTCCCGGTTATGACAACGATTACAATGATGACGGAGACACATCGGACAAGGTGTTGGCGTACTACATCGTGGACTCCCGCTCTGGGAAGTGTAGGAATTTCGTGAACACTGGTGTTTTTGGAATGTATCCAAAGAGCGGTGGAAATGTGATTACCTCCAGTACGGTCAGTGAGATTAGTGATCAAAGGGACTGGGACTTTGATGGGAGTATCTCAGGCTACGTGTCAGTTTGGCACGATGTGACATCCACTGAGGAAATGGCCGGGGACCCTTATTTCGGTCATACTTTCTCCACTCCCGTTCCCCGCGGACCAGCAGGTCAAACCGACAGTTATGGTTTCGGATTCACTGGCATGTACGTGAATGCGCATGATGCCCGTTCGTGGCCTCTTGAGTTCGGTGCGGCCTATCAGAAATATGTGGGATACCCGGTGTACTACGAGGTTCACTACGGGCATATACTTGAAGAAGACGGCCTGCAGTGGACCGAGTTACCTGGACACCGTCTCCACGAGGGATACCCCTTCGACACCCCAGGCGGGATATGCATAGGTGTCCTAGGACGGGAGCAATATATCGGTGACATAAACGGAGACGGAGACCAAGAAGATACCGCTGCCGCTTTCTTCTGTCCAGATCCAGATGTGCCAGGAGGTGGGGACTGGCAAATTGAGCCGGCTTCTCCCTATATGATTTGGGTTACCGCAGGAACGACGTTCTATCATTCCTCTGGAGGAATACATCTCATTACCTGGCCCTTCATGGAAACGGATGAAACTACCTATATGACGGCTGCCAAGAACTGGCATTTCAACAAGGTCAATCCGAATTTCGAGATTTTGGATGCTGGCTGGGATGGAGATGGCCGCGCACAGATTGGCGGAAACATCACAGGCTATATCGACGTGCAGAACGTTTGGCCGATCAACATACTCTGTCACGCCCGGCTGGACAGCGACCTGGGCTGGGAATTGAGGTCCAATGGGTGTGTTGAGAATACCGATAGGGACGGCATCCTGCATCAGGGCGAGACGGCCAGAATTCATTTCACGCTATATGCTCCAGATAAGGAAAAGCCCGGGATTTTCACCTTGACTGTTGAACTTACTCTTCAGAGGATTACCAAGACTGTCCAAATGGTGGTTGAACTCTTTAGATGAGATTGCTGGACGTGGACACGCAATAAGGACCATGTCTGATGGTTCCCGATATCAACCCCGCAATACTATCCAAATGTAATAAATTCAATACCAAGTGGTTATAAGTAACTTATAAGTAAAGACGATTCCATGTCTGGTCGCTGGCAAAACAGCTCAGGGGGTTAGGCATGGGGAACGACAAGGGAAAACTAAGCGATGTGTGGAAGAACCTTTTTCGAAAGCATTGGAAAATGATCATGGCGGTTATCGCGGTCATAGCGTATGCAGGGATCGCAGCGATATTGGTCTTCCTGTGGGTTGTGGACAACGGACAAGCGTCTGGACTTCTCCCAGGTCTACTTGGTGAATGGACAGTGGGAATTGTGATTACATTCATACTCCACCTGATTCTGTGGGAAGTTCTATTCGTAGTAGTCCCAGTTGCTGTGGCAGCGTTTCTGTTATACTGGACGTGGTATCGGAAACTCCCACCAGGAGAAAAATTGCCAACTCGTGTTGTTACACCCGCTAGGAGTAGCGGGGGATTCTCATTCCTGATTTGTATAGTCTGGCTGATTATTGTATGGTTGGACGGTAGATGGGACCTGCAGTTCCAGGCTTGGACATTGGATCAATGGGTCTATTCCTGGCTTGCGGCATTTCTGTGGCCTGCGCTCATCTTTGGGATCCCACTTGTCATAGTGATTGTTTGGTGGGTACGGCGAGAAACAAGAGAAGCAGCTCCTCCGCCGCAGGTTGAAGGATTTCAGCAAGGTCCGGGTGGAGAAGTATAGGCAGGCCTGAGATATTACGTTGAGGATTCACGTCAGTCAGTCTTTTGTAGGTGGCTCGCTGAACAGTTAGCGTACTTCTAGCAAAGGCCTTTAAGACACATCTCCACAGAATTAGGAGAGCCCTTTGGGAGTCACCTTAGTGGGGGTGGTATCAGAGAGACTGCCGGGTTTGTTCAGAACAATCGGTTCCAGGATGGCAGACTGGTCCATGAAAGATGTTGTGGAGGTTATTGATGATGCTGCGTACAAAGAGGAGAATGGCTCTGGATGAGAGAGCTAGAGTGCCGTTTGCCGTCCTGGCCGTAACAATCTTCCTTCTCTCTTCTTTCAGTGTTGCTTATTTGGAGGCGGTCTCTCGCACGGAGATTGAAGACCGTCTTCGAAGGAACGATCTTCTGGCGATAGATGATGTCGCTACTCAATTGGAGAGCGAGCTTTGCTCGGAGATACATCTCGTCGGTGTTGAGGCGATCCGTAAGACTCTGGAAGAGGGAAATTTGCCTGCGAACATGGCAAAGCCAATCACTTACGAGGGTCTGAATGAAACCTTCCAGGGATTGCTGTCCGACCGTTATTCTCACCGGTTCCCAGCCAGGATGAAATCTTACGATGTCGAAGAGACCGGACATTTCATAGGTTTGTTCCCCACAATGAAAAGCACCTACGACTTCCTTCTGACCAACGGCACTAGAAGGGTTCTTGATCACTATGAGCAGAACGATTTCAATAAGATTGACACCAAATTGGGGGGCGAGTACGGTCAAACTAATACAACACACACCTTTCTTGCGAGCGGATACGTGAACATCACTACCATCAATGCTCGTTCGGGTCTCTCTCTCAACAAGACGCTCTGGCTCGAAACCGAAATTGATGTTCCTCTCCCATTCTTGATGGCCAAAATGGGGTCCTTCCAATCCGAATCAATTGGAAGATTCTCTGAGCTGTCTCGCCTTGTCAAATACATTCTCACTACCACTTCTCAATTCAAGGTGGTACAGGGAATTGGAGTAGACCGCGACAGTTTGCCTCCAGATCTTAGTGGAGAATTGGCAATCGGAGGAAGTAGTGCAACAGATGTGTTGATGCTGAAAGACGTGGAGTTCGCGGTCAACTTGGCTCTTCTACTGGAGTCTGCCAAAGAGTTCAGAACATGGGATTCTCAGGTGGCGGATGAGATTGACAATATGACTGATTCACGGGCCGGACGGCTGTCTGAACTTCTCTCAATATACGTTGAGGAAGGGACAGTAGATGCCGCTGATTTGGTATCGCTCTACCTTGGCCTGGCTAAGGAAGACTTCAACGAGATCAACCTCGAGAACATACTGGCTCAAGCCCTGTATGGCATTCTAGATCAATTCGTGCTGAAGTATCTCGATTACTTCGGGATGATGCCTCTTGCCGATCTGGTTTGGAGGGGAATCCAAAGTGTGGGCGGAATTCTACAACAAGCTGGAGAGGCTATACAAGACATATGGGATTGGTTTTCTGGAGAATCTCCTGAGAGTTGGTATGATATACTCGGAGAATGGCTAGTGAAGAGAATGATTCCGGATGGCGGACTGGAGAGTGAGTACTTCCTTCGCCTCCTTGTCGGGAACAGAGAAGGCAGTCGATACAACACATACAAAGGGGAAATCATTGAGTCCTATCCTTCCGTGGATATTGAAGAAGATGGCTTTCTGGTCCGGTTTGTCGTCAGGCTTGAGGATGATTACCATACCTGGTACAGTAACGGTAGTGAGCAACCCCATAGGTTCCGCCTAAACGATGATGATCTTGCGGTGGGCTATGACTATGTTTGCTTTCACATAGAAGTGAGCTTTGAATCCCCTAACCATCAGATGGTATTCAACGAGGTGAACATAGGAGAAAGGATTGACCAATCCGACATCTGGTGCGACTTCTTCGAAGGATACTTCACGGGGGCAGAAGAGGAAGAATCCACAGCGGAGAGCATTAGGGAGAGTGTTAGACAAGCAGCGCTGGAAATCGCCAGGGATGCTACAAGACGGATTGAGGATTTGGTTGCAGATTACCGCTACCTTGTCAGCAATGATGGGCATTCTGAGATAGATCCAGCGGACGATGAATCGCTACTTCTTGGGCTGAAGATGAAGATTGAAGTATCAATGGATGAGCTCATCCAGTTCTACAAGAGCGAAGAGGGAAAGGAAGAGATCAAGAGGATTCTTACTTCTTTCTTAGGTGGAGAGATCGTGCTTCTCGAAGACCTCAAGTTCTTTATGGAAGATAACTACGACAGTTTCGTGGACCACTCTTCAGTAATGCAGGACATGGTTGAGTCACTTGCCTTGGAGATACTGGAAAACGGAATGTCATTCGATTTGGTCCAGGAGGAGCACGTGGAAAATTCAAACATGGACCATGATTGGGCCTTCTATGGTACTAACACAGTAAAGGAGATTCCGGCAGAGGAGATTCGGTCAGTCTTCGACATCGGAGGAGTGCAATCCCAAGAACAGTTCTCCAATCTGCGACAGGCTCTTAGTGATGACGTCCAATTGGCGTATCAAATGGTGAAGGATAGGGAAGTGGACGCAGGATCTGGACAGGGCGACAAGGGGGTATTGACAAGAGTGATTGAGACCTCAGAAGGAGGGTCAAGTGATGTGCTTCTTTCATTGTTCGTTGGAGGGGCGGTGGACATCCTCGATGGTGTTGGCCTTCTGGACATGGCGTTCCAGGCGGTTGAGAATTTCGTAGATGGAATGATTCTTGGGTCAGAGGCTTCCAATACCGAATACCTACTTCCAGTTAGAACAGGAGAACCTTTCCAGTTCTGGGAGGGGAGCTATGACCTGGCATCAAATACCGACACTATCAGCGAAATCAATCTTCGAGTGGATCAGCTTGTCGATTATCTTCCTGTCCAGTGGAAGAACATAGGTCCAGCAACAGAGACGCCTGATGGAAGGCTGTACGTCGATATCAATCCATTGACTTGGAACCAAGGTGATGTGGAATACGATTGTGGGGATATTGGTGGAATGCACTACACTGACATTCTCTCCTCCAGCGATAGACCGTTCGAGACAACATGGAACCTGCGCGTCCTTGGTCGGGTGCCGATTCAGGTAATCACAGAAGAAAGAACACTTTTGGGCTCTGGAACGCATCTGCCAGTCTGGCTGAACAGATCTCTGGAAATCAACTTCTCCACCATGATTGTAGTCTATTCTGGCTGGGAATTGGAAGGAGTGGATTACGATTTATCGAGCACCATACTAACCGACATCATTGATTTCCTGAGCACTTTGTGGGACGTCCTTGCAGGTCCTTTGATGGACGTGTACGACCTTTTCCAGAAGCTTTCGGGCTTTCTCAGGGATGCGCTGAGGATGCTGATGGATTACTCCACTCAATTTGTGGGGTATGTTGCCGATGCTTTGGATTACGCCATAGTCCTTCTTCAGATATTCCTGTCAAATGTTCTTTCGGGGGTGGCCAGTCTCATAAAGGGATTCCTGGAATTCTTCGGTCTTGAGCATCTCTCTTTCGAGTTTGCTGGCCTGGCATTCGAGGTGAAGTTGGCAAATGATCAGGATAGAGAGAACTGTCAATGCGCGCTTTGGGTGAGAACAAACGCCGATTTCTGGGGATTTGGTTTTGACTTCACAACCTTCCTGGTGGAGTTCGAAGAGCCCATTGATAACCTTGAGTACTATCTAATCATCGAGGGGAACATCGGTTTTGGCGAGGGAAGGACTGCAAGGGTGATGATAGATCCGTTCATGCTCGTGTTTCCTCATTTGGCTACAATCCATGCCAGTAGTTTGGATGGGGAAGGTGATGGTTGGGCTCTAGACCTCTACATGCCCGAGTTGGATGTATACAAGACCGCGGACGTGTCCCTAATCGATGCAATAGGTCCCTCTCCTTCGATTCCTGTTCTGCAGCTTGGCGCCGTTAACGTAGATGTAGGAGTAAGCGTGAAGTACCAGACGCCCAAGGAAGATCACTTGATTATAAACGAGTTCGAGATGAATCCGCCTACGGGTCCCAATTGGGTTGAGCTGTACAATCCGGTCTGGCGTTCTTCCTATCATAGTTCAAGAATGAGCCTTGATGGTTATGAGCTTCGATCTGCAAATGGAACCGTTCTTACTATTCTGGACGGTATGAGTATTGGATGGGCGGACAGGAGTGGTGGCGGTTATCTGGTTGTGGAGCTGGAGAGGCCAATGAATAATCCTGACAAGTCCGATTCCCTTGATCCAGGAGACCAAGTCGTTCTGTATGATTCAGAGCACAGGATAGTGGACATGACTCCCCTGAAAGCGGACGAGATGCTGTACGCAACCATTATTGAAGGCATGAAGAGGGAACACTGGCATGAGGGTTTGACTTACCAGAGGAAGTATGATGGCAGCCCAGAGTGGATTCTTGAAGATGCTACCAAAGGTCGTGCGAATCCCAGATTGCCCGTTCTTGATATGAGATACATAATACACGACACTCTCCGGGATAGCTTCAGGGAGGCCTGGCTGGAGACTGATATGCCCTTTTCTGTGGATTTTGTTGGTGCTTTTGTCAGCAATCTGATTCAGAAGTTCATTGACAAGCTCCTGGGTATTATGGAAGATGTCATCATCGAGATTGTCTTCTACGTGGATATGGCCGTTGGTGCTGTTGGTAACGGCTTCAGGTTGTGTTTCGTGGTGGACCGAGCGGTTCTGTTTGGGTTGCTCCATTGGCTGAAGGATTTTATTGGAGATCTTACCTGGAACATTGTTAATCCAGCTAATGCCTCGCCCTACGTTTCAATGCCCAGTGATTTGCCCGAGTATCTGGGAGTTCGTTTTGAGGCGTACTTCAGGGTGGGTCATCCGAAAGCTTTTGAGAAGTTGGCCAAGGAACCTAATGAATCGTCAAAGAAAATGACCATGGCAATCTCGATCCAACCAAACGTTCCTGCAATCGTCAAGTTGGCAGGACTCAACTGGGGCACGTGGAAGATAGATTTCGGAATCTACTTCGAGAACTTCCCGGGCAGTTCCCTAGGCAAAGCCTACTCTCTCAGGGAGGATTCTGTTGTTGATCTATGGCTAATCAAGGGCCAGATCTACGAGGTGAGTGGTTGAAATGAGTACCGAAATCTTTATTTCCAATGCAATCAATGTGTTCAATGGGAACATTATGAGACCCATATACGTGGCCAAGATAACCTCGGCCGGGCAGCTGTCCATACCAAAGGAGGTCAGGGAGAAGCTCGGTCTGAAGGAAGAACAAGTCATTCTGGAGCCCGTGGGGGACGTGATAGTCCTCAGAAGGATCAAGACAATGCAGGAGGAGCTCTTCGAATACTTCACTCGCGAAACGAAAGCCAGGGGCATCACGAAGAAGGACATGTGGAAGGCGCTCAAGGCGGCCAGAAAGAAAGTCTTTGAGGAAATGTTCCATGGTAAGCTCTAGCTATTTCTTGGATACGAACATCCTGATCTCCGGTGTTCTGTGGGAAGGAAACGAGAGGAACCTGTTGAGGCTCGGTAGGGCAGGAAAGGTGGAATTGTCCTCCTCAACATACGTGCTCATGGAGGTCCAGAACACTCTCTCGGACATGGGGCACTCATTGGTTGAGATACTTGAATTCGTCCTCCACATCCGCAACATTCTGAGGATAGATGACCCCACAATGAAAGAGATGGAAGAATACTCGGATCTTCTGCGAGATAAGTCTGATGTGCCTGTTCTGGCGGCTGTGAAGACATTCGGTCATGTTCTAGTGACTGGGGATTCAAGTCTGCGGAAGAGGGCTGCAAAGCATGTGGACGTGAAGACCACGAAAGAAGTCATAGCTGGGTAGACTCTGTCGACCAGATCAGATAGCTGCTGGGAACGAAAGGATATTAAGGACGGAAGTACGAATTGCTGCTTCGTGAGTAAGAGGACTACAATCAAGTCAGACATCGTAGTGAGAGGAGTACCCTTTTTTGGGATGTGGTCAAGAGGTAATGAAACTGGGATATCTTTTGGCATCAGG
>CP070767.1:1924299-1928472 GCA_020345725.1 Methanobacteriota archaeon | reverse complement strand
GACTAAGTTTGCCATTCAGCAATCTGCCCTGGAGGCAACTATGTCAACGGCAGCTCAGTCCATGCAGATATCCCTGCTCAATTTCCTGAGATAGGGAGGACGGTGAACGGACTAAAACAGACGGACTCGAAAAAAGTCATCAATTAGACCACAGCTTAGCCGCCTTGCCCGCCTGCCCGAGCTGGCACTCGTGTCGGCCAGGGAGCTCGGCCAATGAGCTCAGCCAGGTTATTTCACTCGTCCGGGTAAAAGAAAGACATCCGTTTCAGGGGCGGTAGTTTACTTCTGCCTCTTCTGCATCTTCTCGATGAATTCGGGCTTCAGTTCGGGTTCCAGAAACTCGCTCTCGTACGCTTGGATTATCAATCTAACCGCCTCGGACTTATTTCCCAGACCGTATTTGGCCTTCACGATGTTGAGCACTCTGTTCTCGAACTCGCTGAGGTCAACCATTGCCTTTACCATTCTTATCACTTGTTATATTTTGTTATATATTATGAGTTCTTGTTACATAAGGATTTTGGTGCAAAACCTCCCAATGGGGTAACGTGGCAGGATTATTATGCATTTGGAAAGCCATACTTACAGATCGTGCAGAGAAAAACCTAAGTATCCACACCCCAATTCATAATGTAGGAGGAAACCCGAATGAAGGTTAGGAGGGGGTGTATCTCGAAGTTTGCATGGTCTTCAACCGTATTGGTGGCCGTATTCCTTTCTATTTCTCTATCTGTCGGTAACATACCCAATCTAATAAGTCAAGGTAACATCGCTAACACCAATCCTTCGCCGTTGCTGGAACCCACCGTCGACCTGGACTGCGATCCAGACACTCTGAACTTGGAGAGCAAGGGGAATTGGATCACCTGCTACATCGAGTTGGAGGCCATAGACCAGTACGAGTATCTCATAGAACAGTCAGACTGGGAAGAGCCCGTGTCGCCTGTAGCAACGGCCCAGGACGGAGCCGCATTTTACAATTATTACAGTGCCAGTTCCCACACAGGATACGAGGAACCATGGGTGAGCAAGCTCATGTTGCATGAGGACACACTGACCGGTGACCTCTCGCTAATAATGCACCACAACATTGACTTTTCCACTTCAGGTATCATCACTGGCTATGGACGCGTGGATTTCGATCTGGATGGTGTACCGGCAGGTGCATACGTCTCTCAATCAGATGACACTGCACATGCGTGGGACCCGCCCAGAAGTCAGGAGTTCAGCCTGGCATACGCCGGCATGGAGGGTCATTGGGCCTACGGTGAGAACACAGACGGAGGGGCTCTGGACGGACTACCTACGGACGAGGAGTGGTCGATCACGGTAGATCCTCTGTACTGGGAGAACATATACGAGTGGGTATTCCGCTCTGGAGATGGTGTTGAGCACGTACTGAACATGACGCTGCCCGTAACGATTTCGAGGGTGGAGGTTTCCTATTCCGTATACGAGATCGATGCCACGACAATACTCCTGAACGATGCTCTACCTCCGGAACTGGATGAGAAGTACGGGTTCGTGCATGACCCGGATTCCTACATCATGGACCATGACAACGACACTATCCTTGAGAGGATGGTGTCGTTGTCATGGTCCATGATAACGACACTATCCTTGAGAGGATGGTGAAGTTCGACCGTTCAGAGGTTCAGGAACTGTTGAGCCCCTGTGCTGCGGTTGTACTGACGATAACTGGCCAGCTGTATGATGGAACTAGTTTTGAAGGGTCGGATACGATAAGAGTGATATTGCGTTGAACCTGGATCCTACTCTAAGTACTCCTCGATCAGACTCTTGATTTCTCTCAGCCTGTCTCTATTCAGGCAGTATCTTCTACCATAGGAGGTAGGTTTCTCAACGACCAATGACAGCCTGACGAGTCTATCGAGAGCTTGTTTCGCAGCACCCCTCAGGTCCTTTCTGAACCATCTCTGGATGTCTTCCTTCGATTTGTGCACTCCTCCTAGGCTCCTTCTTCTGAACATCTTGTAGATGATTTCATTCTCCAGAGACGTCGTCATTCTTCCGCATGGGTAACGCGACAGGATTTATGTGCTATTGGTCGATATTGCTTGTCCTATGTGTAAAAATATTATACATAAGCGTAATGTATTTAAACTGAGTGAGCAATACTGGACTGCAATGAGAGGGAGAACGAGGTGACAAGAGCATGCTTGTCGACATATTCGGAGATTATCCCCAGGTAAGGGTCTTGGACTTCTTGATAGAGAATAGAGACTATGACTACTCGTTGTCGGATATTGCTAGAGGATCCAAAGTGGCAAGGCCCACACTGTACGAGATGGTAGACGGCTTGTTGGAGGTAGGTATGATAGAGGAGACCCGAAAGAGCGGGAACGCAAGAATGTTCCGACTGAGCAAGAAGAATCCAGTCGTAAAGTCCCTGACCAAGTTCGACCTTGAGCTTTCCAAGAAGCTCGTTAAAAAGGAACTAGAACGTCAGGACGTGGAAGAAGAGCAGACGAGCTCCCAGAGAGAATCAAATGCAAAAGGCGAGAAAGGAAAGACATAACCTCCCTGTGAGAACAATCAAGTTTGACTGTAAACGCTCCTCCTATGCCCCACCTTCAGCACCAAAACCCTCAATTCCCTCTTCTGGATATCAATAATGACCCTGAAGTCACCCACTCTTAGCCTGAAGTAGGGAGAGTTGACGATTCTGCTTACCCACCGGGTAGGATCCTTTTCCAGCTTCGTAACTGCATCGAAAATCCGTTTGGCTATGGCGCGTTCCAGTTTCTTGAGCTGCCTGACCGCCGAGTCCGACCAGATTATCTCGAAGGTCACTTGAATCCCATTTCTTCCTTGACCTCTTCATGGGTCTTGTACTTGCCAGATTCTATTTCTTTCACGGCCTTCTTGATGTCCTTCCTGGTCTCCTGGGACAGTTCCAGCAGGTCCTCGAACAGTCTTTCGAGCACGTCGTTGTATGTCTCCCGTGGATGGAGCTTCATTTCATTGAGTTTGTCTCTGAGGCTTTCCTCGATTTGGATTGTGGTGGGCATGATACTTACAAGGTCTTTCAGATTACTTATAATTTACTATAGTAACATATAGATAGTTATAGAGAGATTGACAGAGATATCCACAGTCGAATCAGATATACTAATCGATTCTGGTATTGTGAAGAGGCTACAGGGCTAACTTCGGCCTAACAATTGCACAACGACTAAATCCATCTAACCGTTTGTCAAAGCAATGAAAAGAGGGAGCCTCCTAATCCAAGACCTGGACCTTCAAGAGAACCAGAAAGACTATCTCTCAGACTTGGTCCCGCATCTCCAGACCCAGATCGGTGACAGACTACTCTCCATCGTCCTATTCGGAAGTGTGGTCAAGGGAGGGTTCACCAAAGGCATCTCAGATTTTGACATGATCATAGTTGTGGATGATACTGTTGACTCTGGACTTATGCGCACCATCGTGAAAGAGGCACAATCCCTAGCGAAGAAGCACGGAATCGTCAGCTCCATCGAAGATGAGTTCGAAGGCATCCCCCAGTTCATAATGGCTCAAACAGGCATGTTCACCTCCCAATTCATTTGCAGAAGGAGGGACTTCGTCTCTGGGAAGTTCACGAAGATATTCGGCGCGAACCCTCTCCTGGCGAAGTTGCTCTCGCCATCCAGTCAGGTCCTCGGAAGTGTTCTGAAGGGATCGAGAACGGTCTACGGAGAAGATCTGGCCTCGGAGATCGAGGTGACGGAATCCACAAGGTTCGACATTGTGAAGAGTCTAATCATGAACGAGCTGTTGGTGGGACTGTCGCTGTTCTACTATCCTTTCTCAAAGAATGCTACGAAGTTTGCGATGGAGGCCACCAAGTGGAGCGCACACATGGCAGGGTATATGGCCACGGGTGAGTCCAGGTCGCTTACGGGTTCGGTGGAAGTGCTGGCCAGCAAAGGAATCTCACTGGATCATTTGAAACGCCTGGAGGAGTTGAGAAACAATTATGGGCCAAATCTTTCCTTCATTCTCTCTGCCCCAAAAGCAATTGCCAGCATGCACATCTCTATGCTAGATGAAGCTCAAAATCTTTGATGATCCGATGCAAGAACCTATTTATCAAAGAAGACCCATCCTCAACGTGTTGGGAGGTGGACTGTCCTGAAACGCATACTTGCCCTTCTGGTCGTGAGCATG
>CP070767.1:1917898-1924199 GCA_020345725.1 Methanobacteriota archaeon | reverse complement strand
ACAGGGACGTTCACTGTCACGCTGACGGTACATGACGCAGCAGGGAACTCGAACAGCACCACAAGGCTGATAACAATAACATCGGCACCGGTCACTGACGGCGATGGCATCGGCATCGAAATGTGGATGCTGATACTGATCATCATAGTCGTCGTGGCAATCATCGCAATCGCCGCAATCGCTGCCAAACGCAGAAAGAAGGAACCAGAGGAAGAGGTTGAGCTGCCCGAAGAGGAAGAAGAGGAATTCGAGGAAGAGGAAGAAGAGGTCTACGAAGAGGAAGAGGCTCCAGTCGAAGAAGAGGAAGAGCTGGTCGAGGAGGAGGAAGTCGTGGAGGAGGCAGCACCAGAGCCTGCACCTGCCACAGTAGCAGCCGCTCCAGCGGAAGAAGCACCA
Source organism: Methanobacteriota archaeon (assembly GCA_020345725.1). GTDB lineage: Archaea > Thermoplasmatota > Thermoplasmata > RBG-16-68-12 > SOIM01 > SOIM01. The sequence continues at coordinate 1,923,803 of CP070767.1, read as the reverse complement.
GCCGCAGAAGAGGAACCGGCCGGAGCAACCAAGGAATGCCCCTCTTGTGGAAGTGAGGTCCCTGCGGACGCAACCGAGTGCTTCCTCTGCGGAGCAACCCTCTAACCCTTTTCATTTTTTCTATCCACACCAAAACCATCTTAAATCGTGGGCAATTTCCTTAGGTTGAGATAGTATGAGGAAGAAGGAGAACTTCAGTGAGTGGTATCCCGAAGTGATCGAGAAGGCCAACCTGTCCGATAAGAGGTATCCCATCAAGGGTATGAACGTCTGGACCCCTTACGGTTGGAAAGCCATGCGACTCATTGATCGCTTCATAAGGAGGGAGTTCGATGCCACAGGCCATGATGAAGTGTATTTTCCCCTATTAATACCAGAGGACCAGTTCAAGAAGGAAGCGGACCACATCAAAGGCTTCGAAGAGTGGGTCTACTGGGTCACTCATGCAGGGACTACTGAATTGGATGTCAGGTTACTTCTGAGACCAACAAGCGAAACGGCCATGTACCCGGTCTTTGCCCTGTGGGTGCGCTCGCATGCAGACCTGCCCCTCAAGACCTACCAAATCGTGAACGTGTTTAGATACGAGACCAAGCAGACCAGGGCATTCATGCGCGTGAGGGAAATACATTTCTTTGAGTCCCATACCTGCCATGATTCATTTGAGGACGCGGAAAGGCAGATCGCGGAGAACATAGAGATAATCGGGCGACTGGGTAGAGAGTATTGTCTACCCTACATCCTGTGCAAGAGACCTGAATGGGACAAATTCGCGGGTGCATTCTATACCATCGGCATCGATTCGCTAATGCCAACTGGAAGGGCCCTGCAATTGGGCTCTATCCACCAGTACAAGACCAACTTCTCCGAGGCCTATGACATCACATACGAGGACGAGAACGGGGAGCACAAACCGGTACATCAGACCACATTCGGGATGGCAGAGAGGCTTCTAGGCGCCATCATCGCGGTCCACGGGGATGATAAGGGGGTTCTTTTCCCGCCTAGAATCGCACCTATCCAGGTCGTAATCATTCCGATACTCGCGAAAGGTTCCAAGACGGAAGTGTTGGACCAGTGCAGTGAGGTCTATCACGAGCTAGAAGACGCAGGCCTAAGAGTCCACCTGGACGAAAGGGATCTGCGACCCGGCAACAAGTTCTACGATTGGGAAGCGAAGGGCGTGCCATTGCGGATAGAAATCGGCAAGCAGGACCTGACTGCGAACGTGGTCACGGTCGTACGAAGGGACAACATGGCCAAGGACATGGTCCAGAGAAAGGGAATGGTCTCCAAGATCAAGGATATGCTAAAACAGATACAGAGGGACCTCAGGATCCGTTCTGAGGAGGAAATGAGGGAAAGCATCATCCTGATAAGCAATCTGGACGAGGTCAAACCAGGGGTAATGATGATGGGTTGGTGTGGACAGGAGGACTGCGGACACGAGATCGAAGATCAAACTGGCCTGTCAATCCTGGGAGAACCTGTGGGCAGTGAAGAGTTCAAGGGTAAGTGCATCGTCTGCGGGAAAGATACTGAGACCCCTATATGCGCAGCAAAAACATACTAGCGTCTAGAATAGAGAAGTACGCCAGTTATTCCGAACCCCAAGAGGATTATTACGATGGAATAGACACCAACGCTCTCTGGCTCAAGAAGGTTCCAGGTGCCGTAGTAGATACCCCATCCTACATACATTAGAATCCCTAGGACTATGAGAAAGGCGTAGAACGCCATCGCCACCTTCTTGGGAAAGACCTCTGCCTTTTCCTCTTCTTCCATCGGGGCGTCAAAAGTCTGAATGGGTATTAAACCTTTTTGCGAGGAGTCCGTTCCTTCTTCTTCTCGGACAGCCTCTTTGACTGTTTCATTGAGCTCCTGAACCTGATCCAAACTCTAGATAGGCCTGGCCACTTTTCCGGGTGTTCTTCAAGGTAGAACAGGAGGGCAAGAGCTAGGAAGAAAGCAGCAGCAACGATCAATGCGTACAGAATCCAATCAGGGAAGGGTTCCAGGATGCCAAAGGACGTGTCTGGCAGTATCCCGTCCACGCCAAGATGTGTGAGGTTGATGTCTCCCATGTAGTTGGGATCATTCTGGTCCAACGGAGGTTGTATTGCGAATGCCCAGTCCTCGTCGGTGAAGTGACCACGGGACTTCATCACGGGATGTTCGTGTGTACCATTGTCATGAGTATAATCGAACTCAAGCTCGAACCTGATGAAATACGATCCTTGGTCCAGTATGCCTCCATGGGGAGCGTTCCAATCAGTGACAACAGTGAGTGCCAGGTCGGTCTCATTCTCGGTTCCAGGGAAAAGCTCATCGATGCGCCAGGTGTATTCTCTCACCCCTGCTCCAGCCTCTTCGAAATAGGGCTCGGACCAGCTCCAGTTGACATCCACTTTCCTAGTCTCTTCGGATGAAGCATACAGGTAGATGCTTGCTGTCAGGTTCACAAAGGTCATGTTATTGTCATATGGATTTCCGAGCGTCAGCAGGAGCGCACCCTTCTCACCAGGAGCCAGTTGGGGCGTGTCTTCCACGCTCAGAATCTTGTTGACCTTGGACGGATCGGATAGAGTTGATACACCCCCCACGTTCGGGAATATGAAGATTGCAAGGACCAGAAGCGGGAGAAATCTCCTCATTGTGTTGCGAAAAACTTCTCTTCCCATATAAGTTTGGCGTTTGGGGAATCCTTTTATTCCTTGGAGCTATGAAGATACGATGCTTGCTCTAAGAATAGGGAGAGAAAAAGCAGAAGAACTGCGTACCAAGTTGTCCGAACTTGGGTTGTTGGACGGGCAAAGGAAAATCGTTGAGAATAAAGAACATGTGGAAATCCCCGTAACGGGATTGGAAGGCATAGATCTGGACGAGTGGGGTGCCAAATCCATTGAGCAAGAGAGCCCGGTGGAGAGAGCTCCTGTCTACGATCCGCATATTGAAATCGGCAAGAAGGTCCGCATCCCTTTCGAATTGATTGAGCATCTCCCGTCCAAATGGGAGCAACTAGGAGACGTTGTCATCTACAAACTGGATGAAAGGCTTCGAGAACACGAGAAAGAGATTGCGAAGGTGTATGCTGAAGTGTTGGGTGCCAAGACGATTCTGGAGGATGTAGGTGGCGTGGAAGAGGACATCCGAAGGCCGAAGATGAGGGCAATACTAGGAACAGAGACAGTCACGGTTCACAAGGAAAATGGGGTGTTGTTCAAGCTGGACACGAAAAGGCTCATGTTCTCGTCCGGAAACATAGATGAAAGGGTCAGGATGGCGAAGGTTTGCAAGGATGATGACATAGTGGTAGACATGTTCGCTGGCATCGGATATTTCTCCATTCCGATGGCTGTTCACTCCAATCCGGCCGAGATATACTCGATTGAGATCAATCCGGTGGCGTTTGAGTACCTTTGTGAGAACGTTAAGCTGAACAAAGTGGAGAAGAAGGTCTGCCCGATCAATGGAGACTGTTTGGAAGCGGCTCCAGAGGGATTGGCAACCAGAGTGGTGATGGGATATTTGAGGAGAGGGGAACTGTACCTGCCCAAGGCGATGAGAGTCATCGGGGACAAGGGAATCATCCATTATCATGAAACCTGTCCGGACGCTCTGCTACCCGACAGGCCGGCCTTCAAAGTCCACAATGCAGCGGAAAGCGAAGGAAGAAAGGTGGAAATCCTGAAGCAGAGAAGAGTGAAATCCTACGCACCTGGAGTATCTCACGTTGTGCTGGATATTTCTGTCAGCTAGATCCCTACTTGAGTCATTCACGTTTTCATTGTCCGAGACCCAGATTTCTAAAAGATGACTATTGACCCAAAGAGCAGCAGAGCCAGGAGGACTATCACAACGATGATTATGATATATGTTCCACGACCGAGACCTTTCTTGAGAGGCTCGACCTCTCTGGGCGGCATTGCCACAGATTCTTCAGAGTACATGGGCGGAACAGGGTGCCTCATCACCAATTCCCTCCAATTGAACATATGACTGCACGAACCTTAAGGCTTTTGCTAAAATGGAATTCGATAAACCTTGAACTAGATCTCCTGCGTGGACCCGCTTGCTCTCAGAAGATCCTGCACGGAATCATGATAGCCATCCCCTTCAGATTCCATCAGCTTCACGGCATAATCTTTCAGAAACCTACCGAAATCCAATTGCTCCTTGGTGAACTGCCAATCCTTACCCTCTGCCGCCCCCAGAGCTTGCAGGAAGGCGTATTTCACGGATCTTATCTTAGTGTCCTGGCTGGCCTCCTTCTCAACCTCTCTAATTGCAGAGGCTTTTCCATCGGTCTTGAAGGCCCTCGAGACTCTGTCCGCGAATGCTGCTATCGGTGGTAATCTCTTGTACGTGGGCAGACTGGATTCTATCGCTTCTTTCTTCGCCTTAGATAGCGCCACCTTCAGGACCTTTGCAGGCGTGTCCTTCTTTCTCGAGCCCCTATCAAAGACCTCCTGCGCCAGATCCCTGTCTTCTATGATCGATTCTAGTACATCCACACCATACAAATCCCAATAGGTCATGAGTATCTTGTTGGGAGTGGCGCTTTCCACCACAAGGCTATCGTCCATTTCTTCTAGGAGAAGCTCAAGTGCTTTCCTTTCGATCTTGGATGGATTCAGAGCGTCCATGAATGCGTCTGTGTCGGAACCAAAGCACCTATTGCCCAGAGCCAGAATTCTCTCAGCGGAGCGTGGAATGTTGGTACGAATAGAATCCATATGCTCTTCAATCAACTCTGTATCCGAGAGACTGCCCTCGATGTATTGAGCGACAAGAGGTTGAGAAATTGTGGTTCTCTCGTTCAGAACGCATTCATCCCCTTCGTCACAGATGAAGTTCGGCCTGACTTCGAGCCCGAAGCTCTGCCTTGGGTCGTAGGAGATGAACCTTCTGGTAAGCGTGTGATAGGTGTTTCCGCCCTTCGCACATGCCTCGCATATCCCTATCTCGATCTCAGGTTGAATCCAAGTGATGATAAGATGGGATACTCCCTCCTTTCCACAATGAGCACAGAAGTAGTTTTTGCCCTCTCTCTTCATGGGATACTTGGTGAGCCCCATTGCCTCGCTTATGTATTTCGAAGGAGGGTTGTCCTCCCTTCCGGTGCACACGAAATCCTCTCTCATTGCATATAGGAAAAGCCGCTTGGACCTAGCAATGTGGGCAAAGGCCAGCAATCGCAAATCCGGCTCTGAGTAGTGCTGAACCCCAAGGAGAATCTCCTTCTTTACCTTGGTATTGAACACAAAAGATACGTCCCGTCCCCTGACCTTGAGCGTTGCCAGATATGGCACTTCCCCCTTGAGTGCAATGGACAGAGAGGTCGCGAATGCTCTCGAGAGCTGGTCCCCCCATCTTGACAAAGCCTTCAATTTCTTCTCGTTTTCCGAGAATCTAGCAATCCTCTCAAACCTGACCTTGTACTTGTAATAGTGATCCTCGTGATCCTCACAACGCGGGAAAAGCAGTTCCGGATCATCCCTGAGTTCCTTTGCCCTTTCCACCAGTGCCTTTTCCAGAACCTTGGTGGCGATTCTGGGCGCGCCCTTTCGTTTCCTCCTCCTCCTCTTCATCTAACTGAAAAAGGTTCTTGCGATAGTTAAGCCTTTGGTTATTGCCCCCATTTGCCTAGGGAAACAATAATATCGGTTGATTTCCTACTCCGTGGAGGTGCGAGAATGGATGTAGAAAAACCTGAAGTGCTGTTCCATCGAAATGCTGAGGATCTACGCGTGGAGGACATCTCCAGCTTGTACGATATGGAGCCTTCAACCGTCCGCCAGGGCGATCCTGTGTGGAAGATGGTGGCTGCCCTCATAGTGCGTCCGCGTGGTCGGAACGTGTATGTTGTGGACACCGAAGGAAAACTGATTGGGACGATATCTTT
>CP070767.1:1900884-1917798 GCA_020345725.1 Methanobacteriota archaeon | reverse complement strand
GCTTCACATGCCTCTTCCACGCTTGTCTCTGCCCTCTGAACCAAGCCATTGATGTCTGAGAAATCCCTCTTCACCAGTTTGCCATCCAGTTCCTTGATGAGGGATACAAAATCATCCAACTTCTCGAATGACTTCAAGAAAAGGTCTTTGGTCTCGACCTTTTGGACATAATCGAAGACCTCTCCTCCCATTATATCGGACGAGGAACTTGGGATCTCAACGAATGGCGGAGAAGCTAGAATGGGACACACCTTCCCAGAACATTCCGAGCACGCACCAGAGCTACAATAGATGAGCGGTTTCCCACAACTACAGGGAATTGTCCCCCAAAGCGTCCTACCGATGATATCTAACGTCTTTCTGGCATCCTCTTCATCTTCGGCCCTTCTGATGATTATCTTTCCACCCTTGAACACGTGAATTCTCTTACCTTCCCACTCAGCCAGAGCATATCCCATCTCCTCTGAGCATCTCAAGCTATCAAGGAAGCTAATCCTGCGAAGCGAACTGCACATCTGCTTGGTGTCGAAGAAGTCCTCTCCAGGTCTGCCGAAAGGCGATCCCAGGTAGAGCTTGGCTTCAATCGTAACGTATCCTTCCTCGGTGCAGGGATGAATCTGGAATGTAATCTTTGACCTGTCTCCCTCTTCATTCATCCTTCCTAGCTCCCAACCATCTCTTTGAGCATTTCCTCATGCACAAAGCACAATTGCCCACTTACTATTTGAGCGTTGATAACATCCTCTTGCCAGTGCGAGTTGAAAAGAACACAATTGTTGTCCTTGCAGAAGGGATCCCCAGTCGCGTGATAGAATAGTGCCTGAAGAGCGTAACCTCTCAGCGCTTGAGTAAGATTCTCATCATCATAGTCGATGAACCTACCCTTTATGGTTTCTTTCAACTCATCGATGGGTGGTTCCGAACCCATGGCCGCATACTTCTGTTTCATCACATAGAACTCCTTGGGCTTTGCAGGGGCTTCCACCAATCCACTGGTAGATATGACAGAGGGGTATCCGCACATTATTACGCGTGCATGGTATCTTCCGTCTCCTTTCTCGTAAGTGCAGAACAATCTATTTGTGAAGATTATGTGCGCACAGCCAGTATGCATCTCTTTCTTGGGAATCAAGTCCCTGAGGACCTTCTGAAATCTGAATCCATCATAGAGTATCCCCATTATCCTTCTAAGCGGCTCATTGAGCGCTCTCTTCTCGAACTGAATCTCTCCGTAGAGAGGTTCTGACTCTTCCTTCAACTCATCCATGCCCCTTACTTTGGTAGAAGCTAGATTCTTCGCCAACTCGTCCAAATCATGGGAATGAAACGAAAAAAACTCCTTTCTCATCCTGACATCCAGGTCAGGAATCTTCTGCTTCAGGGAATCTGCAATCTCACCGATTCTGAAACTTGGAGTTGAGGGTTCATCATAGAAATACACAACGGACGGAAGAGTCCTATCAGCCTTTCTTGAGGAGTTCATACGCGATTCCCGCTCCCTTTCTTCCGGAAAGAAGCATGGAACCGAATGTGGGACCCATCCTGGGAAGTCCGTAAGTGGCGGAGACAGCCATTCCCGTCGCGACCAGTCCGGGATGTACTTCGCCGGTGTGCTCCACGACCAGATCTTCCGACTTCTCCACCCACATCCCTCCTTCGCCCACCTTCTTGATCAGTCCTCTCTGCTCCAGTTTGGATACAACATGAGCTTCGTGGCCGGTCCCATCTATCACGACCTTGGACTCCAGTGCAACCGGGTCCACACATGTGATCTCTCTCGGAAGAGCGGCAACAGGGGTCCAGTTGACAACTACGCCAGCTACCCTGTCATCCTCTCTCAAAACAACGTCATCGAACCTTGTCATATTCAGAATCTTGACACCGGCATCGCAGGCGGATGCTATGAGTTTGGAACAGGCATGAGGACCAGGTGTGACGTACAGGTTTTCGCTGTGCTCTTCGAACGGAATCCCCAATTCCTTCAGGATCTCGTGACCTGGTGCGCGGACAGTAATGGTGTTCATCAGATATCCGCCGATCCAGAATCCACCTCCAAGGTAGTTGTTCCTCTCGACTATTAGTGTTCTGACCTCCTTGGAAGCTAGTTCTCTACCAGCCATAAGACCGCTTGGGCCTCCGCCCACAATGATGACTTCGGTTTCCGCGAACTCTTTCAAATCTCTAGCGAAACCATCGACTATTGCCTTGGTGACTTGACTTTCAGTTGCTTTCTTGAACACGGGCATTTCGACCCCAACCTCAGGTATCCTACTCAAAGAGAAGTTGCGTATAAAGGTATTGTGGTTAGCACCCATTCCAGATGCGAATATTTATTATTCCCAATACGTTCACGGCAAATGCCGAAAAAGGGGAAGGAGTAGCATGGATTTCAAGTTGACCGAAGAGCAAGAAATGATAAAGAAAATGGTCCGTGATTTTGCAGAGAAGGAGATTGCCCCGCTCGCCAGAGAGAACGACGAGAAGAGCAGTTATCCACCTGAGATTGCCAAAAAGCTCGGTGAGCTCGGGATCATGGGGATTACAATACCAACCGAATATGGCGGAGCTGGCACGGACCATGTAAGCTATGCAATCGCAATAGAGGAACTATCACGAGTGGACAGTTCCTTCGGAACGGTTGTGTCCGTCAACAACTCATTGGTGTGCGACCCGATTCTGAAATATGGAACGGATGAGCAGAAAAAGAAGTTGCTGACACCCATCGCAAAACATGGCATAGGGGCCTTTTCTCTGACCGAGCCAGGCTCGGGTTCGGACGCAGGATCATTGAAGTGCACTGCCGTCCTGGAAGGCGATGAGTATGTCATCAACGGGACCAAGAACTTCGTTTCGAACGGATTGATGGCGGATCTGGTGCTGTTGTTCGCTGTCACAGACAAATCGAAGGGGGCCAAAGGGATAAGCGCATTTCTGATACCTGACGGAACTCCTGGCTTTGAAAAAGGGAAGAAGGAGGACAAACTGGGCATCAGGGCATGTGACACCATCGAGATATCATTTGAGGACTGCAGAATACCCAAAGAGTTCCTCCTAGGTGAAGAGGAGCAGGGACTGAGAATCGCACTGGGAACACTGGATGGAGGAAGGATAGGGATAGCAGCACAGGCAGTGGGGATAGCCCAGGGGGCCCTGGACGAGTCACTGAGATACTCGCAGGAGAGGGAGCAGTTCGGCCAGCCAATATTCAATTTCCAGGCAATCCAGTGGAAGCTTGCAAACATAGCAACAGAGACAGAAGCGGCACGTCTTCTCGTACACAGAGCGGCATTCACGAAGGAGCAGGGTAAGAGGTTCTCCACAGAGGCTGCGATGGCAAAGCTCTTCGCCTCTGATGTTGCAATGAAGGCCACGCGTGAAGCGATTCAAGTCTTCGGCGGATATGGCTATGTGAAGGAATATCCCGTGGAGCGATTCTACAGGGATGCCAAGGTTACGGAAATCTATGAAGGAACCAGCGAAGTGCAGAGAATTGTCATATCAAGGGCATTGTTGAAGGACTAGAGCCTGCTTATCAACGTTCCAGACCACATGAAAACCGACAATAGGTTAAATGAAACGAGGTAGACCCATCCACACATCTCTATGAGCAGGAGCCCATCCTGCTTCTCCTTGGACAGGGTACTGGTCTTAACCGTATAATAGACCAGAAAGAACATAAGAGTGCCCATGAAGGCTATCAAAGTCTTGAGCCCTAGCCAAATGATCCAACCGGAGTCAAGGCTTAGAATCGTGGAAACAAAGATGTTCTTCTCAGGGATCCCCAAATGAGCTATACCCAGATAGGTCAGGAAGCTATCCCACACCACAAAGGAAAGAATGAACATTGTCACGAAGAGATTCCGATCATTGACCCAAAGCCTGAACACGCGGCCTACCGGCTGACTGTCTGATTTCTCCTCTTCAATGGCCTTCCGCTTCTTCACAAACTCCCCCTCGTTCCTGTGAGTTTGGCATCCCTCAATACGATCTATTGGGGATTTTAGTCTAGTGTAATATATTCGCTGGTGGGGTGTTAAGTTTTTCGATTCAAAAATGAATGAACCCTCGCCTAGAGTTCCCATCCACATATACGTCCAGACCCCGGGAGATCTCAATCACTTTGACCCATTTCGCGTCAGCCTTGCTCCCCCTTTCCTCCAACCGCTTCTCATTCAGGTAGTCTCCCTTCTCAAGGAAAAGCGGGATGTAGAGCATATTGCTGGCCTCCATGTCCGCGAAGAAGTGTGTCCCGTAGGACAGTTCGGGAGAGAACCTTTCATAAGACAACTCCACCACGACGGCGGCGTTGGATATCTCGCTGTAATTCACTGGTACACCAAGCTCAGGGTTGGTGGTCGCCCATCTGCCCGGTCCAATCAGTATGTAGACCATCCCTTCGAACATCTCGTTGATCCTCCCAACCTCTCTGGCTATTTCGTAACCTTTAGTGAAATCGTACTTCCGATGCTGCACCCAGACAATGTCTCTTATTCCTCTGATAATGCCATTTCCGAGGACCCGATTGCTCCTCAGTAGAATGTTGGGTTCAGGGATATCGTTGGGAATGGAAACCGTCCTGTGTTCAGGTAGCCTACCGAGAGGCCTGACTTGGACCAGATAGAAGTAGCCCTTCTCGTCGGATGCTGTATCACCCCCATCGGCTTTGTAATCGAACACGAACTCGATGTCAATTGGCATTCCAATGACTCTTTCAAGGTTCTTCATCAGGGATCTCATGAGGGGAACGAACGGGATGTATCGGTCTGAAGAGAGTATGGGTTTGAAGGTGAGTACGATCCTCTCGTCCAGCTGGAAGTTCTTCGGGGTCTCCACAAAATAACTGTCATCCTTCAGGGTCTGGCTCAGCAGGTACAGTTTGGGATTGAACTCTTGAACGTCACTCAATCTCTTGAACAGAAGAAGTTCGCTTTCGTAGTCCAAGGCATCTATGGCTTCCTGAGAGGATGCTACTATATCGTCAACGGCCATACCCTCGGGCCTGAGTTCTGGGAGAGAGGGGGAGAAAACAGTGGCCTGAAACCTTCCGACTGCTCTCGTCCCCAGTCCTGCAACAATCCTGCACAGACCGTCGTCCACACCTATTCTTTGAGACCATGGATAGTAGTTTCTTGAGAAAGCCACGCCTGCAAGGAGAGGGTAGTACAAGTCATCTTCATGGTGCGATCCAATGACATCCTGTATTAGAATTGCCATCTTTTCGTCCTGCCAGGGCACATCCATCCTCTCAGCGTATTTCCTCGCATTGGGTTCGTAAGTGCTTGCATACACAATCCTGATTGCCATCTCCAGCTCAGCTATTCTCTTAGTCAATGGTCCTTTGTTGGTAATGAACACAGATTGATAGATCCCAGCAAATGAATGTTCAGGACGGTCCTCCAGGACAGATGATGACCTTACTACCAAGGGTCTATCTTCCTCTTCAAGGAGCTTCATCAGGTAATTGTGAGCATCAGAGGGGAACTTGCTGGTAAGGAACTTGACATTGATTTCCTCATCTGGTAGCTTCCTATCGTACAGAAGCTGGATAGGGCGATGCAAGTCGTTCAATTGGATGAACTCATCAAAGACATCGGTGGCCACAATATTGGACCTTGGAATCCTGAGCATCTCTGGATAATCACACAGTTTCTCCTTGCCTTCCTCCATGAGAGAGCTCACATAGATCAGACCTTTGGCCTTACCTCCTACCGAGCCTCCTCCTGTGATTTCAATCCCTGAAGGAAGTTGGTCTCTATCGACCTGGAATCTTGAAAGAGAAGGTGATGACGGCATCCACTGTGGTATTTCCTATTCGATATAAATCCTCTGCTTACCTGTTTCCTCCAAGTGAAACACTCACTTCCATCTGGTGAGTATCTCTTCTCTTCTGAAGACTTTGGTGCTGAGGAAGACGACGGCAGCGTCGATGGCGAAAAATATGATGGAGTAGACGACCATCATCCAGGCACTTGAGAACGCAGGGCCGGCAAAGGTAAGGAACACGAACACGAGAACGGGAAGAACGATTAATCCCCCAATCTGCTGAGAGGCTCTCACATCCGTGACTTTGGAAGAGACCAACACATTCAGGGAAATACTGAGAATACAAAAGAGTGGAGCTAGTACCAAGAATCCGATGAGCCAAAGGGCGTTGGGAAGAGGATAGTATCCCAAGAGAGGGAACGCCAGAAGGTCCACCAAAACGGTGGATATCCCGTAAGAAATCCAGGTCGCAGCCATTGTGACCACGAAAATGGATAATGTCTTCCCCAAAAGAAGTTCCAAATCAGTCGTGGGTGTTGCAAGAAGGGGCTCTAGGCTCCGGTTGTTCTTCTCTCCAACGAAACTGTAGGATGCAATGAAAGTTGGTATAACAGCTGGAATGATCATATAGAAGAAGAGTAGGAAGTTCAACATTGAAAGTGTAATCTCTGTCCTTTCCGAGCTCTCTTCACTCACAATCGAACTACCCTCCAAAATGACTCCTTCTCTCGACTCCAGATTGTAGATGTTGCTTCCTATGATGATGCAATGCTCAAGCGAGACGTTGTCCAGTACCGAATTGTTTACCACTACAAATCTCAGCGTTGTGTTGCGGACGCGGGAGGCATCGATGACGGAATTGATTACCACCATATTCTGGAACGATGCATTTGTGAAGTTCCCACCAAATACGGTATGATTGTCAAGATCGTAGTTTGTTGTCAATTTGATATCAAGTGGCGGACCGCTTTCCTCTTCCGCAAAAAGTTGTATGGGAAGGAAGTAGGTTACTGGAACGATCACACCCATTATTGTAGGCATGAGAAGGATTGTGAAGATGATGTACCTGTTCGTCCTGAACTCCGCCATGTCCTTCTTGGCCACTATCCAGGACTTCCTGATTCTCACACCTAGCCCCCCACAAGTTCAAGATATACTTCCTCAAGCGTGTGCTCAAGTTCGGATATGAATTGAATCTTTCCTCCGCTCCTGATTATTGCATCTGCCACAGCAGAGTTCTCGTCCTCTGGGTGTTTTAGGTCAATCAATATCTTGTTGTCCTCAGTCCTCACATTCTGAGCAAATGGAAGTGCCTTAACAGCGTCAACGATGAGCGATGACACCTCCTTCAAGTGCACCACAGTTGTCCTGTCCCAGAACTTGGATTTCAGCTCTCTGGGCGAGCCTATTTCGACGAGCGTTGTATTGATTATGCCAACTCTGTCACACAGCCTCTCAGCTTCATCGAGATTGTGGGTGTTGAGGAATATGGTCCTGCCCTCCTGCTTGAGCTCGAAGAGGAAGTCCCTTACGGTCTTAGCTGCCCGAGGATCCAACCCAGCGGTAGGTTCATCCAAGAAGAGGATTTCTGGATCGTGGACGAGAGCCCTTGAGATCGCAATCTTCTGCTTCATCCCCTTGGAGAAGGTGTTGACAGAGTCATCCCGTCTCTTCCACATTCCAAGCATCTCCAGCAACTTCTTGATTCTCTCCCTCCTCTTCACAGTCGGGACGTCATACAACTGAGCGAAGAAATCAAGGTTCTTGTAGGAACTCAACCGTTCATAGAGGCCAGGCGCCTCCGGAAGCAGACCCACTATCTGCCTGATGTTAAGCGCATCCGGATCTTTCCCAATCTCGTTCCCCTTCACGAACGCAGTCCCATAGGAAGGATTGATCAGACAACACAGCATCCTCGCCGTTGTAGTTTTGCCAGCACCGTTGGGGCCGATGAATCCGAAGACCTCGCCTTCTTTGACCTCAAAGGTCAGACCCTTGACAGCCACTACTTCTCCAAAGGTCCTCGTCAGTTTCTCCGTTCGAATCATTTGCCTTCCTCATGTGACGTACAGATTATCTTGTCCAATCCTATTCAAACTGCCATAGGCGAAGTCCACCGGATAGTAATGAAAACCAGAATTTTAGAGTTTCGAAAGAAAAGGCTGTTCTACGATGGAGGTTCTTCTTCTGCTGCACCCGATTTCTTGGCCATCATCTTCTTCAACCGAGAGACCTCATCCTCCAGTTTACTAATCTTCATCTCCCTTTCAAACAACACGTCTTCAAAGTGTTCGAAATCCCTCAACTTCTTCTCAAGCTCTCTCTTAGAGGCGGTGAGGGCGGCTGTCCTTTCATGAACTTTCTGCTCAAGAACATCTCTTGCCTTCTTCAGAAGAGAAACAAACCTTGTCCTCTCAGAGATGTCCCGAACAATACCTTGTATTAGCTCATCCCCGTCCGTCTCGAAAATTCTTGAACTTATTTCGACAGGAACAACTGACCCGTCTTTCCTGATCATGGCTGAATCAAAGCGAACAGAGCGTTCGGTCATGATCCTCTCAAAAGCCTCCTCTGAGTCAGGAATGGTGTTCTCGGTGTGAAGCTTCGGTACGGGAATCTCCAGAAGCTCTTCTTTTGTGTAGCCAAGAAGTTCTTCCACTCTGCTATTGACATCGACAATCTTGCCATCGAGGGTGTGTATGAACACAGCATCATTCGATTGTTCGAAGAGGTTCTTGTATCTCAATTCAAACATTCGCAGTTCGCCGGTTCGCTCCTTCACCTCTTCCTCCAGACTCTCGGCTGATTGCTCAAGCTCGGTCGCTCTTTCCTGAGCCCGATTCTCAATTCGACTACTGATTGCCCTTTCATGACCAATATCGGCCACCAGACCGGATATCGATTGTAGCAAATCAGCCCACGCCATGAGCTGTTCTTCGGGATAGAACCTCATCTCCAGCGCTGCTTTGGCAAGTTCCTCTTCGTCCACTCCAATGTCTTTTGCAAAACTCTTGACCTCGTCAACATCGGGGCTCTTGGTTCTTACCTGCCCTCCGAGTATGCACCCCATCACCTTGTCTTGAATCACGATAGGTGCAGCAAAGAAAACAGTGTCGCAGGCGAAGCACTTCTGAATCACGGGATCACTGCTCTTCAGGGCCTCGTCCACGGCCTCTCTATCCGCTTTCAGACATTTCTCGTGAACCGCTCCATCAACAAGAGTGCAGAAGCGACTCCACGGGCTGTTAGGAATTATGGAATGGAACTCATTGTCGAATATTCCCACGACCATTCCGGTGGCTTCCACAAAGCTGTCTTGAAGCCCCTTAAGAAGATCCTTGTCAATCAGATCAGAGAGAATCAACTCATCGGTTTCCTTTCTGATTCTTTCTGCCAATTGGTGAAAACTATGTTTGGATTCGCCCTCCTCTTCGTCCAAGACAACCTCCTCTTGAGCATTCAGTATGACACCCAGATGGGCCGAAGGATTCTACTTCGCAGTCAACCCCGTTATGATTCGCATAATATTGAAGATATTTAATGGTAGCGAAGAGTCGTCTCACGTTCCGTTCAAAGAACGAAAATCTCAACGAAGAATGGTTCAATTCTCCTCCTTGGAAACCTCTCTCAGATCACCAACAACTCTGATTATCATAGCCATTATCAGCAATGCAAGAACAGTCACAAGAATGGACATGAACAACGGAAAGATGTTATCTCCGCCTTCCGCCCATTTCGTCAGAATCAAGTAGAAACCTGCAAGCGCCAATATGAAGGACACTGTCAGCAATAACAGTACAGTGAGTTTCTTGAGGACCTGTATTGACATCTCAGCCATATGTTCACTCCCAGCTACAAGATGGACTATTGCATAGTACTTCCCGACTGAGAAGGAAATCCAATTGAAAAATCCTTTGGGGGGCAATCTTGGGGAAAGGTCACCTCTGACTTGCTGGCACTACAGCAATCTGCATAGTAATGAAGGCGACGTCTGGTGGGTCAACCAGGGCGTCTACGGGAGTTCCTCTTCTTCCATTGGTGCTTCTTCTAACGGCTCTTCTTCAGGGAGTCCTCCTCGACCTCGTGCCGCAGCCGCGACAGCAACAATGATGATTACTATGATGATTATTGCTATAATTATCCAGATCCAGGGAAGCTCCTCGGCGGGTTGCTCCGCAGCAGTTACTGGGATTTGGTGTGGTAAGGTTATGGGATCGGTTGCAGGATGGGTTGCCACATTGGTCCCGTCAGTTGCGGATATGTAGTACTCAACACCGTCCGTGGTCACCGCCGATGCCGGAATGTTCGCTGTGTACAAATCAACTGCCCCAGTCATCGAAAGGCTCTGGAAAGTGGTATCTCCAGTCTTTCGGTAGTATAGAGTCGCACCTTCAACACCAAGGCCAGTGTCCGTAATCGTGGCACTAATCGGTAACTCCGTCCCAGCAATCCAGGTCGTAATAACCGTATGAGTTATCGTCGGAGCGTCGGTATCTTCGGCTACAGTGATTGTAGTGTTTGCAGTTCGATTCTCAAGGTTGTTCGTATCGTTTGCCCAGATGAAGTACTCAACATCACCGCCAGCGGACTGTGCGGGTATATCATAGGTATAAGTGTCACCGTTCTTGGTCATCGTCACATTGTCCCAATCGCCGTTCACTTCGGTGTAGTTCAGTCTGACCTCGTATACTCCAACGTTGTCCACAACATCGGCTGCTATTGGTATCACCTGATTGACATCTGCATCTGTTACTGGGGTGTGAGTTATTTCTGGTGGATCGGAGTCCACAGAGACGGTAATTGTGGCATTTGCAGTTCGATTCTCATTGTTGACTGTATCATTTGCCCAGATGAAGTATTCGACAACACCAGCTGCAGTCTGTGCAGGGATAACATAGCTGTAGTTGTCGTCCCAGTTGGCCATAGTCACATTGCTCTCTCCAATCTCATCGGTGTAGTTAAGACACACTTCATCCACGCCATCAACATCCATCACTTTGGCAGTGATGTTGATTTCGACATCCACAATCGCGTCCGTCACAGGTGTGTGAGTTATCTCAGGGCCAAATGTATCGGCCACCACGGTCGGCATACTAGCAATCAGGACACCGAAAATCATAGCCATAATCGCCATGAGTGATGCCCATCGCACACTATGAGCCGAAAATTGTCGTTTTACTCCCATCAGTCTTCCTCCAAGCATATCGAGGTTTTCCTGTTTGCATTCTTGCAGCCCTATTAATGCTTTTCGGTTAGGTGTTGCAACCCCAGTATAACAATGTTATAGAAATATACAACGATGTTATGTGGTTTCAGCAATCACAGTCTCCAGCGATTGCTCCGTCTGTACTCATCCGCTCCCTCGAAACTCAGATTGGTCTCGCGTTTTGAAAGGTTCCTGCAACTCTTCGGAACAAGCATCTTCTCGCCACTCAATTCTAGAAAGACGAACAGGTTGTCCCTGACCATTGGCATCATCCGCGTGGACCTCTCGGGTTCCAAGAGCACTCTGATGTCCTTGTGATGTGGTCGGACCGCGATCAACCCCACCCCTTCCTTTTGAAACCAGTATCTATTCCGATATGCATGGCAGGCGTGTTTGAAAAGCATTGCCACGAAACTGTAGTCCGCACCGAGCTGATACGCCACTGCCTGTCTCAAAGCTTCCTTCCAATTACTTAGCTTTATCTCCACTGCAACGACCTCGTCCCCTTTGACTGCAACTAGGTCCACCCATCTGTTGATCATTCTGACCTCTGCGTAGGCCCGGTATCCGTGACTTCTGAAAAAGGATTTGAGACCAGCTTTCAAGTCTTCTTCGATGACGTTAATCTTTCCCATCTTATTTCGAAGACCTTTCGACTTGAGAGAATATGAATGTCAAGGAGAGAGGTGGGTGAATGTAATTCACGCAGACTCTTCGTGAGCGGACAACATGACATAGATGGCAATCCACAAAGCGAAGGCAAGGACGGTGAGGAGTGGTACATCCCACAACCCTGTTGTCACACCAATGAACACCTGCCAAAGCAAGACTATCACAACGACCAGAATGATAAGGACTGCAACTAGGCTCTTCCAATTTCTCATGGAGACAGTCTTCAAACTGCCTCCCTGTTTATTATGTTGCCTATCACCGCCTGTCGATACCTATCTAGATGGTGGCCCGCTCAGTTCGTAAGGACCCAATCGTAGTCTTCTGATACGTGAATCCAGTAGCCTTCGCCAGCGGTCATCATGTCGCCTGCAGCCAATCTTGTCAGATACCACGGAGGCTCCAATGGCTCATAACTCTCGATGGTCTGATAGTGCACCGTCAGGGTGTCAGAAACCGTTCTGTCTATGAACGATGGATAGCCCACGAAATTCCAACCGGTCACGAGATGAATCGTTGTTTCTTGGGGAACCAGACCGGCAACGGTGAAATAGCTCTCGGCGCTAACTTCCACCCAGAGCGCCATCTTGTGATCCACATACTCAAAGTCGAAGTACGGTTTTCTTGTGTCAAAAGTCTTCCAATTGTGCCTCTTGCCAGCCATTGCGTCATAGTAGATGACTCTCACATATGAAACGGTCTGGAAGACTGTAGTGACATGATTATCTGACATCTGCAAAGGCATTGACATCAACACCATTCCAGAGTTCATGTGCTTGGCGAACTTAGAAGCCTGTCGATCGGCCAACGATTCTTGAGCAGCGTTATCCTCCGCACCAATACAGTAGAAGTATGTGTTTGGATCACCATGACCGGCATTGACATCAATCCAACTGTCTGAACCAGGAGATACGGTCATCAGAAAGCTGTATCCTATGCAATCTGGATCATACGTCGTTCCCCTGTAGATGTTGTAACCGAGAAGATCGTCCTCTCCCCCTCCATCATCACCTGAGAGTTCCCAGCTTAGCTCGAAGTCTTTCCAGGTTGGACCCGAAAGAGCCCCATCAATCACCCGTGGAGGAGCCGGATGGCCATCGATGATTTCTGCATAGGTCTCATCAGTGCCGTTTGCCCCATCGTCATCAGTCACCTTGAGGGTCACATTGAATATTCCACCCGACGAATAAGTGTGATTGACTCTGTATCCATACCCTTTTGGAGAACCGTCACCGAAATCCCACTCGAATTCTACAATACATCCATCCACATCATATGAGCCAGTTCCATTGAATTCAACCGGCCAGCCAATCTTGCCAGAATACGGACCATTGGCATTTGCCACAGGAGGTTCGTTCGGAGCTCCGCATCCACCCACAGGATAGATCAGAGGGTAATGGTCCACGCTGTTGTTGTCAATGAAATACGGAATGTCTCCTATTCCGTCGCCATTTGAATCGGTACCGTTGTAGTCATCCCAGTAGTTGCCCTTGTATCCATCGTCGAATGTATTGGAGAGGTCGTCGTTGGCGTTGTCCTGGTTGTAGACGAAGTCATTCTGAGTGACACTTACGTTCAGAGAGTTGATGAGGTCCAGCCCTGCACCGTTGCGGGATATGACATTGCACATCACAAAATCGTACATAGCAGAATTGAGGTAGAGCCCAGCACCCTGCCAACCAGGAGGGGTCTGCAGACCATTCCCCGAGATCACATTATTGAAGTATTGGCTATAGGATATGTTGGTTCCAACGTTTCCACCGAAGAAGATTCCGTAGTGCGTATTGTCCGAGATGGTAGATTCATGGATCCGAGAGTACGAGTAGTTGCCGATTATACCCAAATCATTGTTCGTGACTGAGGTGCCCTCTACGATGCTTCCGAAGGAGTGGCCCAGGTCGATACCGACGTAGTTGTGGCTCACCCTGCTTGCTGTGACATACAATTGAGAGTGGCCGCCAATCACTGAAACACCACAGTCCTTGTTGTAGACGATCTCACTGCCCCTGATGTCTACGTAACTCTGGCCACCAAAGTCTTCTGTTCCAACGACTACCCCACATAATGCGTAGGATACGTGAGTGTATTCCATCACAAGACTGCCCTTTTCTTTGACATGAATTCCTTTCCAATACTCTCCAAGCGGATCGGGCATCTTCTCACTTGTGAAGACCACAGATGCTGTGGGATCCCCATGGGTCACCAGGTTTCCGCTCACGTTGAAGTAGTATGAACCATTGAACAGGACACTGACCCCTTTCTCAACATTGAGGGTCACATTTCTGTCCACAAAAGTATCATCAACAATCCAGTAGGGACTTCCCCATACAGTCCAATTGGTATCGGTCGTTATGTGACCGCTTATCTCAGTTCCTGCCACAACGTTCACGTTCAATGGAAATAGCATCCCATACATCGATACGCCCATCATCAGAAAGGCAATGCTCACAATCTCGATTCTCTTCCCTGCCCACGACATATGTCCTCCTCCAATGTCCATAATTCTTATCCAGTTGACCCTACTTAATAAGATTGGTTCAACATTCCATATTTCCCCTCAATGGCCTTTCTGGAACTGCTATTCCAACTAAGGCAAAGGAGAAGTATCATATCTGCTATCTTGATTTTGATATCATGACCGAAGTCATTTACATGGAGGAGTGGAGAGGGGACGAGAGCGAACAGAATCCCAATTACATCCAGACATTTGACGCCAACATAACAAAGAGAGGAGAGACTTTTGTTGTTCTGGACAAGACGGCATTCTATCCACTCGGAGGCGGACAACCTTCGGACACTGGCCTAATTGAATGGGAAGGTGGAGAATCCAAAGTGACAGAAGTTCTCAAGAAGGTAGAGATAAGACATTTCGTGGATAGCGTACCTGAGACTGACAGGGTCCAGGGAATTCTGGATTGGGAGAAGAGATTCGCCCACATGAAGATGCACACCGCCCAGCACGTGCTTTCAAGTGTTGTTTTCAAGATGTTCAATGCCAAGACTGCTGGGAATCAGATACACGCAGACCATTCCAGAGTGGATTTTCAACCGATCAAGTTCACAGAAGAGGATCTGGCAAACGTGGAAGAGGGGTGTAATGAAATCATCACCAGATCTGTGCCAGTGCACGTATACGAGGAGGAAAGACCAGTTCTGGAAGAGAAGATGACTGACCAGCGGTACATCCTCGATATGATACCGAAGAGCATTCCTAGATTGCGAGTGGTGGACATTCTGGGCGTGGACATTTGTCCCTGCGCCGGCACGCATGTGAAGAACACATCGGAATTGGGGAAGGTACACATGCTTGAAAGGAGAAGTAAGGGAAAAGACATTGATAGGATAGTCTACGAGCTGCTTTGACCTGCACCTTGTTTCATTTCCTTCAGTTGTCTTATCATCTCAGGAAGGACCTCAAGCATGTTTCCAACTATTCCGTAGTCTGCGACCTCGAAGATGGATGAAGATGGGTCCGAGTTTATCGCCACTATCTTTTCAGACTGTTCCATACCTGCCAGATGCTGTACGGCACCGGAGATTCCAATTGCGAAATAGAGCCTAGGCCTGACCGTCTTACCGGTTTGACCAATCTGTCTTTCTCTTGGGAACCAACCAATGTCCACGACCTTTCTGGAAGCGCCAACCACCCCGTGAAGAAGTTCCGCAAGCTCATCCAGAAGTGCGAAGTTCTCCTTCTTCTTGAGACCATAACCGCCTGAGATTATGATCTCCGATCTTGACAGTATGTCAGCCTCTTCCTCTTGTTCAATTGTCTCCAGACAGACTGTGTCCACGTCTCCCTCAGTCAGTTCAACATTCTCTTCAATAATCTCGCCTCTCCTGTTGTCGTCCTTTTCTGGAACCGGGAATACATTGGGTCTGGCGGAAGCCATCTGAGGTTTCGTCTTCTTACAAAGTATGTGAGCCAGGCTCTTTCCTCCGAAGGCAGGTCTGATCATTTCCAGGTAACCATCCTCAGTCACGTCAAAGGCAGTGCAATCTGCGGCCAGTCCAGTGTGTATGTACGCATGCAAGCGTCCGGCAACCTCCCTACCGTTCATTGTAGCACCGAATAGGACTGCTTCAGGCTTCCTTTTCTCAATGAGTTGAGCTAGTGCCTTCGAATAAGGGCGCGGAGCGTAGTTCTCAAGTAGGTCATGCTCAACCAAGTAGACTTTGTCCACCCCGTATCGAATGGCCTCCTCAGCCAAATCGCGACAGTCTTTTCCCAGAAGAGCACCTGAAAGCTCAACGCTCAGGAGATCCGCCAATCTCCTGCCCTCTCCCACGAGCTGAATGGAAGCGTTCCGAAGCCTATTCTTCCTGTGTTCCAGGAATATCATTATTCCGTGGTGAACTTCCATATCCATTCAAAGACCTCTTATGAAACCATCTTCCTTCAGACGACCCAGGAGTTTGGAAACATTGTCTTTTGCGGAATCTGAGAACGTTTCCCCCATCCTACTGGGCAGCTCAACTGTCTCAATCTTGGAAACCCAAGTTGGAGAAGCTTCCAGGCCGAGTAGCGACACGTCCAGACCAGCAACAGTGGCACTCCAAGTTTGAATGACATTGCCTCTCTTCGCCTTGATCTTCCTAGATAGAGTTGGTTCCCTGGGTCGATTACAGCCAAATTTCACGGTCAGAAGGGCAGGCATCTTCGTTTCCCAGATCTCGAAACCGAACTCCACCGCTCTTTTCGCAACAACCTTTCCATTCATCACTTTCGCATCAACCACATACGTGATTTGAGGGATATCCAGGTGACCCGCCATACCAGGTCCAACATGACCAGTGGAACTGTCCGATGTCTCCTCACCACAGAGTATCAAATCACTCTTACCGAACTTAGTCACAGTCTCAGCCAGGGCATAAGATGTAGGTGTTGTGTCAGAGCCGGCAAGGGCCCTGTCCGATAGCAGAACCGCTCTGTCCACACCCATACCAACGGCCATTTCCAGTGATCCCAAGAATGTAGAAGGTCCCATGGAAAGGGCTATAATCTCTCCCCCGTGTTTGTCCCTCAGCTGAAGAGCCATTTCCACCGCATTTCTGTCGGCAGGGTTCATCTCGCTCTCCACGCCCTCCCTTACAAGCGTTTTCCTGACGGGGTCAATTTCCAGATGCTCTCCCTTCGGAACCTGCTTTATACAAACGGCTATCTTCAGCCTTCTGCTGTCCGAACTTGGTTCAGGGCTTGTTTCCAAGGAATCCACCTATTATTCGAGAGAAGCGAGAAACAGCAAGAGTAACGCCTCTATGAGATTTTCGGTGTG
>CP070767.1:1894893-1900784 GCA_020345725.1 Methanobacteriota archaeon | reverse complement strand
GAAAATAGTCAGGATTATCATGAAGAACATGATGAACCTGGATATACCGGCTCTTGCGGGTGGTGGTTGTGACGTCTCCGCCATTCAACTAGAAAAGGAGAGTGTTCGATAAAAGGTTTTTCATTTGGCCTGAATAGCTCACGGTCGGGACTACCCAGCGGTTCCTGCATCCTTCAAAACGCTACTCAACTGCTCTCCCAAGCTCTGATACCTCTCACTGAGCGTCTTCTCCTGTTTCTTGAGGGTCTTAATCCTAATGCCGATTGTCTCTTTGTGCTCGTCCAGCTCCTTCTTCAGGTCCTCTCTGTTCTCCGCCATTATCAGGAGCGTTCCAATGCTCTTGTAGACAGTGGTATCCTTGCCGGTCTTTTCCAGCTCCTCTAGAGTGGATTCGATTTCCTTCTCCTTAAGCTCCAACTGGCTTCTCTGGGTGGTAATCACCTGAAGCTGCTGCTGCAACTGCTGGAGTTGGGCAATCTGATTCTGCACCTGTGGGGGTAGCTCACCGCTCATTTGATTTCACCTCATCATTAACTGCCGATGCAAGGGCTGCCCAGCGGACGTACGAGTTCAATGCCGCCCTGAGCGCACTTGTGTCCTCGGCCTCGATTATCAAAGTGGTTTTCTCACCATCTTTCACGACGGAGATCTTGGTTCTGGGAAGTTCTCGTCCGGTCTCGGGTGCCAGAGCCTTCTGCACCAGCTCGGCGTTCCCACCGGTCAGGACTATCTCCGCCCTCCTCATCCTATCTCGCCTTCACTATCTTCTTGACATTCGGTCTTTCTTTGTAGAACACCTTGGAACCGCAGTTCTTGCACTGAATCCCAACGGTATTGATGTTGGCGAGGATTGGCTCTCTGCATCGAGCGCACTTATACATTCTCTTCTCCCTCAGCGGGTTCTTCCTCGATAGTCTGTGGACCTCTACCAGTTTCTTTGCGGTAGCTTGTTGACACGAAGGGTCTGTAGGCACCGCCAGCAAACACCAGATTGCATCTCCTGCACTTCCAGATACCAGTTCCAACCCTCTTGACGGACTGATGATTGCAGTTAGGGCAGATGTACTTCCTTGATTTGGCTGTCTCGACCTCTTTCAGTCTCTTGCGAACCTTGACCCCGTAGCGGGGTCCGTATTTGCCAGTAGGTCCTACCTTCTTGGTCCTCTTTCCCATTGCTATCCCTTGATTGTCTCTCTGATCTCGTTTCCTCGGAGTGTGGCAAGTTCAATGACTTTTTCCACCTCGTCAAACGTGAAGCTTCCGCTTAAACCTTTCTGCATGGCTCTGATATCCCCATTCTCATCAATGGCAACCGTCAGGCGTGCGTCTGCGACCATCTCCTCGTCCAGCGAGGGGTCTAGGAATATGAATCTCCCTATTTTCACCGCAGTCACAGACACCGGGTAGTGTTCCACCTCGAGCTTGAAGTCTTCCCCGTTAGTACGTGAAGCCGGAACGGTCGTGTCTGTCAGGGCGCTAAGCGCTCCGAACGAACAGGCATCGAAAAGATTCCCATCAAAGTCCAAGATATGCATATCCAGAAACAGAATCCAGACCTTTTCCCCCGGTTCTATGCAGAGCTTCTCGAGATCAACTGTCTCGGTCTCCCTTATTCCTCTGTCCACGACACGAGCAAGTTCGATGGCGCTCTCTCTGGGAGGGCCCGATTCAAAGTCTGGGCTGGCCATGGGTATCAGTTCCGCACTTGTTGTAAGGACGCCTTTGTTTGGTGTATCTGCATAAGGTTCGCCCAAATCCATCTTGATTCCTATGAGAACGTCAGTGTTCCCCAGATGAACTCTGGCAGAACCCTCAGCGGAATGGACGAAGCTCTTCTCGATTTTCAGTGGTCTGAACTCATCAGGAGCTCTTCCGTCAACCCTCTTTCCATCCGAGGCAAGACGGTGAATATGGTTCCTTGTCAACTCTGAAACTACTTCTGTCATTCTCATTCCTCCTTAATCTGAGTGTCGATGGTCTCCTGGACCTCGACAGGCTCCTCGGTCGTGACCGCATACTTCGTTCTAAGAGCGTCCTTCTGAATTTCGTATATCACCTTACAGGCGTCAATGGACATTCTCAAAGCCTTCCTGAACTCTTCCGGCGTGAAATGACCATCCATCTGCATAAGGACGATGTCTTCAGTCCTGGGGACTACGGCAACTGGCAAGTCAGCTTGGCCCAGGTTATCTTCTTCCTTCCCAGGGTCCAGTATCAATTCACCATCTGCTTTTCCGGTCGCGCAGGAAACCACGAGATCTCTCATGGGAATGCCAGCGTCGGCCAGGGCCACGGCAGCTGCCGTGAGTCCTGCGCAACGAGTACCAGCTTCGGCCTGAAGGATCTCTATGAAAACGTCCACACTCGTTCTTGGAAATTGCTCTTTGAACACTACGAATGAGAACGCATCGGATATTACCTTAGAAATCTCCACGGACCGCCTGTCCGGGCCAGGTCTCTTCCTATCGCTCACTGAGAAGGCTGCCATGTTGTATCTGCATTGAACCAAAGCCTTGGCAGGATCTTGTCTGTGCCTAGGATGCGCTTCCCTAGGACCATAAACAGCGGCGAGAACCTTGTTCTCACCCCACTCAAGATAAGCACTCCCGTCCGCTCTCTTCAAAACGCCGGCCTCTATCCTAATTGGCCGCAACTCATCAACAGCTCTTCCATCAATTCTTCTTTTGTTTTCATCTAACAAAGGTTTCTCTAACTCCATATAAATTCCCTCTAAAACAGACTCACTCAACACGTGATGGTCCGTATATTTCTTCTAACATAGATGCAACAGATTCCGTCAAACCCAATACCTGTGCTTCATCCTCGATCTTCTTGATGGCCTGAATGGCATTGATAATATCATCAACTTCACCGTCAATCCAAATTCTTCCATTCTGGCCAACGAACATCCGGCACTTCGTGAAGCCCTTGATCAAGGATATCATGCTACCTTTCTTTCCGATCACTCTGGGGACCTTGGAATGGGATATCTCAACAATCTGCCCACCACTCAACTTCCTGAGACCATGTTCTTTCATGGTCAATTGAACCCTCTTTGTCTCGTCCACGGACAGAACCTTGATAAGGCAAACATCTTCCACATCAAGATAGCGGGCGGTGTCTCCATACTCAACCCGCCAAGGGACCTCATTTGTGTGCAGCGGTGCTGGATAAGGAGAATTTATTTCCAACAACCAATGAGAAGGGCCAATATCGACTATCTTTCCAATGACTGCATCCCCTGGTCTGGGAATGTACCTCCCGCCCAGTGGCACGATATTGATGTAGCCGGCCCTCTCGGTCCTTATGCCGAGCATAGCCGCATATATCTTTCCGCCTTCACTGAATGTACCAACTCCGGGCTTCAAACCCGGTGCATCCAAAAGGTCTCCAGGTACAACAAGCTCACGTTTCACTGTCTCTTCAACCATTCATTACCTCTAACGTAGGGCGTCAATAAGGATGATTAATCATTTAACTATTTTGGTTTCAACCATACCTTTCGTCTTCTCGTTCAGCTTATCGAGAAAATCGGTTTGCATACCCGCTGGCATCTCCACAACACCTATCCAAAATCCGCTCTTCTGCCATTCCTCCTGCAGAATTCTTCCATATGACTTCAGATCACCATAACATTTAGCACAGTCCTCGGCCGACAATTTCACAGCTATCTTCACTTTCTCGAACCTGATTGGGATCAGTGGCTGCAGTGCTGCCAGAACGTCCTTGACCTGTTCCTCCACAGACTTGAAGGGGTCAATGTTGACCTTGGCCTCGGCCATTGCGTTCTCAATCCTCTGGGGAGGATGGGGCGTTCCGCTCTGAGGATTTATTGCGTTTCTGGCTATTGTGTCAATTACGGACCTTCTCTTTGCCTCCAGCATCTTCCTCCGCTGCTCTGTAGTGACCTGGATTTCACCCTCTTCAATCAGTATTCTGGCAACTGCGAGAGGATCGGTCGTTCCAAAGATCTCTTCCATCTTCTCCTCAGATGATCGTGTGCCTTTCTTCGCATCGCGGAATATCGTGTCGATGGCCATTCCCTTCTCCAAGTCCGCTTCCTCTCCGTCCCGTATGGCCTGAACAACATCTGGCTCAACGACAACCTCGAAGGATTCACCCTCTTTCTCGAGCCTCGCGATCACCTTGTTCTCAAAAATCCCCAGTCCGCGTTCCTTTCTGAGTTCCTTAACCATCCCTCTTCTCCTATCAGGACTCGAGCTTGTCCAAGTACTTGCCCACTTCGTCCCTGTTCAGCATTTGGAAGGATTCGTCTCTCTTCGCATATCCGATCTCGACCATTCCCGCATCCAGCTTCTCCTCCTTGGACTGCTGAAGGCCTTCCAAACCTAGCAAGATTGCCTCATCCAATGAAATGTCATCCCTGTACTTCTCCTCGAACATCTCCAGAACGGTATTCCTTCCAGCACCGATACTGCCAGCCTTGTAGGAGACCAGAGCACCCCTAGGGTCCGTCTCAAACAGATGCGCACCAGTGTCATCCCATCCACCTACAAGAAGAGCGGTGCCGAACGGTCTCACTCCTCCATACTGAGTATAGTTCTGCTTGTAGTCACATATCCTTTTGACCAATAGGTCCACGGATATCTTCTCATCGTATGTTACCTTGTTTATCTGGGCCACTATTCGAGCGTAATCCACAAGAACTCTCGCATCAGCTACGAGACCAGAAGTGGCGCACCCCACGTGCTCATCAATCTGGAACAACTTCTCGATGGATTCCGCCTCCATCAGCCTGCTTGCGATGTTCTTGTCTGCCATCAGAACAATACCGTCTTCGAACTTGATTCCAGCATTTGTCGTGCCTCTTGTAACTGCAACTCTTGCGTACTCTACCTGAAACAGCCTACCGTCAGGTGAAAAGACGGTGATAGCCCTGTCATATGCCATTTGACCCGGTTGCACTCTCTCACCCTTTCCAAGATAATGAAAGGTTTGGATATAAAGCTTTGTGGTTAATCCTCGTCCACTTTTCCTTCAAGATATTTGCGTCTGGCACCCCTTACCGTTCCCGATGTTCCCAGGGTCTTAATCCTTACTGAGTTCCCCCCCACGCTTTGAATGGATTGGAGGAGATTGATACACTCATCCCTTGCTGTATGAGAACACCTGGCGATCCCTTTTCCCTTCTTGAACATGATTAGCCAAGGCCTTATCTTCTCTGCATCATCGTACTTGCTAGCGACCTTCTTGATGGTGTTGATGAGGTCCCCCGTTTTAAGTTCCTTCTCGGACGCGACCTCAAAGGCGATGTACCTACTTCTTCCCACTCTATCCTTGACTACCACGGAAGCCTAATCGTCCCCCAAATAGAAAAAATTTTGGAGGGTTTAGTGAACCACATCGACGTCTTCTGTCGGTGAGGTTATTGGAGTGCCGTCCTTTCCAAGTAGTGATTTCGCCTTGACTCCGGTAATCACTAGCAAGACCCTTACGGATCTCTCCAGTTCTGGGTCGATTGAGCAACCCCAGATGATCCTTGCGGAAGGATTCACCTTCTCGCTGACCAGTGCTGCAGCCCTCTCTGCCTCGGATACGGTCATGTCTGGACCGCCCACAATCCTCACAAGAGCTCCTCTCGCGTGGGTGAGATCTACCTCTCCCAGCAATGGAGACTCGAGTGCCTCGTGCAGGGCAAAGTCCACTCGGTCCCTGGCCTCATCGCTTTCGCCCATTCCAATCATAGCGACTCCGCCACCTTTCATGATGGTCATAAGGTCGCTATAGTCCAGGTTGACCAATCCGGGCTTGGTGATTATCTCGGTCATTCCCTTTATGCACTGCATCAAGACCTCGTCTGCGACCTTGAACGCAGCGTCTATTGGCAGTCTGGGTACGAGCTCAAGTAGCTTGTCGTTGTAGATGACGAT
>CP070767.1:1888304-1894793 GCA_020345725.1 Methanobacteriota archaeon | reverse complement strand
TTGAGAGGGATGCCCTGCAAGAATAGAATTAGATTAGATGAGCGAGGTGCATTGGAAGGAATGCCCTTGCAGCTGATCATAATGGTGGTCATCGCAGGAATTGCCATATCTATAATAATCGCCTGGCTCACAATATTCACAGCTCCAGACCTTGCGAGGATCGAACTATATTCGGCCGAACCCCAGACCGATCCGATGAAGATAACAGAGAACACCACAGCAATCACGATAAAGGCTTGGGATACCAAGGGAAATCCACTGGAGGGTGTGTCAATCAAGATGTCTGGTGCCAACTTACTGGTCGCTGGCATGACAGGTGCTGAGGGGACATTCAAAGCCACGGATCTGAAGATAGACATCGGCACGTCCGGGTTCGGAACCATTCGTGTGGAGGCAGAGTATTCTGGAACCCTAAGCATCACCAAGACGCTCAACATCGTAGTGACAAAGAGGTGAGGATTATAGATTGAGGGATTTATCTATTGACAGCAAGGGTCTGGAAGGACTTCCCTTCAGGCTTCTCATTGTCGCAGTCATAATGGGAATATCGATTCCCGCAGTTCTGGCATCTTGGTCCAATGCCGAAAGACAACACCTTGAGAATTCACTGAATTCAGAATTGAACTATCTCACAGTCAGAATTGTACAGGTTTACCAGGCAGGTCCAGGTAACGTGGTTACTGTTGATGTCAATCTGGAATCCGGAACCTTCACCGAGATCGAATATGTGCTGGTAGGGGATAATCTGGAGAGCGCATGGAGAACGGCAATAAGATGGAAGCTGAGCGGCCAGGGTGAAAATGTTATCGCAATTGAAGATGGTATTCCTGTCTGTTCAAACAATGGAGACGCTCTACATCTCTCACCTGGTTGGCACTCAATCTACCTTGAAACAAAAAAGGAAGAAAGTGGGTTGGTGTTCGTTGAGATTTCTGTCCTTGACTAACCCTGCATTACTGTCCAGGTAACTGGGGCCGACACATGTATCCAGTAGCCCGATCCGGTGGTCAAAACCTCGAACGGGTCCGTCATATGTCTCAGGTTGTATGGAGCACCTGCTGGGTCGTAGGTCTCGACCCTATCCGCGTTGGTTGCATTCAATAGATCCCACAGAGTGTATATATTGGAGAAGGATGGATACCCTACAAGGTTCCAACCCATTTCCAGCTGGATCGTCATCGAAGGTGTTGGCACCACGCCGGCCAGCGTGAAATAACCGTCCGCAAGGACATTGATCCATGCTCCACGGAAGTTGTCAGTGATTCCAGGCGTGTAGTAGCCTTTGGCTACGTCATAGGTAATCCAGGGCCGATTGGGATCCACCGATGGATCGTACACCCACACCTTGTCGAAGCTCACCGTCTGCAGGACTGTCATCATGCCGTAATCGTTCACTATGAGCGGATTGGAGACAAGATTCACACCTGCTGTCAGCCATCGAGTGTATTTGCCAGCCTGTCCTATTCCTGTGTTCTCGTTGCCATCATCGTCCACTGCCACTACGTAATAGAAGTAGTTGCTCCCATCTCCGTTGCCAGCATTGCCGTCTACATAGGTGTTGGTCCCAGCGGGAGAGTTGCCAATATTGATGTATCCCGTACCGAACGCATCGTAGGTCGTGCCTCTGTATATGTCGTACCTGACCACATCGTTCTCGCCAGCTCCGTCATCACCTGACAGAGTGTATGTCAGCGTTACGTCCGCAAAAGCTACGCCAGATAGGTCAGCCGTGATTCCAGAAGGTGGCAACACTCTCCTGTCTGGAGGTGTGGGTATGATATGGAAGGTGGCATTGTAGAAGGGTCCCCAGTTCCCGGATGCATCCAGACCATGGACCCAGACCGTGTGTGGCCCAACCGTTCCCCATCCGAAGTTCTTCACAGGTGTTCCTCCTGTGTCCCAAGTCACGTTCTCTAGCTTACTGTCGTACGAACCATCCTTGGGCGCCATCATCACTCCTGTTCCGTTGAGGCCAATCGGTTCAGTGTCCTGTACGAAGTACTCCGCCATCGCAATGTTTGAATCTCCTTTCAGTTCGTCAGTGACTATGGCATCGAAGGTCACGTTCCCCGTTTCTATCACAGGATTCGGAGTGACCCTGACGCTACCTGGAACAGTGACCGGACCGACTGTGTCCCCGCCAGGTCTGAATATGGAGAATGTACTGTCCGATGTGTCAGTGCCGTTAAGCGGTGGTGTGGACGAATCTTCCACGATTATCTTGACCATGTAGTCGTCCCCGTTCGGAAGGCCGGAAATGTCCCACGCATAGGTATTGGTTGCGTTGCCGACCGCCAAGTCGATTGGCTTCCAGGTCTGTCCAGAATCGTCAGAGTAGAACAAGGACTGATTGGCGACACCAACTGGTGCGGTGACGTTCCAATAGACGTCCAATGTTGCTCCCGAAAAGACCTCTCCGCCGTTCGGATGGCTCACTTCTGCTATGGGGTGATAGCTTCCGTCCAGGAGCCAGATTATGGTCTTGTTGACGATATCTCCTCTCTCGGGATCGTCCACGGTGAAGTAGTTTATCTGCACAAGCTCGAAGAAGAAGGCAACCACCTTGGATGGATAACCACCCCAAGTGATGTTAGGATCGGCTGTTCCGTTGGCCATACTGGAGACCCATCTTATGGCACAATTGTCGTTGTTGGACACACCGCCCAAACTCTTGAAGACGTAGTCAGTGGTTCCACCGGCCGCAAGAGCTGTAACTTCATCCCCAGCCCCTCCGTTTCTGAATTCCTCATAGAGAAGTGTGTTCGGAGGCGCATAGATACCGCCGATGGGATCGCCTATCACGCCTTCTATGCCGCCCCAATCTAGCGGGTCATCGAGCCATTCGGATTTTAGGGAATCCTTCAGGAAGGCGTAATTCTTAGGCGTCCAGAACTGAGAACCGGATGCAGGATGGGATGCCCACGCAACATCATGCGAGACCACGAACAGTCTGCCTCCACCGTCGAGGTAGTTGGTGAGAAGGTCGATCTGGGTGTCCTCGAATGCAGGTTACTGCTCAAAACCTGTCTGCCAGGCAACGACCTTGTAACGCTGCAGGACCGAGAGATCTGGGTCTCCCGTTCTCGCCACGTAGTACTCGTTGAATGACCATCCACCGTACATGATTGCATTTCGCCAGTACGGAATCTTACCAGATGGGAAGGTTCCGTCCCCTATCACAAGCAGTATCTCGGCCTTCTCAGTGGTCGAGAAGGTGTAGTGCACTCCTCCATTGTCGTCGAGAGTCGAGTGTCCGAGCCAGTCCGCAGACTGGACGTCGAAGAAGTACTGCACACCCGTGCTGAGACCCAAGAGGTCGACCTCGTGATAGGTCATCAGTACTGGGTCATGTGTCACCGTCCCCAGTGCGGAAGTCTCTCCCCAGTAAACTGTGGAATCGCTCGGCTCATCTGTGACCCAAGTGACGGTGGCCGCTGCGTTCGTAATGTCCCTTACAAATACGTCCGTAATGATGGGACCAGCTGCATCCACGACCGCATGTGCGGTGGCGGTGTGTATCGGGTCAGGGTCATCGTACCATGCGGTGATTGTGTCCTTGTCAGAAACTTCCAGTGTGTTGTTCTCGTACGGCGCTCCGAAGGCGGTTGTAATCGAAGCTGTCCAGATTCCAGATCCAACCTCGGTCTCGGTCAGGTTCACCGTCTCCGGGACGTCCTCGGTTGTGCTGGTGACATATGCCTTGTTGTTGATTCCGTCGTCCACGAGGTTCGTGTCCATGACCTCGATGTTGATTATGTCATTTTCGCTGTATACCGCTCTGTCAATCATAATCTGACCGAAGCCAGTGTCTATGTCCGCATTCATGACCAAGGCGAATGGTTGCGGTCCCCTGGGTACATTGAAGCCTGTAATCTTCACATTGTACACTCCGGGCGTTGGATACCATCTGTGAACTCCCTCGGTCGGATTCTCATGATCGAAACCGCCGCCCGTTCTGGACTGGCTGGTTGCGAACGGAATTGAGAAGACGTTGCCCTTGTATGCATTGCCGAGAGGGTCAGTGACCTCGAGATCCAGGTCGTTCACTAGAACTGTTGCAGCGCCGAGGGTTCCGGGGTAATCGCTCCAAACAAGCATCACTCGAAGCGGCTCTGAGTTGCTCAAGACTGTGAAGTTGTACTCCACCACATCCCCGGTTATCAATCCAGCTGTATGGTCCACAGAGATTGTCTTCTTTGGATCGCCAGGGAAGTACAGGACGTTATCCAAGAGGGGTCTTCCCCAACCCTGAGAGTTGTTAGGCCACTGCTGCTCGCCGACACTGTCCCTGAATCCTTCCGTACATCTCTCTCCACTGGCCATCAGAAGTGCTTTGACCATCGCCGCGCTCACGTTGGTTGCGCTTGCTGGATGAGCTGTGCCAGTCGGGTAGTAACCCTCCTCATAGTACTGCCTTATTATGGCAGCCATTCCCGCGGTTGCGGGGGCACCATAGCTCGTACCGAAGATCAGGTCATCTGGCCTGTACAAGTCGGACCAGGGATTGCCGTCCGAGATCGTGGACGTGCCTTCTCCAAGGTTAACCAGTTCCGGTTTCATCCTGTTGTCTGGTGTTGGACCCGTGCTACCCTGTCCGTTGACGTTGTACTGTGTCGTCGGAATCAAGGGCGAAGGACTTCCAACCCAACCGAGGGAAACCACGCCCTTGGCGTTGGCGGGACTGCCCACTGTGTGGGGCTCTCCTGAGAGAGGTCCGCCGTTCCCAGCCGACCAGGTTATGAACATGTCTGTGTGACCGAAGACGAATTCGTCCACCATTCTGGCTTCAAGATCGTAAGTCTGCTCGGGTGTTCCCCAGCTGTGGGTGTGAATTCTGGCTCCTTCGTCATAGACAGGTCCGAAGAAATCATCATAGTCGTCAGGTATGAATGAGAAGCAGTCGTCCAGGCCGGCTGGCCTTTGGCAGACATTTGCAACGTCTTGCACTATCAGTTTGGCTCCCATGGCGGCACCATCGTTTGGACTTATGTCCATGTAATCGTCATTGGCCACCGCAATTCCTGCCATCATTGTTCCGTGACCCATTGTCTGAGCGAATGGCATGATCTTGCTGTCCTGGAATGCCCAGTCATCTACCCAAGGATCGAGTCCTACATAACTTGCCATGGGCATGTATCTCACAACCTTCCTTCTGGTCATGTCCGTGACGTTGTAGATATCTCCAATGGTAATCGTGGCCGCGTCATGTCTGAAGGCTGGATGATCAAAATCAACACCGGTATCCGCCAATGCGATCAGCTGTCCAGTGCCGTCCAGACCCATGTCGAACATCTTCTCGTCATCGGTCCTGTTCGTTTGAACGGTCCATTGCATGTATGAATTGTAGGCTCTGATCTCATATAGTGGCTCGACGTAGCTTACTCCAGGGATATTCGCCAGCATCGGCAACATAGATGTATCAACTGTCGCTCTGACCAGTCCGAAGTCCTCCCCTACGTAGGCACTGATGGTCTGTTCCTCTGTCAATCGTGCGAGGACCGAGTTCGCTCCCTTGCCCTCGTAGGTGATTATCTTGACGTCAAAGGAATCATCTTTGTCCCACAGCTCGGGTCGGATCTTGTAGGCGGGCTGGAACACGTCCACCCACTGAACGAATCTGAGCCTTGAGACGATGTCCTTGGTCTCCTCGTTCATGTTGACGATGAAGGCATTGTTCGGAAGGTAGTTGCCCACCTCTGCGCCCAGGTTGGTCACCGTCCTTGTCCACTCATCCTTGACGGGTCCGATGAACTGGACTATGTAGCGTCCATCCATTCCCATTGGATAAGCCTCTATGAACAGGTCGGATGGCAACGAAGGGGTTCCCACTCTCGTGTCGATGGTGAAACCATTCAACGCGACGGTGTGTAGCTCCCTCTCTGCCTCAACGCTGAAGCCTTGGTGTTTCAAGAACCTCATCTCCCTCTCGGCCAGATTGGCCAAGACAAAGCCCCCGTAGGACTCCACCACATCCACTCCCCTTGCCTTGAGAAGCTGAGTATCGCTCGGACTTCTCAAGTACACTATCACCGGGGTAGTGTCCACATTCTCTTCCGTATTTCCATTCCACAAAATCAGGCTGCCCGAAAGCGCCATCATTATGCATATAGCAATTGCTATTCCTTTTTTGAAGGTCCTATCTGCCATCTTCTTTGGCATAGAACAACCTCCTCCATTAGAGTACTGGACCGAACGAATAAGACTATCGCCAAATCCATTTCTGCCGTGCTATAGTCGATATTAAAGATGGTATAAAAGGTTTCCTATGCCAGTGCTGGATGAACTGAGGATTGCAGTGTTGCCGTGCATATTCCTTATTGAATTACAACCCACACTGTATCGACTGTGTAGATCCAAAATCCTTCTCCCGCGGTCATGATGTCCGTCGGACTCATGACCTTCAGATGGTAGGGTGTCGCTGCGGCGTTGAATCCTTCCACTCTGTAGTAGGTCACGCCCATCAAAGCCTGCTGCACCATTCTATCCGTG
>CP070767.1:1883611-1888204 GCA_020345725.1 Methanobacteriota archaeon | reverse complement strand
GGACGTGAGCGATGCCTCCTTGGAGAGCAAAATCCAGAGCGACGGAAATCTGTGAAAGATCAGTGGTTGCTCCTCCGGGAACGAAGGCGGTGATGCCGTACAGAATCGAGATGGCAAACAGTGCAATCGCGGACGAAACGGCACCCATCAGGAAGAACTTCAAACCGGCCTCCGCAGAAGCCTTATCCTTCTTTCTAAAAGCCGCCAATGCATACGTGGATATGCTGGTGAGTTCGAAGGCGAGATAAAGCACGAACAGGTCGGTGGTTGAGGCCACCAACATCATTCCCACGATGGCCATCAGCATCAGCGAGAAGTACTCAGCCCGGAATTTCTCCTCCTTTTCGATGTATGATATTGATCCGATCGTTACCAGTATACCTGCAATCAGGAAGACGATGTAGAAGAACAGCGAGAAAGAATCTATCTGCAACTTGAGGTTCGGGAAAGATAGATCGACAGGCGAATCCCAGAGGTCCAAACCCATAGCGTTAGTGAACGATAGACCTGCCATGTCCACGACCAAGATCAGAGAGATTATCAGCCCGGCGAGGGCCATGTACGCGAAGTACCTCCGCTTGCTCTTCACGAACACGTTCACTAGTATGATGGCGAATGCAAACGCCAATAGGACGACTATCGGGGATAACACTTGGTAGCTCATCCCAGTGCCACCACCCAGCTATATATCGAATTCATGAATATGAAGGGGAGAATCCCGAAAACGGCAAAGAGTGTGGAAAGAACAGATAAGGGTGCGGCCTCGAACCATTTGATATCATGTAACTTCTCTATCTTCTTGTTGAAAGGTCCAAAGATCGCCCTTTGCATCGCGAACAGGTAGTACCCTGCCGTCACAACGACAGAGACTATCGGGATGAATATCCACCAGCCGAACACTTCCCATGTTCCAATGAAAACGGTGAACTCCGCCACGAAACC
The DNA here is from genome assembly GCA_020345725.1 of Methanobacteriota archaeon. Taxonomy (GTDB): domain Archaea; phylum Thermoplasmatota; class Thermoplasmata; order RBG-16-68-12; family SOIM01; genus SOIM01. The sequence continues at coordinate 1,887,262 of CP070767.1, read as the reverse complement.
AACCAGGCCAGGGAGTCCTAACGATGCAAGGAAAGCGACCATCATGAAACCTGCGGTATTCGGGACCTTTGGAGCAATCCCCCCTAACTCTGAGATGTTTCTGGTTCCAACATTGTGACCGACGGATCCTGCTATCATAAACAGCGCTGCCGAGATCAGTCCGTGTGCGAACATCTGGAATATGGCTCCCGCCAACGCCCATTCGCTGCCACCTATTCCCCAAGCGGAGATACCTAACATCACGATTCCCATATGACTGATGCTGGAGAAAGCGATCATTCTCTTCAGGTCGTCCTGAGCTAAGCAAACGAATGCCCCGTAGACCATGCTGAATACACCTATCACACCAACTAATATGAACGCCCAATCCGCAACATCCGGGAGCATCTGGACATTGAACCTGATGAGACCGTATCCACCCATCTTCAGCAGAACGCCTGCAAGCAGGACAGACCCTGCAGTGGGCGCTTCTACGTGTGCGTCGGGCAACCAAGTATGCACCGGGACCATGGGTAACTTGGTTCCGAATCCGAAGAGCAGAGCGACGAACATGAGGTTCTGGGCAGCGGCGGCCAGAGGGTTGGTCTCTATCAGCGTGATCATGCTGAAAGTGCCACCGTAGAAGTAGAAAGCAAGGATTCCGGCCAGCACCAGCAGGCTCGCGGCCTGCGTATAAAGGAAGAACTTGATGGCGGCATACCTCTTGTTTGGACCGCCCCAAACGGCGATCAGGAAGTACATCGGTATCAGCCCGGCCTCCCAGAACAGGAAGAACAAGAAGTTGTCCAGAGATACGAACACACCTACGATAGTGACCTCCATGAACAGCAAGAGAGCGTTGAATTCCCGGTGCCGATGCGTTTCGTTCCAAGAGAAGATTATTCCAAGTGTGATCAACAAGGTAGCGAGGAAGACAAGAACAGCAGAGAGAGCATCCACGCCAACGGTGTAGTGAACGTCAATCTGCGGTATCCAGTCAGCGTTTTCCAAGGCGTAGAAATCACCGGTCCGCCCAATGTCTACATACGGAGAGATCACCCCGAGCAGGAGGATCAATGAAAGGATCAGAGGTATCAATGAAATCGCGGTCGCTACAATCTTGGTGCCCTTGTTTTTTAGAGGTAGCAAATAAGTGACAACCGCACCGAGGGCAGGGACCAAGAGGATCAATGAGATTATGTGGAAGTCGAGCGCCATCTACCCAATACCTCCCAACAAACTGCTCAACCCTGCCGCGTACGGCTCGATCATTCCCACAACTGGCGTTGGATACAGACCGAAGAATATGATGAACCCGACCAGGATGAAGAGGGGCAGTGCCTCCTCCCTCGTTAGATCCCTGATCTTGCCTAAGGCCATGTTGAAGTTACCGAACACCATCTTGTGCATGGTCCAGATGTAATATGCTCCGGTGATTATGACAGCCAGCAAGGGAATTATTAGATATCTTCCAAACGATTCATACGAGCCGGCAAAGACCATGAACTCGCTCACGAAACCGTTCAACCCAGGCAGACCCAAGGATGCGAAGAAGCTGACCATCAATACGAACGAGAACAAGGGCATCTTTTGAACGAGACCGGAGAGTTTTGGTATGTCCCTGGTATGACACGACCTTTTGGCCACTCCTGCCAACATGAAGAGCGCTGCCGTGATAAGCCCGTGGTTGAACATCTGGAACATCCCACCGGCAATGCCTATCGTAAGAGTGCTGGAAGCACCTAACAGGACGAAACCCATATGGCTCACGCTAGAGTAGGCAATCAACCGTTTCAGGTCAGTCTGAGCTAAACAAACGAAAGCGGCATAGATCATGCTAGTTACACCGAACGCTGCTATCACCCACCATAAGTCCCTGACCGCTAAGGGGAACATCGTCATTCCCAAACGGAAAAGACCGTAACCGCCCATCTTCAGCAGCAATCCAGCAAGTATCACGGACCCAGCGGTGGGAGCCTCTACGTGTGCATCAGGTAGCCAAGTGTGGAAGGGCACCATGGGCATCTTCACACCGAATCCAAAGAAGAAGGCGATGAAGACAGGGACTTGGAACGATAACGCGATTATGGTGGGGTCAGCTCTCATCGCATCCGCCATCACAACAAGATCGAAGGTCGGAGCTCCGGCAAGGGTGGGTGACGCCCAGAAGTACAGGGCGAATATTCCCAGGAGCATTATCACGCTGCCAATGTGCGTGTATATCAGGAACTTGATTGATGCATATGCCTTGTTAGGACCTCCCCATATCGCGATGAGGAAGTACATCGGGATCAGGACCAGTTCCCAGAAGATGAAGAAGACAAAGAGATCAAGCGACATGAAGACCCCAGTGATTGACAGGTCCATCAGAAGCAGCAATCCAAAGAACTCCTTGGGTCTCTCCTTTTCCTTCCAGGAGAAGACAATACCCAAAGCAACCAGGAAATGCGTCAGGACGATGAGCGGAAGGGAAAGCCCGTCCACACCGAGGATGTAGTTCATTCCCAGCGATGGTATCCATTCTGCTTTCTCGTAGGCTGCAAAGCTCCCAGAGACTGGATCAACTGGGAGTGATACAGGCCATGACCAGACATATGCGAATACTAGGATGAACGAGATAACCAGGTTGACAAGGGCAGCAATAAGACAAACCCACTTCGCCTTGGTGCTCTCTCTGGGAAGAAGGAATGAAATGATTGTCCCGACCAACGGGACCAGAATCATCAGGGATAGGTAGGGTATCTCCATTCTCATCCTCCGTTAACGGTCACAAGAATCCATGTCAAGGCGATCACAAAGCAGATGCCCAGCACTACGGCCGCAAGATAACCCTGGATGTTGCCAGATTGGGTCTTTCTGAGACGCTTGCTGCTCCCTACGATACTGCTGCTCATCCCATCGACAAGTCCGTCCACACCCTTTCTGTCGAAGTAGTCGTTCGCTTTGGAGAACACGATTCCGCCTTTTGCGACACCATTGACAAAACCATCGATAGCCCTCCTGTCGAACCAATCACAGACCTTGGCGAATCCATACCCTATCTTGAGCCCGAACATCCTGTAGGCGTAGTCCATGTAGTACCTGTTCACCAGGAGTTTGTGTATCCCTTTGGTTGGCCGGGAGGATGTGAACACGGCAGCAGAGACCACATGTCGAGAGTACACGACGTATGCGAGAAGTATTCCTAAGGCGGCCAGACCAATTGACAGATATGTAAGTGGATTGGAGAAGACGTGGATGAGTTCGTCAATGACACTTCCGTGTCCTGCCTCATAGAAGATGAATTGTCCGAACCCGCCACCGGTAGCGAAGGTCAGTATGCCAGATGTTATTGCGAAGAAGGCGAGAATCATCAAGGGAACGGTCATGGACTTTGGAGATTCGTGAACCTCGCCAGGAGACCGTTTCTCTCCTGCAAAGGTCATGAACCACATCCTGAACATGTAGAAGGCGGTCATGAACGCGGTAATGATTCCCAGGACCCATAACAGAAGGAATATGGTGTTCTCCCCACCGGCTTCGAACGCGATTTCCAGTATCCCATCTTTGCTCCAGAAACCACTTAACGGAGGTATGCCAGCGATGGAAATGGCACCTATGAGCATTGTTATCGAAGTAATCTTCATCTTCTTACGTAAACCACCCATCTCCCGCATGTCATTGGTATCAACT
>CP070767.1:1869204-1883511 GCA_020345725.1 Methanobacteriota archaeon | reverse complement strand
GATGACAAGACGCTCTATCAAGCACTCATGACGAACAAGGTTCACGGTTTGGTTGATGAGACAACGTGCATGGTTGGATGGGAGGTCGGGACGCTTCCAATGGGTGCCAACGTGACCCTGCCGCTTGTGATCAGCTTTGGTTCAAGATATCAAGATGTTGCATGGGCGACAACCAGGGCACAAGAGTTCCTGGTCCTACAGATGACCAAGCTCTATGTCACTGAAATCCAGGACCACGCCACCATGGACAACGTGAAGATCGAGATCTACAACGGTGGCGAGAGGGCAGTGTTGGATTCGGAAATCTACCTATCTCCAGACGGCCTGACACAATGGGTAGGCGGAGGTTGGAGCAGGAGTGTCATATCCCCCGGAGAGTACTCAGTCTATTCACTTGGTCTGGGAGAGGCTTTCCCCAGCACGGAAGGCGGAACGATTGGCATATACTACTCCACAGGTTTCTTGCTTGATTTTGTCACTTTTGGCCAGATGGGCTATGCCCCCGATCCCTTACCTGACGAGACCATTGCCCGATATTGGACGGGGACTGCTTATGCGAACGATTGGACAAGGGACAAGACACCCACCTTTGAGTCACAGAATGATGTAATGGGACGTTTGGACCCTCCAAGTGTTGTTCTGAAAGAAGTCTATTTCAACGCACTCTCACCGAACGACAGGTTCATCGAGCTTTATTACCCAGGAACGACCTCCGTCAGCACGAATGGTTGGACGCTGGTTGTTGATTCTGAGTACCTCATGCCATCCTTCTTCTTGAACACGGACAGAAGATATTTCGTCCTGAGAGCCGAGGATTTCCCAGTGAATTTTGACATGGATGACGGTTCCGTCAACGGCGACCATGTGTATCTATACGATCCATGGGGCAGATTGGTGGATGAAGTTGGATGGAGTACACCCCACGTCCAGGGCCAGTCAATGGAAAGGGTCGCTGACCAACTACAATGGGGATACGACGGTTACAGCGATGCCTCCTCAACAGAGGCAGGTTGGAGATTCGGAAGTCCAACACCGGAGACAATCAGCATAGGTCCGGACCAGTCCAAGATGGTGGATGTTGGCCAGACCGCAGAATACGATATCTCACTCAAGTACTTCGGGAGCAGGGCTGACTACATGGACATAACCTTTGTTTCATCTCTGGGTTGGAATACTGTTATCACCGATACGCTTTACATCCCGATATCTGACCATGATGGTGACACGATTCCAGACAGCGATCAAATGCAGGTGGGACAGACTCTGGACCTGAAGGTTCGGATTACCGCCCCAATGGATCCGCAGAGTGGGAACTTGAATACCGTGTACATTACTGCAACCTCCTCGGTCAATACCAACGTGGTTGACACAGTAACGCTCAAAACGGTTGCCGTTGTACCTCCTTACATCGCACTCAACAAGACCGCTGATCCAGATACGATTTGGGTGGAGGGTTCACTTGTATTCCCACAGGAAACCACGGTGACGCTGAACGCAACGGGTGCCGGGACACCATTGATGTGGTACATGCCCCAGGACACTGTCTTTGTGATAGACAATTCTGGAAGTATGGTGTGGAACGATCCTTCCAACCTGAGATTGTCGGGTGCTAAGGACTACGTAGATATGATGAAGATCCCCGACCGGGCCGCCACAGTGATGTTCACCTCCAATGCTGTTCTCATGAACGGCCATCACCTGACTTGGGACTACAACCAAGTGAAATCTGACATCGACATGTTCCCGCCAGCATCAGGTGGAACTTACATCGGTCGAGGCATGCGAATTGCCACTGACGAATTGATTGGCTACGGAGATCCGGGTCACGTGCAAGTTGAGGTTCTTCTGACTGATGGCAGGAACTCGGACGTCAGTCATGATTTCGTCACGCTTCAAGAAGCCCAGAGGGCTGCGGACAACGGCATCATCATCTTTACCATCGGTCTTCTGGTTGGAGGGGACGTCAATGAGGTGCTCCTCCAGCAGATCGCGGATATCACTGGTGGCGAATACCATCGCGCCCCAACAGCGGATGCCCTTAAGGATATTTACCTTGGGATATTCCAAAGCGTCATGAACATCGCGGGCAAGCAGATAGTGGACCCAACAAACCCGAATCCGATGATACAGGACGCCTTGCCACCCTACATACACTACGTTCCAGGCTCCTTCCGAGATGAGAACTCCAATCCTCGTCCTCCGGATACGATTGACGCTTTGCCTGACGGAAGCACAGTATTGTCTTGGGACGTTGACCAGATCTTCATCAATGAGAGCTGGATCACCAGGTACGAGGTTACTTCGTCATTGGAAGGATACATTCCCATAGGAATACCATCACTATCAAGGGTCAACTACACCCAATGGGACAACTCCACTGAAACGGTGTACTTCCCAGACGTCCATATCACTGTGTTAATTCCAGAGCCAGTTGAACCACCTATCTTAGGAATCACCGCTGACCAGGACGATGTTCATCTTTCTTGGACCATTCCCGGTCCGAACATAAGCCACTATCTTATCTACAGGCATACTGACCAGAGAGGATTCGACTTCTCGAGGCCTTGGAAAGACACTTCCATGAACTCTGATAACGGCGTGATTCCAACCAGAACCACATGGAATGATACGGGAGCTGGGTCGCCCACACCCAGGGAGTACTACTACGTAGTAAGAGGGGTAAACAATCTGGGCATGATGAGCATCACAAGCAACACCGTTGGCAAGTGGACGAAATCCTTCACTGCCGGCATGAACGCCTTCTCTCTGCCTCTGGAGCCATTGGAACAAAACGATATCGAGTGGTATGCTAATTCCATCCCCAGCACGGTGTACATCGATTGGATTGATACGAACGGCGAATGGGTGAGACACTGGACAGGAGGCGCAATACAGAAACCGGGGCCTTTGGTAATGGGAGAAGGATATGGTATCCAACTCTCTGCGGACTCTCACTTCACCTTCGTGGGAACCCCGGCATCAATGATCAAGTACCAAGAGGGTCTCGGTTCATCAGCCACCTTCCGTACGGGACTGACAGTCCTGGCCGAACAGGACGATGCGCATCTCTTTTGGAGAACCACCGCAGGCGCTGAGAATTACAACATTTACAGAGCCTCTGACAGAATGGCCTTCCATCAGCAGTCTCTCAGCCCTCTCATAACACTGGACGCTGGCACAAATGATTGGGTGGACGTGGGTGCACTGTCAGGTCCTTCAGAATGGTACTACATGGTGGTACCGCTCTCCACTGGAGGGAGAGAAGGTAGCGGAACCTACAGCTTTGGTGTCATAACCGTCCAATATGGGATGGGTAACAACGACATGGCTCTTCCTCTGAAACCGAATGGAATGTGGACGCTGGATCATTACTGCGAGAACATGGCCAACGTGATTGGGATAGTATTCATGATCAAGGCCCAGTGGAGGCTCCATGCAACTGGAATGCCCGCAGGTGTGTACGATCCCTTCATCGAGCAGGCGGAAGGATATCAGATCCTGATAGGCGGACCCACCTCCAAATACACCTACACTGGATACTGATTGGGATTCCTTTCACCAGCAAAGATTTTTACACCCTTCTCGATATAGATGCTGACTTGAATTGAGTCAGTTGAGGGAGAGGAGTTAAGTGTCATCCTCGGAAGAAGGAAGTGTGTCTACATCTAATAGAAGAACCGGGAAGTCACTGTCCATTGTGGTTTTTGTCTTGCTTTCTGTTGCATCAATGCCTCTCATTGAGAGTGCTGGCAACTCCATCCAGACCGAACACAGTATCGATTTAGTTCCTTTGGAAGGCCACATTGTTGAAACTTCACCTGACGAAGGTAGCCCAATGGGAGATATTGAACCTGAACCAACTGGAACCATTCCGATACAAGTGACCAATCCTTCTCCATTTGCAAGACCGAATGAGATTGTCTGGTACAAGCTAATCCTGAGAGATCTGCAGCTCTGGGATGGAAGGCAGGTGTACGTGCGGAACGCGACATCAATGACAGAGGTATATTCTGGTGGCCTGCCAAGCACCGCGAAAAAGCACCCATCAGGTGCAATAAGGGAGATGTATGTTGTCTTCCAGGATGATTTTGCCCCGTATGAAACCAAATCCTATCAGGTCGTCACTGGCGCATTCCCCACCCTCACTGGGGATATGCAGGTCAGCCCTGCCTATCCATACATCTACGTCACGGACGGACAGAGGGAATATGAGATTCAAACCTCGCACGACCTTTCCTTTTGGACTCAGGGTGTGTACGTCCTCTACACAAACGGTAGCGCAGTCAGTGCAAGAAGCGGGATACTTGTAAGAGTGGGTGGGAACCAGTTCTGCCTGGACCAAACGAACTTCCAGCTTGCTTGGGGTCCTCCTGCTGTTACCATGATCGACCAAAACGCAGCAAGGGTCTCCATTTATCTGGAATACAGAAATCCGACAATGATCAATTGGGGCGTGGGCTCAATCCAGCAGCTGTACAAGGATGTCGACAGCATCTTTGCCAACGTAAGGATCAATATCTACAACGATAGGCCAATGATAGAAACCTTCACCACCAAGAAGATCAATGAGAAGTTCTACAACCACAACGGTTTCGTGATGGAGTTCACAGTTCTGTACGCAGGTCATGGTGAATACCAGGCTATATTCGCAAACAGCAACTACACGATAACCAAGGGGAACACACTGAGCTACTTCTGGGAGCGCCAAGCATCAAGCTCCTTTGATCTCGTGGATGCAGGGAACTTCAGCTCACCCGAGTTTGGAGATTTGAATGATGATGGTGACTTCGACCTTGTGATGGGAGAAGAGAGGGGTACCCTGGTGTACTACGAGAATACCGGTTCAAGATTTGCACCGCAGTGGACGCTTGATCCAACGATGTTTGCTTCACTTGGTGACTTGGGCAACAACACTGCACCTGATCTAACGGACCTGGACAACGATGGAGATATGGATCTCACAATCGGTTTGCGAGACGGCATTCTGCTCTATTACGAGAATACAGGGACTCCAGCATCTCCAACTTGGACCAACAACTCCGCAATGTACAGCGGAATAGATGTGGGTGATTATGCCGCACCCAAGTTGGCTGACCTGGATGGAGACGGAGACTTCGATCTATCGATTGGCGAGAGCTATGGGACAATCGTCTACTACGAGAATGTGGGGGATAGCACAACTCCCATCTGGTCAAAGAATGATACTCTATTTCGGATACTGAATACTGGGTATACCAAGAAACCAGGCCTCTACAGCACTCCCGAATATGCAGACATAGATGTTGATGGTGATTTGGATTTCATGTCTGGCACGGACGAAGCGCCCTACATGGCGGTCAATCTTTTCATCAACGAAGGTGACGTGAACAATCCCAACTTCAGCAAGCTGAAACCTGATACGGTCAACACCGTCAGAGGAGGCAGCACCCAAGGTGACAGGGACTTCAGTTCCCCAGAGATGGTCGATCTGGACGGGGACAGCGATCTGGACTTTGCAATAGGATTTTCAGATGGCGAAATCGTATATTACGAGAATAAAGGTCTATTGAAGGCGGAAAGAGGAGTGAATTCCATGGAACCACTGGAGAACGGTTCCTACAGATTCTACAGAGACCAGGACAGCAACGATGGTCAATACGTCATCGAGAACTACAGTGATGACTTCTTTGATTACTATGTGGTTGCCAACCCAGCCTCAGGAGATGCCGTTCTTAGATACATCCCTGGATTTGCAGAGCTGGCCTACAGAGACAGGTACGCAGGTGATGAGTATCCTTGGGCCGGAGGGAATGTCAGCTATTATCCGTTCATACCTGAGGAGGACGGCTACGTCACAAGGGGAATAGCCGTTTCCAGGACCTTCTATGACCCCACCGCGGGATCGAACAACCCTGGCATGATGGGTGGGACATACCTTTCCCAGACTGGTACTGCCGCAGGGTTCATCCAGGTGCCGATGACAGCCATGGACCACGGTAGCAAGGAAGTGCTCCTTCTGGAGATGCCATACACCACCAACTACAGCGTATATGACCTGGAAGTTGAGAGACTGAAGACGGACATGATCATCAGCGGAATGATTGATTTCACGGTATCATCCTCCGACATCACCCTCACACCTAACGAGCCCGAAGAAGGAGATCTGGTCATAGTAGAGGCAGAGATCCATAATCAAGGTCAGGAGAACGCCACAAATGTCGAAGTGGAGTTCTTTGACGGCAATCCAGATCTGGGTGGCACCCAAATCGGATCGACCATCACAATCCCATCATTACAGCGGGATTCCTCTGAGAAAGCCGTTGTGCCCTGGACTACAGAAGGCAAGGCTGGGGGTCATGACATTTTCGTTCGTATTGACTTCTCAGGGACTATCCTGGAAATGGACGAGACTAACAACAACGCTACTAGGACGATATATGTCACAGACTGGTTCAAGAACTGGGGAGATGTCATCCAGATAACCAGCAGCCACTACAACGATCTGGATCCTGCTCTCATCGAAGATTCAAACGGAAGATTATGGATAGCCTGGCATACTTACACAACAGAGGACAACTTCGAAATCTTCACAAAGAACTACTCATCTGGAAACTGGTCTTCGGAGGAATTGGTCGGCAAGGAATTGAAGAGAACAAGTAGACCGTCGTTGTCAGCAGACGACAACGGAAAAGTCTGGATGGCCTACTCAAGCAACATAATTGAGTACAACAACTACATCGCCATTAAGCATGGCAAGTACTATTGGAGCCAGAAGTTTGACATTTATGCCAAAAAATTCGACGGTGTGCAATGGTTGACGGAGGACCAGATCAGCTTCGCAACAGTGCTGGATCATTCGGACCAGACACCATGGATCGTTGCCACAAGCACCGGAGATGTGTGGGTGACTTACCGACACACTCACTTCCAATTCTATACTGCGGGCTACCAGATGTACAACATCCCCTACCAGGACATGAATATCACAGCGGTAATGCATGACGGAGTATCATGGTCGGGCGAATACATACTGGATGATTCAATGGGCAGTCAGGGATGGTGGGGAGGTCCCAGAGTTATCGAAGATTTGGCCGGAAACGTATGGGTAATCTACGATAGCGAACTCTCAAACGTCCAGTGGGAGATCTTTGCCGTGAAGTACAATGGCACCGCATGGTCGGCTCCGATGAGATTGACGACGGACCCCTCGGAGGACATGAGACCTTCTGCCTGCGTGGATGCTTCTGGGAACATATGGGTCGCATGGGAATCAACGAGAACTGGCAACAAGGACATATTCGCGAAATACTACAACGGAACTGACTGGTCTTCTGATATCCAACTCACTACAGATGCGGGATGGGACATAAAATCTGCAATTGCAGCTGATGCAAATGGGAACGTGTGGGTCGCATGGGAAAACGATCGTAACGACAACAAAGACATCTACCTGAAGAGGTACAACTCATCGGTATGGTCTCATGATATCCAAGTGACCACCGATACTCATTCGGATGAGGAAGTCGCACTGACCGCGGGAGATGTGTCAGGGAACGTCTGGATAGCTTGGGAAACGGACAGGAACGGACACGGCAACAGGGACATCTACGCCAGAATGTTGAGTCCGAGCGATATGCCAGAAGAAGCCCCAGGATTAATCAGCGGTTTGAAAGCAGGTGTGGACGGTTCTGATGTGCACCTGTCATTGAATGCACCGATCTCTTCAGGTTTGGACCACTACCTAATCTACTGCTCTGATAACCAGACGAATTTCAGTTTTGCCACTCCAGACCATGATACATCTGGAGATGCGAACCCCCTGAACACTACCTGGACACACGTTGGGGCTTTGGGTCCATTGGACTCCAGGATGTATTACGTCATTCGTCCTGTGGACTCACTGGGAAGAATAGGCTTCAACAACTACACTATTGGAGTTTGGAAGAGAAGTTTCGATCAGGGGTACAACGCATTCTCTCTTCCACTCGAGCCTCCATCACCCACGAACATAAGCTACTACGCAAGCAACATTCCTAACGCAGTTCGAATCAGATGGTTGGACTCCAACGGAGAATGGGTTACTTATGAAAGAGGCGTAGGTCCACCAGCGAATGATGCAATTACCAAGATGGGTGAGACATACGAGTTATACCTTACTGCTGCAACGGACTATTGGTTTGTTGGCAGACCTGCTTCAATGATACGGTACCACGAAGGGCTTGGCGACATTCTGGCAATTAGGTATTCTCTCTCTGCATCAACCGTTGGTGACGACATCACACTGACCTGGACCTCCGTTCCAGATACACAATATTATCTAATATATCGAGCAGGGCAGAGGAATTCTTTCAATTTCATGGAGCCCGTGCATGTTACAATGCCGTCTGCAACGACATGGAACGACGCAGGAATCCTCTCCTTGGAAGGCGAGTACTATTACATGGTCATACCAATGGACGATATGGGAGAGTTGGGGAGCAGTAGCTACAGTGTGGGAGTGGTAAGGAGCATATATGTCGGAGGTTCGTCCTCGTTTGCTTTGGTTGTAGAAATCGAAGAAGAGTACACTCTGGCGGATGTCTGTGACAGAAATCCAGAGATCATAGGAATAGTCCACATGATGAGCGGCAATTGGAGACTCCACGCGAGAGAGATGCCGAAGAATGTCTATGATGCGGACGTCAAAATATCCGGTGGCTATCAGATATTGGTGAATGAACTCCAGTCAGTAGTATATACTTCGGTGGGTTGGTGAGATGAAGCCAAAATCCTCCACACCAGCGGTCATATCGGGAATCTTTTTGTACTCGTATCAATCTCCATTAATAGAGGAGGAGGTCTGAATGGCTGGCAAGCTGAAGGCATTGAGCAGAAAAGCAACGACAGTTCTGCTGGCACTTTCTCTGTTCATGATCCTTACACCACTTCTCGTAACAGAAGAAGCCAGAGCAGATCCAAGAGACCTCTTGATATGGGGCATGATCTTTGACAGTGACGGTTCTGTTCTGCCATACGATACAGACTTCCGGGTCTGGGTCCAACACAATGGGACCTGGAAGGGCTTCCCCTCTAACGACACCTGGGACACTGTGGGTACCATGGGAGGATTCTACACCTACAATCTCACATGGGAAGAAAAGGAAGCGACCTGGTCAGATGGTGATCTCTATAGGATTCAAGTAGACTGCACGCCTTCAGGCGGTCTGGCCGAGAACACAACGAGCAACGGAACGGGTTCCGTGGGCGATCCAATCTCTCCGAGGGGTTCATACAACAACGAGCTGGACTGGGGACCAGCGATCTTCAACAATACTCAGCAATGGGATGTAGCTTGTTCAAATGTTGATCTGGTTCCTACTAGCATCGAAATCGATGGCATACCATACACACCCCCAATGGGAGTAGCACCTTTTGCCGCAGTCGATATCTCAGCCATGGTCACCAACAATGGAATCACGGACATATCGGAAAACAACACGATTGTTCTCAGAAATCAATCCGGATTGATAGGCCAAGATACTGCCATGACTATCGCTCCAGGGAGCTCCGTCGGTCCCTACAGCTTCATCTGGAACGCTCCTGACGGAGGCTACTTCTGCTTCAACATTACGGTGGACTACTATGACAACGTGACTGAAACGGACGAAATCAATAACTCAGAGATGGTCTGCCTTTCGGTGGGAGCACCTGACCTTACTCCATCTGACATTCAGGTTTCGACGGACTATCCACCCCACTTCTATGCTGACGCATCCGCGACGAACTATAGGTCGAACATAATCTCGATAACTCCAGGAACGACAGCCAACATTGTCTCAGACGTGAGAAATGTGGGGAGCCTCATATCAGACATGTGCAGCATTGACTTCTACAATACCACTTCTGAAGGAGGTCCGAGAGTTGGGTTGCCATTTTATGAGTCGGGTGTGCCACAGATCCCCTCTGGATCACAAGTTGGACCCTACTCTGGATCATGGCAGGCGCCTCTGAGCTTTGGTAATCATTATGTCAACATCACCGCAGACTACTACGACGATGTGGTCGAAATCAATCCCCTCAACAACACGTTCATTCTTAGATTCCTTGTCGGTTATCCTGACTACATACCCTGGAACGACACAATGCCATTGGTGCAGAATGTGACAGCAGGAGCTACTGTTCCGATTGAAGTGATTGTCAGGAACATTGGGTTGCTAGATGCACTTTCCGATAGCACGATTGCATTCTATGACGACTACTTCATGGGACGATTTGCGGCGCGGCATGTACTACCGATAGCCGCAGGAGAGAATTCATCACAACCATACAGCGTGAATTGGCAGGCACCACCAGTTCTAGTATTGACTAGTGTGAACGTCACAATCATAGTGGATGACACGGGAAACATCACGGAAATGGACGAGCTAAATAACGCAACCACGATTCAGTTCTGGGTGCATCCAGGACCGATCACCACACTGAATGTGCGAACTCCTCAGTACTTCAATGGAACCCATCTCTACATCAAATCTACTACGATGCTGAACTTCACTGTGCAGACCACGGCTGGACCGACAGACACCGTATTCTTCCTCGACAGTTTCGGACCGCTGGACTATGCCTTGACCGGAGAGTTCAACTTCTCAGAGTACTCAATAGGTGAAGGATTGCATTACATCAACTTCTCAAGCGTCGATAGTCTCCTGAATGTGGAACCCTGGAAGTCCGAGATTGTGATAGTAGACGATTCTCCTCCACTCACCCAAATGGACATAGATGAGCCTCTCTATGTCTTTGGACCGACCATGTGGGTGACGAGCTTCACGAACATTGAGCTGAATTGGACCAAGGATGATGAGCCTCAACTAGCTGCCGGGAGAGAGGTGACAAGATACCGGATATTCAGACATGTCCAGAATTGGACATCCTGGGCGGACTATGCATTGGGCACTCCCCTCAATCTTGGAACTGGGGACGGGGAGAGGTTTGTTGAATGGTACTCGGTCGATTACCTCGGGAATGTGGATGTCACGGTCAACTGGACTCTGATAGTGGACGATACTCCCCCTGTAATCACTCTAATGATAGACGGTACGCCATATGATGAGATAGAAGGGACACCGCATATTACGGATGAAACTCAGATTACTCTGAGTGCTGTTGATGACGGTTGTGGCAGAAAGGGGGGCATAACATACAACTGGGATGGAGGCGATTCACAGACCTACACGGGAGCTTTCAGCTTTGGAGAGTCCGGAGAACACACCATCTTTGTATCCAGCGAGGACAATCTGGACAACAGTGACACCGTTAGCTTCGAAGTCTTTGTAGTAGGACCCAATTACAAGCCAATCATCGCCATCATCTGCATAATAATCATGGTTCTCGTGGGGATTCTCGTGGGCAGCAAGAGACCTCTGCTCATGGCTCGGAAGAAGATCAGAGAGATAGAAGACAAGCTCTTGGAAGAGGAGGAAGAGACAGAAGAAGAGGTCATGGAACCCGAAATCGTGGATGACACGGAAGTCGAGGAGGTGGTCTGAATGGAAGATGCCAAACAGATACCTGGGTCCTGTCCCATCTGCGAGTTCAAAATCTCAGAAGAACAGACAACAATTGCTTGCGATTGGTGCGGCACCGATTTCCATGATGAATGTGAAGTGAAGGAGAAGCAATGCCCGAACTGCGGCAGGTTCCTTCCCACCGCAAAGATGAAGGCCCTGGCCTCGGACAAGAGATCCACCTCGGTTCTGATCATCGTTCCATTCATCATAATAGAGATAATCATCGCTGTGATATCCTGGCTTGGTCATCCGAGCAACCTGAGCGTGCCAGATTTGGACAATTGGATCTCAGTCGGATTGGTCGCGAATGCTATTCTTCTCATCGTGGCCGTGATAAGTATGGGGGCAGTAGCCGCTAGGGGAGAAGGAGTGAAGAAGCCCATGGAAGAAGAGACCGAGCCAGATGAGGAAGAGGAAACCCAAGAAGAAGTATAAAAGTATTTATACTCACAAACCAATCTAATCCATGTATTAGCCTTTCTTCAGACATGAGGGGGCGTCGGGAAACAGAGTAGAAAAGGGGGAGGCTGTTATGTTCAGTCAAAACCTAGCAAGTGGGCGACATCTATCGAAATCGGTATCGTTTATTCTAGCAGTTGTAATGGTAGTCGGAGGAGTCGTGTCTCTTCTACCGTACGAAGGTGGTGTTGTCAAGGCTCCACCTACGGCGGGAACGCTCAACATAACTTGGGAGAATGCCGCTCCGATTACGAACACGTTCCAAGGTGATGTGAATCTTACCATGCTCTGGCTTGCCATGAAGGCAGAAGGGGCTGACATTACTCTTGAGAGCATAAAAGTGGATGTTTGGGGCGTTCCTTCACAAGCGATTAACCGCACATTCGCCTGGGATGACAGGAATGGCGACAAAGAAATGAGCTACATGGAATGTGTCATAGGCTCGGATGTGTCCTCACCATATATCCTACCGCCTCTTGGACAGATGAAGGAATGCACTGGTCCGGACATAGGAAGAAACGTGGTGATAGACCAGAACAAGACACGGTATTTCATGATATACTTGGATTTGGACTTCGATCCTGACCAGACATTTACAGAGAGGGACCTGCGAGTTTGTGTGAACAACGGATACATCACCAGCTCCGCCACCGATGTGATAGGTCTTCCAGGTTGTTCGAGAACGATCGATATCAACAGAAGGTTCTTCTTCGACGATATGGAGCACGGACAGGGAGACTGGACATTCTCAGGTGGTGATGCGGGTGGGGCACACCCCACAGGCTTGTGGCACCTGAGTACTGGTGAGGAAGACTGCATCAACAACCCTGGCAAGAGACAGTTCTACCACACTCCTTACACTTCATGGTGGTACGGCCATCGATACAGCTGGTTTGGCGATTGGGTGTGCAATTACTATACGCACCAACCTGGGAGCCCGACCACGTCTACAAGGAACTGGGGAAAACTTACGACCCCATTGATAGATGCGAGAAAGGGTACAAGCCTGGCTATGACGGTTTGGCAATTCCTTTCAAGGGAGCAGTACAAAGGTGTCGATCTTGCTCAGATATACATCAATGATGGTACTGGGTGGTACTTCGTATCCTTGGAGAATGGTACGGATGACCAGTGGAAGAAACTCAATCTCAACCTCTCGCAATATGCAGGAAGACAGGTTCGACTTGAGTTCAGGTTCGACACGATGGACACCATGAATAACCTCTTCCTTGGATGGTTCATAGATGACCTTGTCGTCTATGGAGAGGTCCTGGCACACGACATTGCTGTCCCAAGGATGTACGCTCCAGAGTACGTATCGCTTGATCCTCAGACGATTTCCGCTGACGTTGTGAATACGGGATCGAGCAACGAGAATAACGTGGAGGTCAACCTGACTCAAGATGGAGCTGTGGTAGGCCAGAAGGTAATCTCATCCATTCTCAGTGGGGCCACAGAGAATGTGGACTTCAGTTGGACCGCACCTGGAGAGGGGACCTATGAGCTTTGCGTGGAGGCAACGCCTGTTCCAGGTGAGACAGTTCTCTGGAACAACGGCCAGTGCCAGCTGGTCACCGCTACTTCACAGACCTACACCAAAATTGCGATTCTAAGGTCCTACGGCACTCAGATGGATGGACCAATAGCCACATGGAATTACCTGAACGCCAACTGGGGCGACTATGGTATGGACCCAATACAAATCGATTACACTTCGCTGAACATCTATCCCATCACGTATGAGATGATAAACAACACTCAGGCGGACGTTCTGGTCCTATCTGGATCCGGCTACTATCATAGACCACCCATAGGCACAGAACTGAGCGATGAAGAGACTGCAGCAATCGAGAAGTGGACGAGGGAAGGCCACGGTTTTGTTGCAATAGGATCTGCCTTCAATGAGTTGGTGCCCAACAACAACGACTTGGTTGATTTGGTGGGGATCGTTGACCAGACGTACACAAGGGATTTCACCTCTGACATCCAGGTAGATGCGGGATGTGCTGCTCACCCCGTATTCAACAGTGTTCCCAATCTGTTCCAAGCTTCATTCGGACCCACCGCTTCACCGAACAATGACCATGCTTGGGACCCAGCGGACTTGGATGGGGCAATATACTGCGCGAGATCGACAGGTAACCGTTCCGCCGCTATTACGGTATACAAGGGATCGGTCTACATCACATTCGCTGCTGATGCCATGCCAAATGAGGACGAGAAGCAACTCCTCTACAATACGTTCGTTTGGTCCAGGTTCCAGGCGTATGACTATGATGTCAAGGTCTCTGACATAAATGCGCCAAGGTTTGCCAGACCCGCCTAT
>CP070767.1:1863431-1869104 GCA_020345725.1 Methanobacteriota archaeon | reverse complement strand
TCTGCGTACTTGCTCTTTCGTAGCAATGTCGGGAATCGGTGTGTCCAGACGTTGCGTTGTAGTCTTCTTTTTCTCTCTAGACTTCTTAGCCTTAGCCTTTCCATTAGACATAGAAATACGCATATCCTAGATGATATTAAACATTTTGCACATTCTGAGCTTAGAACCGTGAGAATCGAGTATTTGACAAAATAAGAAGGGAGGGCTAGCCTTGTCAGAAGGGATGGGATGCACTCTAACGAACTAGCCCAAATTTTCCCCAATCCTCATATCAAGTGTCATCTATATAAATCTTTCTTGACAATTAAAGAGCCAGTGTTCTGTCCACATACTACAAATACCCCGACTTCTGAAGAGTCATCAAATCTTCCGTGCTGAGCTTCTCGCCCTTCTTGAACCGTTCGTAGATGTCCTCGGCCTCTCTCATTGCCACCTTTTCGTCCCCGCGCACCCTCGCCATCCGCTGTTTGAACCTCATTCCGCTGATGACCTTGTCCAGGTCGTGGACCTTTCTGATGTACTCGATGTGCTTCTTGTGCTCCTCGTCCGCCTCCATCTTGGTCTTGATGAACTCCTCTTGCGCCAGGTCAGCCTCTCTCCGCGCCTCGTCACTCTTCTCGTACAGCTCGGTCATGCTATCGTGTTCTATCTGGGCTTTGTCCGCTACCTCCCCAACCGCCTTGTGTGAGTCTTCGGCCTTCTCCTTTGCCTCCCTCAATTCCTTGATGGCTGCCTTGACTTCCTCGTTCTCCTCCAGTTCCTTCTCTCTTTCCCTGATCTGACTCTCGATTCGTGAAAGGGCCTCGACCAGATCCCTTTCCTTGTCAACGGTGAGAACAGAAGTCATCTGCTTGAACTCGAGGGACCTTAACTCCTTCTTCAACTTCCCCAACGGGACGGTGCCCTTTGGGAGGTTCCTTCTCTTGGTCCTGGAAACGTGATCGGTAAGTTCGTTAACTTTCCGGTTCCAATCATCCCTCTCAATCTTAAGGTTCTTGACATCCTCGTTCAACTTGTCCCGGGCCTGCCTGTGCTGAGAGGCCTCGTCAACAATATCCCTGACCTTTGCGTTCAGCTCATCCCTCTTGCCGACCCATTCTTTTGTCTTCTCGTTGAGAATGTCCCTTTTCCTCTTGTGCTTCTCGGCCTCGCGGTTGAGCTTCTCCCTTTCCTTCTCAAGATCTGCCAGGGTCAGTGGCTCTTCTGCTTCCTCTTTAACAGGCTCTTCTACTTCATCGGTCACAGTATCTTATTGAATATTCTATGGGTTAATAACATTTTCTCTGGCCAGGATTTCAGAAAACAGATATCTCTCCGTTCACCAACTTCTCGGTGAGGGATGAGATATCGGACAAATGGCTATCCATCAGACCAAGAATATTTGACTCGACTTGACTCATCTTCACTCCATCCGCAAGAATCAGTTGTGCGCTGGCAGCTTGGGGCATATCGATGGGTGCTCCAATCTGGGAGACAATCCTCACCTGCACCTCAAGCACATCTCCCCCGCACTCACGGGCAATATCGTTAGCGATCATATGGGAGATTACGTTGTAGAGCTTTCCGACATGAGTTACCGGGTTCTTTCCGGCTGCAGCCTCCATACTCATTGGCCTGTATGGGGTTATCAGTCCATTGACCCTGTTCCCCCTTCCCACGGAGCCATCATCGCCATTCTCCATTGAGAGGCCGGTGACAGTAAGGTAGTAGACACCCTCCTCATAATTGTCCGCATTGTTCACGAAGACTCTAACACTCCTAGAGGTCATCTTGGAGACTTGGTCCTTCACCTTCTCTGAAAGGTCTTCTACCACACTCTTGTAATGGTCCACATCAGGAATCAGTCTGTCAACCATTGCGGAGGCGACAGTGAGATTGAGCTTATCCTCGTTCCTCCAGCTCATCACCTTGACATCTTGACCAACCTCTGGCAACTCCTCCTTGAGAGGACCGTTGATGTGTCTTTCCGTTTCGTAGGTAATCTTCTCAGTTTCACTCAAGGGTGCGAAGGATACACCGAACGAAGTATCGTTGGCCAACAGTTTCTTTGTCTCATACAGTCCGCGAAGGTCCACAGAACCCTGCCCGATTCTGCAATCCAGCATCACATCCATATCAACATCCAAGTGGGGGCAGACTTGTTCGAGGTACTCTCTTGCTGCCCTTATGGCTAAGGACCGGTAGGGCAACCTCTTTCCATTTACCTCAGTAGTAGCCCTTCCCACGAGAAGTATATAGACTGGTTCTAGCACAACGCCTCCCCCAAATGCTGGAGCAGACTGTCCACCCACTATCTGAACCTCATCAGTGTTATGATGGAGAATCGTGTTGAATTTCTCGAGGTACATCTTGCACAGTGCCCTGCTGACGGTTTCGGCCAGTCCATCCGCAATGCTGTCCGGATGACCCACGCCCTTTCTCTCCACTATCTCCGTTGGTCCGTTCTCAATCGGTGCAAATGGAAGTTCTTCGACAATTATGTTCCTAGTCATGGGGCCCTCCCCTGTGGCTAGTGGCAACATCTCAGAAAATATATTCCTTTCGGTTGAACCACGAGCTATTCGTTGAATCGGACATCATATTCCATGAAATCCTCGGCAAGGATGGAGTTCTCGAATTCTTCCTTTGCCTCTGCAACCAAAGGCGTTGCATCTTCATATCTGGGACTGACATGCACCAAAAACAGAACCTTGGCCTTGCATTCTTTTGCTATCTTTGCGGCCTGTCTTGCCGTTGAATGACCATAGCGGTTCGCTTTCTCCTCTACTGAACTATCCGCGGTCGCATCATGGATGAGCACATCGCAGTCCTTGGCAATCTGGACCGTTTCAGAGGAGGGTAACGTATCCCCAGAGTAGACTATCTTCCTCCCCTTCCTGGGAGGTCCAAGCACCATTTCAGGAGTGAAGATCTTGTCACCCACCTTCACATCCTCTCCTGACTGAAGTCTTCGATATAGAGGCCCTTCCGGTATGCCAAGCTCCTTTGCCTTCTCGAGATTGAATCTCCCGGCCCGATCTTTCTCTTCGATGCAATAACCCAGACAAGGCACGTTGTGTTTAGCTTGGTAGGCCGTGATCGTGTAGTGTTCGAATCCGAGCACAGTTCCAGGCTCGATATCCTTAACAGTTACTGGAAAACCGGGATTAAAATAGCCCAGTTCCAATAGAATCTTGACCAGTTCGGCTGTACCCTCTGGCCCAAACAGCTCCAGTTCATCCTCACGGTCGTTCAGAGTCATGCTCTGTATCATGCCAGGAAGTCCGAGGAAATGATCGCCATGGAAGTGAGAAATCAGAACCTTCTTGGTTTGCATGAAGGACAGGGAAGACAACATGAACTGTCTTTGTGTTCCTTCGCCGCAATCGAACAGGATAATTTCCTTCTCTCTTTTCACTGCAATGGACAGGACGTTCCTCTGAGGTGAGGGCCAGCTTCCGCCTGTTCCAAGGAATACGATTTTCACGTGGATGTGAAAAGGAAAGGAGAGTTTTAATCTTTCGAGAGGTTTGCATGTTATGGAGAAATCTATAAAGCATGATTGCATTCTTTGCCGCAAGGGGAAGATTCTTTGATATCCATTGATGGTGAGACGCTTGGGATTTCAGATTTGGTAAGAATCGCTCGTGGTGGGGAAAGAGTAAAGCTGGCACCCTCCTCTCAAAAGGCGGTTCGCAACTCTCGCGCGGCTTTGGTCAAGATCATGAAGAAGGGGAAGGTCGCCTATGGGATCAAGACCGGTTTTGGGGAATTGGCCAATGTCAGGATCTCGGACGAGGACACGATCAAGCTCCAGAGGAATCTCGTGAGAAGCCATTCGGTGGGAGTGGGTGATCTGCTTCCCGAGGAGAGTGTGAGGGCAATACTCGCACTGAGGGCAAACACACTGGCAAAGGGTTGCTCAGGAGTCAGAGAGGAAGTCATATTGACGATCATAGAGATGCTCAATAAAGGGATACACCCTGCTATTCCAGAGAAGGGTTCTGTTGGAGCCAGCGGGGACTTAGCACCCTTAGCACATGTTGCACTGGCCGCAATGGGAGAAGGGAAGGTGCACCACAAGGGAGAAGAGAAGAGCTCGTCCTCTGCTCTCAAATCCGCCAAGATCAAACCCATCACATATGAGTCGAAAGAGGCGCTTGCCCTGGTGAATGGTACTGCCGGCATGACAGGTTTAGGCGCCCTTTGCGTCCATGACGCGGTCCAGTTGTTGAAAGACGCCCAGGTCGCAGGATCCATGAGTTTCGAGGCTTTGAAGGGATCAAGCAAGCCATTCGATGCAAGGATTTCCGAAGTCCGTCCTCATCCAGGTCAGAAAGTCATCTCCAAGAATATGCTCCGATTGCTTGAGAACAGCGAGATAATCCCCTCACACAAGGACTGCCCCAAGGTTCAGGACGCATATACGCTGAGGTGCATGCCACAGGTCTTCGGGTCCATTCATGATACCCTGGGTTATACACAGAGGACCATTGAGATTGAAATGAACTCGGCCACGGACAATCCATTGATACTTCCAGAAGGAAAGGAGAGTCTTTCGGGGGGTAACTTCCACGGCCAGCCAGTTGCAATGTCGCTTGACTTTCTGGGTCTTGCTCTAACGGTCCTGGGCAGCTTCTCGGAACGCAGAATCGCTCGATTGGTGGACGGTCATCTCAGTGGGTTACCACCCTTCCTCGTGGAGGATCCTGGACTGAATTCCGGAATGATGATGCTACAATGCACTGCTGCTGCCCTCGCCTCGGAGAACAAGGTTCTATCACATCCTTCCAGCTCGGACAGCATCCCAACCTCAGCCAACCAAGAGGATTTTGTAAGCATGGGGATGTCTGCTGCTTTGAAAGCGAAGACTATCCTGAAGAACGCTCAGTACATCGTCTCCATTGAGTATCTATGTGCTGCCCAGGGACTTGATTTCCTAAAACCGTTGAAGCCGGGGAGAGGTGCGGCTGTCGCCTATAGAACAATAAGGAAAGGTGTACCCAGGCTCAAAGAGGACAGGGTTCTTTCAGATGATGTGGAGAAGATTTTCAACATGGTGCATGATGGAGATATTGTTGAAGTGGTGGAAAAAGAGCTGTCCGAGCTCGGCTAAGCTAGGGGAGTATTGCATTTTGGACAGGTTTCAGCCGATCGTGCACATAGCTCGTGGAGAACCTCCCCGCACTTCTTGCATTTCACGACCTTCAACCCTTCCTTTATACTACCTCGACAGACTGGACATTCTCCGGATTTGTCTGCAATCTCAACTTGAATGTCCGGACGCTTCTCCAGACTGATGGTCTCAGCCGTCTCGAATTCATATGTCTGCTCGTCAAATATTCTTGATGCACTGACCTTAATGGCGAGAGGTACGTCACCTGTGCCGGTTATCTTGATCTTCAAGGGTATTTCGTGAGTGGCGTTTGCTCCCAGTGTTTCAATAGGTTCAATCTCCTCCACCTCAGCACCGCCCAGAATCTCTACTACAACGTTCTTTGCGAGGGCCTTTCCAGTGTTGTTCAAAGTGATCTTTCCTTCGGACCAATCATCTTTCTTCGGGTCTTTGATTTCAAGGGCGATCTCAACTACAGGTGCAAACGCATCCACCGAGGATTTTGCTGACTCGAAAGCCTCTTCAGCGAGTTCCAGAGCCTTGTCCCTGTCAGATTCCTTCAGGTCCAAGGCAGAAAT
>CP070767.1:1860737-1863331 GCA_020345725.1 Methanobacteriota archaeon | reverse complement strand
CGTACCCCGTCTGAAGTAGATCTCCATCTGTCAGTTTCTTGAGCAAATACGGAGGAGCGGATGCATCGAAACCTTCCACTCGTTCTGCCGTCACTTCAATCATTAGGTCCGATACTGCGTAGTCCCAGGCAAAAGACGGGAAGCCAACAAGATTCCAACCCGTATGCAAACTCATAGTAGTGGCATTGGGGACGATGCCCGCAACAGTGAGATTTGAACTTTCAGTGACGTTTACCCATACTCCGATTGTGCGGTTGATTATCTCCAACCCCTTCTGATAAGGTTTTGAGGTCATGAACCACTTCCACTCCCCGGTCAGAGTATCATAATTCCACGCATTGTCGAACTTCACTGTCTGGAGAACTGTCATTATGCCCTCCTCCGCTTGAATGAGGGGGATTGAGATCAAGTTAGGGCCAGGTTCCAGCGAGCGTATGAATTTTCCCGCCTGATTGGCTCCACAGGAAGTTACATTGACGGTGTTCACAGCACATATCAGGTAGAAGTAGTCGTCAGGATTGCCATCACCCCCACCCAGGTGTTCATAGAAATAGGATTCAAGACCCACTGCAGGAACTGATGCCAGGATTGTATATCCGCTCCCGCCAGAATAATATGTCGATCCATAGAAGATATCGTACCTTTCGACGGTCCCGCCTGGACCGGTGTCATCGTTCGACGCCCACCATTCGATCAAGACGTTGACAAAACCTGTTCCTGTGAGCCTGGCATCAACGTACGCAGGAGGATCGAAATAGCTGGAGACTGCCGGACCAGTCTGTTCCAAGAAGATTGTGTCCTCACCGTCAGAAGCTTCGAAAGCGTATGTGTAGTCATTTCCTTCCACTGAGAAGTTGGTGGAAAAGACGAAGTTCGCTCCAGCGGACCAATTGTCTATCTCGGCAACCCATCCGTCAAAAGCCATGGCAAACGGACTCCCGCCTACAGGAACATCGCTCTTGTTGATCTGAACGTTGACATGTAGAGGAGGGTCATTGTCTTCGTCTCTGTAGGTGACATTATATGTGAATGTACTGCCAACCAATCCAACTGAAGGTGTCACAGCACCTCCAGTGAGTATAGGTGCCCGGTTGGGAACGGCCACGCAATTGGCGTATCCGATTCCTGAGTTTCCAGCAGTGCCTAGTCCACCAAACCACATGTCATATCCACCTGGATTTGGCAGAACCGATGAACCCATCAGGTACATTTCATCCCAGTCCCCTGGTGAGCCCTTTGTGAGAACAGGACTGTCGAAATGCTTTGTCCAGTTGATTCCATCATGGGAGACAGCATAGCCAATGTCTGGAAGTTCGGCCTCACCCGCCGCAGTATACCACATTCTGTACTTCGTGCCATCGAACAGAACAGATGGCATCATCACGCTACCCGCGTCCCATTCGCCAGGAGCACCAATATCAATGACGGGATTGCCTGGGTACTTCGTCCAATCGATTCCGTCTTGGGACGTTGCATACCCAATTCTAGATGCACCACTCTCATTTGCACCTGTGAACCAAGCATGATAGACTCCGCCAACATCTAGGACAGATGCTGCTAGAACTCCACCACTATCCCAGTCCCCAGGTGAACCTGGTGTGATTACTGGATTGCCTGTGTATCTTTCCCAGCTCAATCCATCGGAAGAGTAGGCATACCCTATCTGTGGGAGCATGTTTGCATCCATCCCTGTAAACCACATTCTGTAACCGGACAAATCGGGCAATATCCATGGTGCGGCCACACCCAGTTCCTCCCAGCTCCCAGGAGCTCCAGTGCCCATCACTGGATTGGAAGGATGCTTTGTCCACGTCACTTGGTCAGGTGCGGTGGCATATCCGATTGTGAGTTCGACCTCGAAGGCGGGTGTGATGGTCTCGGCCGTAAACCACATCTTGTAGCCACCTGGCTCCTCCAACACATTTGGATGCAAGATCATCATATCCCATTCGAAAAGCCCTCCATTGACAAGCACTGGATTGCCTGCGAATTTCGTCCAACTAGTCTGGGCTTCAACGTTGCCGTTGGGAATCACACCACAGAATATGAGTGCTAAACACAACCAGCACGCAAGAAGAGATGTCTTATGTCTCATCCAACCTCCTCCACCACGATGAAAAGTTATCTCCTTCTTTGCTTAAAAATCTTCTGTCTTCGATCCGTCTGTGACCTCCTGAAGATCCCTCGGTTCAATCCAAATGCAACTCAGCAAGAATGATCTATCACGATAACAGACCAGGAGTAGTAGTATGTCTCGTCGGTCTTTTCACCAACGTATGAGAAATGAACAGGTAGATCCAAAGGTGATCCAAATTCGGTCAAAAGGCGATCCAGCAGATAGTCATTGGTGTCAGTCACGCGTCGCTCTGACCTCTCTTCAAATATCTCATACGTCAATAGGTCATCTCTTACGGTCGCTCCAGAATAGTTGCCAGGGTTATCAAAAGCATCCATAACATCTCTCAGGAGTGGATATCGCTCTGTATCACTCACATACAACTGGACGTATTTGGGCGGAGGTTCACCTGACCGCTTGGATTTGATGAGATAATGAGATTGCCCAACGCAATCATCTGGAGAAGAAAAAAGAAAGT
>CP070767.1:1856387-1860637 GCA_020345725.1 Methanobacteriota archaeon | reverse complement strand
TCCAATCGAAATCTTCCGAGACGTGTATCCATTACCCGTTCCCGAACTGCATGATGTCCGAGCCAGCAAGCCTTATGAGATACCACGGCGAGTTACCAGGGTCGTAACCCTCGACCTTCTGGTATATGGCCCCATCAAAAGAAACGCTCACGGTGCTGTCGAAGAAGGACGCATAGCCAATGAAATTCCACCCCACAACGAGGCTTATGGTCGTGCTCAAGGGAACGAGGCCAGTCACCGTGAGATAGCATTGTTGGGTCACCTCCACACACAAGGCCATTTTCTCGTTCACGTTCTTGAGGGAATTATATGTTTTTCGAGTATCAAATGTCCTCCAGTTGTGCCTCTTCCCAGCCATGGCATCGTAATAAATTACTCTTTTGAAATCAACCGTCTGGAAAACCTTCTGAACGCTTGTGTCCGACATCAACACAGGTATTGAAATCAGTTGCATTCCGGATGGCATGTGTCTCGCAAACTTTACAGCTTGCTGGCCAAAGGTCCTCTGTCCGATATCGTCCACAGCCTTGACTATGTAGAAGTAGGTGTTGTTATCTCCGTGGCCTCCACCTGAATGGGTGTATGTAGTTGTGCCGGACGGGACGCTTTGCAGAAGAGCATAGCCAGCACCATTCCTGTTATATGTCGTGCCGTAGTACACCTCGTACGCAATAACATCATCCTCGACTCCTCCATCGTCTGGAGATAGCAGCCAAGAAATCTTGACATCAGCAAGACCGCTTCCCGAGAGAACGGCATCCTGGATTTCGGCCCTGCCAGGTTCTTGATCTTCTATGACTGCATAGGTGGTGGCTGTATCGGTCATGTTATCATCGTCTGTGACGGTCAGGGTAATATTGAAACTTCCACCTGATGAATAGGCGTGGCTCACCCACCAGCCATGTGCATTGGGAGAACCGTCCCCGAAGTTCCACTCCAGATCAACTATCATACCGTCAGGGTCATAAGATCCGTTTCCAGTAAGATAAACTGGGAAGTTCTTCCTGCCCGAGTAGGGGCCATCTGGGTCTGAGACCGGAGGCACCAGCTCTGGAAGCACGGTAATGAGAGCAGTGTCGCTGTCCGTCAGATTGTCATTGTCCGTAACCAAGAGCGTTACCGTGTATCTACCCGCACTCGTGTATGTGTGATTGACTATCTCACCATGCGCAGTTGGAGAACCGTCCCCGAAGTCCCACATCCAGTCTACTATCACTCCATCTGGGTCGCTTGAACCGGACCCGTTCAGAATGACAAGGTCGTTAACGTTCACCACTTGGTTAGGTCCAGCATCCGCAGTCAATGAGAATCCTGCATGATATATGAGCAAGTATACGTCATAGGTCACATTCCTTTCGTTGTCATCATTCATGTGGAAGACCTCATAGACAATATGACGAGATCCGTTCACAGTCAATGAGTCGGTCATTTGGTGACCTTTTGCGAAGGAATCCGCCGTCAGTGTTGTGAGATTCCACGTCTGGAAACCATCAGATGATAAATAGGTCCATAGATTGGTCTCATTGTACGAGTTGTTGTTCTCGATATACGTGATCCAGGTCAGTTCATCTTTCGTGTGAATGATGTTGACAATATGCCTCCTGTCATATTCCGCGTTGCACGCGGATTCGCCCATTGGACCGAAAGGTCCGTGGAAGTTGGGACTCGTCTCTGGTGTGGTGTTCGTTACGTTCAACCCAAAGGGTGGATTGGTTGTGTTGTAATGGCCTTCAAGATAACCCACAAACAATGAGAGATCGACTCCGCCCATGTCATTTGTCGCAGTAACATAGACCCTGTTGTTCGGAAGACCTTCTGACGTCGCAACACAAGTGGGCCACTGAATGTTTGTGTTAGGTCGTCTCCAAATGAGTGATACGTCATCCCGAGGAATGAGTGGTGTTTCATTTCCTTGCCATCCATTGTCATCATAGAGCCTGACCATCAGATTCCTGTCATATCCTGCTGGAAGCCTGTAATAGAAGAATACCCAGAGCACATCCCTTGTATCTACACAAGCATCGGGGAAGAAGTAGTAGTTGTTGTCGAAAGGACTGACCCTGTAGCAGTCTGCATGTGGGCTGTCACAAGCTGGCCAGGACTCACCACCGTCTCGTGAGATTATGTACCAAGTTTCGACGGCAATCGGGTTGACAGCATCTGGATTGGTATAGGCCAGATATTCCCAGATCCAAATGAGTTCCCCCCCAGGTGTTCCGTCATATCTCCATACAGGGATGTGAGTTCTGGCGTCGTTAATCACAGATCTGCCCACATTCCTTTCTATGACCACTCTATTCCAAGTGTCATATGGAGGATCTGAGTATGAGAGAACTCCGTAGGAGTCGTTGTCTTTGCTCACCGCTTCGGGGTCGTCGCCAACCCAAAAGACGAAGATCCGGTTCTGATAGGTTCCACTGGGTATGTTAGTTAACTTGAGATTGTATGGATTGTCGTTCCAGTTGGACACTTCAATGTGTTCGAATGGGAGCACCGGTAAACCTTCTCCATCCAATGTGGCGTGAGCCACCCAAACATTGACTCCTCCATGAGTGCCATTTGGAGCGACTAGAGTGGTCTTCCTGTAGGCAATGAAGATATGATCTGTTGTACCATCATTGAAGGTCAAGACTGACGGATCCAACTCATCAACAGAACCACTCGTGACCTGAATGGGCTGAGGAACGGCATCGCATCTAACTGCCAGTGTAATGTCAAGCTGGTCTCTGACAGAAGTGTTCCCAAGGGATGTAGCGTTGATTCTCAAGTGATTGGCACCACAGTAAGCGCCAGCATATGCTGAGATCGTTGCGTAGGTTTTCACAGTCTCTCCAGATTGCAAGTCAGTGATAAACGTAGATTCAAAGGTAAGGTCTATGCCGGGAGGTGTTTCTCCGCCCAGAAAGACGCTGTCCGTAGTTGAGCCAGAGTTGGTTACTTCAAAAGGAAATATCACGTCATCATTCAAAGCGGCGACCATCAGCAAGGGGTGGTCTGTGCTCAATTCTATCTTGGGTCCAGATGTTGGACCGAAATCAGCGGATGCAACAAGAGCGAACGGAGCTTCGCTTGGTATGGCAAATCCCACGACTTCAATAGACCAAATTCCAGGTTCAGGGAATTCAACTTCCACCTGTTCGACGTTGTTCACATCATCCCATCCGTCGGCAAGGTTCCTGTCCCACAGAGGGTTCGAATCTGAAGGAGAGGGATTTGGAATCGACCATCCGTCGTATTGGCCCTGTGTCCCGTAGATATTTCCTACATATATGTCGCCACTCGGAGAGACTACTCTGAGGTTAAGATCTCTGTGAAGGTCTTTTCCGGACGAGTCCACCCACACTAGTGTCACTTTGAGGGGAACGTCGGAGGTTTCAACAGTGGGGTCAAAGGACGGGGACCAAGTGCCCGTGGTGCTCATAGCGCTCTCTTCATATCTGTTGGTCCTGGGGAAAGGAGGATACAATGATTGCATCAAATCGATACGCCCCCATCCCTGATCGTAGCCAGGGTAGTCATAGAGATAGGGGTCCATCCTCACCGCACCATTGATTAATAGCGCTTTGACCAACTGAGAGTTAGTTTGATTTGGATCGCTGATTCCACCGACTTCTCGAATGTACTCTCGAACCAACATGGCAAGACCCGACATCTGAGCAGCGGCAACAGAAGTCCCGGTCATGTATCTATAATCAGGAATCCCGTCTCCATCAAGAGCAGTAGGATCGTTCTGATTGTAGACATCGACATCAATTATGTAGTCAGGCCTGGGATTGTGTATTCCTACCATCATATTATGCTCCCATTCTCCTGGTCCCATGGTGCCAATCGATGCGGTTCCGACGGTCACCAAATCTGGCTTCACTCTTCCGTAGCTTTGGTTTGATCCTCCTCTACTGCTTGACTCCCATACCAAGTTCGGGTCGTGTGCTCTAGAACGATCTGCCCGGTAATTTAATGCTGCAGCCGCGGAGAGACCGTTCTTACCCTGGGCATGACCACTCAGAGTATTCGGAAGTGGACCTTCATTGGATGCTGCAAAGACGACTAGCCTGTCATTGTCAGCATCTGTTCGATTGTCCCCGGCCCAAGAGAAAGAACCGTAGTCTTGGCCCGGTGGTCCTCCGTAGCTATTCAGATATATGTGGGCACCATCTTGATATTGCGAATCCCAGTAGTAGGGACCCGCTAAAAGGCCGCCAAGGCCCTGTACACCATCAAAGGAAGTCTTGGCTTCAGGAGCTATGCCC
>CP070767.1:1843938-1856287 GCA_020345725.1 Methanobacteriota archaeon | reverse complement strand
CCTATCATGACTGTTGAGGCGGAATCTACGAGATTCTGGCTTTCTTCATACGGGGGAGGTTGGGGAAAATGGCTTATCCAGCAAAGCTCCCGCGAGACGGGAGTATTCCAATGAGGTACAAGTTCGCGATCATAGAGATAGGGGAATTGAGAATACACGAGGCCTTTCAGGATGATCTTTTGGAGAGCTGCATCAAGATGTTGGAGGATGACGGGGTCTTCAAGTACCCAATTCTGGTTGATGAGAACTACCTGGTTGTGTTGGACGGACATCACAGGGTTGAGGCTCTGAAGAGGATGGGCTATACCAAGATACCCGTGTATAAGGTCGATTACTGGGATGATGCGATTGAGGTAACCACCTGGCCAGAAGCGGAAGTGGAGAATATCAACAAAGAGATGATAATAGATATGGGGAGGAGCGAAGACGTGTATCCTCCAAAGACTTCACGGCATGTTTTGAAGATCAAGCTGGAAGAGCATCCAGTGCCTCTGGAGGAGCTCAGGTAGTTGGAATCACGACCCGGGTTCAAATCTTCTTGTATCCAACGACAATCAGGGCAATCCCTACGAGAAAGATTATGAACATGAGCCAGAACAAGAATGTCGGGACCCTTTCCACCTTGGCTGGCTCAAAGCGAAAAGAGCTATTGTCAAAGCTGCCAGCTACAAACCCGAAAACGAGAAAACCATAGTACTTCCCCTCTATGACGACTTCCTGGCCAACTTCAAAGGATTCATTCGTTGTGACCACGAGGATCTGCCCAAGCACGTTTTCGAACCCTTCAATTCCTATAGTCTGCCACTCCGTGTGTTGTCCCCATTCATAGATCTCTTCGATTTTCCCCTTGAATCTGAGGTCTAGGCCAGTTGCAATCGGAGCTCCGGCCACCTTTGCACTCGCATCCTCAGCTGAATCCACACCGAACAGTGGGTAGAAGTAAGGCATCATTATCAGACTGATAATGGTAAGCACAATTCCAACGCCAACAATCCCCTTCCTCATGATGTCAGCTAATCGGACAAGTTCAGATAAAGCTTGCTCTCAGATCTCAATGTCTTCTGGATCGAAACCGCAGACTTCGGTCAGCTCCCTATGCAGTTCCTTGACCCTCTGTATTGACTTCTCCAGACCCTTCTTCCTTAGTTTCTGGATTTCCTTCTCCAGTGAACTCTTTCCATCTTCATCAACCAGTTTGTCAGCGAGGCAGACGATCTTCTCTTCCAAGGTGGTGGGAATCAAGTCTTTTGGAGGAAGGTCCATCTCACTCAATTCCTGGGCATCCAAGCCTCCGCCTACGTGCCTCTCCACGATGGAAGCAATATTCTCTGGGAAACCCATTCTCCTCAAGATGCGTCCTCCTTGATAGCCATGCTCTGGACCGTGGGTTACACTTCTTCCTATGTCATGCAACATTGACGCGGTTCACACAAGGCCTACATCAGCCTTGCAGGCTTCAGCCATCTTCACCGCCAATTTCGTAACAACCTCAGAGTGCTTGATAACGTCTTGTTCACAACCAGCTTCTTTTAGGACATCCAGGCAGTCACCATTGCAAAGATATCCTTCCTCGATATCAATGACTGTCTTGCCCTTCTTAGTGGGTACTATTATCCTTCTTCCTTCGAACTGGTGTCTTGTCCATCCAGCTTCTGTGAGCCTGTCCAAGAAGAGTGCCAGTGCAGCCACTTCCGAGTGTGGTTGGTTGCCCACAGAAACGTTGTGATCAGCATGTTTGAAAACCTCGCCCGGGACTTTCTCGGCACCCACAACGACAAGGATATCTCCCTTTGCAATGTCTCCTGCCACGTCTTCAAGAGGCTCTCCATACATGGTCAGATGAACCACTGGGCCTTCCCATTGACGTATTATCTTCTTCCAATTGACCCCTGTCTCTATGGAAAATCCACCGCCAAATCTGTCCACAACATCTCTGATCGTATGCTCGAGCTCTGCATCCTTCTCCGATATCTGGATCGAGCTAGCGCCAAACGCCCTTGCGACCAGGGCAATATGCGTGGTGATTCTCTTGTCCCGCTGGGGTCTGTGTCCCAATCGGAGCACCGTAATATCCGTGTCTCCCATCAAGTGTCACCATACTAGCGCGTTCTTAAAAAGCTACCTGATTAGTCCCCTTCTCCTGATATGCCATTGTCTCAATCGATAGACTTAAAGCAACGCATTCTTTTTGGCACTCTACAACTTCGAGCAGTAGGAGGATCTTGCTCTTAGGATACTTACGCCTGAAGCTATGTGGAGGCATAGTATGAAAAGGAATAGATTTGAGAGATTGGAGGAGAGAGCTACTGGAAGACGCAGATTGTCAGCACCTATAGGTGTGACTTTCACTCAGATAGCCGCGGTCTTCATGTGTGCGGTGCTTACTTTGATAGTTCCGACACAGGAGGTTAGCGCAACATACTGGGAACCTCAGTATGAGCTTAGTTACGACGATGGCACACAGGCTCCGACTAGTCCATGTGTTGCAGTACACGGTACCGAGGTGCGTGTGGTCTGGGAGGACCTGAAGGATGGGGACTACGACATCTACCATAGGTACTTCAACGGCAGAAGCTGGGGGGCAGAAGAGGAAATCAGCACCGACATCGGGGCCAATATGCAGTATGAACCGTCAATCGCTGCGGATGACGGTGAGGCCCATGCTGTCTGGCGGTCCACTACTGGGGGGGACTTTGATATCTACTACAGGCATTTCAATGGATCCGCATGGCAACCCAGACAGGAGATAAGCTCTGATATTGGTGTGGAGATTCAGAGTTACCCTTCACTCGCTGCGGAAAACGGTAAGGTTCACGTCGCCTGGCAAGATCAGGGAGACGGAGATTATGATATCTACTACAGGCACTTCGATGGGGTAGGCTGGCAGCCCGAGGTCGAGATAAGCACGGATGCTGGGATTGAGAATCAAAATGGTGTTTCCATCGCATCAAATGGTAGCGATGTCCATGTTGTGTGGACGGACTACGGGGGTGGAGATGGTGATATACACTATAGACACTACGACGGCTTAAGCTGGCAACCCGAGATTGAGCTCAGCACAGACGCTGCTGCTGAGCCCCAATTGAGACCTTCAATCTCCGCTTATGGGAATGAAGTGTATGTCGTTTGGCTGGATGCAGAGGATGGGGACTGGGATGTGTACTATAGGCGTTTTGACGGTGTCAGCTGGCAAGCAGAACAGGAAATCAGCTCTGATGCAGCGACCGAAACCCAAGACGAACCCTCGATTGCCGCAGAAGGCGGTAGAGTACATGCCGTGTGGACGGACTATGGGGACGGAGATAGGGACATCTACTACAGGTTCAACGACGGATCCATCTGGCAGGCAGAGCAGGAGATTAGTTCCGATCTGGGAGTTGAGAACCAAGACGACCCTTCAATAGCCGCAGAGGATGGCAAAGCGTATGTTGCTTGGTTTGACACGGGAAACAAGGACGCCGACATATACTACAGACACTTCAATGGAACTGGCTGGGAAACCGAAGTGCGTCTTAGCTACGATCCTTCAACAGGTTTCCAATACGAACCTTCACTGTCTGTTCAAGGCAATACAGTCCATGCAGTGTGGCACGACAACAATGATGGGGACTATGACATCAAGCACAGGTACTTTGACGGAACAGATTGGCAGCCCGAGTTTGAAATCAGCTCGGATTTTGCTGGTGAAGCCCAATTCGATCCTGCTGTCGCAACAGATGGAACAAGAGTGCATGTTGTCTGGCAGGATGCGTTGGACGGTGATTATGACATATTCTACAGGCAATTCGATGGGTTCAGCTGGCTTCCGGAAATGGAGCTTAGTGGCGATTCAGCAGTGGAGAACCAAGAGCAGCCAGCAATTGCAGCAGAAGGGGGTAGGATATATGTTGCGTGGGAAGACTGGGAAGGTGGAGACACCGATATCCATTACAGATATTTCGATGGAGCTTCCTGGCAACCCGAGGAGCAGATTAGCACCGACTCTGGAGTTGAGCCACAGGAAAACCCTGCAGTCTTTGCGGAGGCTGGCCACGCATATGTCGTATGGCAAGACATGGAAGGAGGGGATTTTGATATTGTCTACAGGCACCATGATGGCATTAGCTGGCTGGCTGAGGAGGAAATAAGCACTGATTCGATGAATGAGCATCAGTACTATCCATCAATCGCGGTCGAGACTGGAAAAGTGTATACAGCCTGGCGGGACCATGGCGACGGTGATCTTGACGTCTACTACAGACACCATGATGGGGTCAGCTGGTTGCCTGAGATGGAAATCAGTGATGATGCTGGGACAGAGAATCAACAGGAACCTTCCCTGGCGGTGGACAGTGGCAGGATTCATATTGTCTGGCAGGATAGGGAAGATGGTGATGACGACATCTACTACAGGTTCTTCAATGGAACAGTCTGGCAGGATGAGATGGAAATCAGCATGGACATTGGTACAGAACAGCAGGCAAAGCCTTTAATCGCAATGGGAAATGGTGTATTGCATGTTGTTTGGTCGAGTGATGCAGACGGGGACTACGATATCTACTACAAGAGAGGATTTGAAGACCTTGTGGCTCCTGTGTCGATGATCAATCCAATCATACCCTACTGGCAACCCGCCTTTACCATGGACGTGAATTGGACCGCGACCGATGACTTCAATCTGGCGAACATTACGTTGTTCTTCCGATACAGTCCGGACAACTCGTCCTGGGGTCTATGGCAAGAATATGCATACAATAGGAATATATCTGGACCCTTTGAGATTGGGACATTCGTCTTCACTGCTCCCTATGGGGAAGGCCATTATGTATTCTATACTGTGGCCAACGACTCATCCGGAAATGAAGAGCCTACGCCACCCTCGGCAAGCGGTGCTGCCGGATTTGATTTCACACCACCTAGTGGCTCTATTGTCATAAACCTTGGAGACATGTATACAGCTACTACTTCCGTGACCCTCTATCTAACATACACTGACGCAGGTTCGGGTGTCAAAGACGTAAGATACAGCAACGACGGGGTGTGGGACACCGAACCATGGGAGAATCCATCACCAACCAAATCCTGGACATTGCAGGCTGGAGACGGCATGAAGAGGGTTTACTACGTGATAAGAGACTGGTTTGGCAATTGGTCTCCAACGTATTCAGATACGATAGAACTGGACACAACCTTGCCGTTCTGCAATATTCAGATTGAATCGGGCAACCTGTACACCCAATCTACTAATGTGAACCTTCAGTTGACTTACGGGGACACTGGATCTGGTCCTTATGAGATGAGGATCAGCAATGATGGTGTGTGGGATACCGAACCTTGGCAAATGCTGAGCAACACAGAACCCTGGGTACTGGACAGCGGTGATGGACTGAAGAGGGTCTACTTCCAGGTCAGCGACAGAGCGGGCCTGTTGTCTTCGACAAGGTTCGACGAAATTACCCTTGATACCACTCCACCGACCGGCACTGTGTCAGTCAATGCTGGAGACTCCTGGACCAAGTCCACAGATGTGGTTCTCGACCTTACCTACAATGACGTAACATCCGGTGTCTGGCGTGTGAGATATTCAAATGATGGCCTATTCGACACTGAACCCTGGGAGGCTCCTTCACCAACAAAGGCGTGGTCGCTAGAAGCGGGAGATGGTGCAAAGACGGTCACCTATCAGGTCCAAGACAACGCAGGTTGGATGTTCAACTCCTCAGATGACATAGGTCTGGATACTATGCCCCCGACGGGCTCCATAATAGTAAACAGCGGAGATTCTCACTCCAACTCAACTTCTGTGCTTCTTTCTCTGACATACTCAGATGGTTCATCTGGAGTAGGTCAGGTGAGATACAGTAACGATGGTGTTTGGGACACAGAGCCTTGGGAACCTCCAACCGTAACCAAAGCCTGGATAGTACCAGGAGGAGACGGCCTCAAGACTGTATACTTCCAGGTCATGGATAATGTAAACCTTGAGTCGATGACCTATTCGGACAGCATAATCTTGGACACAGGCTCTCCGAGCGGCTCCATAATCATCAACAATGATGACGGA
The DNA here is from genome assembly GCA_020345725.1 of Methanobacteriota archaeon. Lineage (GTDB taxonomy): Archaea > Thermoplasmatota > Thermoplasmata > RBG-16-68-12 > SOIM01 > SOIM01. The sequence goes on along the minus strand of CP070767.1, from coordinate 1,850,244 downwards.
TGGACGAGCTCAACTTCTGTGAGCTTGACACTGACATATTCAGATTCTTCATCTGGAGTCAATCAGGTAAGGTACAGCAACGATGGAGTTTGGGACACCGAGCTCTGGGAAGCACCCTCCCCGACAAGGGCGTGGACACTAACTGCTGGGGATGGTATCAAAACGGTTTACTACCAAATCATGGACAATGTTAGCTTGTTGTCTCCCACCTATTCCGATGATATCGCCTTGGATACCGCATCTCCAACTGGCACGATTGTGATAAACAATGGGGATGCTTGGACGACAACAACGACCGTTGTTCTCAATCTCACCTATGGTGACACGGCGTCAGGCGTCTACCAAGTCAGGTACAGCAACGACGGTGTATGGGATACTGAACCCTGGGAGTTCCCATCAGCATCGAGGATGTGGGTTCTGGAACCTGGGGATGGGATCAAAACTGTGTATTTCCAGATAGTGGACAATGCGGGTTGGATATCTGCCGCGTACTCTGATGACATTAGCCTTGATAGCACAGTACCAGTGGGCTCCATAGTGGTCAACAGCGGGGACGAATGGACGAATTCCGGTTCTGTGACATTGACACTTACCTACTCTGATCTGGCGTCCGGTGTCGATCAAGTTAGGTTCAGTAACGACGGAGTATGGGATACCGAGATATGGGAGGCTCCATCACCGACAAGAGCTTGGACACTCGAAGTCGGAGATGGCATGAAGGTCGTCTTCTTCCAGGTGAGAGACATTGTTGGCTTGGAATCCGTCACGTATTTCGATTTCATAGGCCTGGATACTGCGCCACCGACAGGATCGATAGTCATCAATAATGGTGACTCATGGACATCCACAACTTCTGTTACCTTGAGCTTGATGTATTCAGACACGATGTCAGGTGTGGACCAAGTCAGATATAGTGATGACGGTGTGTGGGATACCGAACCCTGGGAGGCCTACTCTCCGACCAAGGCCTGGACATTCTCATCGGGAGATGGAACGAAGATTGCATACTATCAGGTCTCAGACAACGCTGGATCACTTTCCGCCACTTTCTCGGACGACATAGTCTTGGACACTACTCCACCGACTGGTTCAATCGAGATTAATTCCGGCGATTTGTGGACAACCTCAGGGTCAGTGACACTGTCTCTAACATACTCTGATACAGGATCAGGCCCATACTCGGTACGGTACAGTAACGACGGTGTTTGGGACACCGAACCTTGGGAGAACCCTGCCACCGCAAAGCCGTGGCTGCTTGCGAGTGGAGACGGAACAAAGACAGCTTACTATCAGGTTATGGACAGTGCAGGGGTTATGTCGGCCACATTCTCAGATGACATAGGTCTTGACACGACCAGACCGACGGGGTCCATAGTCGCAAATGATGGAGATTCGTGGACGACCACGCCCAGTGTGACACTGACACTCAGCTATTCGGATTCAGGTTCTGGTGTGTATCAGGTCAGGTACAGTGATGATGGAGTATGGGACACCGAATCATGGGAGGCCCCCTCGGATTCGAAAGCATGGGTGCTTCCTAGCGGTGATGGAGCCAAGACCGTTTATTACCAACTCAGGGATGTCACGTTGTTGGAATCAATCTCCTATTCAGATTCCATTGTGTTGGATAGCACAGAGCCAACAGGATCGATCATAATCGATGATGGAAACACCTCTACGAAATCAACATCGGTCACCCTTACATTGACCTACTTCGATGCAACATCCGGTGTCTATCAGATCAGGTTAAGCTCTGATGGTCTTTGGGACACAGAACCTTGGCAATCACCGAGTACAACATGGGTGTATTTTCTGGTAGGCAGCGATGGGACCAATTGGGTCTTCAATCAAGTGATGGACAACGCTGGCCTGTTGTCCGCCACCTATTTCGATGAGATCGAGTTGGACACAACCGCTCCCACAACCGAAAGTTCGACACCTTCCAGTGGAGCAACTGGTGTAGGCGTAACCTCCGACTTAAGCGTGACATTCAATGAAGAAATGGACCAGACTTCCACGGAGACATCGTTCAGCTTGATGGAGGATACAACCGAAGTGCCAGGGACGAAAGCATGGTCCACGGATGGCAGGACTTTGTACTTCATTCCTTCAGAGGACTTGGACTATGGAACAACGTATCGTATCGCAGTCACCACGGGTGCTTCAGATGCCTCAGGTAACGGACTGGCTACAGCTAGCGAAATCACATTCACCACTCAAGAAGCTGGAGAAATACCGGGACAAGAGCCGGACGCTCTTCGGGACTATGGATGGGTCATATTCCTGATTGTAATAATCCTGCTTGTCATTGCCTTGTTCATGTCAATGAGACGAGGTAGACCCGAGGAAGTGGAAGGTTTCGAGGAGGACGAAGAGGAACTTGAGGAGGAAGAAGACCTCGAGGAAGAGGATATCGATCTAGAAGAGGAAGACATATTCTCTGATGAATACAACGAATAGCCTGAACCTTACTACTCTTCCCACAACATCGAATAGAGAAACAGAGCAACACTGGCGTTCGTTAGCACAATGACAACTGTGAGCACAATCGGGCTTGTCAAGTCCATATTGCTTATGCTTGGCCAGTAGGTCATCAATGCGACGATGAACAGTATCGTAAGGACCATGAAGAAGATCCCAGAGATGAAGCGTGCTCCCCTCTCGGTCAGTTTGGTGGTGCGGATTTTCAAATCATCGAAGAGATAGAAGAAAGCGACGATCGTCGACAATATTATGGCAATTATTGAAAACGTCATGAGGTTCGGGATATTGGGTTCAATCACAAAGAAATAGAGGATGAAGCCCAAACCCACGAACCCAATGCCAGACACAAAAGCCAGCTTGCTCTTGTCGAACTCATCATACTCCAGAACATCCTCATCACCATATCCATATCCTGTTTCAGAGGGGACATTCTCAAAAGGGTTCACTTCATCATCATCTACAGGAGCGAGAGGTGTCTCCGACCTTGTTTCAAAAGGGTTCTCATCTTCCATGCTTGCTGTCGGGGGAGGCGGGCTCGGTGGTGGGGGGCTTCTCTCAATGCTGGCCTCAAAACTCTCCTTTTCCTCAGAAGGCGGTTTGTCTTCTTTCTTTTTCTCAGAATCTTTCTTCACGATGGGGCGGTTCTCGAAGGGGTTTTCCTCCCAGTTCTCATCCTCCACTTAGTCACCCCCATCAAAGCAACCGTTCTATTCTGTGTCCTCTGTATTCCAGCCTGGACGACCTCTTGACTAACCCCCTCAGTAGTGTCTGTGAGATCTTGACCTTCTCTGCTACGTCACCTACGAACTTGCCTTCTTCTCCGACAAACCTGTAGATCTTCTTCTCCAGCTTCTCATAATCCTCATCATCCATCACGGCAGCGGCCAGGATGTCGCTTATCTCGTGAACGGTGGATGAGGCATCTATGTGAAAGGAACTGTAGAAACTGTGATACGCCTTTTCGGGCTCGTTTTCCGAGGACTGCCATTTCGTTTCGACAAGATTCATCTTCTCAAAGAACTTGAGAGCGTCGAGCCCTTCCTCGCCGAACTTGTTCTCAATATCTTTAGCTGTGCACCAATTCTCGGTGACTTCCTTGAACACCTCTCTCTTCACCTTGGTGTCAACAGCTCTTAGAATAGGTACGAGTTCAGCAGCCTCGCTTACTACCTTGATTCGGTTCATATGAGCTTACGTATATCGACGTATATGGATAAAAAGGTTTATGATGGAATTTCGCCAGTCTGGCCATTATTGGCCGTTGTTGCCAACCTGGACTGAGGAGCACTGAACGCTATCATTGGAATCAAACACTCAGTCTCCGAACTCCGATCTGCCCCACTTCTGGTCAATTCCCCGGTAGAGGATGTAAGTGGTTCCAATCAATATCGCGCACACTAGTACAATCCCTGTTACTGAGAATATGACTTGCCCGGGATCCAAGAGTGTGAAGGAGAGTATCGTCAAGCAGAGGTCCGGTAGGATTGACATTATGCTGAACTTGATGAGCACTCCAGGATCGAATAGAAAGCTGTTTGTTCGTAGGCCTGTTAGATACGCAATCATCACCACCATGTAAATTGAAACGATGAACATTACCGGTAGGGCCAACCATAACAGATTCGTGTCGTTATTCAACCAGCTGATTGCAAGGACGAAGATGGTGCTTATCCATGTGGTCATTATGAGGAATGCGATGAGCTTCGTTCTTATGACTTGAGGGACGGTGACAGGGAGTGTGGAGTAGTAATCAGTGACATCCACATTGTTCAACCAGCTGTAGAGGAGTACGCCAAAGAACCCCACCATCGCACCATAAAAGACGGTGTTGAAACCGACGGGAAGGGCAAGACCCGTCCTGACGAACCAGGCCGTGAAGCTCAGGAATAAGAGTGGAGTGACGAAAGAGAAGAACATCTTGGTGACCGTTCCGCTTCTGGCCAGGTCCACAAGTTCCTTGCTCAGCAGAGTCGTATACTTCTTTGCGAATGTGACCCTCTTCTCAACTCCCGGTAGCGAATATTCGACCTTGCCCGACCTTTTTGGCTCGAATTTCTCTTGGACCAACAGGACGGATAGCAAATCGAAGAGAATGACCAGAGCCACAGCCAGAATGAGGTAGGCCGCTATGTACTCGAGATTGAGCGTGAACGGCGGGAGACTGTACTGGAATCCAAGCCCAGGGAGAATGTATTCCAGTGGGAACCAGCCAAAGATACCATGGCCGATGAAAAGAACGAACAGGGCCACAATTAACCCAATGAACGCGGGAGTGTTCCTTATGTACACCACAGATACGAAGAAGCTCAGTGATATGCCTATGAGGAAGGACAAGAAGGCTGATACAAAGAGGAAGAGAACGGAAGTGATCTGGAAATGTGTGATCGGTATGGAAGCTGCCAGTCCGATTGTAGCTGGAAGCAGCAGAAGTAAGACATAGAATATGACATCTCTCAAGTACAGTCCAAAGAAGGTCTTCTTGAAGGATATCGGAAGTGTCTGGGGAACAGCAACCAGGAAGCCCCTCTCACCCCATTGCCTCTCCACGTACATCCTTCCCAGAAAACCAAATGCGCCAACACTTATGCCGTAGATGAAGACACCCACATGGATCATCAGCATTAGCTGGCTCATGGGAGTCGCTTCGAAAATCCGCTCCGACGTGATTGCAATTGCGAACGAGAAGAAGATTGTCATTGCCGGAAAGGCCAGGAACATGTACTTGCTGGAATAGGAAGTATGCATCCTGAACTCTTCTTTGAGCATCAGAGGAACGAGGGTTCTCATCTCACTTTCTCCGGTCTGTCATGATCTTAAGGAAGGCGCTCTCCAGGTCCTTCTCCTCTCCCCTGACCTCGTCCAGGCTGCCGGACTTGATTATCATGCCCCCATTGATTATCGCAACTCTGTCGCAGAGCTTTTCAGCAATATCGAGTAGATGGGAGCACATGAAGATTGTCTTTCCCTTCCCAGCACACTCCACCATGTAATCTTTGGCCTTCTTCTGATAGATTGGATCCAGATTGATGAAAGGCTCGTCCAGGAAGAAGATATCAGGTTCGTGGATGAAAGCAGAGGCAAGCATGAGCTTCTGTCTGGCGCCCTTTGAGAGGTCTCGGCATATCTTGCTCTCAGCATCCTCCATTTCGAAGAATTTGAGCCAGTGTTCAATCTTACTCTCTATGTTCTTGACGTTCCGAACCCTGCAAACGAAGTAGAGATATTCGTGAGATGTCAGATAGCTAGGTGGTGATTCCACTTCAGGTACGATTCCGATCCGTCTCTTGACCTCCATCGGATTCTTGATGACGTCCACTCCGTCCACCAAAGCCTTTCCAGAACTGGGAAGGAGCTGTCCAGTGAGGATTTTCACCAATGTTGTCTTTCCAGCCCCATTTGGACCGAAGAGCCCGAAGAAGTTGCCGTTGTCCACCGCCAGACTGACATCGTAGAGCGCTGTTATCTTGTCGAATCTCTTGGTTACGCGATCGGCTTCTATGACAGCCATTCTATCGAGAGTTCATTACGAACTTTGTTATTTATCCTTTCTCTCCTCATTCTTGGAATTGACAAAAGGGTTTTCTAAAGGATTTGGGATTCACCTTCATGACCATCATAATGGTCACTCACTGCGGGGCCGGGTCCACAGAGAATGTCTTGGATGCCGCAGAGAAGGCCGGCAAGCTGGGTTTCGATATTTTGGATGGGGGCGGAAGTGCCCTGGATGCTGTTGTCGAGGCCACAGTTGTTCTCGAGGATGATGAGAGGCTGAACGCAGGGGTCGGGTCACGATTGAGACTCAGCGGTAAGATACAGATGGAT
>CP070767.1:1838629-1843838 GCA_020345725.1 Methanobacteriota archaeon | reverse complement strand
TTATATGCTACCCATCATTGAAGGGAGGAAAGACATGGCACTCTGGCAAGGGAAGTCCAAAAGGACGACGTCTGGCGGTAGGAGAAGATACGCCCGAAAGAAGAAGAAATTCGAGATTGTGACAGAGCAGCAATACGCTACCGTAGGGTCCGCCAAGCACAAGCTCTATAGGACCCGGGGTGGAAGATCCCCCAAGGCAAGAGTTCTAGGTGCCGAGTATGCCAATGTAGTGGATCCCAAGACGAAGAAGACCAAGAGAGTGAAGATAGTCACAGTGAAGACAAATCCTGCCAATCCGCACTTCGTACAGAGGAACGTAATCACCAAAGGTGCGACCATCCAGACTGAGATTGGCGTGGCAAGGGTGACATCGAGCCCCGGGCAGGATGGAGTGATCAACGCCGTACTTGAAAAGGCTTCCAAGTGATGACAATGGCTAGAGAACATCTTGTAATCTGGCCTATCTATTTTGATTCTCGAAAGAGCAGAAAAGAAGGTAGAAGGGTGCCCAAGAAGTTGGCAGTCCCCTCACCGAAGATTGACTTGATTGCCAAAGCGGCCGCGGATGCTGGCTATGACGTTATATTAGAGGAAGGAAGCACTCATCCTACTCAAGAACGAAAGGGCAGAATTCTGATACCAATTGGAGAATCCAAGACGCAAGCCTTGAGGAAGGTGGCAGAAAAGCTGAAAAGCTACCTGTCCTGAGGTGTTTCAACCTCTTCAACAAGCTTCTTGCCTGCCGAAACGCTGTCAACCGAGTGTATTACCGCGCCACATTCCCTTATCGCCTTCTCGACCTTCGGAAAATCCACATTGGGCCCTTCTATGGTGATTTTAATGCTCTCTGTGTCCTGGTCGACCTCATCCAAAGTGCAGTTCACTCCAACTACACCGTTAATGTTGCTCAGTCTTCTGGACAATTCTACAATAGATGGGTTGTGTGGTTTCAAAACATCGAGAACCATTCGTTTTATATCACTCACTGTTTATCCCCGTGTCTTGTACAGAGAATTTTCTCTCTGAATAATAAACCTTTTGGCCATTTTCTGCTGTTTTGTAGTAGAATCGATACTCTGGGTGTCGATTTCATTGTGTGGTAACATCGCAGCCATCCTTGGTCACAATTATCGTGTGTTCCGCCTGGGAGACCATCCCTTTGCCAGTATCGCTGAGGATGGGGTATGCATAGACCAGCCTTCTTCTCACAAGACGTTGTATGTATGCGGGAGCTTTCTTCTCGAATCTGGTGCACCATCTCTCTGCGAAAGGCAGAGTGTTGAACTCCTTTTCTATGCGATCCAGCAGCTCATTTGCCTTGGGCTTCTTGGCGTCACCCTTCTTAACGAATCGATAGATGTTCCCGCTCTTCCTCCCATCCACCCGGCCTGATCCATTGGTGGCGAACGGTTCTATAGCCAGGGCCTCTCCCTGGAGCGTCTTGTCTGTCGTGTCGTCCATGATGTTGGGTATGCTCTTACCGCTGTGGAGGGAAAACCTCCTCAGATTATGTCCAGTGAGATTAGTGATTGGTTTGTAACCCGACTGTTGGATTGATCTTTCGATCGCTCCGCCGATCATTCGGATGGGGGCATCTGGTTTCACCAGCTCCGTCGCGATGTCTAAGGCGATTTGGGATGCATCTATGAGCTTGGACCAGTTCCTTGTTCCCACTTCAGATGTGGCTGCCGTGTCACCGATGTACCCGTCAACATGAACACCCACATCGATTTTCACAATATTCCCTCTCTCCAGTCTGAGCCTATCATCTGAACGGGGTGTGAAATGAGCAGCAATGCTATCGATAGCCACGTTGATGGGGAATGCAGGCTTGGCTCCTCTCTTCCTTATGAGATTCTCTGCTTCCTCAACCAATTCCAAAACACTTGTACCTTCTCCTACAAGGCTCAGTGCATGTTCCCTTGCTTCTTTGGCTATCTCTCCGGCCTTCTTGTACTTCTGGTGGACTTCATTCTTCATTGATACGCAGCCTTTCGTGACTTATGACTCCGGGCCTGATTATCTTTGGCGAGTCCGAGGAGACGTCCAGAACGGTTGACTCCTGGCCGTATCGGCATCTTCCTGAGTCTATGTAGATATCGACAGTATCCCCCAGTTGTTTGATTGCTTCCTCAACATCACAAGGGAGATCGTAATGGTGCAAGTTGGCGCTGGTGGATGTGATTGGACCGAAATTCTCGAGTATTGGAAGGGCAACAGGGTGATCCAGAATACGGATTCCGATCCTGGTCCTGCTCGAGACGATTGGAAGCGAGTCTGGATCCTTCTTCTTCAGAAGAATGGTAAGGGGTCCGGGAAGAAACTCCCTAGTGGTATGACGAGCAAGATCAGTGAGCTCAACATATTCCCTGACTTGAGAGATGTCGTACACAGCGATAGAAACAGGTTGGTCAAGAGGCCTCCTCTTGATCTCAAACATCCTTCTTACCGCATCTTCACTGAAAGGATTCGCTCCCAATCCATACAATGTGTCTGTGGGATATACGACAGTCCCGTCATTCTCCAGAACCTCAATGACCTCCTCTAGTTGGCTGTCATCCAAGGGGCTCTTGAACTTCTTCATGCACTTCACAATATCTCAGCATACCTCAAAAACTTTAGGGAGGTTCCAATGTGCTCGGTGGCCTCATTTTCCACGTAAGGGCCATGACCGGGATAGAGATTCTTCGGGCCCATTTCCTTCAGCATCTCGATTGAGGCCACTAACTGTCGGTAGCTGCCCGTTTCGAAATCCCATCTGCCCACCCCACCGTCTGCAAAGACAGTGTCTCCCGAGAAAAGCGATTTGGTCTCTTCATGATAGAGTGAGATGCTGCCCATCGTGTGGCCTGGTGTGTGAATGATCTTGAGCTTAGCATCTCCAAGGTCAACTTCATCATCGTACTTGAGAATTGATATATCCAGTTTGTCAAGAGGTATGTTGAACATCATGGATCCCGTTGTTGCCCTGTCTCCGCTTATGAGGGGTGGAGCCTCGTCAATGGAAGCGTATAGTTGAGCCTGGCAGATGTGGGAGAGTTCTGCGGCCCCTCCAACATGGTCAATGTGCCGATGAGTGAGAACAATGGTTTCAATCTCCTTCGGATCGATGTGTTGTTCTATTGTTCCGACAGCCTTTGCAATGTTCCAACCCGTACCAGCATCAATGAGGATGGGCTTCTCAGCTTCAATGAAGAATACGTTCGCGTCGAAACCTTCACCCATTATGAAATGAACTTCCATACAGCTGGAGTAAGTTCAGATAGATATTTAGCGGTTGTGAAGACTAATCCTTGATTCCTTCCTCTGTCACGATGAAGACTGCTTCTCCTTCCGGTAGATTGGGTGAATCAGTCAGCCTGGCTATCCGTTTCCCACCTTTGCTTTTTCTGAGATAGATTCTGAAGGTTGCGGTGTGGCCAACTATGTGCCCCCCGATCGGTCTTGTCGGGTCACCGAAAAAGGCATCGGGCTTGGCCTGGACTTGGTTGGTGACGCAGATCGCCGCATTGTGCACATCTCCAAAACGAAGCAGGTCATGCATATGTCTGTTCAGGAGTTGCTGTCTCTCAGCAAGGGCACCCCTTCCAATATACTCCGCCCTGAAATGTCCTGTCATGGAATCCACAACGAGCAACTTGATCGGGAACTTCTCGGCCTCTTCCATGGCCTTCTCGATGAGGAGCATCTGGTGATGGGAATTGAACGCTCTCGCAACATGGATTGTCTTCAGTATCTTGTCTGGGTCCAATTCAAGTGCAGTCGCCATCTGCTTGACCCTACTGGGTCTGAAAGTGGTCTCGGTATCAATCCACAGCGTCTCACCCTCCAGTCCGCCTTCATCTGCGGGGCGAGTGACATTTACTGCAAGCTGGTGGGCGATCTGGGTCTTCCCTGAACCGAACTCTCCATAGAGCTCGGTGATTGCCTGGGTCTCGAATCCTCCTCCCAAAAGTTCATTCAGTGATTTTGAGCCTGAGGTCAGTCTGCCAATGGACTTCCTTCTTTCGAGTATCGTGTCTCCTGTCTCGAATCCCCCGACATCCGCTTCCACCCGCGCGGCCAGAATTATCTTCTGTGCTGAGCTCTGTCCCAGTTCTGCCGCCTCGGCCAGCATCTGAGGTGAAGCCACGGCTATCGCCATGACGTCATTGAATCCGGCTTCCCGCAATTTATCGGCAGTTGCGGGCCCTACTCCTGGCAACTCTTCTATCGATTTGGAAGCCAAACTATCACCAATAGGTTATCGCCCGTTCGCTTATAAGAGTTAGCGGGAGAGGTGGGTGAAAGTGGTGGTGCCAAGGAAGGAGGCTTTCATTCCCCAGGTTTGATCATCAATAGACCGTAGTTGTACTGCCCAGCGTAGAAGGTTTTCTCCAGCTCGAATCCGACATCCCCGCACCGTCTTATCGCGTCCCGTTCAGGTATTCTCACCTTGTAAGGTGGCCCAAAGTCCATCTTGACCTTCTTCCAATCTACCAGGATTAGGTGTCCACCCGGTCTCAGAATTCTGTAGGCTTCACGCAGTGTCCCATTCCCTTCAAGCTCGTGCAACACGTTCACCATGAAACAGGAATCGACTGAGCTGTCCTCGACGTTCGGGATGTTCTTCTCCCTGGATTTGATGGGTCTTATCCCGCTTTTTTCCACTATGTTCTCCTTGAGTCTCTCCAGCATGGCATTGTCCATGTCAATGGCAAATACCTCTCCTTCAGGACGGAGTCTCGCTGATATGGGGATTGAAAAGAACCCGGTTCCACATCCTATGTCGGCAACCCTGTTTCCCAAGTGGGGTGAGACAGAATCGATCACTTTGTTTACGTCCAGGATTTCATTTCGGTCCTCATCCTCCAAAATCGACATGTGTTTTGGGTCGAACTTCGCAGAGTGCATGCATCGTAACTCTCATGATGGTATAATACATTTTCGCTTTTTGCTGTTATGCAATTCGTTTATTGTCGAAATAATCCAGTGATGGAGCATGCTGACTTCGACATTCCTCGAAAACCAACTCGGTCAAACGAGATCTTACTGCGTGAAGGTCTCCACGTTCTTGTAGCTCTCTTTGAGGTGCCTCAGGATGATGTCCCTGTTCCTTCTAAGATGGGATTCGTACCAGGTTGTTATGATGTCCGCGAAAATGCTATGAAGATCATCCGCGTCCACCTTCTCTATCGCCTTGTCGTATAGGGTGTGCCTGGCGAACATC
>CP070767.1:1829879-1838529 GCA_020345725.1 Methanobacteriota archaeon | reverse complement strand
CATACATCATTTCTGAATTGGAGACGCCTGGGATGAACCATTCCATGCGCTGCCAGAGAACATGTACGGTCGCTCCGCTCACCTGGACTTGAGGAAACCCGTAGAACCAATCGCCGTACAGGACTTCGTCAGCCACATTTGTTTCATCCTCACTCCAGCTCTGGCCGTAATCTGTGCTTCTACTGTAGAATAACTGGGAACCCCTGGATAGCGTGCCAATTCCCGCCCATACCACATGGACGTACTGGTCTTCCACAGCTACACTTGGATTGAAGGGTGTAATTCCCAACTCTTCTCCAACGAGCGCTGGAGTTGACCAGGAATCATTCCCACTGCTCAACCCTCTGGTATGATACACTCCAGTACCCCCAGAATAGTCGTAATATGAAATGTGTGGATATCCTTTGGAATCCAATCTGAGAGTGGTGTGTATCCCGACATCGCCTTCCGTATCGATTGTCTCAGGGCTCCAACCACCAGGGACCCATTTTGTGTACTTGAGATCCCCCTGTGTCTCGTCGTAATAGCTGATGTGGGCAACCCCATAGTCATCAACCTCAAGTGAAGTGTACAATCCAACCGCGAGCGATGAATCAACCTTCTCGGTGTCCCATGTGTCCAAGCCAGGTCGAGCGAATCTGAGGTCATGTAAGTTCTCATCAAAGTAGCTGATCATGGGCATATCCTCTTCATCGAGGGCGATTGATGAGTGTGTGCCGACATAGGGAGAGGAGTAATCATCAATGATTTCTCTCACCCAGTTCGTGCCGTTCCAATATGAGTACGCAAGGCCTAGTTCACGTCTCTCCCCATAGCTGATGTGCGGTCTATCATTGGAGTCTAATGCGATTGAGTTCTGTTGCCATCCTCGACTGTCAACAAGATCGAAGATCCAGTCCTTTCCGTCAGAGTACACGTAGTAGATGTTCGTGTTTGCCCAACTGTAGTAGCTGATGTGGGGCAGATCTTTCTTGTCCAGTGCAATGGACGAATACCAACCAGCTGCGGCACCAAATTCTGTGCCGACAACTTCGGTGTGCCATTCCACGCCATCCCACCGGGCGTATTTCATGGGCCCGTTCCAGAAGTCCAAATAGATGATATGGGGATAGTCATTAGAATCGACTGCAATTGAAGTGAAGAGTCCCACGTCACCTTCACTGTCAACGATATCAGTTTCCCACCCTGTCCCGTTCCATTTCGCATATTTCAACCAAGCTTCGCCCTCATCATAGTAGCTGATGTGCGGATTATCCATCGAATCCAGAGCCAGGGATGCATAGGAACCCACCAATCCATCCTCATCCACCCTCTCTGTCTTCCAATTCGTTCCATTCCACTTTGCATATTTCAGATCACCAAGAGGAGTAGCCATTTCAATATAGACTATGGAGACATAGCCATTCTCCCCTACGATTTGGGGATGTCCTGCGGTCTGGTATTTACTTCTGACAATTCCCCAGAACGGATAGGATATCATCTCATCTTGGTATGCATCCTGTATCAGCCAGGGCAGTATGGTACTGTAATACCTCAGCCTCTGGTTTGTCTCGTCATAGTAACTCACATGCAGATTGTCGTTCGGGCTCAGAACCAATGAACTATACTTCCCGACATCGCCATCATTATCCAGCTCTTCTGTTTGCCATCCCGTTGCCTCCAGAACTGCGTGGTTCAGCCTTGTCTGGTCTCCATCGTAGTAGCTTATGTGTGGTCTGTCGTTGCTGTCAATCGCTATTGAGGTGAATTCCCCTACTTGGTCGGATGGGTCAGCGAAACCGATGTTCCAACCGATTCCATCGTGATGTGCATATTTCAAATGCTGGTTGGTCTCATCATAATAGCTGATGTGAGGAAGGTCTTGTGAATCCAGCGCGATTGAGGAGTACTTGCCAACTCCTGATGAGTTGTCGACGACCTTGAAGACCCAATCGGTTCCGTTCCAACGAACGTATTTCAGATGTTCTGTCGTATTGTCATAGTAGCTAATGTGCGGGTAGTCCTCATCGTCCAGGGCCAGTGATGTGTAGAGGCCAACATCCCCGAGGTCCTCCACTCTGGTGAATATCCAATCCGTGCCGTCCCATCTTGCGTACTTCAGATCCCCCATGGTTTTGTCATAGTAGGTGATGCGAGCATAATTGTCTGAATCCAGAGCCAAGGAGGTATAGAGTCCTACATTTCCTCCGCTTTCTATGGTCTCAACAATCCATGCGTTCCCATCCCACCGAGCATACTTAAGGTCCCCTTGGGTCTCATCGTAATAGCTGATGTGGGGGTAGGGATAGCTTCTGTGGTCGAGTGCCAGTGATGCATGCTGACCCACTGCGCCGATTCTGTCCACTATCTGAGTGTCGAATTCTCCATTACCCGAACTCCCCGAGATTCTCAGGTCGCCGCGTGTGCTTTCGAATGAGGCTATGTAGGGATGTCCCAATGGGTCCAGGGCTATAGAGCTGTACTTCCCAAAATCCCCGCTCCAACCCTCAGGGGTTACGGCTTCACTAACGAGGGATCGGGTGTGGTAGACTCTCAGGTAACGATCCCATACCACATTGACGTACTCTTCATCGGCATGGACTGACACCGAGTTCGGTGTTCCAATTGATGGGCCCATGGAGGGCATGCCGTCTATCCGGACCTCCTCATTCAGCCATGTATCTCCGTTGTCCGTACTTTGCTGATAGAAAATGCCATTCCTAGTGGAGAATCCAACCCTATATTCGTGAGCCCAGACCACATGTATCGTCTTTCCAACCACAGAGATGGAGGGTGGCCCGGAGAAGAGGGCGTTGGGATATCCTGCGAAATGTCTCCATGCGCTTGATACGGGAAACATCTGGATGTCCCAGGTCTTACCCTTGTCCAGACTCCTTCTGTAGTAGATCCGTTGGTATACGTTGTTCGAAGTCTCCCCAGTTTCTTGCCAGACTACATGTATGTCCGTACAATCATCCATTTGGTCGCAATCCATCCCGACAGCAGGGTCAAAGGATCCGTAAAAGTCAGAAGCAGCAAAGCTGACATGAGGTCTGTCTCTGGAGTCGATTGCAACCGAAGTGTGCAGGCCGGCGAGCATTAGTTCTTGGATTTCCGAAGATACCCAGGAACCGCTGATTATTCTAGCATATCTTAGGCTTCCATCGGTCTGGTCATAATATGTTACGTGCGGGGAGCCACCGGAATCAAGTGCAAGGGAGGTGTACAATCCCCTTATTCCAGTACTGTCAACCCTTCGAACGTCCATTGCATAGTTCTTGAAATAGGCTATTTTCAGGTCCCCGTTGGTCTTGTCATAGTAACTGATGTATCTGATGTCATTGGGGGTTATGGCCAGGGATGAATAGAGACCTACATCTCCCGCCCCGTCAATGACCTTGGGGGCAATCCAATTTGTCTCATTTCTTTCAATGTATTTCAGATCGCCGTTCGTGGCATCGTAGTAGGCTATGTGCGGTTGTTCCTCAGAATCCAGCGCAATGGAGGTGAAAAGGCCCACATCGTCCAAATCATCGACATCCTCCGTTTCCCATGATGTACCATTCATTTTAG
Source organism: Methanobacteriota archaeon (assembly GCA_020345725.1). GTDB lineage: Archaea > Thermoplasmatota > Thermoplasmata > RBG-16-68-12 > SOIM01 > SOIM01. The sequence goes on along the minus strand of CP070767.1, from coordinate 1,834,977 downwards.
CCAATCTGAGAGTTCCATTGGTCTTCTCGTAGTAGCTTATGAAAGGTGAATTGCTGTAGTTCAGTGCCAGGGATGTATAAAGCCCAGCGTCTCCCACGTCGTCAACGATCCGAATCTGGAACTGAATGCCGTTATGCCAAGCATATTTGAGCTCACCATTGGTTTGATCATAATAGCTGATATGCGGACGGTCATTCGCATCCAACTCCAAGGAAGTGTACAGGCCAACGTTCCCATCGCTCTCAACTGTCTCAACCAGCCAACCAAATCCAGTCCATCTTGCATATCTCAAATCTCCGCTGGACTCGTCGTAGTAGCTGATACGCGGGTTGTCATTCGAATCAATCTCTATCGAAGTGTAAAGCCCCACATTCCCGATACTGTCCACAACCCTCGAGGTGAAAGGTACGTTCAGCATTGTGTATTTTAGATCGTACACATTCAGGAAGGTCTGCTTAGAGGTGGACATCTCCCTTTCGACGGGAGTCATTACAGCACTTGTCGGCAGTAGAAGAATGAAGACTATCGCCACAATCCTCAGCGTATTTCCTCCTCTGCCAGTAGTAAACAACCCACATTCTCCCTTGAGGCTTTTCCTTAATTATGAACGTCTCACTATTGGTATTTTTCTGTTTCCAACGATGGAATACCATTTCTTCATGACTAACGCTACCCAATAGAAAAAAGGAATGAAAGTTTGTCGGATTACTTCCACAGCTTGCCACGGCTTCTGAACCATACGCCGGAACCAGCAGCCAGCGCGATGATGTCCAGGAGTATGAAGGCAATCGCGGCCAGAGGCAGCGGAGCTTCGTCCGTGACTGGCTTGTCTTCATCCACCACTATCGGGGTCGTTGTATCGTCCCACTGTGTTGGCGGGTTCAGGACTGTGCTGAGGGACCTGGTCACATAGACCTTTGTCACAGCTACTGTCTTTCCTCCAGATTCATCCGTCACGATGAATCTGACTGTGTAGACTCCCTCAGTTCTGTACACATGCACCGGACTGAGCTCTCCGTCAATTGTTGTACCGTCACCCATGGACCACATTACTCTGAATGAGTCAAGGGCACCAGGATCAGATATCGAACCAGTGAAGAACACAGGCTCATCCACTTGTGCGTATTTGACCACGCCTGCATTGGCTGTGGGTGGTAGGTTCTTGATGTGCACTGTTACCAGCTTGACCACTGTAGCTCCGTCCCCATCTGTGACCGTCAGTGTCACAAGATAGCGACCGTTGTCGACATAGAGGTGATAGAAGTCCGTGCCAGTCATTATTGTACCATCGCCCAAGTCCCATGTGAAGGTCAGTTCATCATCGCCTGGGTCGGTTGCGTACGCAGTGAAGTGGACCGGATATCCTTCGAGTCCATACAGATTCCTTGTTACGCTGACTGTGGGCTTGACGTTCAGGACGGTGATTTCTATGGTCTCAGATGCCTCGTTGCCATAATCATCGAAGACAGAGAAGGTTATTGTGAACGTTCCGTCATCTCCGAAGTAGTGCGAGGTCGTGCAGTCTGGTGAGCTTGTTCCGTCACCGAAGTCCCAATGACAGTAGAACGGACCCTCGAATCCATGGTAGGCCGCCATGCCTGAGAACTCAACCGTGGTTCCCTCGAAGACCATTTCCTGCGTTGGTAGCTCGATGACCGCGCTCAGTCCCTTCTTTCCAACGAACACGAGCACGTAGTCGGTGGCGGTCACTCCATCGCTATCTGTCACGGTCAGCTTGACGGCGTACGTACCAGGCATTGCGAACACGTGGCTTGGACTGACTAGTGTGCTTGTCGCCCCGTCCCCGAAGCTCCAGAAGTAGGACACTATCTCCACGTCATCAGAGCTGGTGGAACCGTCGAACTCGACTGTATCGCCAATCCAGTAGTATGAGCCGCTTGCTGGAGAGCTGATGATTGCGCTTGGCGGAATGCAGGTTCCAGTTCCAGGATCGCAGCCACCTGAACCGTCAGGTGGTATACTGTGGCTCCCAGGCATCATCAGGGTCGAATTCGCGAACGCATACAGTTGCTCGATGAAGTTGCCATTCACGTCTGAGTAGTCCAGCGTGACCTCGTTCTTCACCGTAGTGCTGTCCTCATCGAAGATGTAGGTGATGTTTACGAAGATGTAGCCTATTTCTCCTGCTGGGACATCACCAATGTTCCAGGTGCACACGTTGTCAACACACGAGTCGTAGGGTGGATTGGAGTCAAGTATTACGCTCCCAACCGGGAAGGTATCGACAATCACAACATCGGAAGCATCGCCCGTTCCAATGTTCTCATAGATGATGGTGTAGGGAATCGTAGCCTCGTAGGTCACTGGTGCTCCCTTCAAGAACGGAGTGAAATCATCGATGACCCACAGCCAAGTATGTTCGTGCCTAACATTGAAGGTGTGCTTCAGCCTCTTGCTCTTCCCGTCCTCGAAAGTGAGGATAAGCCAGGCCGGATCGGCGCCCCATATCTGTCCGTTGATTGCATCATCCAGTGGTGTATACTCGATTACGGCGGTGAAGTTGCCAAGAATGTTGATCTTGACGTCATATATTGTGACAGACTGGTCATCAGGGGAACCTGGATAGCGTGTGACGGATGCAACAGCGACACCTTCGCCTTCTTCATAGAGCATCAGGACAACGTCATGCCATTTCTCTCCTGCCACTCTGAGTCTGAAGTCGACAATGACGTACGCGGCTATGTCGGCAGATCCCGCGAGTTTCTCGAGTGTCATCACGGGTGCTGTCACGACGACATCTGCGTAGTCTCTCAGTCTCGGATAGTAGTTACCGTTGGCGTCTGCATATTCGAGAATCGCCAGATTGCGCAACAAGGTCTTGTCAGGCGTACCAGCGTCCACAACAACCTCGATTACAATGGAACCGCCATCGCCATGTCTGAGGTTGCCGATTTCCCAGACATACGAATCTCCGGATTGACTGGTATATCGTGGATTTGAGCTAACAAATGTCACGTCCGCAGGTATCATGTCCGTAATCTCTACGAGCGATGCCCAACCAGTGCCAGAGTTCCAGTAGCGGATGGTGTAGGTGATCGGGTCTCCCGGGTTTGCCTCAGTGACATTGGCTCTCTTGATGAGATGCAATATCGGTGCAGTAACCCTGACATCGGCATAGTCGCTCAACTGTTCTATGAAGTTCCCGTTGGCATCAGAGTAATCCAAGGTGGCATTATTGCGCAGGAGCGTCTTGTCTGGTGTGCCCGCATCGACGGTCACGGTGATCTTTATGGTTCCGCTTCCGCCAGGTGCCACGTTCCCGATTATGTATGTGTACTCATCGCCGCTCACGCTGTTGAACCAAGGAATGGAGCTGACAAAGGTCGTATCGGCTGGTATTGTGTCGACAACCACAACCGAAGAAGCCCAGCCAGTGCCAGTGTTCTTATAGCTCAGTGTGTAGGTTAGCACATCACCAGGATTTGCCAGCCTGACGTCCACCGTCTTGGAGAATTCCATGACTGGTGCGGTCACTGTTGCGTCCGCAAAGTCCCTTATTGGTGTGTACTCGTTGCCATTCGCATCAGCATAGTAGAGAATGGCCACGTTTCGCAGTGGTGTCCGGTCAGGTGTTCCAACTTTGACCTTGACAGTGATCTTTATCGTTCCACCATCTCCAGGATTCAGCGTGCCGATATCCCAAGTGTATGTAAGTCCAGAAACCGAGCTGTATGGAGGTGAAGAGGACACAAAGTCCACATCTGCAGGTATTGTGTCAGTTATCTTGACGTTCGTGGCAACTCCAGTTCCCACATTCTTGTAGGTGATTGTGTAGACCAACTGATCGCCTGGATCTGCCGTCCTGTTATCCACAGTCTTCGAGAATTCCATTACAGGTGCGGTAACCCAGACATCCGCATGGTCATCCAGTTGCGGGTAGGGATTGCCGTTCGCGTCATCGTAGTCCAGAGTGACATTGTTTCGTAGAAGTGTCCTGTCAGGCGTGCCAACCTTCACTTTGACGGTTATTGTGATGTAGCCGTCTTCTCCTGGGTCCAGCGAGCCTATGTTCCAGGTGTAGGTGTTTCCACTCACGCTGTTGTATACTGGTGATGAGGAAACGAACTCAGTCTCCGGTGGTATTGTGTCTTGTATGACCACATCTGTCGCCACTCCAGAACCGAGATTGACATAGTAGATTGTGTAGACCACTTCGTCGCCTGGATCAGCTGTCCTCGGGTCTGCACTCTTGATGACGCGCATTACTGGTGCTGTCACCTTGACAAGTGCGTAGTCCTCCAGAGGTGTGTAGTCGTTCTCATTTGCATCTGCATAGTAGTAGATGGCAGTGTTGTTCAGGAGCGTCTTGTCCGGAGTGTAGGCCTTCACCTTGACGACGAGGGTTATTGAATCTCCGTCGCCAGCTCTCAGACCGCCAATGTTCCACACGAACGTGTTGCCTATTCTGAGAGTGTAGGTCGGACTTGAGGACACGTATTCAACATCGTCCGGGATTGTATCGCTTACCATCACCTTGGTTGCATCTCCGGTTCCCACATTCTCGTAGGTTAGGGTGTATTCTATCAGATCGCTAGGATCTGCAGTGCGCACATTCGCAACCTTGGAGAACTCCATGACTGGGGCTGTCACCCTGACATCCGCATGGTCCTCCATCGGTGTGTAGTCGTTCCCGTTTGCATCTGCATAGTAGAGTATCGCATCATTTCGCAAGAGCGTCCTGTCAGGCGTTCCAACCTTGACTTCCACAGTGATTGTTATCGTACCTCCTTGGCCAGCTGCCAGGGTACCTATGTCCCAGGTGTAGGTGTTTCCAGATACCGAGGTGTATGCTGGTGAAGAAGACACGAAGTTCACATCACTCGGAATGGTATCAGTTACCTTCACGTTGGTCGCGTTTCCAGTTCCGATGTTCTTGTAGGTAATCGTGTAGGTGAACTGGTCTCCTGGATCAGCGGTAGGCACACTTGCAACCTTGGAGAACTCCATGACTGGTGCGGTCACTCTGACATCCGCAGAGTCCTCCATCCTGTCGTATGGGTTCTCATTGGCGTCTGAGTAGTCCAGTGTCGCAATGTTCCTGAGTAGTGTCCTGTCAGGCGTGCCAACTTTGACTTTT
>CP070767.1:1782275-1829779 GCA_020345725.1 Methanobacteriota archaeon | reverse complement strand
CAACCCTTCCGATGGCCGGCCATGTGTACACATCGTTCACATGGACAGCACCTGTCCCCGCATGGGGATTCGGATGGTGGGCCATATACGACACAACCACATTCAGGACCTATCCGATGAAGTTCGGTGTAGGATTCCAGCAGTATGTGGGTCCATCCCAAGGGTACTACCATACCATGGTCGTACGAACAGCGGACGAGGATGGCAACCGCCACACCTTGCTCCCACGTGAGGACGTATCAGTGGGATATCCGGGACAAGCACTAGGTGGTGCCTGTCTCTTCATAAACGCTCGTGAGTCCTATCTGAGAACAGCCAACATCTGGCTGTACCCAGGTTCGTACGCTGGTGACGCAAACGGGGACAACGTGATATTCCAGTTTGCGATACTGATCTTCTGTCCAAATGAAGCAGGCCCAGGAGGCAACTTCATCGTTGAACCAACTTCGAAGTTTGCCAAAGGACAGTACATAACTCCATTACCGGTCGTGGCGACAGTCACCTACTCGTACTACTACGACGCAGCTGGTATGGCAGCTGGACTGGTCATGATTCCGATGAATCAGATGGAACCCTACTTCTACACTGACGACTTGGACGGTGACCTGGTGGTCCGAACAAGCAACTATGGTGCAGGACCTACCTACTACTGGATTACACTGACCAAACCTGACTTCGAGTTCGTTCCTGGCTCGCTGAGATGGGCATTCACTGGTGATGTCCAACCCGGCGGTACAGTCGTTGGAACATTCAGACTAGAGAACACTGGCGGTACCGACATAAAGATCAAGGAAGACGGTGCCATCGAGAACGACAAGGGATTCAAGATGCAAGGCCTATCTGCCAAAGATACGATAGGACCAGACGGCAAGATGGAGCCCAGGGAGACAGCTACATTCTACTTTGCCATGACAGTTTCTGCCGGTTCACCAATAGGTCCAATGGACGTGGCAATCATCGTGTCCTTTGGCGGTGTGGACAAGCAGGATACACTGACGTTACCGATAATCCTCAAGATGTTCGGTGACGATCAATCGTGTTATCGGCACAGGCAGAATGCGCTCAGAACCCTCAGAGCATTCGACATGGATGACGACGACGGTATGTTGCACAACCTGGAACCTGGTGACCTAGTCTTGCTGGACGGAAGCGCTTTGGCTCCCGAGGAAGCTATCCTAATGTTGCTCAGCTACTATGAGGGCGGATGCCAAGCATCAGGCCATAACGATGTCGAACATGCCCATTCAGCCTCTTCGAGTCTGACTGGACACTACGGCATGGGTATGGAGTACTGGGGCTTTGCACCTGGCCAAGAGGAAGGCAACGAGGGTAACGGCAACGGTGGACTGACTGGACAAGACCGCAAGGACGTATATGGGTTCTAAGATCCCATAGCCTAAAGCCAAAACACACAAAACCAACACTCTTCCCATTTCTCTTATATTTCTTTCAAGAGCGTGCGGGTCAAACGGGTTGCTTAGGTATTTCCCCAACAAACCTTCCCAAGGACTCAGAGTTGTAGGATGCCTGGACCCTGCGGTTGAAATCCGCAGACCCGCTAATATTTCATTTTAAGAGGAGGAGCAGTTGTATGAGCAGTATTTTGGAGAATATCTGGATAATGGTTGATTGATGCCAATTTCAAGACAATTTCATGTTCCTCTCCAGTTTGCAGAGAGAGATGAAGCCTGAATATCGCTTATGATAAAGGCATGAGTATCTTTATTTTGCTTTTTCCCCACTACTGCTTCCGAGAGCCATTTTCAGAATTGAGAACAGAAATGGCCCGGAGACTCACCAAGCGGTGATCAAATTGAGTGCAAAATCTCGGTCGGAGACAGATAGCAAAGATAGTGCTTCAGAAAAACAGGGCACTAAGAAAACCGCAGATGCCAAGAAAGAGAAAAGGATGCGGACTCTGATCAGGAATGCAAAAGCGCTCATAAAGGATGCAAAAGCCCAGGGAGCTGATGTGTCCGTATCGTCAGAGCTGATAGGAAAAGCTGAGAATGCACTCAAGTCAGCCAGCTTCCAAGAGATCCCGGGTCTAGTTCGAGAGGCAAGAACGGAGACGATGGCAGCGAAGAGGTTCTTCCGTTCCCAGAGAATGATTGGGAACGTCATTCCTTTCGTCGACCAGGCAAACGAAATGGGTGCGGATATCTCGGAAGCAATGGAGTTCCTCCATGCCGCTCAGACATCGCTGGAAGATCGAAATTTCGGTGAGGTTTCCGAGAATGTCAAGAATATCCGTAATGCAATCAGACGAGCCAAGAAGAGGAAGAGAGTGGAGGATGTTATCGACAAGATGCGGGACCAGATCACGAAGTCTGAGAAGCTGGAACTCGATGTGACTCGGGCGAGGGAGTTGCTAAATGAGGCTAGAGAAGCCGTTCTGGACGAGAGATTCGCAGATGTCCAGAAACTCTCCCGGCGTCTGAAGAAAGCGATATCCGATGCCAAGCTCAAGAAGAAGATGGAGGACAAGCTACAGAGTGTCCGCATGGATCTGGAAGAACTAAGATCGATGGGTGTGGACACCTCGGCCGGAGAAGACCTTTTGGAAGAGGCCAGTAAGGCGATGAGTGAAGGTAAGTACTCCAAGATGCAGAACCTGGTCACGAGGAACCGAAGATGGATCGTAAGGGAAAGGAAGAAGAGAGAAACAGAGCTACTGGTCGGGGCTGTTGGAACACTTATCGAGAAGGCAAGCAAGGGTGGGAAGGAACTCGTAGGAGCCAAAGAACTTCTGAAGAACTTCAAGAGGGCCATAATGAGCGACAAGGTCGGGGATCTTCAGGAATTGTTGGAGAAGGACATGCAGGCTTGGGAGTTGGAGGAGCGCAAGAATAGGATTCAGCGCCGCATACTCCGACTTAGGAATCTCGTGAGGGATATCTCGGAATACGGAGAAGATACGTCCGAGCTTGAAGAAATGATGGTGAAGATTGAAAGGTCGTTCGAGAGTGGCGATATTGAAAGGGCAGAGGGCCTAATGGAGGAAGTAGAGAGATTCGAATCGATTGTGAGGCTCGCCAAGAAGAGAGCGAAAAACTTGCTTCTCAAAGCGAAGTCCTCTATGATGCATGCCAGGACTCATGGGTTCGACATAGAAGACGTTGAAGAGACTTTGCTTGCGGCCGAGAACCTACTGGGCGAAGAGAGTTTCTTGGAATCCATAGAGAGGGCAAAGGCGGCCCACCGCATGGTGGAGAGACGGGTGCCGGAGGAAGCAATAGCCAGGAGAAAGGAGATAGAGGATAGGCTCGGAAAGGTCAGACTTCTTTTGGATGACGCTAGGAAGGCCAACATAGATGTCTCGGAGGCCGAAAAGCTTCTCTCAGAGGCCGAGACTGCCACAGAACAAGGCAAGCTCAAAGAGGCTGAGAAAGCGGTCATTACGATTGAGGAGCTCGGGCAGGAAATAATGGCCTCCTTGAGAGAAGGGTCGGAGGAATTCATTCACACATTGGAATCTTCATTGGACAGGATGAAGGAGATTGGTGTGTCCGCTCCTCAAGTTGAGGAAATGCTCCACACTGCCAAGACCTACTTCGATGAGGGGAAGTACCAAGCATCTATCGAATACGCAAGAATGGCACAGAAAGTGCTGGAAGAAACCGAGAAGTTGATTGAGAGGAAAGCAAAGGAGAACATAGGTTCGATCATCAAAGGGATCGAACTGGCAAGGTCCACCGGAGCACATGTGGATGAAGCAGAGGATCTTATTGAAGAGGCGAGTGCAGCAATTGATACAAAGGAATACTCCAAATTCAATAATCTGGCTGAAATGGCCAGAGGATCATTGATTGAGGCCGAGAAGTTATTCTTGAGCGACAGGGCAAGGAGAGAGATGGAAGAAGTCCAGATTATGATTGGAGAAGCAAAGACCAGTGGACTCGGGGAAATCGCTGAAGCGGAAATCGTCTTTAAGAAAGCCGAGGACGCGTACGAAACCGAGGACTATGGAATAGTCACCATGCTCACCGATACCGCAAAGGAGATGCTCGGGGAATCCAGATCCAAGAAGCTCATCCAGCAATTCGTTGAGAAGAGCAAGATGATCACACGTTTGATTGAAAAATCGGATGAGGCAGGAATGGGGGCGGAAGAGCTGCAGGACATGCTCCGGACTGCCCAGGAGAGTTTCGCAGAACATGACTATGAAAGCGCTCTGAGGTTGATAGAGCAATCGGAAGATCTGGCTCGCGGTCGTGTCGAGCAGTTCCTTCGCGGCAAATATCCAAAGATCATGGTCAATCTTCCTGTTGGAGCTGTCCAATCAGATGTCTGGAACAAATACACTCTTGAAGTGACCAACGAAGGGAACACAACTGCAGAGGACGTGAACGTAAGCCTCAAGGGAGACTTCGAGGTCAAAGGACTCAGGAAGATTTCCAGTCTACTTCCACAGGAGAAGAAGAAGATGGAGGTGGGTCTCAAACCCAGACAGGACGGTGAGCTTCCTGTGGATGTTAAGGTTTCCTTCAAAAGACCATTTGACGAGACCAATTTCGAATCAAAAGATGATGCCACTCTGAACATCAGCAGACTGGGCACCTATCTGGTGGATGACGTCTTCCTGGTTCACAATGACGGAAGGCTGATTCTTCATGAAACGCGGGAATTCAGAGAGGATGTGGACGATGACATTTTCAGTGGAATGCTGACTGTGATGCAGGAGTTCGTCAGAGACTCTTTTCAGACTAGGTCGAGCACGAGCCTCAGTAGACTGGATTTCGGCGACAACAAGATAGTGATTGAAAGAGGCTTTTACATCTATCTAGCAACCGTTCTCACCGGAGATGAACCCTCCCTACTTCCCCTTTATATGGCCGAGATTGTCAAAGAGATCGAAGAGAAGTACGCTGATGTGCTGGATAACTGGAGCGGGCTGTTGGGCGAGATGGAAGGTGTCGAGGAAATCGTCAAGAAGATTATATTCGTGAGCGATGATGAAGAGGCGGACATCGGAGAACTGGAAGAGAGCGTCATAACGTCCACGCTCCAAATGCTGAGGGAGGCTCAGGCAGCAGGTGCGGATGTCTCTCAGGCCCAGGACCTGTTACACAAGGCCAAGAAACTGCTGGAAGAGGAAGATTATGCGTCTGCTTGGAAGTTCGTGGAAGATGCTGCAGATAGCGCGTCCAAATCAAAGGCCAGAATACGGGGACAGTTGGAGAACGCCCTGGTGCAGGCTCAGAATTCCATCAAGGAAGCCATCAAAGAAGGCTTGGAGATCGACGAGGCCGAGCTGATGTTGGATGATGCAGACAAAGCAGCCGAAGAGTTCGATGCCAGGGAAGTGAACTCGATAGTAAGGAAGATAGACAGGGTCGTGGGAGATGCCAAGTCCAAGAAACTAGAACTCGAAATTGCGACCCAACTGGACAAGGCAAAGGAACTCATGACAAGACTCCAGAACCAAGGCTTCGATACTGGCGAAGCTGGGGAACTGATGATGAAGGCCAGAGATGCCAGATTGGTTGACGACTTTGAATCTGCCGAAAAGTATCTGGAGTTGTTCCGGGAGTCGATGAAGAAGACTGAGGAGAGTCTGACCTCGGAAGTCCTCAAGACAAAGCTGAGCGAGTTCGACCAGATGACTAAAAGGGCGAAGGATTTGGGCATCGATGTGGCCGAGGTTGAGCAGAAGATCAGTCAGGCGGAAGAGGCTTTGGACAAGGGAGATGACAAAGCAGCACAGGATTCGCTTGAAGAGATTGGTAAGCTCCTTGTGGAAGCTCGCAACCTCCTATCTGCAACTGAGGTGGATGGATACTTGGATTCGGTTCGCGACATGGTCGAAAGAGCAAGATCGATTGGGATAGAGGTTACCGATGCAGAGAAGATACTCGGGGATGCCCAACAGTTGGCTCCGGAGGATGTTGAGAATCTCAGGACCATCATTGAGAGGGCAGAGAGTTCAGCTACCAAGAAGATTGGAGATTATCTCAAGGGCAAGGTTCCGGACATCAAGTTGCAGTTGCCGAGAAAAGGTCTCCAGACGGATGCGTGGAACAAATACACATTCGAGGTAGCAAATGAAGGCAATATTGCTGCAAGGAACCTAAACATAGACCTTTCAGGCGAGTTCGAAGTGAAAGGCCTGGAAGAGATACCTCACATAGACGCCAAAGAGAAGAAGGAAGTGGAGGTCGGCTTGAAACCTGCCAGGGAAGGGGACATCCCCATTGATGTGAAGATCTCCTATCAAAGGTATTTCGATGAAAAGGAATATCGCCTGGACGACCTGAAGAATGTCTCAGTGGAATCCCAAGGGACATACCTCGTTGAGGACGTTTTCCTTATTCACAGGGATGGAAGATTGATAATCCACGAGACCAGGAAGTATCGTGAGGAGATTGATGAGGATGTCTTCAGTGGCATGCTCTCCGTCGTACAGGATTTCGTGCAGGACTCCTTCCGAAGTAAAGAGAAGGTGGGCCTAAAGAGGTTGGATTTCGGTGAGAGCAAGATACTCTTGGAAAGGGGGAAGTATGTGAGTGTCGCAGCAGTAGTTGTTGGTCAGGAACCGATGTTACTGCCCCTACATGTTCTGGAAGTCATTGCCAGAATTGAAGATCAGTTCGGACAGATTCTGGAAAGCTGGAGCGGATTGATGAGCGAACTGTCGGGAATTGACGAATTTGTCAAGGAACTCATATTTGTGACGGATAAGAAGGAAGCAATCACTGAATCCCTGCAGTCGTCACTCGTTACCGCCACATTCGGTGCGGAGGGTGCGCACCAGATTATCGAAGAAGCCAGGAAAGTCGTGGAAACCGAAGATATGGACACTGCATGGGAATTCATATCTGATATGGGCGATGGTGTCCCACCAAGAGACTTGGGTGTGGGTGTTGTCTCTCCAGATGTCCAGCTATCTCCAGAGTTCATAGAGGACCTGGGTGATCTGGCCGACAGTCCAGAATTCAGAGGACACATAGCAACCTTGAGTGATATCGTTCAGTGCGTATCTCAGGCACGAAAGGACATCGATCTAGACAAGAAGATGCCCCTCTTGCTGGTGGCGATAAAATCGGTAGACGACAGCTCCGCCACAATGATTTCCGACTTCAAGAGAGTGCTACAGGACCACTTGAGGACCAAGGAACTGGTAGTTCTAGGGCCAGGTGAAGATTGGGATGGACTGGACCTGGAGATAACCGTCAATAGCGACAAGATCAAGGAGAAGTATCCTCAGTGGAGCAGGAAGATCGAGATGCTGCTCAATTCCCAATCCCCGTGGAAGATAAAATCTGGACTTGACAAAGGTAGCTATGCAGTTGGGATAGAGGGTCAACAGGTCATCCTCGATTCCACAATGGTGTCCTATGAGATATCCGTTCCTGAGCGTGTGGCCGAGTACGAGTTTGATAAGGGGAAGGTCTGGGTGGACAAGAGGCAGACCGAGGAACTATGGGCCGAGGGAGTTGCAGGCGAGATCATTAAGGAGATTGCAAATACCAAGCGAGAGGCAGGTCTTGAGGAAGAGACTCCCGTGGAGATCAGGCTTTGCATCAGTGATGAGCTGAAGGCTCTTCTAGAGGACTGGATGGACGACATAATCACAGAAGTCCGATGCACTTCTTTCAAGTACCGTCCTGTGGACTGGGAGGGAGACGAGGACGCTTTCTCACTTGCGTTGCAGCTTGGTGATGAAGAGATTGTGATCTACCTCAAGGAATTGGCTGAAGCAGAATCATAGATTCCTCTCTTTCATTCTGAGAAAAACTCTTTATCCATGAAGGGGTTATTTGTCCCGCGGCCGGGGTGGGGTAGCTGGGTTATCCTCAGGGACTGTGGATCCCTTGACCCGAGTTCAAAATCGTCTTGGGCGCACCATGACGTTGGAATTCTCGGTCCCGGCCCTCCTATCGTCGGAAAGATTTTTAAGTCAAATTGAGCATACCGCTGTCCTACCTCTGGGTTGCGATGATGACAAATTCGCGGCTCACCGGTTTACCTCCAGGGGGAGGATTGCGATGATAAAGCAAGCCGAGAAAGAGTATTCTCCAGTTGAATTGGAGAAAAAGGTGCAAAACTTTTGGAAGCTCTCAAGGGCCTATGAGAAGACGAAATCTCACAGAGAGAGAGGGAAGGAGTACTACTTCGTGGACGGACCACCATACACAACTGGCTCCATCCACATGGGAACTGCCTACAACAAAATCCTGAAGGATGTGATAGTCCGGTACAGGAGGATGCAAGGTCTCAACGTGAGAGATCAGCCAGGTTTTGACATGCACGGCCTCCCAATTGAGGTCAAGGTGGAGAAGAAGCTGAGCATTGTCAATAAGAAGCAGATAGAGGAACTGGTCGGAATAGAGTCCTTTGTGAATAGTTGCAGGGAATTTGCCTCCGAGCTCCAGGGCAGGATGACCTCTCAGTTCGCATCACTTGGCGTGTGGATGGACTGGGACAATCCTTACCTGACGATAAGGAACAGCTACATCGAGGCGGCATGGTGGACCTTGAAGAAGGCCCATGAGAAGAACCTTCTGACACAGTACACTAGAGTTCTTACCTGGTGTGCCAGATGCGAGACCGCCTTGGCTGAGGCCGAGATCGAATATGAAGATGTGGAGGACTACTCCATCTTTGTCAGGTTCCTCCTGAAGGGACGGGGTGGAGAGGCCATTCTGATATGGACAACCACGCCCTGGACTTTGCCGGCGAACATGGCTGTTGCCGTGCATCCGGATTTCGAGTATGCTAAGGTGGAGATGACAATAGAGGACAGGAACGAGATCCTCTGGCTCATGAAGGATAGGGCGGAAGAGGTGGCCTCTCTTGTGGGTGCTACGGATTTCAGGATAATTGACATTAAGAAAGGAACGGACTTGGTGGGTTGGGAGTACTTCCATCCACTGACATCCAAGGTCCCATATCACAATCAGCTCACGGGGGAGTGGATTCACAAAGTCATTGCTTCGGACATAGTGACCGAGGAGAACACAGGAGTAGTACATATCGCGCCGGGACACGGTCCGGAAGATTTCGAAGTCGGCGAGGAACACGGGATTCCCCCCTTCTGTCCCGTGGACGAAGGTGGATACTTCACGGAAGATGCTGGAGAGTATTTCGGCAAGCACGTCCGGGAAGCGAACAGTCTCATCATGGACGACCTTAGAAAGGAGAGGTGGCTCTTTCATGATGGCAAGATCTCTCACAGATACGGTCACTGCTGGAGATGCAAATCTCCAATTATCTACCGGGCCTCAATCCAGTGGTTCATAAGAGCAACTGAAGTGCGGGACATAATGCTTGAGGAAGTGGAAAAGGTCAAGTGGACCCCCGATTGGGCAGGAAGCTCGAGGCAGAAGAACTGGGTAGAGAATGCCAGGGACTGGTGCATCTCACGCCAGCGGTATTGGGGCATACCTGTCCCGGTCTGGGATTGTGAATGCGGGGAGAGACTGATTGTGGGTTCGGTCAAGGACCTTTCCAAAGGGAACAACTACACCGATGACATGGACCTTCACCGCCCCTGGATTGATAGTGTCACCTTCAACTGCCAGGAATGCGGTGCGGAGATGAGAAGAACACCCGACGTTCTGGACGTATGGTTCGATTCAGGCGTGTGCATGTGGGCCCAGCTTGAATACCCTTCCAAGAAGAAGGAGTACAAGGAATGGTGGCCTTGCAGGTGGATTACCGAGGCTCATGATCAGACACGAGGCTGGTTCTATTCGCTTCTGGTTGCAGGTACGATTGCATTTGATGAGTCTCCCTACAAGGCCGTTCTGATGCACGGATGGATCCTAGATTTGAAGGGTCAGCCCATGTCAAAAAGTCTCGGCAATGTGGTGGACCCCTTCGATGTCATTCAAGAGTTCGGGGCGGATTCCCTGCGATTCTACCTTCTGAAGACCAATCCACCCTGGGAAGACCTGAATTTCAACAAAGAGGATGTCCGTACATCCAACCGCACACTCAACATCCTTTGGAATGTTCACAGGTTCGGATCCCTCTACATGGCAATGGACGGGTTCGACCCCACGAGTTGGACCATCGATTCACTATCGGGAAGCATGAGACCCGAAGATCATTGGCTGCTCTCGAAGACAGAGGGACTGAAGGCAAAGGTCGAGAACGAGATTGAAGACTTCAATATCCACAAGGCCTGCAGAACGGTAGAAGAATTCATTCTTAACGATCTATCCAGATGGTACATCAAGCTTATACGCAACAGAACTTGGATTGAAGGCGATGCCAGAGAGAAGTTCGGTGCATACAAGGCACTGCACGAATCGCTTCTCACAATCGCAAAGGTGTTGGCTCCACTGACCCCCCACATCTCGGAGTCCATGTACCAATCCCTTGACGCGGAATTGCTATCCGTCCACATGTGTGATTGGCCGTCCTATGATGAGTCATTGATAGATAAGAGACTGGAACAAAGAATGACGCTCGTCCAGGAACTGGTGGAGCTCGTGTCCAAGGCCAGGCAGAAGGTGGGAATGAAGCTCCGATGGCCAGTGAAGAAGATTGTCTTGAAGGCTAACGATGAAGAGACGGCCAAGACGGTCGAGGCTCTGAAAGAAATCCTGATGGACCAGACGAACAGCAAGGAGATCGAGGTTCTTTGGCCTGGAGAGGCTTGGGATGGTATGGTCCTCAACGTCCGCCCGAAGGTGGAAGCAATTGGACGGGTCTACAAGCAGTGGTGGAGCAAGATTGCCACTATGCTGGAAAGTCGCCCCGTCGATGAGGTCAAAGAGGCCATCGACAAAGGGGTCTACAAGATAGGCATAGAGGGCCAGGTCATACGTATCGAACCTGATATGGTCGAATTCTCGGAAAGGCTCCCAGAGCATGTGGTTAGCATCGGTTTTGAACAAGGAGACCTGTACATCGATATGGAAATAACCCCAGAAATCAAGGCAGAGGGGTTCTCGAGAGAAATCGTGCGAAGAATCCAGCAGATGAGGAAGGAGATAGATCTGGACGTGGAGGATTTCATAAGAACCCAGGTCAAAGTCAAGGTGGAGCTCACCAAGATGCTAGAGGAATGGGAGGACTACATTTCCACTGAGACTCGGTCAAGGAGCTTTGAGTTTGTGCCGGAAGAGCTCACTGAGGAGTACATAGTGGAATGGAATGTGGAAGGCGAGGTCATAGGATTGGCTATCACTCCGCTCTACATGAAACAGACCATTGATGCATTCACCAACATTCCGGGAATAGATGAGAAGGAGGCAATGTCTCTCTTTGACGCTGGTTACGCCAGCCCACTTTCACTGCAGCAAGCGGCAATAGATGAGCTTGTTCAAGTTGAAGGGATTGACGAGATCGAGGCCAGGAAGATTAGGAGATTCTTCGATCAGCCCGAAGAGCTGAGGGCCGAGGAGAAGATGACGTGCCCGGTGTGCGAGATAGAGCTCGAGATGGGAACGACAGAATGTCATCGCTGCGGTGCTTCTCTACTGCCTGAGATGCAGGCGTGTCCCAGTTGCGGAGCACAGGTTCCATTGGATGCTGAGGAATGCGATAGTTGCGGTTCTGCTCTGGTTGAGAAGGAGGAAGAGGAAGAGATTTCGGAAGCGGTGAAAGAGATAATGCAGATCCCCGGGTTGGGTCTGGAGAAAGCCAGGATGCTCAATAACTTGGGTTATGATCTGGATACACTGGCGAACACATCCGAAGAGGAGCTTCTTAAGATTGAGGGCATAACCGTTCCTCTGGCACGGAAGATATCTGTCTACTTTGAGGAGTGGCTGGAAGAACTCGTCTGTCCCCTCTGCAATGCTCCAGCTAATGCAGATGCGACTCATTGTACTCAGTGCGGTACAGTCTTCATCACCGAGGAAGAAGCGGAGGCCCCTGAAGAGGAACCCATTTCCGAAGCCGAAGTAGGAGCAGAGGAAGCGATTGAGGTCCCACCGTTCGAGGAGGAGATCGGGAAGGTTGCACTTGAAACGTCCCACATCTACTTGGTCAAGGAAGAAAGGGCGGAGAGGGCATTCGACATGTTCCTCACGACGGTGAAATCTGGCAGACCAGGCCTTTGCGTGACAAGGACATATCCAGATAAGGTCACTGAGATGCATGATATGGGCGATTCCACCCTGCTATGGTTATCCAACATCGGGAAGGAGGAGTCAGTAAGACCTAAGGATCTTGAGAAGCTCAGCCTCTCTCTGGAGAAATTCGTGACGGATACTGGTGGAGTAGTTCTACTTGATGGTCTGGAGTACCTGATCACAAACAACAACTTCATAATCGTTCTTCGGCTTTTACAGTCCGTCAGAGATTTGGTTGCTATGAACAAATCCACGATGATAGTGAACGTGAATCCCGCGACCCTGGACTCCAATCAACTGAAACTCCTGGAGAGAGAGGTGGATTCTGTCATCGACACGCTATCCTAGTCTTCTTCTTGAACGAATCTCTCCATGAATCTAGAGAAGTCGAAATCTTTCGTAATCTTAGTATCTGAGAGTGGGAATATCAAACTGGTAGGCTCCTCCCTGTAGAAGTCGCTCTTCGCATAGAACTCCAATGCTTCCTTCTTGGTCGCGTGGTATTCCTCATAGTCCTTCATGTAGCTCATCACAACTGTCTCGGGACTACTTGCCACATTCAGGATCATGGGAACGGTCTCCACCGTTCTCTCTACTCCAATCCACCTGGAATTTAGGGATGCTTTCGGTTGAAAATGAATGCTTCCAACAGCCAATATCTGATAGCCCACCTTCTCCATGTCCACAATCCGGATTGTACGGAGGATTCCCTTTTCCTCGAATCTCTTTCTCATACTCGCAACGGCCTGTCTGGATGCACCTATCTTCTCGGCAACGGCTTTGTCAGATATCTCGGGATAGTTGATCAGACCCTGCAGAACCGTTCTCTCTTTTCTGGTCAGTCTTTCCTTGGAAAGCGTCTCACGTTCTCGCTCAACCTTTGCTTTCTCCTTTATCTTGAATGCGAACCTCAGCGGCGAAGAGTAGTCAAAAAAGTTCACAAGTTTGCTTCTTGCGAAGCTGAACATGGGCCAATACCACTTATCTGTTTGGAATAGAGTTGATTCGCCAAACTTCTCCCAGGCTTCATCAGCAACACTCCTGTACTCGCTGAAGTTCTTGAAGTAGCCAGTGAAGAACATGCTGTTCGATGATTCAAGGGAGAGGAACACACCTGGGATTCCTCGTATCCATTTCGAGAACTTCTTCCTATCGGACTCCTTCACTCCAGGCTCCATACTTCCAAAGACGGTCACAAGCAGTTCATATCCCAACTTGTGAGCGATTGGTATCCGCTTTGTGCGGAATACATCTTTTTGCCTCAGACGTGTCCTTATGGCAGTCGTAGTGGATGGTTTCACACCGATTAGTTCAGACAGTTGCCTGTCATTGAGCGTAGGATGTTTCACAAGGCCGTAGAGGACTATCTTCTCGGTGGAAGTGAAATCTAACGCCATAGTGTCGGAGAATCATGTTTCGATGTAATAAAGCTATCTCATCTCGGAGACAGTTCACCTTTTTCTATTAGTGTGGTGCCCATAATGAATAAATGATGTGGATCGCTCCGAATGATGACTCCCAGAATGCAGATACCTACTCCTCTTCTCCTACAATCCTCTCCATGAAGCCCACAAAGTCGAAGTCCTTGATGGTATGGGTATCCGAAAGCGGGAAAAGCATCATCATGGGTTCATCTCGCAGGTATCCCTTTTCAGCATACAATTTGAGGGCCCTATTCCTGACCTCGTGATACATCTCGTAGTTCGTAGCACACGCCATAAGAATGCTCTCGGGGTTGCTGACCACACTCAAGAATTGGGGGACCATCTCTGCGATCTTCATTAGATCTTTTCTTCTAGCTTCGAGAGTTGCTGGAGGAGTGAATTGATTGTGTGCCAGCGCAACCAGGTGATATCCCACCTTCTCCAAGTTGACCACCCGGAGGGTCTTCATCACACCCATCTTCTCGAATCTCTTTCTCATGGCCGAGACTGCCTGTCTGGATGCCCCTATTCTCTCAGCCACTTCCTTGTCTGATGACTCTGGGAGGTTCACCAACCCTTGAAGCACTACCTTCTCCTTCTTGCTCAACTTAATCGAGGAAGGCTCTTCTGCTGACTCCATGAACTTCATTCTCTCCTTTATGTTAAAAATGTACTTCAAAGGAGGTCCATAATCGAAGAAGTATGCAATCTTGGACCTCTCAAAGCTGAATATGGCCCAGGACCACATGCCTGGTTCAATCACGGCTGATCCTCCGAACTGCTCCCATGCAGCGTCAGCAAAGGCCCTGTATTCGCTGAAGTTCTTGAAATAGCCAATTGCAAATACACTGTCCGAGGACACAATTGTGTAGAAGATCTGGGGCATGTTGTGAACAGCTTCCAAGAACTTCTTCTTGACGGAATCTTTTGTACCTGGCCCCATCCTACCGCAGAATACGCCCAGTAGCTCGTAGCCCAGTCTATCGGCCATCGGGATTCGCTTGGTAGAGAATACTTCCGCCTTTCTGAGACGTCTCCTAATGGCAGTCGTTGTGGATGGTTTCACGCCGATTGCCTCAGACAATTCCCTGTCATTGAGCGTTGGATGCTTGACCAGGCCATATAGAACCTTCTTCTCTGCAGTTGTGTAGTCCGATTTCATTCAATCATTGAATCTGAATACTATATAAAAAAGTTATCCCATCATTAGGTGGATTTACCTTTCCCCATCTTCATGGCGCAAACCTTGGACGACGGCCTCGAAAGCCTTTATCAGCCTCGGCACTGTCTCGAACTCTGGAATCTGTGATTGTGGAATCCACTTGTGTTCCTTGTGTTCCCAGTCAAGCTTGACCTTCGGCGAATCCACATGAAAGAGGAACGGATGGACGACCCAAAGGGTGTTCTCGTCTCTGGAACTCACTGGTTTTCCTTCCTTCAGAAGCCTTGGACTCGAGATTCCCACTTCTTCTTCGATTTCGATGACTGCTCTCTCAACCGCTTCATCACCCTTCTCCAGATACCCAGAGATACCTGCCCACATGCCTTGATACGTTCCCACAAGCTCGCTTCTCTTCAACAGGAGTATCTTACCTTCATTCTCAAGGAAGGATGTGACAACGTGGACTTCCTCCACTCCCTCAACATTCACTGATCCTTCATCCCCGTTCACTTCCACCATGTCCCCAGTTCTCAGCAAGGAGAGGTCCAAACAGTCAACCAGAGGGATACCAGATATGATCACTCCGACAGTCACAACAACCTCGCTTCTCTCGTTCAGTATTGCGACAGGAGCGCAATCGTTGATGACCAGACCGTACAGCACGTACGATCCCACCGTGCTTCCTTTCCCAGATGGAAACGCAAAGACCTTTCCAGCAATGCTCTCTCCGAAGACGTCACTCCTTTCGTCAATGATTCTTCCAGATTTGGCATCGACTCCACCCAAGAAGGAGACTGGCTCAGATGAGACAATCAGATTAGCTTCGCCTGTTCCCTTTGAGAGGCCTCTTCCCTTGAGTATCATTGGAACCGCCTTATGAGTGTCTCCATATCATCGAACATTGTCTTCTGCTTGCACAGTGAAGGAAGATAGGTTGAGGCTTTTCCGGAGTTCGTGGCAACAGTCTCTGAGAAGTCTTCCACACTCGAGACTATAACGCAAGTATCGCAGAGGACCTTTCCCTGTTTATCGATCTCCTGGACGGAATCCGGGGCTTTCCTGCAAGCCTCCCTGCTGGTGCATACCCAGAGTTCTGGACCCTTCCAGCCGTCTCTCAGCATATCCGCAATCCTCTTGAGCTCCGCTGTTGAGCAGTGAGGGCATCCAAACGCAATCAGGTTGGGGCTATCGTTTGTGTTCCAGCTATTCGCAATCTCTTCCAAGTCCTTCCTCTCAACCGTAACCTTCTCACAATCCTCTTCATAGCCTAGCTTCCACTCTGGCGTCAATCCTTCGACATGAAACATTGAGACTGAACCTGAAGATGCCAGCGCCGCAGACAGTGTCTTGAGATTGTCCTCGCTCGCTGAGAGATTCCTGAAATAAGGGGTTCTTGTGCCGCATATCTCACCTGCGAAAGAACCGAGGGATGCGAAGTCCTTCTCCTCCAATTCGAAATCCAATTCAAAGAGCGCATTCCCCTTCCGATTGTCTTCTCTATGCAACCCATAGTCCGGTGTCAGTCCAGTTATAGATGAAGCCAATGCGGAAGGTCCCCCTTCCCTGTTTGTTCTGGCTCCCAGTACTGAGTTGGCGAAGACCACTGCTGAAGACTCAGCCCACGCAATGTCCTCTCCAAGTCCGGGTCTGTTGCCGATCAGATATGGTGTGCATGTCCAGCTGTCAAGAACTCCGAGGCTCTTATAGTGGTCTATTATCTCTTTCTGTTTGGACACAAACTCCTCTGTAACCTTCATCTCCTCGTATCTTTCCCTATCCATTCCTATGGGATTGACCGTCGATTTCGCCTTGGTGTGGCAACCTTTACATATTTCAGATAAGAATTTCAGACCCGCGTCACCTATTGTCTTGTAGGAGGCTCCGGAGATATGCACCGAGGTTACTGGAATCAGCCTAGTTGCATCATAGATGTCCCCAAGGGCTATCAACAGCTCCAAGGCCTTTCTTTCCCCAAAACTCCCATCCTTGAGGAGTGCTTCTTGCTCTCGTGACAGTTCCAGGGGCTCACCTCACCTCACCGAAGAACTCAATCGCCTTTTGGATCGCAACTCTCCTGTTCCTTGGATAGCTCTCGATCTTGGACATGACTGTGACCACGTCTTCGTGTCTCACCATTTCAATGCTGCCTAGATATGCTTTTTGCTTATCCATCCTTGCGTGCAGAACGCAGTCATCATCTATTCTGTTCTCAAGATCTTCCAGTAATGGGCCTTTCGGCACCGAGGAAGTGATTCTATCCCAGAAACTCTTGACTTCGCTCTTCTTCTCGCTTCTGACTTCGTAGATGACAATTGGATTGCCATGATGCCCAGTCGTTGTGTTCTCCTGCACAATTCCTCCTGGAAGAAGGAATTCAAGGGCATCCTTGACCTTCGAAGGATTCTCCGTGGCATGACAGAAGGCTCTAAGTCGAACGTTTAGAAACACCCGGCTCACATCCTGACTATCTCTTCAAGCACCCTTTCTGCTTCTTTCTGGAACTCCTCAAGAGACCCTTCATTCACTATGACGAAATCTGCTTCGTCCAGTGCTTGTTCGATTCCCCATCTCCTTTCCCTCTCGTCCCGGTTGGTGAACTGCTCTTTTGTGAGAGTGGCGTCCCTTCTTTTCCTTTGCACTATTCTTTCATATCTGACATCACTGCCAGCCTCGATCGAGATGACCAGCAAATCCGATTTGAATGCCTTTCGAAAAACCTCAATCTCAGCAATTCCTCTTATGCCATCGATGATGATCCTTTGACCCTTGATTCTTGGAAGAGTACGCACAGCCCAAATGCCTTGCCCGAAAAGCTCCCTTTCTTCATTGGCTAGATTGCCCACTGATCTGTCATCCATATCCAGACCGCGTTTCTCGGCCTCATCTCTCACGAGGTCCCCCATGCGGATTATATCGAATTCCAACTCCCTGGCCACCTTTACGAATTCTTCTTTGCCGCTTCCAGGCATGCCTGTGACGCAAACAACCTTCAAAGGTATGGACCTTCCTCCTCTCAGTGCATTCGGAAGACGATATTTAGGGTTTGCTGAATGCAGATTTGGCTAAGAGGGGTAATGAATCGGGATCAGGAATACCGAAAAGTAGAAATAAATACCCAACTTCTTATAGACCGCATAAATGGGGAGGTGGTTTTGTGCCTCTGGACTTAGACTTGAAAACGCTTCGATTCGGAACCGAATTGCTCAAGAGAGGTTTTGCCAAAATGCAGAAGGGCGGAGTGATAATGGATGTCACTAACGCAGATCAAGCACTCATCGCTGAGGAAGCTGGAGCTGTTGCCGTAATGGCCCTGGAGAGGGTTCCAGCGGACATAAGGACGGCTGGTGGTGTGGCCCGAATGGCAGACCCGCTGAAGGTCAAGGAGATCATAGATTCGGTATCCATACCTGTTATGGCCAAGGCAAGAATCGGACATTTCGTGGAGGCACAGGCGCTTCAGACGCTTGGAGCGGACATGATAGACGAATCCGAGGTGCTCACACCTGGAGACCCCTTCTATCACATCGACAAGAGGAAGTTCGACATTCCTTTCGTATGCGGGGCAAGGAACCTGGGCGAAGCGGCAAGAAGGATCTTCGAAGGAGCCGCCATGATTAGAACCAAGGGCGAGGCCGGAACAGGTAATGTCATTGAAGCGGTCCGCCATCAGAGATTGATGACGCGAGCTATTGAGGAACTGAAGACCCTCAACGACGACGAAACGAAAAGACTGGCCACGGCCTATTCCAAAAGCTATGGGAATCTGCTGGGAGAAGTGAGAAAGGCCAGCCAAGACGAATTCGCGATCGCTAACAACGACCTTGTTTTCGAGGAACTCAGCCTGGGTGAGGTGACCAATGGAGTGTACGAAGTCCTCCTGGAGATAAAGGAGAAATCCCGACTTCCGGTCGTGAACTTCGCAGCTGGAGGACTTGCGACACCCGCAGACGCGGCCCTCATGATGCAGCTGGGCTGCGATGGAGTCTTTGTCGGATCTGGAATATTCAAATCAGAGAACCCGAAGGAGAGAGGTAAGGCAATAGTAGAAGCAACTACTAACTTCGATGACCCCGCAGTGATAGCAGAGGTGTCAAAAGGGCTCGGAGATGCTATGAAAGGTCTCGAGATCAGTGATATTCCAGCGGACCAGAGGCTTCAGGAGAGAGGCTGGTAATAGTCTCCACAGCGTTCTCAACCAGTTCTTCCACTCCGATTCCAGTAAGGGCGGATATCTTCCTGTTTTCAGAGGATGTTTTGGAAATGTCCATCTTATTCTCAACTTGAATCACTGGAATCTCGGTGAATTCCTTCTTGATTGTGTTCAGCAGGTTCTCCTGTTTACCGATATCGTACCCACAGGTTTCGGTCGGGTCCAAGACAAAGATCACCAAGTCTGCAAGATGTTCCAAGGCGTTTATCGCCTGCCTCTCAATCGCGTTTCTGTCCTCAAGTTCTCTGTCCAACAGTCCGGGAGTGTCAATTACTTGGTAGGAGGTACGGTCTCTTTCGAAATGTCCGATGGAGACTCTCTGTGTAGTGAAAGGGTAGCTTGCTATTCGAGGCTTGGCGCTTGACATTGCTCTGACAAGTTGGGATTTACCAACATTGGGATAGCCAGAAACAACAATCGTAGGTATGTCTGGGTCAATGGTCGGCATCTTCCGTATCTCTTGCCTTGCCTCGTTTAGATACAATAGCTCCTTGGAGATATCATCAACAATTGAGGACACTCTGCCATATACTGCCTTACGTATCGAATCGATCTGCTGGGGGTTCTTCGTCTTGAAGATCTTCCTTGAATTCTCCCTGGCGACCTCAATACAGGTCCTCCTGCACCAATCTAGTGAAGCCAGGCTCTTCTTCAGTCTGTCCGTATCTAGGAGGATATCAATCAACGCCTTGTAGAATGGATGCAGGCTGTCGATGGTGGGAAATGATTTCACATATTTCCTCAAGGTGGAATCAATAGTCTGAGAGAGGGATTCGATTTTCCCTCTGGCCAGCTTCTTCTTTCTACCAATTCCCTTCCCAGAGATGCTCACCTTGGATGCTTTCTTGAAAGCCTTGTCAAGAAGCTCGTCCGATCTTAGGATTGTGGGTATGCTGAACACGCTCATAAGAAGGGAATTAGGAAAATAAGTCTATCGTTGCAGTACCCTATACTAAATGGATACCCACGTTCCACAGTATGAGGAAGAGTACCGATCTGACAATCCCAGCCACGAAGTTGGTGAATAGGAAATAATTGCGGCTCATGAGCCGCCCCTCTTCGTTGAAGAGCGAGTAGATGTATATCGGCACAGTGTCCAACATGAACGGGATGCTCAGAAGGATGAAGAAGCCCCAGTAACCTGTCTTGTCAACGAACTTTATCATTGCCTTTACAAAATTATCAATCCACTTGTATTTGGAGGACCATCGTCTGATATTGTCTTCCACTTTCAATCCCAGATAGAAGATTCCCATGGCCCCTACCGTCTTTCCTAATCCTATTGTGATTGCCACACCTATTAGGAATGGGATGTCCCCTATGGCGAAAACGAGTGCGATCTCAATGGGTATGGGGAGAATGATGGCTACTAGTACGCTGTATATGAATAATAGGAAAAAGAATAGTAATGGCTGACTCAGCAACGCCTCAAGGATTCCTGTGAACCAATCCATGTCTAGTCACCCATCGAATACTACTGCGAATATAAAAATGAGATTCTATTGCAGCTTAGGAGAGGTCTTTCCCGAACTGAGGAGAACAACCCTGCTATCCGCCTTCTCACTGACCGTCTCGAATCCCAGTCTCCTTGCAAGCCTTCCTCCAAAATCCTTCACTGTCTCATGGCTGGGCATGTTCTCGATTGTCAGCCTCTCCCTGGAAGCTCCTACGAACACATACGCCTTGGGTTCTACAAAGTCTGGCTCTGCCTTTTCAATGAGCTTGGAGTATTCATCCTCCCATCCTATGTTCAGTCCATCCACAAGTGTGAGCCGGATCACCGTTCTTGTGTCGAGAGAGGGCAACAGTTCCATGCTTCTCTTCAGTCTCTCCCAGTTCTTTTCGCTTTGCGGTGCGCAGAGCTTCCCGTAGATGTCAGGATTTGGCGCGGCGACCGTTATGTATAATTGAGTGGGCAGTGGGTCCAGCTTCTCCAGCGCTCTTGGAGTTGTACCATTCGTGACCAGAAATGTGGTCATATCCTTGCTTTTACAGATTTCTATGAATTCATTCAGTCTTGGGTAGAGTGTAGGTTCGCCAGTTAGCGAGATGGCCACTTGGTTGGGATTCCTGGATTCCTCCCACATCTTTGGATCGCATCTTTCATCCCCTTTGAAGCCTGATACCAGCAATTTCTGTGCTTCTATTGATTTCTCCAGGATAACCTCTGGCTCATCGACACTTTCGAACTCCCAACCAGAGAAGTTCTGTATCCTCCAACAGAAAATGCAGTTGAGATTGCACTGTTCCAACGTGGGGCTCATCTGGAGGCATCGGTGGCTCTCGATCCCGTAGAAATGTTCCTTGTAGCAGGGTCTCCCGTGGAGCAATTTCTGTCTCATCCAGTGGCAGAGCTTGACGCCGCTGTGCCCTCCCACTATCTTGTACCCTTGCCTTTCGAAAAGCCGTCTTGAGTTCGTGTCCACAAGGCTCAATTGACATCTGACAATAAATTGTTTTGTATTGATGGGTTCAGTATTCTCCCAGGCTTTTCTGGGACTTCTTCTGCCTTCTGACCTTGTCCTTCTTCTCGTAATCTTGAAAAATCTCCTTTCCTTCCTCATCCTTGCTCTTCATTTTTCGGATTGCTTCGATGAGATGTCTCACAGCTGCTGAGTCCTCCTTTTCGCCCATAAGGAATCCCACTTCCCTCTCTGTGAGATCGAGTCTCTCAGTTATGTGGAACCTGAAGTCCGAATCGGAGTTGAACAGGAATTTGAAGTTTGGGAACATGTCCCGGGATACTACCCCTGAGGAGGTGTGACAGTAATCTCCCACCTTCTTGCTTATGCTCTTGATGGTGTTCCTGATTCCCCTAGACCGCGACATCTTTGACAGCCACAATGGGAAGTTGTATCTGCCTCCACTGTACCTGCCTTTTCTGGCCATCGAGACCCCGCAGGACATCATGTCCGTGGCATAGCTCCACAGACCATAGTAACGAAGCTTGTTGACCCTGCCCAAATACACGTCCGCTCGCGAGAGGGCGTTGAAAGCCCTTGAAAGGTCTTCCGGGTCCTTGTAGTCCAAGGGCACATTGTGCTCGATCCAGAGAATGAAGTAATCAGGAGATTCGTCCAACTGAAACACGCTTTCCCTGGACTTCTTGCAGCTGGAAGTTCTGAAGATATCGGACAAGGCCTTGTAGATGTCCTTCTTCCTGTCCCGGTATCCCAAGCTCTCCACGTCGTCGGCTAGCACCTCCTCTCTTCCCTCGACCAGTGATTGCAGATCGTTTATGGATGACCTCATATCCCCATCATTCCGCTCCGCCACAAATCTTATTGCCTCTTCGGCCACCTTCACGCCCTCATTTCTTGCGATATCCCTGAGGACCTTGATGACCGCTGATGTATCGGGTCTCCGAAATCTGATTATCGTACACCTCTGCTTAATTGCAGAAGACCGTCTGGTCAGGCTGTAGAGGTCATTGGCGATGAGTATTATCGGCTGTTTGGCCTGTCTGAGGACGTCCGCTATCGCCCCCATTCCCCCGAAATCTTCCTTGCCGAAGAGATTGTCGGCCTCATCCAGAATGATTATCTTCCTGTCACCTTCTTTGGCGGAGAGGAATCTTCCATCATCGGCAAAGGTCTCACCTACGGCCCCCCTAAGAGCAATGTCCCTGACAGCCTGAGCGTTCCTCTTGTCCGAGGCGTTCATCTCCACCACGATCCATCCGAAGTCATTCGCCAGTGCGAGCGCAGCAGAGGTCTTCCCAATGCCTGGATCACCCGCCAAGACAACTGCCCTCTTAGCAGGGATTTTGTGGCTCCAGGACTCTGCCCAGCGACGGAGTTGGCCTATTGCTTGTGAATTTCCTGCCACCTCCCCCAACGTTTTAGGGCGATACTTCTCGGCCCAATCTTTCATTGAAGGGGAATCACGAACCCGATACATTAGGTTGTTGCAGAAACATTGATTAAGGTGCTACATTGGATAGATAATCTAGTGTCATTACCTCGATTTCGAATAACGTCTAGAGCTTTCTGGAAAGGCTAACAGAGGGACTCGGATGTGATACTACTCTTCTTCTTGGCTTTCTTCGTACAGATCACAGAGTTCGCTCAGGAACTCGTCATAGGTTTTGCGGAATTTGAGTTTGTAGAGTCGATCTCTAGTATCCGTCGTGAGTTGTATGCTTGTGAGTTTCTTTTTTGCAGGTTTCGGCATTTTTGTCCGGCCGTGTATAGTTCTATTTATATATATTGTTTTATGTTATCTATGTGTATTATTGATATGATAGAATCTCTTATCAGCTATAGAATAAAGTATTATAATAATTCAATTGAATCATATAGTACATATTGTACTATGTGAACTATACATAGTCGAAGGGTTTTTCGGACTATCTAGTCTAGTCCCGTAGTCCGAACTAGACAGATACTAGTGTGAAAAGACTTTGATCTAAGCTTCCGAGCATGTCTCGACAGTACGTTCTTCCTGAATAGAAGTTGACTCATCCGGAAGCAATCTGGGTTCGTATTTCTGTGGAGATATTCTTATTCTTCTCACGAGCTCCTTTTGAACTTCATTGAAAGTCTGGACGTCGATTATTCCCTCATGGTCTCCCTTTCTGACTACGT
The DNA here is from genome assembly GCA_020345725.1 of Methanobacteriota archaeon. Classification (GTDB taxonomy): domain Archaea; phylum Thermoplasmatota; class Thermoplasmata; order RBG-16-68-12; family SOIM01; genus SOIM01. The sequence goes on along the minus strand of CP070767.1, from coordinate 1,806,368 downwards.
TGTCCCATTCCATGTAACCGCAGTAGACCGGATTCTTCAGAATCCAAGCAACTGTCTGTTTGGTCCATGGTCTTCCTTTCTTCGTGGAGACTCCTTTCGAATTCAGCATGTCTGCGATTTTCTGGGTGGTCTGACCATCCAGATACTCACTGAAGATCAGGCTCACGCTTTCGGCTTTGGTTTTGTCAATAACTAGCTCCCCATCCTGCTGATTATATCCAAAGGGTGCACAACCTCCCAACGGTCCACCCACCGTGGAAGCCTTCTGCTTCATCCCCATGTACACTCTTTCGCCGATTTGCTCGCTCTCCAGCTGCGCAATCCTCTGTATTATATCCATGACAAATCTGCCCATTGCCGTACTGGTGTCCAGAGACTCCTGCATGCTTGAGAACTCCTTGCCCCACCTCTTGAGGTCGTCCATCATCTCCATGAAGTTCTTGCTGTTCCTGTGGATCCTGTCCATTTTGATTACGAGAATGGTGTCCCAATCGTCCTTATCCTCAAGCATTCTTTGATAGGCTGGCCTCTTCGTATCTCTTCCAGAATGTCCGTCGTCTATGTATTCACTGGCAATCTCCCAACCTTTAGCCTGGCAGTATGCTCTCAACCGGTCCTTCTGGGCGTCCAGCGAGTATCCTTCCTTGGCCTGGTCTTCCGTAGAAACTCTGGCGTAAACTGCAGCTCTTTTCATATCCCATCCCGAGTGTAGGAGGTATCACAAAGTGAATATAAAAAGCTTTTCATTTTTATTTGTGTGTTTTTATTTTTAGTCCTGAATGAAAGAAATCGCCTAGATTCGTACAAATCAATCTCTAACCCCCTTCTTTTGACACCGAAAAATGCTATTCCGTGCACGTTATCGATCGAGAGCAAGTGCTCTCTCTGTGTGGTTAAGGTCTTAAAACTATTATTATATGTCATAACGATATCGTCGATATATTTTGCTGTCTAATGTAAACTGATAGGATTACGGCAAACTCGTCGCTACTCCGGAACATCTATGTTTAATATAAAGCTAAACTAAGTAATCTCGTAGCGCTATAAGATAATAAAATATATCTCATAGATTAACAAAGGGGAAAAACGTCCGAACCGACGAGATATCTAACTCTCTCCTCGCAGTTCCTTCAAGATTTCTTCCGCTCGGTCCATCCTAACCTTCTTCTCGGCAACGAGTCTCTCAACAATCTTTTCGACTTCTTCCCCTTCCGCTCCGACCGTGACGGCAATGTTACGCGCATGCAGGGACATGTGCCCCCTTTGTATTCCCTCGGTCGCAAGTGCTCTCAAGGCGGCGAAGTTCTGGGCAAGACCTACGGCTGCAATAATCTCTCCGAGTTCTGAAGCGGTCTTCACACCGAGTATCTTCACGTTTCTCCTGGCTGTGGGATGGACGGCCGTGGCACCACCTACAAGCCCCACGGCCATGGGGATTTCGATCCGACCTACTAGGTCTCCATCTTCATTCTTCTCATATTTTGTAAGGGGCCCGTATCGTCCTGTTATGGATGCATACGAATGCGCACCTGATTCAACTGCACGGAAATCGTTCCCGGTCGCAATCACAACTGCGCTTATCCCGTTCATCACACCCTTGTTGTGTGTTGCAGCTCTGTAAGGGTCCGCGGCAGCAAAGGCATAGGCTTCCAGGATACCATCAACAACCTCCTCACCCCCGATCTCGCCTTTTCCGAACACCGCTTCGGCCTTCGCGATTCTTAAATCAGCTAGATTGGAGATTATCCTGAGGTAGACTCTCCCTTTTGTAAGTCTCTCAATGAACGGTGCTACTCCTTCAGCCATCGTATTGACCGCGTTCGCACCCATCGCGTCCCTGCAGTCTACTATGAGATGAGCGACAACCATTGGACCCCTGATCGTTTCAAGGACCCTCACCTGTACATCCTTGGCTCCGCCGCCGACCTTCAGGAGTATGGGATCCATCTCGTTCGCAATCCTCAGTATCTCTTCCTTGTTCTCTTCTATGATTCTTTTGGCTTCCTGGGCATCCTCCACGTTCGTGAGCTGAATCTGTCCAATCATTAGAGGGGGCGTGCTGCTCGTGTTGAATCCACCCTTCTCCCTGGCCATCTTACCAGCGTTGGATGCCGCGGCCACCACGGACGGTTCCTCGAGGGCCATTGGTATCATGTAATCCTTTCCATTGATGAGGAAGTTGGTGGCTATCCCCAATGGGAGGGGCATTGTTCCGATGACGTTCTCTATCATCCTGTCGACTTCGTCCATCTTCATCGCGCCTGTGTTCGAGAGAATCTTCACATCCTCTTGGTCCAGGTCTGCGAATTCCTTTACGAAGTCCAGTCTCTCTTCCGGAGTCATCTTGTAGAAACCAGGGACATTTGATGTAACCATGGGGCCCACCCTCCTGCAGAATGACCTCATTCATATTATTTCTTTTCAGTCGGCAAAAGCCGTAGGATTGAGCGTTCTGGCCGAATCAAACCTCTTCTTCTATCAATTCTTCCTGGGCTCCTACTTCGACCATGTCTTCTTCTTCGACCAGAGCCTCGGCCTCGAGGACTTCCTCAGCTTCCTCTTCGGTAGGTTCCTCAGCCAGAACCTCCTCCTCAACCTCTTCCTCGCCGGGTTCGATTTCCCCTCTTCTCATCCGCGACCCGACTAGGTATCCAAGGAGCAGTCCCACTATTATGAGGACCGCCATTATGATGTAAGGGAGAATGTCTCCCGTCTCTCTGACAATGACGACCTGCAAGCTCCTGACGTTGTCTGCGGAATCGGCCGCTTCCATGTAAATCACATTGGGTCCAGGCTGCAACGCCACCGTGTCCTCGAACGTCCCGCCTGCCGTGCTCACGAACTTGCCGTTGATTGTCAGTATCGATCCCGGATCTACAGTTCCAGAGATTACCACTTCAGCATCCTCAGTGGAGGATGGTACTTCGTCAAGGATTAAGGACGGTGGTGCCGTGTCCCTTGTGATGTTCTTGTACATTGATACGCTGTTCCCTGCCGCGTCTGTTGCCTCCAGGAGGAAGGTGTTATGTCCTTCGTTAAGGGTCAATACTCTGCTGAACATCCCGTTATAGTGGATTTCCACTTCTTCTCCGTTTATCTTCAGAGTGACAGTCCTCGGGTCGTATGTGGTTCCTTCGGCTATGTATTCCTCCACTGTTCCACCCAACGTGCCATGATCTTGGTTTGTGAGGGTGCCTTCCTGGAATCTGACTCCGGTCAGGACCGGGTCCTCCAGATCGTAGATGATGGTCTGTATCACTGAATTTGGATTCGATCTGACTATGTCCCCTGCAACGGTCTTTCCGAACCAGTCTATGGCAGTCACATCTATCCGGTTCTCTCCCTCTACCAGCGCTATCTCTGCTTGGAAGTAACCGCTCTCATCTGCCACCAGCTCCAGCTCTCTGATCACGACGTTCTTCTCGGCCTCGGTCTGACCGCTGACGATCGCTGTAGGCTGGCGCGTTGAGTATATCGAAGGCCCTATGAGATTTATGAATGGGGGTTGCGTGTCTATGACAAATGTGAAGTTTGCATCGATAGTATTACCCGTCAAATCTCCAACTCTGACATCTAGAGTGTGGATCCCATTCACCAATCTTTCTGGTGGAGTGTAGGTGATTGTTCCGTCCCAATATCCAAACTTACCTTCCCATTCTCCAAATGGCAGACTTATCAGGGACTGGGAGGTGATGTTCACTCCGTCAAGGTATATGCCTATGGTTCGCCAATCAAGCTCACCTCTAGTGGGATCCGCCAGACCCACCTGTAAAGTGGGCCGCGGGTGATTGGTCGTTCTATTGGTCATCACCTCGATCTCATATCCGGTGGCACTGAGAGCAAAGCTGATGATCTCTGGTGGATCTGGGTCGTATATTATTGTGACGGGTACGATGACTATGGTAGGCGCCTGTGGTGTACCAATCATCACCGCTCCTCCATATTCTCCTGGTGGCGTGCTTCCTTGGAGATTCCAATGCATGGTCACTCCCACGGGTGTGAGACGCAAGAGCCCTCCTTCTGTTCCGATAATGATGTCGTCAGGTCCAGTACCTGCGATGGTGTATCCTTCCTCTCCTGATCCCAGTGTGATTGCAATGTCAATGTCGAAATGGCCGAATTTTCCGTTAATGTCGAATCCTAAGACCTTGATTATGTATTGTCCGTCTGGAGGTTGTATCCAAACTACCCTTTCGTCAGCATCTGCGTCCGCATCGTAATCCCATTTCGTTCCGCCTATCTTAACGCAATAGATGTCCTTGACTTCTTCGAGTTCCAGCTCTCCGTCCAAGTTCTCATCGGTGAAGACACCTAAGTCCAGATCTGGAGCCTTGTCATCTCCGACTATGTGGACGTCCAGGATGTAGGCATTGGAGACATTGATGATCCAGGTGTAGCTGCCTCTCATCAGGTACTCGCCCCAGTTGTCGAACTGCCACCAGGTCTGGTAGTCTTGCTCGATTTCCACTTCCCTGTAGCTCTCTGTTATAGCAGGACCAACAGCCGAAGCTGTCATCCCTTCCGTGAAGTCCATATTGGAAATGATTCTCAGATCTTTCTGCCCGTATCTCACGCTTCTTCGTTCTCTGATTTCCGGAGGAGTGACCTGGATCCATCCTCCGCCTCCACCAAATACGAACTCAAATGGCTTGCTGCCGTTGAGTATGACACCATGCAGTGCGAGAACATTGATTCCAGTCTTCATATCGAACGCTATCACTTCCGAACTTTCGTTGGTGTTCGTTTCGAATCCCGGTTCCCTGGCCTCCTCGCTCTTCCCGAGAACTCCCAGATAGTATGGCCCGTATCTTGTCACGTTCTCGTTGGGAGCCCTGTATCCGAGTATGTAGAAGTCCATGTCCGAAGGCTTGAGCGTCCAATTTCCCTCTATCCACAGTTTCAGTCCAGCACTCTTGAAGAATCCGGCATCTGGGATGTTGAAGTAATAGAACCTCCAGTCGCCAGTATAGGGCCTAGCTAGCCTGGTAGATCCCCTCATGCCTTTCTCGTATCCTCCGAAGATCCTGTTGTTGTCATAAAGATCTGATGTGCCGTTGACCCCTCCGAATCTCACATTGGGTGAGTTCATTGCCACGTTCACGAGGATGGGTATTGTGATGTTCTTCCCGCTTCCAGTATCGGCTACTGTGATGGCTCCTTCGTACGAACCGACCATTGCGTTCGTGGGTACTCGCATGGTCGCGTCAAAGGTGGCCTGTCCTGATGCTGGTATGTTTATGGGTGTTATTGGAGTGATATTCAGCCAAGGCCAGTTGACCTTCTCATATGTCTCGATCAAGATCTCCCACGTATAATCCTCATCGGGCCTCTCATCCCAAGGCTCTATGACGACCACGAGCCCATCATCAATCCTTGCTGCAGGATCGTGAATCCTTGCCTCAAAGTAGTTTGTCATCGGGTCTACGCCCAATACGTAGTTCGCTTCGCTGTGCACCTCTGCTATTGTGTTGAGCTCTGTTGGATATGCCTCAGGGTTCGGGAATGGATCGATACTGACATTGTTCCAATCATAGACCTTCATTGTGAATGAGTAGTTCTGGACGTACGTCTTGCGCCCTGTGGGAGAAACGCCTCCAAGCTTCACCATCATTTCATAGGAACTGTAGGCAGTGATCTTCACCAAATCTGCGTTATTCCACAGACTCGCGTCGTAGGGAGTTACCTGGCTAGTTACGTTATAGACGCCCATTCCTTCATCCTTTACCTTCCACACTCCAGATGAGTTGATCCAGAATATTATCTCTCCATCTGTTGCGTATGTGTCCACAGTGTTGTTGGTTGTGAAATTGTAATACCCAGTGTTGTTGAAGATGGTCGTGCTCACAACTGCACTCGTCGGAGTGCTTCCACTGTTCTCAAGCGTGAACTGCTTGACATCCGTGTCCCCAGCAGCGAGAATGTTGGCGAACGATGGATATCTCTTACCGAGGAAATAACCGTAAGAGAAAGTCGATGGTGAGACGGCCAACCCTCCATTGCCCAGGGCTATTGAGACACTTCTTGTGGCATTCACGAATCCAGCACCCTGAGATAGCGTGTCATAGCTGATATCATCCGCTCCGGACATCAGTATTTCCTTTGCTTCGGTAGCGGTGGGGATGACACCATGCTTCGATTTGTAAGCTTCATATATCAGCGCCAGGACGCCTGTCACGGATGCTGCCGAGATGTCCGAACCTTTGGTTGGAACAAGTTGTTTTGCGGTCGTACCATCAGAGACCATCTTATTGAAGAGCGGAATATCGATTCTTCCTGAGCCAATGGCAACTACATCTGGCTTGGAAATGCCTACCGGAGTCGGTCCTCTCGAAGAGGATATCTCAACATCACCATAGTGCGGATTCGGTCCTTCAAGCCCTCCTGCCCAATAGGAGAAGTCGCTCGCCCTGCCCACCGTTACGGTACCTGGAGCAGCGTTCGGTGAGGCAACTGTTCCGTAACCCCAACCATAATCTCCGGCCGGTCCGACGAAGATGTTCTTTTCCTTGCCATATACCATCGACATCTCGTCCACTTTTCTGGAATAGCGATCCCAGCCCTTTTCCACGACTCTTGGATAGTTGAACGCATTGAGTATTATCTGGGCTTCATCTCCAGTGGCTATCTTGCCGTCATAACCTTCCACCGCGAAGTTCCAGGAGTGCTCTATCTCATCCCTTGTGTTGGCAAGAATTATGAACTTGGCCCCCGGTGCAACACCCATTATTTTCTCATCCGGCGTAGCCCCTATGACGCCCTGAGCGGCGATTACCGAAGCCATGGCCGTCCCGTGCTCTGCCTTCTCTCCCGTGTCCTCGTCAATGAAGAACTCTCCGATGAAAGCAACCATGTCCCCGTTCAGAGGTATGACGTTCCTGAAGTCCTGTTCGGTCGCTTGTCTCCTCTCGGTGTATTTCTCAGAATATGGAATCGGTGTGAATCCGTCCGACATGTAGTACATGATCCCGGCAGAGGTATCTGGAATCCCATCCAAAGGCAAAACCTCATCCACCGTGGCTGTGGGAGAATCTCTCGTCAAGATGACATCCTGACTATCGAAAACATTGTCAATGTTCAAATCCACATAGACGGTATCGTAGTCGAATGGTCTCTTGGAATCCACCACTAGAACGCCAACCGCTCCCTTCTTCTGTATGATGTGTGGTGAGGGATGGAAGCCGAAGTGGAAGACCCCTGATTTGGATAGGGAAACGTTGGTGTAGTAGTACTTGATTTCTTTCCATGTGAAGGTGCTCAGGGAGGTGACTATTGGGAGCCAGTCTATTCCATTTTTGGCCTCTGCTCCTCTCTCCGGAATGTCGAATACATTCCGATCCTCGGGGACGGAGTCCTGAGCATGATGAGTGTCATTGTGAGGTGCCGAGAACATTTCCACTGCCATTGATACAGGATTACCTAGGAGACTTCTTGGAATCGCGACTTCTATAAACTGTGAGCCTCCCCAATTCTGGCTTGCCTCTATCTGTTCCGTGGTCAGATTGGAGAGGACAACATAAGTCCAACCAGTTGCGTCGTTCCATGTGTAGAATCTGGTTGAGTTGAAACCAGGTTCCCATTTCTCGTCCTTCTGGTTCCATCTTCCTCCACCCTCAACATACAAAGCGTAATCGGGTTTCTGGGCTACGAGCACTCTGACAAGTGTGAAATCATCGTACCACAGTCGGGCGGAGAAATCGGCTGAGGCTGTGACTAGCAAGTCGTCACCAGCAAGAGGTGACCACTTCGCCGAGTAATAGTCGAGTCTGATTGAATCACTGTCGATGGGATTGCCATTCTCATCGGCTGTGGCAAGCAGGGCGCTTGCAGGGGACCCAGATCTAACTGTGGAATACACTATCTTGTTGAGTGGTGAGGGAGACCAATCCACACATGTGACTATCTTCCCGACATTGATTGTGGCGATGTTGGTACCGTCAGACAACCAGACCTTGACTGTATTGTCTTCACTCCCGGAGACAAGCCTTTGTCCATTTGGGGACCATGCAACAGAGTTCACAATCGAATTTGGGCTGTGCCCATCCAGGTATGTTCCGACGGTCACGGTTGTGCCAGTTCCGGTATTGAGTGATGCTGTCGAGAGGTCGTATATACCTATGTCATTTTCAATGAGGGTTCCTGGTGGAATAAAATGGAAAATCACATTTGCCGCAATTTCATCTGCATTTGAAGGATTGAATGCGACACTCTGGACGAATTCAGCTCCATCACTCAGAACCATGTGATAACTGTAGCCAGTAGCGTAGTCGTAGAAGTTGACTACGCTTCTAAATACACCGCCAATATTGTTACCTCCGTATGCCACCGTAGTTCCGTTGGGACTGAAATCAAGTATTGAAGCAAGGCCGTAAATTCCGTAGTCTCCGAGTGCATCTCCTGAGCTAGAGACTGTAGCAGACTTCCCCCAAGGGTTTCCCCAGTCAAGAGTATTCCAGACAAACAATTTGTCGTCAGAGAGGCTCGCAATCTTGGTACTGTCAGGTGACCAAGCAACTGAAAAAGGTGGATTGCTGGCATCATGGCCATACAGCGTCTTTATCCTGGTCGCATTAGAAGTGAACCAAATTCTGACAAGTCCATCTCTGGAAGCGGTTGCAACCATTGTACCGTCAGGGCTAATCTCAGCATCCAATACGTCATCACCGTGTGATGTGTTAGTATCGATCAACTTTCCTTCAGGAACGGTTGTCGTTCCTCCTGTTTCGTTGTCAACATCGAACATGACTCCGAAAAGCGCATGGGGCACGAACTCCTCTATAGACGCGTTCTCGGTTGTGACTCTCATCCAAGTATCGAACCCTACGTACCAATAATCCTTATCATAGGTCAAGTTCAATGAGGTCAAATCGAAGTCTTCCTTGTTCCCACCCGGCAGTGTGGCTGATTTCTCTTGTGGGTCTGTCCCCCATTTCTCGTAGGTACCTCCGAATTCAGTCTCTCCGTCAACTATCAAAGTGTGGGAATACTCAAATGGTCCTGGGCCGACCTGGGTTGTGTTCGCAAACCAGGTATCTCTGGTGTGATTCTGCTCCAGGAAATTGGACATGGATACCGGATCAAAAGCAATAGGCCATCCGTAATACGGAGAGGTATACGTGTAATCCGCGGTTATCTCCATGTTGGACCCCAAGGTCGGTGTGAAGATGATCGTTCCGTTTCCTGGGTATAGAGTGTAATCCGCAAACTCGGTCATACCCGTTCCATTTCTCTTGATTGCATAGTTCATGACATAGTCATGTGCGAGATTGGCCACATCTACGCCTTGACTTGAAGCTCCCTGAACAACAACCTCGTTCGTGACTTGACCTAGAACCCTCTCATCGATCGCGTACGTTCCGATAAGGTCAGGATGTCCAAGGTCTATCCCAGTATCAATCAGGGCTACGTTGACTCCAGAACCATTGACACCCTGGGCCCATGCACCTTGAACACCTTGATAATCCAATAGCCCATTCGATTGAGTCTCAGCAGGCTCATCACCAAGAGGTTCCTTCATTTCAAGACCGCTCGGATAGTACACGTCTGGATATTCAAGATCAGTCATTTCGGGTCCAATTGTCTTCTCGGAGATCTCTGCATCTTCTGACTCCATATCTGGTGTGATCTCCTCAAGAATCGTATCTACATCTTCTTCTAGCTCACTAATAGAAGGCGTCGAGGGGGCTGCAAGAGTTGAGAACGTCATCAAAACCATCAAGACCGCAGCCAAAATTGCGCCCCACAATTGCCTCCTCACATCCTTTGCCATAGGATAACCTCTCCAGGTCAGATTAATGACAATTAAAGTCATGTTTCGCCGTTTATTTATATTTTGTTGTAAAGCCATTTGTATTGATTTGGCTATTCGTAGGCATTGAAAATACTTATATAGCAACACTCGTATAAAATAACACAAAAAGGTGCACTATGGCTCATCGGGGGAAGAAAGGAAAGAAGTATACCGAGTTGAAGAAGAAGGAAGAAGAAAGGGCTAGGAAGCGGAAGGCTCTCGTCGCTGCTTTCATCGTCATAGCGCTGGTTTTCGCCTCAGCACTTGCAGGCCTGTATCTCACTCAGCCTGGACCTGATGATCAAATCACACCACCTAAGTTTGAGATCGAATTCCCAAGGGACGAGGGGCAACACAATGATAGTTACGAGTTCTGGAAGGTCGACTTCCTACTTCAGAATCTAGGTGGAGACAAGTTTGCAGTAAATGTTGACTATGCAATATATGAGAACGGCGATCAGAAGAGATTCGCCTCATTGACAGATGAGGGGAATATCTCGGGACAGGAGTTTTACGCTGCTGAGCATGATGGAAGTCTCATGATTGGATACGAAAAGCTCAATCTGACCTTTGTATCACCATACGAAACTGACACCTGGAATGGAGAATACGCCACTGGGTTTGACTATGATTATAGAGGGCGAATGGAGAAAGGAGGAGCAGAGGTCTACGATCTAAATGTGCAAATGACTTCCATGAAGGATCCCATACTTCTTGGGGAAAACGGGACGGTTCTACTGAAGAACGAGACCAAAACGTACGGAACCATTAGAGGTTATTCGATTACAAGACTGACGGTCACTGGAACGCTGGAGTTCTCAGATCAGACTCACACGGTGAATGGATACGCCTGGATACAGCATCATTGGGGTGGATGGACTCTTTTCGATATGGAGGAATACAGGTTTCATCTCTCCACTGCGAGCGAATTGCACATCCTCAGGTTCTACGATCCGACGAGTGGAGGTATCTTCAAAGAAATAGCCTACTACTCAAAACCGAACGAACAGATTATCAAGCTGGAACTTGCCGACTACACGGTCGATATTCTCAGGTACTGGGTAGATCCACGATTCCTACCTTCCACCGAACGCTGCCTGCCCTCACAATGGGATTTCCATCTGACCGGAGTCGGGACTCATATCTCTTTGTCAACTTCCTCTTCAAATCAGTTGGACGGATTCCACTGGGAAGGGTCCGTTGTCATCAGTGGCATAATTGAGGGCATTTCAGCTTCTGGAAGAGGGTTCGCAATTTTGAACCATCCTTACTTCAGCGTACCCGCAATTGAGACCTTCTACAGAGATGATGACAATCCCGCCAATCCCAAATTGTATGCGAACATCACCAATCTGATACTTATGGACAATGCAACCCTGCACTATCAGATAGACGCCTCACCTTGGAGCAGCGAAGCCATGACTCTAATCAGTGGAGATTCTTGGATGGCAACAATCACCGTGAGCGCAGGAAACAATGTGAAAGCATACGTGGAAGCGTACGATTTGGCAGGGAACAGAGTCGCTACAGATCCGCCCATGGAATGGACTGTCTAGAACTGCGTTTTTCTTCGCCATTGGACCAATGTGATAAGTTATATATAATAAGACAATCATAACTCGATTACAACAAGTGGTGGTGTGGGCAGACACCATGGAAATTATTCACTACTTGATATGGAGGAGGCTCAAAAATGAGCTCAACTAGAGCGAGAGCGATTAGAACGCTTTCCGCGGTGGGTATAGCCCTCTTGATGGTTTGGTCGACTGTCTCGATTTTTTCGGTGGCGACCTCCAATGAGAAGGCTATGTATTTGGTTAGTTTGGAGAATGATGCTTCTACGGAAGCATTCGGAATGATAGGGACAAATGTCCTTGTGAACTACGGCAATTGAATGTACATCGTTGAGGCGACAGAATCCGAGCTGGTCGCGATGGAGGCTTATGAATTCAACATCATACCTTCAGACAGCTATCGAACTCTGGATTTGTATCCTTATGATGTTGTCTTTGACACGACAGAGGCAGTTCCAGCTGCCCCGTCCGCAATGGATGGGTTCGGTTGGGATCGGCAGAGCTACATAGTACAGTTCATCGGACCCTATACGCCTGGTTGGCTTGTGGCCATCGAGGACATGGGCGCGAGTGTTGGCAAACTTGCTCAGAGATATTCGGCAGTCGTGAAGATGTCCCCGGACGTCAAATCAATGGTAAGCGAGCAACCATTCGTGCAATGGGTAGGTGCGTACCAACCTTGGCACAAGATCTCAAGTGACGTGCTTGACACAGAGGGCGGACTTCGAGTAGAAATTATGGCCTTTGATGACTCGATGAGGGATTCACTCTCTTCCAAACTCGTGGACCTTGGAGCAAGTGTGATAACAACTTATTCTCCTGGTTTCGTGGTTGCCTATCTCGACTCTCGGATTCTTCCTTGGGTAGTATCTATGCCCGAGGTAATGGAAGTCCATAGAACAGGCGTATCCACAGTACAGGATGTTGTAGCAGCAGAGATTATGGGAGCTTTCGACTCTTGGGATCCCGCTCGAAGTGGGTTGCCATCTTCCTTGACAGGGAGATCGCCTGGACCTGATGGCATAGACTATACCCCGGACGACATCTACGAGGTCGTTGGCATACAGGATTCAGGTTTCGACGTTGGTAATCAAGACGCTGGGCATCCAGACTTCTTCTTGGGACCCGTCGGTGACAGGGTTATCAGATATATAGACAGAACTGGGCGATCCAATCCCGATGGGATGCAAAGCGGAACTGCTCATGGAACCCACGTCGCCGGAGATGCAATTGGAAATGGATTCGCCTGGGAATATGCTCGCGGTTATCCGACTAATGATGCTAATTGGGAGAACTCCGAGGGAGTGGGCATGGCTCCCGAGGCAATGCTCTCAATGGACGGCGTCCAAGGCCTTGGTGGGCTAGCCGCTGACCCCTCGTACTGGGACTCTCAATATGTGGATGGTGCCCATGTCTATTCCAACAGCTATGGCAGGAACCCCGGGGATTACGGTGGATCTTCACCTGCGGCCGATATGAGAATGGACGCAGAGAACAACAGGTTGGTTGTGTTTGCTGCTTCCAATGAAGGACCGGACTTGAATACTCTTGGTCCTGGATCACAAGCGAAGAATGGTATCACTGCAGGGGCTTCTTTGAACTTCCGACCGGATTGGTTCCAGGCAGACAACCCCAACATTATGGCGGATTTCAGCAGCAGGGGAGGCCCTGGGCAGAGCCTGTGCAGATTGAAGCCTGATATGGTCAGTGTGGGAACAGCATCCATCGCCCCTATGGGACCGGGTGAATGGGAACATAACTTGATGGTGGGAATCAATAATCCCCAGCCTTCATTCATCATGACTGTGGATGTCTACAACCAGAACAATCCGACCGCACTGGACGGGGACGGCATAAATGATTACAGATACATGGACGGAACCTCAGTCGCTTCTCCGCATATGGCGGGGCTGACACTGTTGGTTAGAGAGTACCTGCGAGAAATTGCTGGATACTCCGATCCTTATGCGATCAACTCCCAGCTGGTCAAGGCTCTGATGGTCAACGGCGCGGTCAGGATGGATGAGGCCCTCTATGAGTATCCTGGATACGATCAGGGATGGGGGCGAGTCAATCTGATAAACTCACTCTTTCCACCTGTTCCTAGAACCAGTAGGTGGGAGGAAGGAACAATGGCCACTCCTGGTTCTTGGTTCCCCTCATTCACCACTTCTGTTCAGTCCGACGATGTTCCCCTGAAGATAACACTGACTTGGGTGGATCGATGGGGCAGGGACCTCTTCAGAGATGTTGACCTCCTTGTGACATCCCCAAGCGGAGACGTATACAAGGGAAATGTCTACGGAACTGTGGGACAGTTTGACGGCTGGTCAATTCCCAACCCAATCGCTTCGGACGCAAACCCGCTTTGGGACAGATACAACAGCGATGCCTTTGACGACCTCAACAACGTGGAGCAAGTGGAAGTCCAGTTCCCTGAAGTAGGGACCTGGCAGGTTGAAGTCATTGGTCGAAGTCTCCCGTCTACCGCACCTTTTGCCCTCGTGGTTTCCGCTGATTTCGGGCCACAGACCGAGCACAAGATTGACTTGGATTCTGACTACCCAACGTCCCTCGAAATCACCAAGGGTGGACAGGTCTTCTTCCCGTTCGAAGTGACCAACTTCGGTACGAACACCGACAACGTCTTCCTGTCTGCGGCAGGACCTGCTCAGATGACCATGAACTTCGAATCGTCTTTCATCGCTGATTTGGAGCCCCGGGAGACTGTCTCAACTTGGGTCACGATAGATGTTGACCAAGCCTTCCCCTCCTGTGGTATTCAAGACTTGAAGATAACTGGAACATATCACGGCAACACCTCCATCACGGACCGGCTGGAGTTGGAGCTTGCCGTGTCCTGCGACATAGTTGTCACACCGATTCAAATAACAACAGACCCGGTTGATGAATTGGATCAGTCGGTCTTAACCTTCAACAACGGCACTGCGGACCACATATTCATCGCTTACAATAAGACGAACCCAGTTGATCCAACTGGACGCTTTGGAGGAGGGAATGTCTATGTGGCTCACACGACATTGGATGCTCAAGGCATGCCAGTGCAGCCATTCAACCACACCTTGGTTTCCAACTGGAATGATGACCCGAACGACTTGAGGTGGACTTATATGCCTGGAGGAAAGAATAAATCCTTCAGAGTAATCTTAACATGGACTGGCGATGACCCGGATGCGTTCTTACCGGACTACGATTCCTACGGTGTGTCAGCACACGCTGATCCACCCCTGTACGACAACTGGCATAGAGTTGTCATTGAGAGGAATGCGGGAAGCCAGGCAATGAACGAGGCAAGAATGAACATTCCCAATTGGAGAGATGATGGAACAACCGACGGTGAAGTCATCTGGGTCTGGGAGCATTTGGACTATACAGGTCCAGATTCAGGCAATCCGATTGCCGTCCAAACATGGATAGCCATCTCGAGAGACAGCGGTGAGACTTGGGGAAACTGTAGTGACCCGCTCGATGATGACTGCAGGAGAATCAGTCCCTTCGACAACAACTACTACTTCTTCCCCAATTCCTGTGTTGATTCGCGGAATGTCCTTTGGGTCTTCTTCTACTACAGGCTGCCAGCAGGCGATGACAGAGACCTGTTGGTTAGGCTCTACGATGATGGTAGATGGATGGGAGATGACACACCCATCAATCCCAGAGACGATGTCTCCCTTCTGTGGAACACGGATGGAACCAACATACAATGGCCCGCCTGTGTCGCAACCACCGAAGGTCCTGCAGGCAACAGGATGTATGTCGTGGTGACCAATGACGAGGGCGCAGTGGATCTCCGCCTGTATGTAGGATATCTGGACGGTCACTACGAGTACAATACGACCTCTGGAATATTCAATCGTCCGTGGGGACTTAACTTGACAGAGCTGGAAGGTGTGAGTCCAAATCTACACCCACAGCCACTGCCTGCTGGACCATTTGCCACTTCGGTGTCCAACTCCAACTATGATAGAAGACCTATACTCAATATGGTTGGCACTGACGATGGGTACACTTGGATCCAGTACATCGAGAACGCTAACGAGTTTAACGAGCCCAATCTCTGGACCTATGATTCTATAGATGGCTTCGCAACGGCCCCATCTTTATCAAAGCTGACGGCAGATCCCTTTGCGAAAGGTCATCAGATGACGGATTCCTTGACGATTGGCGGAATGTATCACAACGTCTACGAGGTCTACCATGCAAGCAAGGGAACAGTGACTGAAGTGAACTATGACGTGTACTGCTCGTATACCACAAAGACTGGGAGATTGATCCTGATACGATTGGACCCGTTGTCGATCCAATAGTTGGATATCCCGATCCATTCGATGTTTCCATCGATGGTGCAGATCTGAAGATATTCGCTACTGTTTCGGACGTTTCCACGGGAATGAGCAACATCAGTGCTGCCGAGTGGAAGGAAGTTCCGCTGAACGTTACCGATCCAACACTCATTGACTGGACCGGCGCGCTGCCCATGACGATAGGCAATGACTCACCGACTGAATTGGGCTTGGCCACGCACATACCAACAACCTGGGACGGTGGAGAAACCCACAAGATATGCGCAAGAGGACAGGACGAGTTCAGCAACTGGGGCATTGGAGCCTGCGTCGATGTTATGACGATAGGACAGAAGCCCGTGTTCGAATGGTTCAACATGACCTTTGCTGCAGCGGGATGGTATCTGATATCCTTCCCAGTGGCGTTGTCAGACAAATCAGTCCAGAACACGTTTATTTCCATAGATGGGTTCTATGATCAGGTCAGGGTGTATGATTCACAGACAGGTCAATGGCTCTCATATATGACCTTCAAATCATACGCGCAGACACTTACCGAGGTTGACAAGACGATGGGTATCTGGGTGCATATGACAGGTGGTGCAACACTGCGCCTTGCTGGCCTTGTAGCCTACATTACAGAGATTCAACTGTATCCAGGCTGGAACCTGATTGGATATCCGTCCATGAACACGACCGGAATGACGGTTGGCGACTTGCTCAGCCATCCATCTATTGAGCTGGTTGAGGGCTTTGACTCGTTGAATCCACCCTACCATCTGAAGAAGATGACCAACCCCGCTGATTATCTGGTCCCCGGTGAAGGCTATTGGGTTTACTCCACGAGTAACGACAAGTTGTCAATCGCTGGATTCTAGTCCGGGTACTGTTTACTGCCATTAGAAACCCTTTTAAATCGCAGTATCATCCCAGATGCTGGATGGAGAGACTCGTTCTTGTGGACAAAGAGGGCAGAAAGAGGTTGGTTGCCGTCAAGGAAGGAGTGGAGAAGATTCCAGGCCTTGGTGTGGTTGATTTCTCCAAGTTCCCGAGTAATCCAGAAGGAAAGAAGATTGAGATTGCAGGCAAAGAGTTTATCTGTCTCAAGCCCAGTGTATTAGATCTAGTCCAGACGATTGAGCGCGAAGCCCAGATAATCACTCCCAAGGACAGTGCCTCCATCGTCCTAAACTGCGACGTGAAGTCAGGAGATACCGTTCTGGAAGTTGGTACCGGCTCCGCGGCAATGACGATAGTCCTCGCCTATTTTGTGGCCCCTGAAGGCAAGGTAATCAGTTATGAGAAGAGGGAAGACTTCGCCATACTGGCAGGAAAGAATGTCAAAAGGGCTGGGTTCGAAGATTGTGTGCAGATCAAGGTTCAGGACGCGGTTGATGGAATAGAGGAAAGAGGTTTCAACAGCGCTGTTGTTGACATCCCGAATCCTTGGGATGTGTTGGACCATATCCACCAATCCATGAAACCGGGTGGTCATCTTGCCGTGTACGTGCCAACTGTGAATCAAATGGAAAAGGTGGTCAGGGAGATGAAGAACCGTTCCTTCTTTGATGTTAGTTCTATAGAAATAATCCAACGGGAGATGGAAGTCGGGGAACTTGGATCCAGACCGAGCTATGAAACACTGGGTCATACCGGCTACATCACCTATGCAAGAAAAGTTGTGGAAGATTAGGGCGCGAGAATGAACTACACGAGCTCTGTTGGAACATCGGATGGATCATGTGAAGCCGAGGAGACCAGTCCCGCCTTCTTGAGCCTCTTTATGACGTGTGGATAAGTGATCAACTCTTCAATCTCTAGGCTCTCAAATAAGTCCCTATCTATGGCGTCCAATCTATCGGACAAACCCACGAAACTCTCCTTGGAGGAGAAGGAAACCATCACCGCTGGGTGGCAACTGACTCCGGCATCCTTCAGATTTGATATGGCTTTGAGCTGCAACTTGAACGATTCTGGGTTTGCTCCGGTCAGCATTTCGTACTCATCCTCACAAGTCCCCTTTAGAGAAATCCGTACGTGGAGTTTTCGAAAACCAGAGAGATCTGGCGCATAGTTTGGGTCAGCCCCCAGGAGAATACCGTTCGTTTCGAGAATGAATCTGTAGGGTGATTCCTCCACAAGTCCCAGTAGGTCCACAAGGTGCTCCTTGCCAATTGTAGGTTCCTGTCCGCTCAATCTCAACTGCGAAAATCCCTCTCCACTAGCAATCTTGTCCAGTTTTGAGAAAGCCTCTTCGGGAGAGTAGAACTTCCCCACGTCCTGCGGTCTGTTCATGATGTTGTCTCCTGCCCAGCAGAAGACACATCTTAGATTACACACTGCTACATCACCGGTCGCTATCCCTCCATACCATTTTGCGCCTCGGAAGCGGTAGTACCTTCTATTCCTTCCTTGATAAGCTATCTTTTCCAGAGATTTCGCTCTTTTGACAGGGTCGTACATCTTCCTCGTTGCAATGGCGCAACCGATATTTATGGGATGTCATCTTACACATGATGTGGTTCCATGACCAATTCAATCCTTGACGTTATGCGGAAGAGAAGGTCCATAAGGAAGTATGAAGAGAAAGAGGTTCCAAGGGAACTGATTGACAAGATCCTCACGGCCGCGTTCTTCTCGCCTTCTGCCTCAAACCGAAGACCCTGGCATTTTGTGCTGGTAACTGAGAAAGATACCATTGAGAAGCTTTCAAGAGCCCGAGATGGAAGCTCCAGGTTCGCATCAGGAGCACCACTTGTGATTGTCGTATGCGCAGATTCTGAGATTGCTGGCCGCTGGATTGAGGATAGCAGTATCTCTGCAATAATGATTCAACTGATGGTCACTGAGCTGAGACTGGGCAGCTGCTGGATACACATACGGGACAGTGTCCACTCTGAAGATCAAACAGCCGAGGAATACGCTAGGGAAGTGTTGGGCATCCCTTCGACCATCCGTGTGCTGTGCATGGTTGCCACTGGTTATCCAGCCCAGGACAAATCTCCCCACGAAGACAGCGAATTCATGTCCGAAAGGGTACATTGGGAGGCTTTCTGACCTACCACCACTTCATACTGTTCTCCAGCTTGGCAGTATCCTCCTCTGGATCGGGTTTTCTGAACACAAACAAGTTCTTGTGAGAGATTAGCAGGAAATTGTCCCTCTTGGACCTCCTGGCCCAGAAGCCAGATTGGGAGCAGTTCCATTGCTTCTTGATCACGTTCTCTTTCAGGGTGAATCCCACATCAAGGAAATTCTGCATAATCCTGTGCGAAATGGGCACGTAGTGCTTGTGTCTCCTTGTGTCTCCGACTAGGATGGAGCAATACTTCCCAGGCTTCAGAGTTCTGAACATCTCCTTTGCCACTTCCTTCATCTCCTTACAGTATTCATCAAAGCTGGAAACAAAGGACAGATCTGCCGAGTTCCTTCCGTTCACGTTCCCTATGTAGTCGGGTTGTGGTGGGTGTATCAATCCCAGGTCGACAGACTCATTCTCTATCATGTCCAGATTCCTTGCATCACCGATGAAGACCTGCTGACTGCTCTCTGGTATGTCCTCGTCCGAGACATCAAACTCCAGTCTGCTCAATGCCACAAGGAGGGCACTCGGGTCCACGTCCAGTCCAATGCCGTTCCTTCCTGTGACCTTCGCCTCTATGAGTGTCGTCCCGCTTCCGACCATTGGGTCCAGGATAGTATCTCCCACCTTGCTGTAACGAAGGAGTATGTTCCTAGGTATCTGAGGCGCCCAATTACCTCTAAAATCACCTTTGTGGGTGGCCCAATCACCGCGTTTCTGGAAGTTCCACACTGTTGTATGTTCCAGCTTGAAATCCTCTGGTTGTATCCTCTCGATCTTGGTCTCTTCTGGAGCTTTGTCCTCTTTCTTCATGGAAGTCTTTAGTTTGCCGAGGACGTCCTTACCTATCTCTTGCATTGATGAGTATCTCTGCTTGTTCTTCTTTGTCTTGCTTGTCATTGGCTAGCCTCCTAGTAGGGGGCTTCCACAGACCAGGGCAACCTATAAATCGAATCAGTATTGGTACGCTAACTGTTGGACTGTAGCAGTCTCTTGTCACCACACCAACACAATTAATATCGAAACGAACATACACCTCCCAAGTGGTTTGATGGTGACCGCAGAGGTGCAGGTTCATCTGAAGAAGGGGGTGGCGGACCCGGAGGGGACCAACACGCTGAAGGCCTTGAAGCTTCTCGGTTTTGATTCCGCCATTGAAGTAAAATCTGCTCGGCTTTTCAGTATCAACATAGATGAGAACGATGAAGCCAGAGCGAAGGAGATTGTTGAGGAGATGTGTCAGAAGCTCCTCGCAAATCCCGTGATTCATGATTACACAATCACTCTAAAGGAATGAGAATGGCAGAGAGTTCGTTAGAAGCAGAGACCTCTGTCAAGGGGGTTGGGGATGAGAAACCTGTTCAGTAGGAAAGACCTTCCATTTGGGTTGTACGAAGTTGACATCCTCTCGGCCTCACCAGAAGAACTGCAGAAGATGAGCGACGACGCTGGTCTGGCCCTTAACGTTGAGGAAATGCATAGAATCAAGTCATATTTCAAATCGAAAGGGAGAAACCCCACTGACGTAGAGCTTCAATCTCTTGGTCAGGCATGGTCAGAGCATTGTTGCTACAAATCCTCCAAGGTCTTTCTGAAAGAATATCTCGTCAGCATAGAATCTGATGATGTTATCGATCGAGGAGATGCTGGCGTTGTTGACTTCGACGAGGAGCATGCCTATGCGATTAGGATAGAGAGCCACAATCATCCCAGTGCGGTGGAACCCTACGGTGGTGCAGCTACTGGAATCGGAGGAATAATCAGAGATGTACTATGCATGGGTGCCCAGCCAATCGCACTCATCGACCCGCTACACTTCGGACCTCTGGATTTCAGGTATCGAGACCTTCCTGCAGGTGTCAAGCATCCGCGTTATCTCATGGGCGGAGTTGTAGCCGGGATAAGGGATTACGGGAACCGATTAGGCATTCCGACCGTATCTGGAGCCGTTCTCTTTGACGAAGGATACATCGGGAACTGCATCATCAATGTCGGATGTGTAGGAATCGCCAAGAAGAAGAACCTGGCCAGAAACAGGGTGAAGACGGAGAGTGACGTGTTCATACTGGTGGGTGGCAGAACTGGAAGGGACGGGATACATGGCGTAACTTTCGCGTCCGTGGAACTCACCGAGGATATGGAAGAAGAATGGAGGGGCGGTGCAGTACAGCTGGGTGATCCGATTCTGAAAGAACCACTCATTCACGCCTGCCTGGAAGCTGCAGAGAGAGGCCTGCTGAACGGTATGAAGGACCTTGGCGGAGGCGGGCTGTCGTGCGTCGTGGGTGAGATGGCCCTTGCCGGAGGTTTTGGGGCTGAGGTCGATCTTGAAAAGGTCCCCCTGAAAGAAGAAGGCCTTCTTTGTTGGGAGATCTGGGTTAGCGAATCGCAAGAGAGGATGATGCTCGCAGTTGATCCAAAGAACGTTGAGAAAGTGCTCCACATCTTCAAGTTGTACGATGTTCTGGCCACTCCCATTGGACATGTCATACATGACAAGATAGTCCGAGTGAAATATCAAGGACAAGTGGTTCTGGAGCTAGACCTGGAATTCCTCACGGCCGGACCGGAGTATTGCAGACCGTTCGTCACAGAGTTCGAATCCATGAATGCCGAGGAAACATCCTTAGACGAACCTGAGAACTATGAAGATACGCTGCTTGGCATCTTGTCTTCCCAGAATGTCTCCAGTAAGGATTGGGTCATTAGGCAGTACGATCACGAGATTAGAGCTTCCACAATCCTGAAACCACTCCAAGGAAAGATTGGGCTGGCATGTCACGGTGACGCTGTTGTCATGAAACCTCTTGAGCATTCCAACAAGTCTTTAGCGATAACAACAGCCACCACACCGCAATACACTGCAATCAATCCATATTTGGGAGGGGCGTCCGCAATGGACGAGATGTGCAGAAATCTGGTAGCAGTGGGAGGTAAGCCACACTCGTTCTCAAACTGTTTGAACTTCGGAAATCCCGAGAAACCCGATAGGCTTGGAGCCTTCCGAGAGACTGTCAGAGGCATAGGTGAAATGGCTTCTGAGCTTGGTCTGCCAGTACCTTCTGGGAACGTGAGTTTCTACAATGAGACATCCTTTGCTCCTGTCAAGCCGACACCTGTCATTCTGGGCATAGGGATTGTTGAAGATTTCATGAGATGTGTGACTTCGGATTTCAAGAAAGAGGGAAATCTGATCTACCTGGTTGGTGAAACGAGAAAGGAGATGGGCGGTTCCGAGTACTACTCTCTCAGGGGCGCATTCAGTCCAGCAGTTCCGACTGTTGAGATAGACGTGCTCAAGAGATCAATGAGCTCTATTCTCTCTTCAATCAATAAAGGTCTGATTCGATCATGCCATGACATCTCTCACGGTGGTCTGGCTGTTGCCCTTTCCGAGATGTGTCTAGGTGGGGACTTGGGTGCGAACGTGGATTTGTCCACTCTTGGTGATTTGAGATTCGACTTCAAGCTGTTCTCGGAATCCAACACCCGCTGGCTGTTGGAGGTCGATCCTGACAATGAGGAAGAAATACTCAGGAGACTAGATGGATTATCCATAAACAGAATTGGAGAGGTTTCTGGAAAAGAAATATTATTCAAGGATAATGGAAGGAGGATCAAACTCTCTCTGAACGATGTCCGAAAGGCCTGGACCGACACTCTCACCGAGCTCATGGGAGGGATGGCATGAGAGTCGAAGATGTGAAGGTCTGCGTCCTATATATTGAAGGAACCAACTGCGAAGAGGAATCGTACTGGGTTTTCAAGAGATTGGGAGCTAAGCCAGAGAAGGTTCATCTAAAGCTACTCATAGGCATGGACACATATGATGATGAGAAAAGGGACCTCCTGGACTATGACATTGTGATGATTCCCGGTGGGTTCTCATCTGGCGATTATGTGAGGGCTGGGGCGATTCTCGGTGCGAGGGTCAAGAGCTCTTTGGAGAAGGAGCTGGTGGAGTTTGGTAAAGAGGGAAGGCCAATCCTCGGTGTCTGCAATGGCTTCCAGGTTCTCGTTGAGATAGGTCTATTGCCGTCATTCAATGGTTTCATGTCATCTGTTCCTCAAGCCGTCCTGGCTACGAACGATTCTGCCAGATATGAGTGCAGACCATCACTACTGAAACACGAGAACAAGGGGAACTGCGTTTTCACCAAGAAGTTGCCGGAAGGTGAAGTAATAGTCTGTCCAGTCGCACACACAGAGGGCAAGTTTACACTTCCAAGAGGAAAGGAAAGTGAGCTACTGAAGAGAATGGAAGACTTGGACATGATCGTTTTCAAGTACGTAGATCCCGAAGGGGAGTACGCCGGATATTTCTGGAATCCGAATGGTTCGTTGGACAACATCGCTGGCATATGCAACAGTGAAGGGAACGTCTTCGGGATGATGCCACATCCGGAGAGAATCTTCCACGGATATCAGCACCCTGATTGGACGAGAGAGGGACCAAAGGAAAAAGGGGACGGAAGAGTCATCTTCGAATCCGTCCTCGAATATGTGACTAGGAAATTCTGAATTCTATTTCGCTCCGCAAACCAGAAGACCTTCTTTTGCTTCTTTGAAGTCTGGATCAATCTCCAAGACCTTCTTGAAACACTTCTCGGCCTCCCTGTATTTCCTTCTGAACATGAGTGCAATGCCTTTGTTGTTCCACGCCCACTTGTAGTCCTTTTTCAATCTCAGGGCCGAGTTGTAGTATTTCACGGCTTCCTTGGGCTTCCCCATCATTCGGAGGGAGACACCCAGATTGTTCCAGGCACTCACATTCTTCGGGTTTATCTCCACAACATTCTTGAAACATTCAGAGCCCTTGCTCGGTTCTTTCAATCGAATGTACGCCTTTCCTTTGTTGAACCAGGCCTTCTCGTTGTCGGGATCCAGATCGGTGACTTCATCATAGCAGGTAATGGCATCCTTGATCTTCCCGCTCCTGGCAAGCAGTACACCCTTGTTATTGAGTGCGGTTGTGTCATCTTCCTTCAAGGTCAACGCAAGTTCGAAGCTCTTCATGGCCTGGTCGTTCTGTCCCAGATATGCGTAGGTGCTCCCCACAATCCTAGCAATATCGTCCATTTTGGCAGAGTATTCCAATATTGAACTAAGTGTTTCGGCCAATCTGGTCTTGTTCTCTGGGGAGAGCTCATTCTTCTTGCTGTTCTCCAGTGTTCTCGCCAGGTATCTCTTCAGTTCTATCTCGTCCCAGCTATCGAATTTTGAGAGGGTGAAAACGCATTTGTTGGCCATGATTCCGGCATCATCACCCTCTTCAACGGTACACCCAGAGCAGAAAGACTCCTTGCTACTGTGAAATAGAACGCATTTGCCTGCCACTGCTACTTG
>CP070767.1:1771702-1782175 GCA_020345725.1 Methanobacteriota archaeon | reverse complement strand
GATAGACATCGCCTCTACCCTGGTAATGATGAACGACCTCAAGTTCGCAGGTTCCGGAGTGGACAACTTCGCCAAGAAAAGGAAAGGAGACATCGTACCTGTTCATTACGCCAAGAGGGAATATGACGAGATTATCGACTACATTCATACAGAAAGGGATGCCATTCTAGGACTTTTCGCGGAACTCAGGACAGTGCTCACCACGTTCGGAAACAGGAAGAAGCACCTACTGGCCGAAGAGGAATCCGCTTCCCAAATGACGAATGCTTCCTAATCTGAACCAACAGATGGCAACAGTAATAAGCTAGTTCTAGATTTCAGTTTCAGTGGGGTAGAGGAGATGGATTTCGAACTGACTCAAGAGCAGCAAATGATAAGGAAGATGGTCAGGGATTTTGGTGAGAAGGAGGTCAAGGGCATCGCTGCCGAGATTGATGAAACCTCGGAATTCCCTTGGGATGTAATCAAGAAGATGGGTGAACTGGGCCTCATGGGCATGAATATTGAAGAGAAGTACGGAGGACCCGGCTTGGATGCCGTCAGCTATGCCATCGCCGTGGAAGAGATGTCCCGTGCCTGCGGAACTGTCGGCTTCACAATGGCAGCTCATAACTCGCTTTGCACCGCTCACATCGATCTTGCTGGGAATGAGGAACAGAAGATGAAGTACCTGCCAGGTCTGGCCACTGGCAAGGTAATGGGTGCTTGGGGTTTGACAGAACCAGGAGCGGGTTCGGACGCATCATCCTTGCAGACTACGGCAGTTCAGGAAGGGGACGAGTGGATATTGAATGGCAGGAAGATCTTCATCACCAACGGACACGTTGCAGAGACTTTCGTTGTTCTGGCTTCTACCGATAGGGAGAAGAAGGCGAGGGGGATAACCGCATTCATCATTGAGAAAGATACACCTGGATTCTCACTCGGAAAGAAGGAGGACAAGATGGGGCTGAGAGCTTCACCGACTTCGGAGCTCATTATGGAGGATTGTAGGATTCCTAACGAGAACCTCCTGGGTGAGAAGGACGACGGTTTCATAGGCGCCCTCAAAATCTTGGATGGTGGCAGGATAAGCATTGCTGCGATGGCATTGGGAATAGCTCAGAGTGCTCTGGATGAGTCGATTGCTTATTCAAAGGAAAGAGTGCAGTTCGGCAAATCAATATCCGAGTTCCAGGCAATCCAGTGGATGCTGGCGGACATGGCAACAGAGATCGAAGCTGCTCGTTTTCTCACATACCAAGCTGCGAACTTGAAGGACAGAAAGGTCAGGTTCACCAAGGAATCGGCAATGGCCAAGTTGTACGCCTCAGAAGTAGGAATGAGAGCAACCACAAAAGCGATCCAGATATTCGGAGGGTACGGATTCACTAAGGATTATCCAGTTGAGAGAATGTTCCGTGATGTGAAGTTGTGCGAGATCGGAGAAGGTACAAGTGAGATACAGAGATTGGTCATAGCCAGGCAGTTGCTCAAAGAATCATAATCTTGTGAAATCCCTCTTTGACTCTTCCTCTTCTCTGGGTACATCAGCTGGTCTGGGTGGCCCTCGTTCTCTTTCAAGAGGCAGTCCGCATATTGGGCAGTTGATCTCACCTTTCACACAGGCATTACACAAGAATTGACCACACTGGTGTTGTGTGACCGCCTGGGCATCATGTGTTCTGCATTTCTTGCCTTCGAACTCCCCCTTGACCGCGGGTTCGAGCTTTTCCTTTGGTTTAGGCTCTCTTTTCTTCGGCTCTGCAGACGGAGCTCGCACTTCTGGATGGTAGTCCTTGCCCATGATGGGCTCTATGCCCACCTTCTGCGGTTCGTACCCTTCCTTCTGGAATAGAGTCAGGTTCGCCAGTATCCTCCTAGCTGTGTAGATGCCCACATCCAGGTTCCTTATCAAACCCATAATCGTCCTATCTTCCGCTGGCATGTCCAGCACAACTCTCACGTACTCATCAAGTTCCTGGCTCGGCTCGGGCTTTATGTCGAGTGAGTTCACCATGTCAACATAGCTCAAAATTCTCTTGGCCTCTTCGATTGAATAATTCGGGAAGTTGTAGGTGATGTCGCACAACCTCAGTCCATACTCCCCTCCTGTCCCCAAAGCTCTTCGGAGCACCTCGTTCGACTTCTTCTCATAGCTCTGCAGCTCCTGCGGTGAGAGGCGGCTCAGCTCTATTGGCTCCCTTCCGCCCATGGCGGCGAATACCTCATCAAGGTGTTGGGAGGATATCTTCAGGCTTCGGAACGCCTCCTCTCGGGTTATTGCCCTGTTGTATTCGTACTCGAACTCCAGTATCTGCCTCGCGTAGTACTCGACCTGTGACTTCCTTATCTCTTCCTCTGCCATCTTCTTGCCGTTCTTGGCGGGAGCGAAGTTTGGATCCAGTTCCAATGCCCTGTCGAAACATCTGAGAGCCTTGTCGTACCTGCCCATCTTCATTAGCACCAGACCCTTGCTGTTCCAGGGGATCTTGTCCTTTCCGTTGATGCCGATGGCTTCGTCATAGCACGCCTTCGCCTCTTCATGATCGTTCAACTGCTCAAGCACGAACGCTCTCATCATCCAGAGGGATTTGTCCTCCGGTGTGAGCTGGATTGCCTTTGAATAAGCCAGTTCAGCTTGATGTGGATCCCTCAGCCTTGAGTAGAGCAGACCGGTTGCCCGCCATAGATTCGGATCGTTGGGATTGTAGTCCAGAGCTCTCTGATAGGCCTCCATGGATTCGTCCAGTCTGTTCATCTTCTCCATGATCTCGGCCCTTACCTTCCACAAATGGGGATTGGAATAGTCTACATTCAAGGCAGCGTCCAGGTTTGCAAGTGCCTCCTCGTGCCTGTTCATATCGTACAGTATGAACGCTTTCGTTTCAATCGTCTTGACATCATTGGGATTGGTTTCCAGCACCGTGTCCAGCACGCTCAGGGCTTCCTGGTTCTTGCCCGCCTTTGAAAGCGCCTTTGCCTTGTTGTTGAGAATCTCCACGTTCTTTGGATTCATCTGGAGCGCATCATCAAAGTATCTTATCGCCCTGTCGTACTTCTTCAATGTGAAGTATGTCTCACCCTTCTTGTTAAGAGCGAATACATTGCCTGGGTCCAGGTTCAGAACGGCATCAAACGCTTCCAGGGCTGTCTTGTAGTCCTCCATTTGCATCAAGCACACACCCTTGCTGTTCCAGGTCTTCTTGTCATTCTTGTCGATTTCCAATGCCGAATCGAAGGCCTTTATCGCTTCTGGGTATTTCTTGAGACTCTGAAGTGCGGACCCCTTGTCCCTGAGGGCGCTCACATTGTTGGGATCGATCTTCAGTGTCATGTTGCTGATATCCAGCACTTCCTTGTATCTCCCCATCCTGCTCAGCGTCTTCCTTCTCTCAGAGAGGAGGTCCAGGTCCTTCGGTTTCATCTCCCTGGCCCTATCCAGGGCACTTAGCGAATCTTCGAACCTTCCCAGCGCTCTCGCGGCAATCGCCTTGTCCTTCCAAGCCTCTATGTTCTCATAGTCGTAGTTGGTGATGGTGTCACACACGTAGTACACGTCCTCAATCCATCCTAGGGATTTGAGGGCGTTCTTCTTGGAGGTCAATAGTGGAATGTCAGTTGGGAATCTTTCCAGGGCAACATCGTAGACCTTCACCGCCCCCTCTTGCCTGCCAGTCTTAGACAGGATGGAGCCCTTCTTCAGATATGCCAGCCTGAAATTGCGATCGATATCCAAGACCTTGTCGAAGCTCACGATCGCGTCCTCCCACCTCTCCAGCCATTCAAGTGAGAGCCCCCTGCTATACCACGCCAATCTGTCCTGGGGATTGATCTTCAAGGCCTTGTCATAGCTTCCAACAGCCTCTTCGTACCTCTTTAGAGCCTCTAGGGCCAGTCCTCTGTTGTACCAGGCCTCGGAGTAGGTCTTTTCCAGGCCTATCGCCTTGTCGAAGTTGATGACCGCATCTTCGAATCTGCCCAGCCTGCCCAGGCAGTCCCCTCTACTGTTGTACACATATGCCTTAGACTGATCTATCGTGAGTGCCTCATCGAATGATTTTATCGCCTCGTCGAATCGCTTCAGTGACCTGAGAATCTCTCCTCTCTCATAATGTGCAACGAAGTTTCCCGGGTTCAATCTCAATGCCTCATCCAAGGATTTTAATGCTTCCTGGTATCTCCGCAGTGCCCTTAGCGCAAAACCTCTGTCTGCCCACGCCTCTCCATTCTCTTTGTCCACAGAAATGATGTCATTGCAAGCTTCTACAGTTCTCTGGGCATCTTTCATGAGTTTGAGAAGGTCCTTCCTCTCTTTCAGCAGGGTCAGGTCCTTCGGCTTCAACATTAGGGCCAGATGATATGCTTCCAGCGCTTCGTGATAGTTGTCCACAAGTACCAGAGCCCTGCCCTTTGAGTGAATGGCCTCCAGGTCCTCGGGCTGCAGCCGGAGGATTGCGTTACACACCGATACAACCTCGTGCCAGTTCTGCAGTTGTTCCAGGGAGATCTTCTTCTCCTGCAATGCGACAAGATTCCCCGGTTCAAGTGAGAGCGCTCTGTTCAGCGGTTCCAAAGCCTCTTCATAGTTCTCCATTCGTACGTAAGCCCTGCCCTTGTCTACCATCGCTTCAGCGTTCTCGGGATGTGTCTCAAGGATATCATCGCAGGTGTCGGCCACATCGTCCCACCTCTCCAGCGAAAGGTAGGAGTTCTTCTTCCCAACAAGCGCCTCCAGGTCCTCCGCGTCTCTTTCAAGTATTTCATTGAATGATTTGATTGCGTCCGTGTGATTGCCCATCTCTTGCAGCAAGATGCCTCTATGGAACCAAGCATCCCTGTTCGTCCTGTCTATGGAGGTGGCCTCTGTGTACGCCTTTATGGCGTCCTCATTCCTGCCCACTACTCTTAGAATCCTTCCGCTTTCCATCCAAAGATCCAAGTCGTGCGGAGAGATGTCCAGTGCATTGTCCAACGCCTGAAGAGCTTCGTCATACTGCTCGATCTCGGCCAGGGCAATCGCCTTGAGTCGAAAAGCCTCCTTGTTCCTTGAATCGACCTTGAGAATCTCATCGAAAACTAGGATGGCATCGTTCGGCTTCTTCAATCCCAGAAAGGCGTTCCCTTTTCCAAGCAGAAGGTCTACATCTCCTGGCAGAATGTTCAGAAGCTTGTCGTAATTGTGAATGTCAAGAGGGTCGATATCGACAACCTTCCTGTAGCAAGTTGTAGCACCATCTTGGTTCCCTAGGCCGACATAGACATCGCCCTTGTTCGCCCAGAGGTCCTTCCTGTCCGGTGATAGCTCCAGGGCGTTATCAAAGACATTCAAAGCCTCATCATTCCTTCCCCATTGATGGAAGAAGTACCCTTTGTGATTCAGCGCGTCAACATTGCCTGGATCTAGTTGGAGGGCTGTGTCCACGCAGTCCGACGCCATGTCCGGTTTGCCCAACGAGAAGTAAGAATATGCAAGATCGTCATAGACGATTGAGAAATCCCCGGTAAGTTTGGAGATGACATCCTTCCTCTCTGCGAGCGTGGTAGAAGCCTTCTCGAAATGACCGAGCGCGCTATCATGCATCCCCCTCTCGAGGTAGCTCTTGCCCTTTCTTACGGACTTTGTAGCCTTGTTTAGCGTTCTCTTCTCCTTATCCAAAATAGAATCTAGAAACCCCGTAAGCTCACCCAGACCCGTAATGCCTCCCAAAAACATATACTCTTCGGTGTTGGCGTTTTGGATAGGATTCTCTTGTCGGACAAGTTGTTTGCGGTTGCTGTATTGTATGGGGAACATTTCGGCACGTATTGACTGATCCGGGATGAAGAGTCTGCAGTGATATTCTACATCTGGAACGGGGCAGGGAGTGTGTGTCAAACGAAATAACATTTATATATGGGTAAGACATTATGCCCGATGGGTCAGACATTTGTCTGACCAAACCCTTCTAGTCAACGGTGGTTCTATGGCAAAGAAGAGGAAAGAGAAAAGCAATCTTACCAAGGTCAGCAAGGACACGAAGGATTGGCTCGAACATCACACCATGGAGGACATGAAAGAACTGACATGCGAGATGTATTCTGATGGTGTGGACGTCTCTGAAATGGTCGAAGTTGTGAACAAGCTGGAAGAGATCGCAGAACATGAGCTGGGGATTCACGAAGAGACCTCAATGCCCAATCCTGACGGGACACGAAAGAAGCTGGACGAATCTTCCTAAGCGGGCCAGAAATCGACAGGGACAATTCATTTTCGAAAGGGTCAGTGCAGGCGCCGGGAGTTTCGGACCCGCCTTGTCAACGGGATCTTTCGAACCCGGGCAGTTGGCTATCCTCATCCCAACAAAGGTGGAGGGACATGGAAGGCCAAAATCCTAGACCAGACTAGATCACGCCTGCATCGCAGAACCTAAACAATACATTTCTCTTTAAAGCTTCCGAAAAAAAGTGGTTGATAGGCAGAGTCAGCGACTGCCTATCGGGATGGAATGGAGCTCAGTCATCGTCATAGCTGGAGGAACAACCGAGGGAATCGTACATGTCTTCCCAACTGTAGTGATCGTAATCCATCTTATATCACCAAAATGGAGTACGTTCTCATTCCTTATAAAGCGAAAATCGAGGGGGGTGAATGAAACTGAAGAGACAGATACTGAGAGCCAGACTCGGAATAGGCAAGTGAAAGTGAGCTCTCTTCACGCCTTCTTCTTGTGCCTGATTCGGACCGCTTCCCCCCTTTCGCTCTCCACCATTTCTCTCCAATTCATCATCGCAGTCCCCACTGCCCTGACATCTCCCTTGTGACGAACGACAACATCGTCCGCGATTCTTATCTCCTTGTCCGCATCCTCAACCCCAACGGCGAAAAGATTCCCCTCTGGGTAGAAATCATCGATCTCCACGCAGTATGAATCCTTCTTGGATATCCTCTCCGCGCCCTCCAGAGTAAGCGAGATCATGCCCCTTTCACCGACCAGCATCCCCAACTGCTTGTCACCTGAGAATATCTTCAGGTTGGGATATCTGCCCTTGACTTCTGCTGACTTCACCAGTTCCTGTCCGCCCTTTCCGAATTGGAATATGCACCTTGCGAGCATATCCTCCAATGCCTTTGAGCTGCCTGGTACTTTCTCATAGCCACTTCCAGCCTTGGACAGTTCCTTCGTCAGAGTTGATAGATTGCCTGCCGAAGTGGGGCTGCCATCTGAGGTAGATATGTAATTATCCAGAATCTCGCACACGAAATCCTTCTCAGAACCCAGATGGACTATTGTCTTGTCGTACTCGTTCTTCTCCAGATAGTCCACCATGTCCTCTTGTATGATCGAGATCTCATCTTCAAACCAATGTCCAGTGACCGGAATATCGTAGTGTTGTGAAGGGAAGAAGAGCTCCAGTTCACGGGGCACTATTCCCAGTGGAGAAGTGATGATTACTTCGTGAATAAGATGTCGATTGCCACTGTCCTTGATCGCCTTTCTGAAGGCTGAATGGGTCTTGGACAGCGAGTATGGTTTCTTCGCAGAGCAAGGCAACAGGAGCAGTATCTTTGCGCTTTCTGGTCTTCTATATCGGTCCTTGATCCTCTTCCTGAACCTCAAGATGTCTGGTCGATAGAGCGATTCCTTGGTGTTGGCATGAAACCCAGGGCCTGTGATTGGGAAGTGGAGTTCTTGGTGTTCATAGTGTTTCAGATCGAAGTGTCTAAGAACAGCTATCATCCAGGGGTCGTGTACGGATCTCTTCTCCACATATTCTCTCAGTGTTCCATCCTTGATGTGGTGTGCTGTCCTCTCCATTTCTCCTTGTAGGGCATGACAATTGTGCTCCAATACCCTGGCGAACTCCTTTCCTGTAGAGCAAGCAGGGCACTTGCACGAAGGATCCTGAGCATCAGTTTGTGCCAGTCTCCCCTCCGGAGTTAGGATGTTCCCGGTCCTGGATTCCCAGATAACCCTGGTCGAGTCAAGGATGTCCGCACCGCAATAGCATAGAAGAGCAAGATTCGAGGGAAGAGCCAGACCCGGCAGATATATCAACGAGCCATATCCAGTGGAGTCCCTTAACGCCACGATTTCCTCGACAAATTCTCTTGGGTGCCTGATGAGCTCGATAGCATTCCCCGCTACGTAGACATCTGCTTCATCAACCAGCTTCTCCTGCCCTGAGTGGATCACCACAGCATCTGTCTTCTCGATTCTTCTTGATTCCGTATCCAAATCCTGAAGACTCACGGGAACAGGAAAATCTAGCCCGATCGTTACGTCACCAGCATTCTGTGAAGGAGAGAACACGCTGCCCCGGTCAACAAGGGTGAGTTTATCTCGGTCTACCTTCTCATCTGAGAGCAGGAGTTCAGCGAATTCCGGAGATTGTATTCGATTGGTGTGAACGAATGCGATGGCTGGTAGTCTGATTGAATGGTCGCCAACTTCCCATCTGCCCGACCTGGCCAGTACGCATCTCTTCTCGATTTCCAGCATTTTCGAGAACCTCAAGGTTGACGCATTTAATAAGATTCTCTCCTCGAGCCGGGACCTTGTTGAATTGTAAAAAATGAAAAATCTCAACCAACATTATTATACCCCCTCTGACGAATGTATTCCACAGACTCACTGAACGTGGGTTTGTGTCTAGGGGGTGAGGTGAGTGAAAAGAAGAACCGCGAGGATTCTGACCGTTGAGCTGGTCGTTTGTCTCGCAGCCTTATCGATGGTGAGCCACGTGTTTGCAAACGAGGACATAGATGGAGATGGGCTAGCCGATTGGTGGGAACTACAGTATTTCGGAGACCTGGGCCAAGTGGCAGACGGGGACTTCGATGGCGATGATTTCACCAATCTTGAGGAATTTGAAGCAGAAACTGATCCAGCAGATGCAAATGAGGGACCAAGGCCGCCGTCGGCTAATCCAACCTAAGGAGAAACATAGCTACGTACTTGATGTCATCTTCTTCGGGTAGCCTTAGAGAGAATGCTCTGGATTTCGGACCTGAGGCTATCTCTCAGAGAAACTTCATCGACTGCGTCCACAACAGCAGAAGCTTTCTTGAGGTATGTCAATCCCTTCCTTGGATACTTCTCTACAAGAATCTGACCAATGGTCTTGTAGGACTCATATAAGTCGGTCGGACTTCCAATATCCTCTACAAGACTCAAATTCCTTTTGAAGCACTCTTCCGCTTTCGTCCAATTCCCCCTCATCTTGTGTATGAAACCGTAAGAGAGATACGTTGATGCAACCATTCTTCTCTCCTCAAGTATCTGCAAGATTCCCACCGATTCATCCAGATATTCTTCCGCTTTGACAAGATCCGGTTTCTCAATATACACAGACGCCATGTTGAATAGAGCGAATGCAGTTCCTCGAACATCTCCGGTTGTCCTGGCCGATTCCAACGCTTTCTCGTAACTACTCAGAGCTTCATCGTTTCTCTCGAGTCTATAGTAGGCCACTCCCAAACCCGTGTACGATTCGTTCAGAAGGTGGAGATCCCCAGATTCCTTAGCATACTCAACTGTCTTGCGTTTGATTCTAAGAGCCTCCTTGTTCTTCCCCAGTTTCTCCTCAACCACTCCGTAGATTTGGTAGGCCTTTGCGATTTCCGAGAGGCTCCCACTGGTCTCAGCAGTTGCCAGGCATTTGTCAACGTATGACTGCGATTTCTTCAAATCACCTGTTCTCAGAAAGACTGCAGCTAGGTTGTAGTAGGAGTCTGCAAGCCCTTCGTGATCCCCGATCTCCTTTGAAATCTCTGCGCTCTTCTCAAGACTCTTCATAGCCTCTCTGTTGTATCCTCTCTTCCTCTGTATGCCTGCAATCCTCCTGAGGGATGCAGAGACTCCCAAGAGGTCCTTCCCTTTCTCGCTCAGACTCCCATACCGCTTGTACTCACTTATCGCTTTGTCCCATGAGCCTCGGATAGCCAAGCATTCGCCCATCAAGAACGCGAGCTCTGACACATCTGGATAGCGACTCTCTGATTCAAGGATTTGCAGCGGGCGGTAAAGATCCTCAGAGTGTCCTCTTGCTACGATTTCACGCCCATTATCTGTGAGAAGACCGATTGCTTCTTTGATCGCTCCCGCATCGATCATATGAAACGAAGCCTGAACAATGGCCTCCACACCATCTCGCTCTAGGTGGAACTGCGCTGCCTTCTTGTGGTAGGTCCTTTTGGTCTGCTTCCCCAGTCTCTCTGAGACTGAATCTCTCAGAATATCATGAGTGTCAAAGATCATGGGAGAGACTTCAAAGAGAAGTGATTTTTCGACCAGTGATCTGACCGTGCTGTGCTTCACACCCTTCCAAAGATAAAATGCGTCTGAGTGGACTGGCTGGTAGAATGTGGACATTATCTTCAGAAGCCTCATCTCATCCTGTTCAAGTTCTGACAGGACTTCCTCTTCCAGGTATTCCTCAATTCCTTCTGTTGCGAACTCATGTGCTGGTTCTACCAGGTCAAGGAACAGGGGCACCCCTCCGGTCCTATCA
>CP070767.1:1744469-1771602 GCA_020345725.1 Methanobacteriota archaeon | reverse complement strand
GCAATAATCGTTGATGAGGAGAGTCGTGTTATGGTTCAAGGAATCACAGGCGGAGCTGGCAAGTTCCACACCAAAAACATGATCGAATACGGAACCAATATCGTGGGAGGTGTGACTCCTGGCAAAGGCGGACAGGATGTGGAAGGAGTTTCCGTCTATGACACCGTTCATGCTTGTGTAATGGGGGAGAACCCTGATGTCAGCGTCGTGTTCGTTCCAGCCAGATTTGCAGCGGACGCGGTCATGGAGTGTTTGGACGAAGGACTCAAGAGGATCATCCTGGTGCCCGAGAGAATACCCATCCATGACATGTTGGAAGTAAGACACAAAGCAAGAAAGAAGGACGCAACTGTAGTAGGAGGCAACAGCCCAGGCGTGGTGAGCCCAGGAAAAGCAAACGTGGGAATAATGCCCCCGATAGCATTTTCGGAAGGGAGGGTCGGCACGGTCGCCAGGAGTGGTGCAATTACATACTATCTAGCAGACACTCTAACTCATTCAGGCTACGGTGAAACGACCTGTGTGGGCATGGGCGGAGACCCAATTCTGGGATCCAACTTCGAGGACATCCTTAGGTTGTTTGACAATGATCCTGAAACCGAGGCAATGGTGATGGCTGGAGAGATAGGTGGGCTCTATGAAGAAATCGCTTCCCAGCACATGTCAGAGATTAAGAAACCAGTGATAGCGTTCATTGCTGGATTGTATGCTCCCCCCGGGAAGAGAATGGGTCACGCAGGAGCCATTGTAGAGAAAGGGATGGGGACCGCTGAGAGCAAGGTGAAGGCTTTGAGCGATGCTGGTGTTCCGATCGCAAAGAAGTTCTCGGATATTCCAAAGCTATTGGAGGAGAGGATTGGTAAGGCATGAGGAGGATTGAGAATGGTTAAAACTTCAATAACGAAGGTTGAGCCGAACAAACTGGTCACGAAGGGTTATAAGCAGGACGAACTGATGGGAAGCGTTCCCTACAGCCATGTGATCTACCTGCTCCTAAAGGGGGAGCTTCCAGGAAAGAAAGAAGGCAAGATGATAGACGCCATGTTGGTCTCAGGGATTGATCACGGACTCACGCCACCAACTTGTCTGGCTGCGAGAGCAATTGCATCTTCTGGTGTACCACTACCAACTGCGGTCGCTGGAGGATTGCTGTCCGTAGGAGATTGGCACGGAGGCGCCATAGAAAACTGCATGAAGATACTGTGTGGTGCTGTCGAGAAGATGAAGGAGGAGGGCAAATCGCCAGAGGAAATGGCAGACCCATTGCTGGCCGAACTGAAAGAGAAGGGACAGAGAATGCCCGGGCTCGGACATCGAATTCATACTGATGACCCTAGGACCAAGAAGCTTTTCGGACTTGCGAAAGACCTGGGAATTGCTGGAGATCATGTTGCGCTGCTAGAGGCCATAAAAGCTCACTTCGACAAGAAAGGGAAGTCCCTTCCTATAAACGTGGATGGTGCACTGGCAGGTGTGGCGTGCGACATGGGGTTCGATTACAAATTGGGCAAGGCCCTTTTCCTCCTTGGAAGAGCGGGAGGTCTTGTTGCCGAGGCTTACGAGGAGATGACCCGTGAGCGTCCCATGAGAAGGATGTATACCGAAGACCAGGAGTATGACGGTCCCGAGGAAAGGGCACTCCCAGAAGAATACCAAGAGTAGTGATGGAATGAGTCATCATTGGGTGGATATCTTCCCAGAATTGGAGCTAATACAAGATGTAGACCTAAAGAGCAAGGTGATGCAGGTCTACGATGAGGCTATGAAAGAAGGCGGCTGGACTGACCTAAAGCCAATACCTTTCTCTTTGCTTGTAGAGACAGAGCTAGGCTATATTGACCATGTGCGTGCCGTAACCCGGATTGCCATCGAGTCAGGTAAGATCATGAAGGAGGGCGGATTCGACATTGATATGGACGTCCTGGTCGCGGGAGGACTTCTTCATGATATCGGCAAGCTTTTGGAGTATACCACGAAGGAGGGAAAGGTTGTCAAATCGGAATATGGCAAGCATCTGAGACATCCAATCTCGGGAGCAATCCTCGCCAAGAAATTCGGTCTGGGCGACAAGGTTGTCAACATAATCGCAGGTCACTCAAAAGAGGGAGACCATGGTTGGAGGTGTAACGAGGCCATAATCATTCACCACGCTGACTTCACCTACTTCCACATTGTCAAGGCTACTCAGTAGTCTTCTTCATATACTGGAGCAACCCTCCGGCATCGCTTATCTCTCTTTCCAAACCTGACAGAGGAAGAGCCTGAATCGTCTCTCCTGTTCTCTCATTCTTGATGATGCCGTTCGAAGCGTCTGTTTCCAATACGTCTCCATCCTGCACCTTCTGGGTGATATCTTTGCTTTCCAACACAGGATAGCCGATGTTGACAGTGTTCCGATAGTATATCCTGGCAAAGGATTCGGCTATGACCATTGCAACTCCAACTTCCCTCAGACAGACGGCTGCATGTTCTCTGCTGGATCCGCACCCGAAGTTCACCCCGGCGACTACAAAGTCTCCTTGTGCCACAAGCTCAGAGAAATCCTCCAATCGATCGATTCCCTCCAGCGCATGCTTTGCCATCTCCTTGACATCTGTCAGAGGAAGATACTTGCCTGGATAGATCTGGTCAGTGTCTATATTGTCTCCTATAACCCAAGCCTTTCCCTTCATTCAGGCACCTCCTGGTACGGTGATTTCTCCCTTGACGGATGATGTAGCCGCAGTTGCGGGAGAAGCCAGGTACACTTCCCCACCTTTTCCTACCTTGCCTGGGAAATTTCTGTTGGACGTTGAAACAAGAACCTCTCCTGGTGCCAGAATTCCATGATGCCCTGTGGTACACAGACCGCAACTTGGGTTTGGGACGACAGCTCCAGCCTCGAAGAAGATCTGGTACAGACCGTTGTCTAGAGCGGCCCTGGCCACTTCCGCCGTCGAAGGCAGAACAATCAGCCTCACCCCATCTGCAACCTTGTTCTTATTCAGAATCTGTGCAACCTCATACAAATCCTCATACCGCCCATTCGTGCACGAACCTATGAAGACCTCATCCACCGGTGTGCCTTCCACTTCACTTACTGGTTTGACGTTGTCGGGGGAGTCAGGACAGGCGATCTGAGGCTCAAGGCCACTAATATCGAAATCGTACTCCTCCTCATATTGCGCATCCTCATCTGGGAATATCCCAACCTGCTCCTTGTTTGTTCTCTTTTTCAGGTAGTCCATGATTTTATCATGAGGAGGTGTGAAAGCTGCCTTGCCCGACATCTCCGTTACCATACTGGTGAGGGTGATTCGCTCACTGAGGCTCATGTTCTCGGTTGCAGGTCCACAGATCTCCACAGACTTGTAGAGCGCTCCTTCGCACCCGACATTCTTCAGAACATGCAGGATGACATCCTTAGCGGAGGTTGGCTTTTCAAGATTGCCGTCCAACACTATCTTAATCGTCCCTGGGACTTTGAACCAGAGCTTCCCCTTGGCCCAAGCTGCTACGATATCAGTGGTGCCAACGCCGCTGGCGAACGAATTCGCGCAGCCAAGAAGGTTCATATGACTGTCCGTGCCCGCAATGATATCCCCAGCGTTCACCAATCCCTTTTCAAGCAATACGTGCTGGCCCACTCCACTGCCCACGTCAAAAAGGTTTCTGATTCTCTGCTTGTGTGCGAAGTCCCTGCAGATCTTCTGGTTCCCTGCAACCTTCTCGTCCTTGGCTGGAACATGCAGGTCGAAAGTGATTGCGATCTTGTTCGGATCATGGACTTTCTGGTCTCCAAAATGCTCCTCATATTCCAATATGACATTAGGTCCCCCGAAATCTCTGATAACCGCTAGGTCGACATCCACCCAAAGCCGTTCGTCAGGAGTGACCAATTCCTTGCCTGTGGACTTCGCGATAATCTTCTCAATTATTGTGCTCCCCATGTCTCTTCCCCAACGTGAAAACGATAGCACGCTTATGAAAGTGTTGCAAAAAGAAAAAAAGGGGGAGGGGGGTAATCGTGAAAGCGATGCCCCGAGCTTCTTGGTGTTGAAGACACAGGACTTCTCCGGATGCCTTTCCGAAGAGGATTCTTCACTATCCCTTCACTACCTAGTTCTCCCTATCCAGCGCATATAAAGGGCACAGTTGTCATTATCAGACTCGATAACACATCTGGCTCCCAAGATGGAAAAAGTAGGAAAAATGACACTGGCTATAAGAATAGCTGAGATGACCCCCGAAATGAGGGTCTTGAGTTCATTTCGAAATCCTTCAAAAAGCCTCGGAAAACTGCTGACAAGGTGTTAGGATTTCTCTCCCCAAACCAGGCGCTCGTCATCCTCTTCGACGTACAGAATGCACTCCACGGGACATGTGGGCGCGCATTCCCCGCACTCCTCTTCCCCGTCACAGATGTGCGAATTGCTTATTGCCAGGTCGTCCTCATTCATCTCCATGGCACCAGTGGGGCATGCCGCTACGCAAGCCTCACATCCGATGCAGTCTTCCAAGATTACAAGAGCCAATTTCTTTGCCATTCCTCTGCCCCCTTGGGACTTACGTAGATTATGGCTTAGTTATTAAAATCTTTCTCAATGCCCATTCCGGGATTCGAATCTCAATCACAGAAAAACGATTAGGAAGTTTAATGCAAGAGCATAGTTATCCACCCCAAAGTGAGCAACCCTGAGGGAAAGAAACACAGAAGCCCGTGGCATCGACGCGCCGCCAAGGAGAAGAGGGAAAGAGAGCTGGCAGTTGTAAGGGCAACAAGATACGTGGCGAAGCACGTTGTGGGCATCAAGCCTGCTCTAATAAAGTCCTTCGAGAGATTGGGATACTGGACCAAGAAGACCATAAAGCTCCTCATCCCCCTGATCATACTTCTCATTTTCACATTCGTTCCAATGGGCATCGAGGACAAACCCAGGTACGCGCTGGCGATCTTCTTGTTCATTGCGATAATGTGGACCTTCGAGTCTCTTCCACTACCCGTAACCGCTCTTATGGTTCCGGTTCTCCTCGTCATTTACGACATATTCGATGATCCGGTCAGAACTGATGCGGAGCTAGCGTTCGCGCCCTTTGCAACACCGGTGGTCTATCTCGTCTTAGGCGGCATTATAATATCCGTGGCGTTCAGGAAGACCCATCTTGACAAGAGGTTCGCACTCTTTCTGGTCGCAAAGTCCAAAGGGAACTTCAACAGACTTCTCCTCGCAATAATGCTGGCATGCGGAACTCTCTCCATGTGGATTTCGAACACAGCTACGGTTGCCCTACTGATTCCAGTGGCGATAGGTATTGCGGGTAGGTCTGGAGCATCGAAAGAAAGTAGCGAGCGTTTAGCTTTGGTTCTCTTGTTAGGCATAGGTGCTTCGGCAGCAATAGGGGGAATGGCTACAATTGTGGGCACCTCCGCGAATGCAGTCTCATCTCAGTTCATCGCTGAGAAGGTCATCGAACTGGGAGGAAGCTGGACATTCCTCAGTTGGATGAGAATAGGGCTTCCCCTCTCGATACTCCTCCTTTTCATATCATGGAAGATACTTGTCAAAATGTACCCGCTGAACGAAGAGAATCTGGATGTGGCCTGGGTTCAAGATGAACTGGACCAAATGGGCAAGATAGACAGGGACGAGAAGATAGTACTCACAATCCTCATAGGAACGATTGTCTTCTGGATTATTGGTGGAGAGCTTGCCGCTCTCTTCCTTCCGGCCCCATGGTCCCCCGGGGCTTTTGCTAATGCAGCGATTGTCTCTATGATTGCCGCAATACTCTTGTTCGTGACTCGAACATTGACCTGGGAAGATGCCAGACTCATCCCTTGGGGACTGTTCCTGATTCTTGGAGCTGGTCTTGCATTAGGCGCAGGTTTGAACGCATCTGGATTCAACGATTGGCTGAGCGGAGGTATCGGGGTGATTGCCGATCCACTTGTCCAGGCAGGAATGGTGATACTCTTCCTGATACTAGCATCATTCGTGGTAGTGGCATTAAGCAACTTCATGAACAACACAGCCACAGTTGCATTCTTCGTTCCATCCATGATCGTTCTGGCTTCCTCCATTGCTTTCAACGATATGATGCTCATGAAACTGCTTTCGCTTACTGTCGCCTTTGCAGCTGCGATTGCCTTCATCACTCCTGTTTCGCATCCTCCATCCACACTGATCTATGGTAGTGGTATGGTCTCCAGGAAGAACATGTTCAAGAGCGGATTGGCTATTACTATACCATCTGTGTTGATTGTGGTCGTTTATATCTTCATCACGGTAAGTCTGGGTTGGGTATGAGAGGTGACTAAATGAGAGCTCTGGTAGTAGGTGCCGGTGAACTCGGCATAAGAGTGATAAAGCAGTTGAGAAAGAATCAGGGGATAGAGATAATTGTGGCGGATTACCGCGAGGATTGCCTGGCAGTCCAACAAGGTGTCATAGAGAAGGTCGACGTTCTTGAACACGTGACGCCATTGAACATCGGGGCGTGCTGCGATGATAATGACCCCGACATAGTCTTCCTCTGCAGAGAGGCCAAGGATTGGGGTCATCACGACACGGTAATGGCCACTCAATTCGTGGCTGGAATGGAGAAAGAACTTGCCAGCTATCACATTCCCGTAATTCCGGTATCCTCACTCGTAAGGTTTTAGTCCATGATTACATTCTTAGATATGGTAGCAAGTGATCCAAATGTACTCGAAGAAGGTTATTGAACACTTCCAAAACCCCAAGAATATGGGGGAGCTGGAGGATGCGGACGCGGTAGGGGAGGTCGGCAACCCGGTCTGCGGCGATGTCATGCACATATACATAAAGGTGAAAGATAACGTGATCACGGACATCGGATGGAAAACAATGGGTTGTGCTGCTGCAATAGCCACGTCATCCATGATAAGCGAGCTTGCGAAAGGGAAGACGCTCGATGAAGCTCTGGAAATCACAAAGAAGGATGTCTCGGACGCCCTGGAGGGTCTGCCACCCATCAAGCAACACTGCAGCAACTTGGCTGCTGATGGACTACACAAAGCGGTGGAGAACTACAGGAAGAAGAAGGGGCAATAGGAGTGTTCATTCCGAAGGATTCAGTAATGGGCACATAAACAATCCATATTCTTAAAGAGGAAGGAGCGAGAAGCATCTGGCTATAGAAAAGCAATAGGTGTCATTCGAGTTGATGACACAGAACCATATATTTCCACCTAGGCGATAGAATTGTTAATGTATGTCAAAGGAGAGGAAGAAAATGGGAGTCGACGCTAAGAAGGTCGACATTGTATCAGATGATGTCTGCCCCGAGTGTGGCAGTACGCATCTGTTCAGAGACCATCATAGAGGAGAGTTGGTTTGCGACGATTGTGGGCTAGTGGTCAGTGAATCAGAGATAGACACTGGACCCGAGTGGAGGGCGTACAGCGCAGAGGAGGCAAAAAAGATGTCAAGAACTGGAGCTCCTCTGAATCAGAGATCTCACGATCTTGGTTTGTCAACGGTGATATCCCATACTGGCAGAGATATTCACGGCAATCCGATTCCACACAAGGAGAGAGACAAGTTCAACAGAATGAGAATGCTCCACAGGCAATCCAATCTGCTGCGACCAGGTCAGAGAAGCTTGGTTCAGGCGCTCACCGTCCTGGAGAGAATGTCATCCGTCCTGGGGATTCCACCCAGAATTCGTGATGAGGCTGCCCTAATAACCAGAAAGGCCCTGAGAAAGGGAATGGTAAGGGGTAGGAGCATTGAGGGAGTGGTGGCGGCTTCAATATACGCAGCCTGCAGGTTGAACAACGTCCCTAGGACGCTCAATGAGATGTCCCGTGTCTCGAATGTCGACAGAAAGAAGCTCAGAAAGGCCTACAGTGCAATATCCAGGCAGATCAAGCTCAAAGTCCCACTTGTCAAACCTGAGGATTATGTTTCTAGGTTCTGCAGCAAACTGGACCTAGGACCAGAGGTAGAGGCGGAAACCCACAGCATTCTGGAGCAATTGAACGAGTCCATGGGTACCTCATCCTATGCCCCTTCCGGTACCGTGGCCGCCGCAATATATGTTGCTTCGGTTCGATGTGGTCAGAAGCGCCCACAGCGCTTAATCGCAGAAGTGGCTGGGGTTTCAGAAGTAACCATCCGCAACAGATTTCAGTTCTTGAACGAACATCTCAAGCTGAAATTCCCCAACAAGCGGAGGGCCTCTGCCTCCTAGTTTCTTTTTTTGGTAACAGATGGACTGCCAGTTCTGTAACAACTGCCAATGACAAGTTTTATCTACCCCGCGTTGATTGTTACATGGTGGGAGTTTGCCGATAAACGAGAGCAGAATCGAGAAGATGAAGGAGTTGGGTCTCACCGAGTACCAAGCGCGAGTGTACCTAACACTGTTGGACCTGGGCCTCTCGAAGGCCAGTAAGATACCTTCTATTTCCAGAGTGCCGAGAACTAGGATATACTCAACAATGAGCCAGCTCCATGAGAAAGGACTTGTGGAGATAATTCCAGAGAGTCCTATCAAGTA
Source organism: Methanobacteriota archaeon (assembly GCA_020345725.1). Taxonomy (GTDB): domain Archaea; phylum Thermoplasmatota; class Thermoplasmata; order RBG-16-68-12; family SOIM01; genus SOIM01. The sequence continues at coordinate 1,763,097 of CP070767.1, read as the reverse complement.
CAGGCCTGTTCCAATATCAGACTACCTGGACAAGGTTGCCGAATCCTACAAGCGAACAGCGAGTGAGATAGCCAGCAAGAAAGAAGAGCTCGAGCAGGAATTTGCCGTGATGGGTGAGGTTGAGACAGAAGAGACGGGAAGGTTCGAGGCAATATATGGAAGGAGGAACGTCCGGGAACGGCTTACTCGCATGTACGAGGAATCTGAGTCCGAGATATTGTCAATTGGCACGTCGATGAGTCCTATCAGAATTGTCAGATCCAGATTGCCAACGATTGAAGAGAAGTTCAAGCTCGGAGTGGACATGAAGTATGCATTTCCGATTTGTAGCACAAACAGCGAGAATGCTCAGATGCTGTCGCAATATGCGGATGTGAAGAACATTGACCTGAAGCTATCCATGTACTTCCTGGTTGTAGATTCCAAACAGGCCTTGCTCTGCCACCCCATTCCCCCTGATGAGAGCTTCCTCAAGGGAGATGACATTGCCATATGGACTGACGATGAAGGAATGGCTGAGGCTCTGAGGAACATTGCGACCAGCATTCTTGAGCAGGGGTATGACATTGAGAGTTTGGATTTTGCTACCCCGCTACTGGATTCTGCGAAGTCATACATCGGTCTTCTGGGCATCAAGACCAAACCAATATTCGAAACATTGGCTACCTCGATAGGTAGTGAGCTTTCTGACCAGTTCAAATCGGATAATCCCGTAGATCTGATGAACGAGATGTCTGAATACTGGGAGGCCAATTCACTAGGAGAACTAACGATTCTGAAGAAGAAACCATTGACCATTCAGATATCCCAGTTTGTCAAGTGCAACATGATTCCACACAAGAGCGAAGATGCGTTCTGCGATTTCGTTCAGAGAATGGTGGGATCACTAGTCGAGAAAAGATTGAAAGGAAAGGCAAGCTTGAGCAAGAAGAAATGCCTAGGGAAGGAAGAGGGTTACTGTAGGGTTAGCTTTGTTGTGGCATAATCCAGATCCTTCAGAGGATTTGGAGAAACACCTGGTCACAAAGCCAGTTGCCTTCAGTCTCTTCAAAGTCTTGAGATATGATCTCCTGTCCCGAAGAAGCTCGTTCACAAGGCTTTCCTGCAGATGGCTTCCTCTCAGCACTCTTACCTTCACTTGTATGTTCAGACACTGTTCAAGTGCGTATTTTATCATGACTCCAATTGCAACACCGACTGGACAGAATGGAGAGCTGGGGCGGAACTCGACTTGAAGACCTTCATTATCGTTGTGAATCCAATCTTCGCTCACGATCCCCATCTCAACAATGGACAGAGGCACGCCTGGATCCCTGATTTCGGACAGGATCTCCAAGACAGTCCCTTTTGACAATTCCTTCCCAACGGGCAATTGAATTGTAGTCGTCAGAGCCACCAATTAAAGGATTTCTGGTCAATGACATAAACCGATGTGTGTCATCTGCTGAGATTACACGTGTCGGAAATCCCATGTTCATAGTATATGGTTTTTATAGATGAAGAACCATCTAAGTAATTGGATTTCTAATCCTGGAGACGAGGACAATGAGGTGGGCGAGAATAACATCCGTTTTCCTGAGTTTTGCAATGTTGGCAACATCGATGGGAATACTCTATGCAACTGACAATGCATCATCCAGCGAGGAGCTGCCCGAGATATCAAGCTACAATCCCATAATCGCATCCATTCTCGAGAATGTATCAGTGGAGAGCTTGTACAGATACAACTATGACCTTCAGAACTTCAGTTCGAGATATATTTTGTCCGCCGGCCTCAACCTATCCGCTGAGTATATCGTGAACGAGTATTCTTCCAATCCGAACCTGATAGTGGAATCTCAGTACTTCCAGGCAGGACCGTATTTGGTGAGGAATGTCATAGCAACACTTCCTTCCTTCAATCCGGCCAACAAGACAGTATACATGATGGGGGGACATTATGACTCCTACAGCAACAATAACCCCGTCGCATGGGCACCAGGGGCGGATGACGACGCCAGCGGCACTGTGGCTGCTATGGAAGCCGCACGCGTTCTGAGCAGATATAAGTTCAATTCCACAATTGTCCTGGCTGCTTGGACAGCTGAGGAGATAGGTCTCTATGGCAGCAGATACTATGCCAGCCAGGCTGCCGATAACGGCGTGGATATCGGAGGTTACATCAACCTGGACATGATCGGGTTCGACCCCGCAAACATCTATGGTCTAAGAGCTGTGAGTGATTTCGAATCAACATGGCTTCTAAACGAATTCTGGAACGCAAATCAGGATTATGACATAGGCCTGAATCTTATCACTTCAGTAGATCCCACGGCAAGGGCAAGCGACCATTCACCCTTCTGGGATGAAGGTTATCCAGCGATATTCGCTATTGAAACGAACTTCAATGATTATTACCATTCCGACCAGGATACTGTAGACAAAATGAACTTCGAATTGGTGAAGAAGACAACCAACGCATCAATCGCAGCTTTGGCCAAGATAGCGGGACTCCTGACTCCAGGAGTCGGAGCCATTGCCTTTGACAAGACCCATTATGGGACGGTTGACGTTATCCAGATAAGCCTCTATGACACTGATCTTAACACTGATCCCGGTGCGGTTGAAACCGTTGAGGTGAATGTTAGGAGCTCGGCCGAACCCGCAGGTGAGCAGGTCACCCTGACGGAAGTGGGAGTGGACGAAGGTGTGTTCAGAGGTAATATTCCTCTGACAGAGACGATGTCAGTAGGCGGGATGTTGTCCGTCTATGAATCCGATCTCCTAAATGCGACCTATCAGGATGATGACCCACAAGGACTCAGATGGACAACTGCAGTGGTGGACGGATATCCTCCGCTCATCAAGAATGTGGCAGTCAGGCCATCCGTCACAACAGCAGAGATAACCTGGGAAACGAACGAAGAGGCCGATAGTCTAGTGAACTATGGTCTCACAACAGGACTCGGGGACTGGGAATACGACATGTGGGATGTCAGATCCCATTCGATCATGCTCTCAAATCTCAATCCAGGCACGAGATACTACTTCGAAGTGGCTTCCACTGACAAAGCTGGAAATCAAGCACTGGATGACAATGGCGGGATGAAATACAGCTTCATGACTCTAAATGGAATATCGAGCGTTCCTGAATACGGATATGTTGGTTGGGTACGTGAGGAAGAGGCCACTGGCAATCACTTCACAGATCCCGAGATTATTGTAGGTTACAGCAACAGGAGACATACTTCCTATCTTGGGGCCGCTCAGTTCCAGGTCAGCCCAATTCCCAGCAACGCTGTCATCACGAACGCCAGTCTGCAATTCTACGGTGGACGTTGGATCTATAACGAGGACAACTACAATTGGAATGTGACTCTCCTGAATGCCTCCTCAGACACAAATTGGGTGAACCATGCCTATTCGGATATTGACGCAGCTGGAGTGGATGCCATCATACCCCCCGTCCTGGATGACACGGACTTGATTGAGGGGGAGTGGAATTACTTCTATTTCCAGCCGGCACAATATGGCCTGTTGAGAGACCATTTCAACAATTCTGTCATCTCGTTCAGATTGATCGGCCCAACCAGCCGAGATTTCTTTGCAACCGGCTTGATTTTCGCTTGGGTCTCAGGGTATGAAGCGGGATCGAGTTTCGCCTCGCCCTTGTCGCCGAGATTGACTGTCACCTACACCCTAACCGGTGATACAGCAGGTCCTCCCACCATCAACCCGCAGGCGTCCAGGGAAAACGGGGCAGGTGATCCTTTACTCGTATTGTCCGCAACCACAACGGACGCTTCAACCGGAAACAGCAACGTCACCAATGTAGAGTACTTCGTCAACTCGGACCCGGGATTTGGAAATGGGATTGCGATGGTTCCATCGGACGGTGCTTTTGATTCCCCAGTTGAGGACTCGATTTTGACCATTGACGTCCCGAGCTGGACACCGGGTACATATGACTTCTACATCAGAGGAAGAGATGAGGCTGGCAATTGGGGTCCCTCAGTCGCGATAACAGATGTCAGCATAATGCCACCCTTGCCACCTACCAACATCGATGCGAGTCTTGAAGGGCCCTCATTTGAACATGTGAACGTGAGGTGGACCCTTTCCCTTGATGATGGACAAGGCGATGACGACATCGATCACTACTCAATCTACTACGGTAATGTGTACGACAAGACGGCAGAGTCCTATCAGTTCTTGGACACATCTCCTGCCGGCACGGACAACTATCTCCACTCACTTGCTGGAAATGGAGATTCGAACAGCTATTTCTACACTGTACTAGCAAACGATACTCAAGGAAACGCGAGAAAGGCATCCAATCAGGCGGCAAAGTTCGCAAGAGATTTGTTGGCTGGCATTCACCTACTTTCCAATCCTCTAATCGTTGCAGATACGAGCATCGACTCAGTGCTTCAGACTGTCGCATTCTCTAGAGTATGGCGATATGATCCGACAGCCCCAGAGACATGGGTGAAAGTGGATCTCGCCAAGAGCTATTTGGGGAGTTTCACGACGTCTATGGACATGGCCTACTGGGTTGAGGTGACGGCCGGTAGTACCTATGCTGTGGCAGGAAGGGTTCCGGATACCGTAACTGTTGACCTGACAACAGGATGGAACCTCGTGAGCTATCCCTCATTTGTGGACAGGGTGGTCGCCGACGCATTGCTGGGAATCAATTTCAACAGAATAGAAGGGTACGATCCATTGGCTCCTCCCTACCACCTGCGGAAACTCACGCTATGGGACTACATTACGGCGTGCTATGGATACTGGATCTATGCAACCGAGGATTCCGTTTGGATGATCGAGAACTAATCCTCTTCCCTTTGGGATTGTCAGGATATCTGAGAGCCAGCTTCCTTCGGTGGAGTGGGCATTTCTCTGATTGCCTCAAGACGATTTGAGATGACAAACATAATGAAAGCAGTGACTAGAACTATGATTGTGAAGGCAACCCATGTTTGCGTGGGGAATGCGGCCATCAAGTAGGCAAGAGTCATGAGGATCCCCGTCACCATGTGGATTTGTATTGTCGAGGCATTTGCGGGCACAATCTTGAAAGAGTCTGAGTAGAAATCCCTGGAATATCTGATGGATGTAATTGCGAGAGGCAATGTGAGCAGTACGATGAGATTGAATGGGGATATCCAGCCAAGGGCAACGGAGACGAGAATGAAGACGTATACCGAGCCCAGAAGACCAGCATGACCCTTGGAAGCATGCTTCCTTCCCAGCCTGACGACGAGATGTCTTTTCCCAGCTGCCTTGTCGGCTTTGTAGTCCTGGAACTCATTTATATAGAGAAGCGTGGCGATTAGAATCGCCAAGGGTACGGCAGCAAGGGCTGGTTCCCAAGCAAGATGCTGAACTTGAACGAAGTACGCACCCAGGGTCATCAGTATTCCAAAATTGAGTCCGATAAAGAGCTCCCCAATGCCCCTCTTTGCCAGATCTATCGGTGGAGCCGTGTAGAAGAATCCTGAGAACATCCCGATGATGCCCAGTACAATCACAATGAAGCCTCTTGTCAAGGCCAGATATATCCCAATCACCAACGCGATTGCGTAGAAGACCATCGCCTCTGCGAACACTTCTCGTGGGGTCATCAACCCCTCTTGTATCATCCTGCTGCCACCGGTGAAAGGCCTCACATATTCCACGTTGATGTTGTCCGTCCCGCTCTTGTAGTCGAAATAGTCGTTAGCAACATTAGCTCCGATATGAAGACACATTCCCCCCACTAGCGCAAGGAGGAAGATATCCCAGTAGAAAACACCGAATTTGGCATAGGCCACAGCCGTCCCTAAGAGAACGGGGAGAATGCTTGCAGTGAGAAAGGGTGCTCTTATCTCTCTCGCCCAATTGCCAAGCCTGCTAGTCACGAGCTCGAAAGAAACGTCCTTTGTATTTAGATTCTCCGAAAATCCGTTCAGCATCCAATTTCGCTTTAAAAATGATTAAATAAGCAGTACGCCTTCTCTCAGATAATGGCATATCAACCAGATTTCGGCATTGAAGAAGAGCTTGGACTTGTCGAAAAGAAGCTAGAGAGCTCTTTGGAGTCCGAAGTTAAGAGGCTCACAGAGATTGCCACCTATTCAGTGAACTCTGGCGGTAAGCGTATCAGGCCTATGGTCACCCTCCTTTCATTCAAGGCTGTTGGTGGAAAGGATGTTGAGAAGGCTGTTGACATTGCAACTGCAATCGAACTGATCCACACTGGGAGCCTCATACATGATGACATCAATGACGGTGGCGACCTAAGAAGGGGACAGGCCTCCGCTATCAAGAAGTTCGGTTTGATGGATGCTCTCATCGCTGGCGATTTCTTGTTTTCAAAGGGTTTTGAGATTGGGGGACAGACAACCTACGAGATCGTACAAGTCACTGCGGACGCGTGTTCCAGCCTGGCTGCAGGGGAGATACTGCAGAGGAAATTCCGAGGTGATCCCTCACTCACGATGGATGGTTACCTTGATTTGGCTGAAAGGAAGACCTCGAGACTGATCGCAGCAGGCGCCAGGGCCGGAGCTCTCGTGGGGGAAGGAACGGACGAGCAAGTGAAGTCGCTCGGTGAATATGGGAGGACACTTGGAATAGCCTTTCAAATCGTTGATGATATCCTTGATGTGATAGGGGACGAGGAGAAGTTGGGAAAAAGAGTGGGCACGGACATAAAGGATGGGAACATCACCCTACTTTCCATTCACGCGATGAACAATGGCAGCAAGAGCTCGAGAGAGGAGCTTGCCTCTATCCTCAGAAAGCAGGAGAAGACCGAGGATGAGATTCAAAGAAGCCTTCAAATCATCAGAGAATCGGGTGCACCAGAGAGATCACTACAAGATGCTTCCAATTATGCCCAGATGGCAAGGGAGCAGGTCTCTTCTTTCGATGAGGAGCACAGGGATAGACTGTTAGGATTTGTGGATTACATTTTGAATCGTGTCAGCTAGTGCGTTAGTATGTCGAGTTCTGATATAACAACTGGGCAATGGAAAGAAGTTATCGGTGTTTTGGAGGATGTTCTGCCCTACTATGAGAAGTTCAATGCAATGAACACTCTCGGACAGCTGGGCAGATGGAGAGGGATGGCCGCACGGTTGGCAACCGAAGAGGATACTGTTCTGGAAATCGGTCCTGGCTCGGGTGGTTTTGCATCCAGCCTCAGATGCGGTGAGCTATATTGCCTTGATCCCTCGACGAGGATACTGGAATACACGAAGAAGAGATTAGACGGGGAGCACAAACACTTCGTGGGCGGCATTGCGGAGAATCTCCCCTTCAATAACGACAAGTTCGATATTGTATACTGTATCTTCTCTTTCAGAGATTTCATGAGCAAGGAGACTGGACTTCGGGAGACAATGAGGGTTTTGAAGAAGGGCGGAAAGCTCTGCATCGTGGATGTTTCGATACCAGAGGATGGTTTACTCAAATCGCTCGTGAATGTGCACATTTACAGAATCGCTCCTCGCCTGTCATCACTGGCATTTCCGACAGATAGAAGAAGAATGTGGATTGAGAAACAGTATCCAGAGTTCCTTCACACGCTTGAGACTTTTGGCAAGGCAAGTCAGTATCCAGAGTTGATGGTCGATCTTGGCTACAGCGAGGTTGACATGAAACTTCTTTTTGGGAGAAGCGCTTTCATCTTAACAGGAGTGAAGTAGATTGGCGGATGTCATCGTGGTTGGTGCCGGGCCGGCTGGGAGCACGACTGCGAGACACATTGCCTCACACGGACTCGAAGTCTTGGTCTTGGATAAGAGAGAGGAGATTGGCAGACCCGTCCAATGCGGAGAGCTCCTGGCCAGTAGAGAAGAAGTTCTACAGATCTTCCCCCGTTCAAGAGGATTGGACGAGTTGGACACAGTGCCCCTTGAGAATGTTCAACGCCGCTTTGAGAGGCTCAGAATACTAACCCCAAAAGGCAGAGAGTACTTAATCCCGTTCACAGGATTCACAGTCAACCGAGATGATCTGGATAAACATTGGGTATCCCTGGCCGAGAAGGCAGGTGCAGAGATTAGAACAGGTGTGGTCGTCGAGGGACTGTCTGGGTCAGAAGTCATTACGGATCAGGGGCGGTACAATGCAAAGGTAATAGTCGGAGCGGACGGACCAACATCGATCGTAGCGACGTCCGCCAACCTCAAAACTCCTTCGAGCCTGTCTCCTGCTTTGACATGTCAGGTTGAGGGGAACTTTGAACCTGTTGCAGAAATGCATTTTGGAAGCCTGGCACCTGGAGGATATGCTTGGATAATTCCAAAAAAGAAGTCAGCAAACGTTGGCTTAGGAGTCTGGGACAGAGCAAGATCCAATGGTGTAAGAGCTCTGTTCAACGATTTCATAACCAGGAGAGGTTTCGCACCTCATTCGATTGCCGGAGGACTGGTTCCGATGTCGGGTCCAGTCGCCAAGACGGTTTCAAAGAACGTTCTAATCGTCGGAGATGCAGCCGGACATGTCATTCCCACGAATGGTGGAGGAGTGAACGTGGCTCTGATATGCGGGAGGATTGCAGGGGAGTGCATTGCAGCAAACCTGCTGAGGAATGAACCGCTCCAAAGATATGAGGAAAGATGGCGGGCTGTCGTAGGTCACCCACTGACTATTGGATTGAAGACAAAGAGACTGGCAGACAAGTTCTTCGGATCGGACCGCAGACTTGAATTGGCAATGAGGATAATGGGCAAGAAGGGGATGGGCAGAGCAATCAGGTGCAAGAGGATCTTCCGCGGGTAACAACTGACAAACCAGAAAGGATTAAGCAGAAGCATGGCTTTCCCTTCACAATGAGAGTTCAGTTTCTGGGTGGGGCAAGTCGAGTGGGTTCACTGGGTATGCTTTTGGATCATGACCACGACCTGCTTCTGTTCGACTATGGGTATTTGCCCTCCAAGCCTCCAGGCTATCCAATGAAAGCTCCTCCTGTCAGGAATGCATATCTCTCCCACGCCCACATCGACCACTCGGGAATGGTGCCCTGGCTTTGCGGTCGGCATGATACAAATGTCTTCGCCACTCTGCCAACAATCGCAACATCTGACCTTCTTTTTGAGGATTCCATCAAGGTCCTTGACCTGGAGGGCTATCCCCAACCGTTCGATGAAGATGATTTGGAGACCACCAGAAGGAACACAAGGGAGATGCGCTGGGGCGAGACCAGGAAGGAGGGTGATCTGGAGATAACAAGCCACTCGGCAGGACACATCCCTGGTGCAACCATGTACGAGACAGTGAACAGAGAGATCATTCTATTCACAGGTGATATTCACACACTCAGCACAGAACTTGTTTGGGGAGCAAAACCTGTGAAGTGCGACACCTTAGTCTTGGAATCTACTTATGCCGGCAGGAGGCACCCGGACAGACTCAAGCTTGATCATGATTTCCTGAAGAAGGTGGAGGAGATTCTGGACCGTGGGGGGAAGGTGATTATACCCGCTTTCGCTGTGGGGAGAACGCAAGAGATGCTGCTCATTCTGAGAAGGAAGAGATTCGAGATCTGGTTGGATGGGATGGGGAAAAGGGTGAATCGGATTTATCTCGACTATCCAGAGGCCTTGAGAAGTGCCATGAAGCTGAGGAAGGCCGTGAAGGATGCAAAAAGAGTGAGAAGCGAGAGGGGAAGAGAGAGGGCACTGAAGGGTGAGATCATAATCTCCACCAGCGGGATGCTGGATGGAGGACCCGTGCTCAGATATATTGACAAGATAAAGGACGACCCCAAGAGTGGCATTCTCCTGACTGGCTATCAAGTGGAAGGCACAAATGGACGTCGTTTGAAGGAAAGTGGAGTCCTCAAGATCTCCGGAGCGTCCGTGAAGGTGGAGTGTGAGGTTTCCTTCTTCGATTTCTCGGCCCATGCAGACCATGATGATCTCCTGAAGTTCATCGACGGATGTGACCCTGAAAGGGTGATTCTCTGCCACGGGGACAGCAGGGAACTATTGGCCAGCGATATTGAAGGGCGAGAAGTCCTGATGCCAAAGGAAGGCGAGTGGGTAGTGCTCTAGCGAAATGTTTAATATCAGCAAGGAGTTGTTTGAACGTGGCTCTTAAGGACTTCCTCAAGGAGGATCTTGGCAAGGGCGACATAACCACTAAGGCACTTATTGGCAAAGAGAGAGCGATTGCGGTCATCTTTGCGAAGCAGGATTGTGTATTGGCTGGTCTGGAGGAAGCCTCTCGGATTTTCGGACTTCTAGGTTTGAAGAGCTCAACGGCCTTTGTGGACGGTCAACGAGTCCATGAAGGGGACCAGGTCTTGAGGGTGGAAGGTCCAGCAAAATCCATCCTAGTGGGCGAAAGGGTAGCCCTCAATTTCCTGATGAGAATGAGCGGCATAGCCACACAAACAAGGGACCTGGTTGAAAGATGCAAGAAGATTAACCCTGACGTAGAGGTGGCAGCCACTAGAAAGACGACCCCAGGCTTCCGTTACTATGAAAAAAAGGCGGTCACACTGGGAGGCGGGAATCCACACAGGTTCCGTCTGGACAGTGAATACCTCATTAAGGACAATCACCTGGTCATCGTTGAATCGGTCGGCAAAGCGGTCCGGAAGGCTAAGGAGAAGGCGAAGGGCAGGAAGGTAGAGGTAGAGGTCAAAACCGAGGAGGAGGCAATCGAAGCAGCGAACAGCGGGGCGGACATAATTATGCTTGACAATATGTCACCTGAGACAGGAGCGGAGGTCGCAAAGAGAGTCAGGGAGATATGCAAGGCCAAGATAGAAGCATCGGGAGGCATTACCCCTTCCAATATAGAAGAATATGCAACATATGCCGACATGATTTCGCTAGGATGGCTGACCCACTCACTTCGGTCAATGGATTTCTCGCTCAAGATCATCGAAAAAGTGACTTGAGCACAGGAGTTGCAAACTTCAACAACTTAGGCTCTTTCTTCAATAGGTGTTTTCCGATATTTGAGGGGAAGGTCATATCCCCTTTCTCTGAGACTAGATCCAGAATTTCTTCATTGTCCAGCAATTCGAAGATCTGTTCCATCTGCTCATCTATCAGATCCCGGTATATCTTGTGAGCGTACAGTCCCCTCTTCAATTCCTTACCTATCGCTTTCTTCCAGTTCCGGTGGTATCTCTTCAGGAATCTCTGCGAGAAGTCATCAGCTTCCAGGGCGAGGAGAGCGGTGTCCGCACAGAGCTTGGAAGCCACGAGTCCCGTATAGACACCGCCTCCGGTAGTTGCCTTTGCCTGACAGGCGGCATCTCCCACTATCATCACATTATCGGAGGCAGTCTTCCTCAGCAAACCGAACGGAATGGCTCCCGCCACGAAGGATATTGTTCTGGAGTTCTTGAGGAAACGACTTGATTCCCCGGACTGGAACATCTTGTTGAAGTAATGATAAGCGCTCCCCCTTTCCACGCATAGACCAACCCTGGTTGTCTCGCCCGAGGGTATTATCCAAGAGAAGAATCCGGGAGCGACATGATTCCCCACGAATATCTTAGCAAACCTGGGATCACAGTCCACCTCTACGAGTTCCGCTTCGAAACCTCTCACGATGCTTTCCGCCCTTGGAAGTTTGAACCATTTGGCCACGTTCGATCTTATGCCATCAGCACCTATCAGGATCTTGCAGTTTATCGTAATCAATTTGTCAGGAGTCTGCACGCTGAGTTCTATGCCTTTCTTCGTCCTCACACCACTCAGGGCTGTAGAACCCAGGAAGGAAGTAGCTCCGTGGAAAAGGGCATCCTTAGCGATTTCCCTGTCGAATGCGGCCCGATCCAGAACCACTGCTTCCGTTTCCTTGCCGTCTATCAGCAGTTCTCTTCCTCTGGGGGAGTAGATCTCTGCCCCGCGAATCCTGTTAACAACCGTCAGTTTCTTGTCAACCAGTTCGAAGACTCTCGGGGTCACCAGACCTGCACACTGGACGGGGATGCCAATCTTCCTGTGCTCCTCGATAAGGGCAACCCTCCATCCTTTCTTTGAAATCATGTCGGCCGCAAAGCTTCCCATGGGGCCGGCACCAATAATCGCTACGTCGAAATCCACACTTCTAGTAATAGGAAATCGCTATATAGAGTTGATGAAGGGCTAGAGATATATGATGAGTTCCACAAGGTCCCCGTCCTCAAGCCCCAGTGTAGTGCGTAGATGATGCTTGGAAATCACCTCAAGGACGTTGGAGTGATGAGATCTAACTGGCATGATGACCGCACATTCAACGCCTTTTATCTTGGCGGAAAAACATTTGACTTCCCCAAACGACCTGCCCTTGCTCTCAAAGCCATCCACCAAGATCCCCTCCGAGCTCTCCAGCATGTTGATTTTGACTTGTTCGGCACTCTCAATCTTGAGGTTCAATGTCCCTTCATATGGAAGGAACCAGAGCTTCTTCTCGAACTGATCAAGGTAGCCCTTCTGCTGCACATAGTACTGGCCTTCTCCCAATCCTGTGGTCACTGACCCTCTGATGGTCAGCTGATCCTTGAGTTCGAAAATCCGCTTGAAATCCGCATATTCCCTCATCAAGGCATCAATGCCACTCTTGGTGATCTTGATTCTCTGAGAACGCGCACCTAAGTCCCTGGTCATCAATCCAAGTTCCAGAAGCTCCAGAATCCTCTTGGATGCGGATTGCTGGCTGATGGACAGAATCCTACCCAACTCGGAAGAAGAGATGGACACAAAATCATGAATGCCCCCCATCAAGGCGATGCTCTTCAAAGTGTGAATGTGTCGAGGTTTCACGTCCTCCAAATGTGAGAGGTTAGAAAAAAGCTTTGCTCAGATATGCCCCTCAATCACCAGGTGTGTACGGGATCTAAGGGAAATGACCGGGATACCAGATTCTCTCAGTTTCTGGATGAGTTCCCTGTCGTTGGTGACCACAATGCCAGCCTCCTTGCCTGCCAGAGACAATATTGACGCGTCTCCGCTGTCCTCCACTTCCCGAACCTCATATTTCTGAGCCAGATCGAGTGCGGCTTTGGCATGTTTATCGGTGCCGACGAGTTTCCTCAATTCACCCAGAACGGAGGACGGGACAAGAACGTCACACTCACCGACCAATCTTTCAAGCTCCAGATCGAGGTTCACTCCGAACTGAAATGGCATTAGGAGGGCATTTGCGTCCAGTATTACCTTTTGCTTTGATGACACGGTTCTTGAAACAGAGGACGGATAGATATTCTTTTGTACGTCTACCAAGCGATAATACGTCTTGGTCATGCGTGTAGAGATATTCTGGAGCCATCAAAATGTAAGAAGTGGGGAAAAAACGCAAACATACTAATACGCAGGTTTTCTTTAAGGACAATGGGAGGCTTCTCCACACTGAGGGGTTAACATGAACACATGGCTCAGAAAGCCGATAGCGCTCGTTTTGATTGCATCCATGACATTCTCTTCATTTGCTGTGCTGACAGCTCTTGTTACTGTGGGAGACGTGGGGGAGGAGTCACAGATAGAACCAGGGGCAGAGGACCTCCTCATTGGGTCAGAAGGTATTGATACTATTCAATTACCGGATGACAATATTCACACTTACTCAGACCATATCTCCAAGATACATACTGATCTGCTGAGCAAGCTGACCACTCTCGGATCCGAACCCGTTGAGGTCCTTGTTTTCGCAGATGACATCTCCTTATTGCATGAGGCGTTGAATGAAGGATCATTCTCCGCAGATGGCTATCTTCCTTCTGAAGAATCTTCACCTGGCACAACCATACTGGATATCCCTGCCAACATCATTCCCAAGCTTGCTTCTCTTCCCAATGTGAGAGCGATACTGGAATACCAGACACCGGAAGCTCCCAATCCTGATGACTACTGGCGTGGAACGCCCACCCTATCAGGGGATACGCCCTCTCCCGAGATGTGGCAGGTGACGTTGACCCAAGGAGCTGTGGAAGCTTGGAGCCTAGGTTTCGAAGGAAGTGGGATAAATGTCGCGGTACTGGACACAGGGGTAGATTTCGGACATCCCGATCTCAACGGAACGCAGGCGAGAGTGGAGAATCCGGCTTCCCCCTACTTCGGCTGGCCCATTGCATTCGATACCAGATCCATGAGGAGATATCTCAATACAGGGCTGGCTTTCCCAAATGCAAATATATGGTTCTCTGACACCTCTAGTATCGATACAGATTCTAACTCGGATGGTTTCCTTGACACGTCTGGATACGAGATAGGGAACATCACCAGTCAGAGCGGCAACTACCATCTGGGAGTGCATCCGGATGATTACCTAAGAATAAGATATGGACATTACGTACCCGTTCTGGTCGTTGACACTCAAGTGGCTGGCGTCTACGATGCTGTGTATGCTGACCTAGACGATGACAGCAATTTCACAGATGAATGGCCAGCGGTCAGAGGGGACGAGGTGTTGGCCCATGATCTGGGAACCGATGGCCTTGCCGACCGCTCGGGTGGATTGGTGTACTTCATCGCGGACGGAGTGACTCCCATACCCTATTCTGACTCCATAGCACAGGACATGGGGGTTCCCAACATCATTCCAACGAACGGGGATCTGGTTGCCTTCATGATGAACGACGCCACTGAGGCTGGAGGCTCTCACGGGACTCTCTGCGCTTCCGCTGTGGCGGCACAAGCAAAGGTCTCAGGTGGAGCTGTCAAGGGCATGGCTCCTCAGGCGAAGATAATCTCGGTCGGGAACATCTATCAAGGTGGCAACTGGTATGACAACTACTTTTTCTCAGTCGAGGGATATGACGGGATACCAGATACCGGGGACGAAGCCAACATACTGAGCATGAGTTTCGGGTCATCCAACGTCATCAACCAAGGCTGGAGCTACGATGCTCGACTGGTGGACGAGATAACCACCTATCATGCGCCAAATGCTACTTTCATGGTCGCGGCAGGGAACGGTGGTTTCGGATACGGGACAATAGTTTCTCCTGGTTCCAGCCCTGGAGTCGTCACCGTTGGTGCCTCCACCAGCATCTGGACTTCCGATCCCTCCAATTTCACCACGTGGGGAGACATCATATCCTGGTCGGATAGAGGCCCTAGCGCATTGGGTCAGATGGATCCAGATATTCTCTCTGTAGGTGCGTGGGGTTCTGGTGATGTAACCTTGAACCAAGTGGGGAACGCCAACTCAGCTTGGGGTATGTGGGGAGGTACCAGCATGGCAACGCCTGTCGCAGCTGGAATCATGTCTCTCCTCTACGAGTCCTACAATGACGCCCATGGAGTGTATCCAACCTCGTCCACAGCGCGGGAGATAATCATGTCTTCTGCGGACAACATTAACTACGACCCGCTAATGCAGGGTGCTGGAATATCGAATGCGTCCAGGGCTGTGAGACTAGCCAATCAGCAATACGGGGTGGCGGTTTCACCTTCATTCTGGACTGTGGGAGACTACAAGGGAACTCACTATGACGCTTTCGCGAACATTGCATTTCCCGGAGACACACATAACTTCACCCTCCAGGTGAGCAATGCAGACCAACTGAATACAAGTCAGGTAAATGTGAGGGACGAAGCCCACGTGAGGACCAAGACAATCCAATACACCATCCAGTCAGATACGTCCTTAGAAGATGGCTACCAGTCGGCCAGACCAGACCACATCATACCTTTGATTGACCTGAAGTCTAGCCTGTACGAGGTCCCGCCGGATGCTGATCTCGTCAAAGTCTCCGCTTATCTGGGCTATTTCGATTTCGACCCGGACTGGGATTACGGGATAGAGAACCGATACAGAATATCCTTGTTTGATTGGTGGGACGAGGACGGGGATGGCATTTACTGGAATGATATCAATGGAGATGGCACTGTTCAACAGGACGAGCTCGATGGATATCCCAACTACTCAGAGCTTACCAGGTTCGTTGATTCATATCAAGCTGCGAACAGACTAGAGGCGAGGGTCCACAATCCGTATGACAGAATACACGACGGTCTTCTGATTGGAATCTTCCACACCAGGACTACGGCATCTCTGCCTGTGACGAATGTGAACGTCCGGGTGGACACATATGACTTGGCAGATTGCAGCTGGCTGTCCGTGTCACCCACATCGCTAAGCATCTCTCCAGGCGGAACTTCAACATTCCAGGCAACTGCCAACTTGCCGATGGACATCGACGTGGGCATGTATGAGGCATTCTTGTTCCTTGACTACGATTCGAACGAGACAGCAATACCTGTTGTAGTCAATATCGCAACCAACTCTTCAGACTTTGCAATCAATGAATCGAGTGGTGAACTGTACGACAATGGTGCAGTCTTCGGAGGGTACAACTGGGGATGGAGATACGAATCTGGAGATTGGCGGCATTACTTCATTGACATTCCTGATGGTTCCTTCAAGCAGGGTCAGCAAATCGTCGCAAACGTAAGTTGGGAGCACGTCCCGACTGACATCGATGTCTTCCTGATGGGGGAAACGCCCGACAGTTTCTCTGCAAGTCATCCCGATAGATATGGACCTGGCTACCTTGACATCAAAGGAAGGAGCGCGGATTACTGGATCGGAGGAGGGAGGTTCTTGTTCAACACAGTTACCGGAGGGGCCCAGGAAATCGTTGCTGCCGATCTGACTCCCGGTCTATGGGAGATTCTGCTACACAACGTCCTCAATGCCGGACTGGACTCAACCGAGAACATATCCGTTGATGTTGGGACAATTGAGCTGAACCCGAACCCTTGGGATGTCGGAGTTGTGACAGATTTCTCATTTTTGACAGGGGGAGAGTCATTCTTGATAAACTCAACCATAAACCTTCCAGATGTGGATGTCACGGCGTTTGGGGTGTCCCAACCTCTTCAATTCACAGATCAGACAATATTGCAGGATGATCCTTTCGACACTTCAACCTCGAGCTGGTCCTACGAACTGGACATCCTGGATGGTGGGCTGCTGGAAGTTTCCATAAGCAGTGCCTTCTCGATTGACATAGACCTGTACGTACTGAGGGACGCCAACTCAAACGGCATACCGAACTGGAACAACGAGGTTGTTGCATCCTCAACATCACCGGATGACACCGAGAGCATAACGATTAAGAAGCCGACAGACGGGAAGTACTGGGTTTTCGTACACGGATGGTCAGTCGGTGGAGGATCATCCACCTTTGACATTGACATAGACGCAATCCAGGGAACGGATTTGACAGTCAGCGATGTTCCAACAGGACCTTTGACGGCATATCAGCCTGAGAACTTCAATGGTTCCTATACCCTCCCCGCAACGGATGGAATGTACCATGGAATCGTATTTGCGGGACCGTCGGCAGCTCCGGAAGTCCTTTCTGTGAGATTCTACGGAGAGGTCCGTGACAATCCTCCAGAATTCTCCAATCTGACTCCCACACCGGATTCAATCATATACGACAACCAGCCTACGATGGGTGCAAGCTTCCAAGATACTGGATCTGGAATGAACTTGTCTTCGCTGGTGATGCTGGTTGACGGGTTCAACATAACCAATCTTGCGACAATCACCTCCAATTCGATCTTTTGGGCAACTCCATTCCTACTGACCGAAGGACTGCACTGGGTCAGCGTGTATGCCAAGGACAACTTCGGGAATGAGAACATCACTACCTGGAGCTTCAAAGTGGATACCATTCCCCCCTATCTGGATGTGGTGGAACCGCCAGACGGACTGATTACGAATAATGCTTTGATCTTGGTCACTGGCTCAACTGAACCTGATGCTTCACTAACAGTGAACGGAGTGCCGACACCGATTGCCCTGAACGGATCATTCTCTACCTTCAAGAGCCTGAGCGAGGGGCAGAACATCATCTCAGTAGAAGCAACGGACTTAGCTGGCAACTCAAATGGAATCGACAGAACGGTGATCTTGGACACGATACCTCCGCCATTGAGCGTTACCGAACCTCTGGATGGTTCATGGTTCAACTACCCGACTGTGGTCTTCAGAGGCACCACTGAACCCGGTGCGACTGTCTCTGTGGGAGGTCAATTGGCAGTAGTCCAATCAGACGGATCCTTCGAAGTGCCCGTTGCACTCTTCGAGGGCTCAAACCCTGTAAGTGTGAGTGCCGAGGATGCCGCTGGGAACATGGCTGGTACGCTAATAACGGTAAACGTGGACACAGTGGCGCCGTATCTCTTCCTTGACTCTCCTGAGGATGGAACGATTACCAATGTGCCGAGCACGTCAGTCAGTGGATGGACCGAACTCTCAGCATCCCTGTTAGTGAATGGCCTTCCAGTCACAGTTCAACCCGACGGGAGCTTCTCGACCAATCTAGCCTTGATTCCCGGGGAGAACAACATATTCGTGAATGTCACCGACCTGGCTGGAAATGCCAACGGAGCTCAAAGATCTGTTCATTTGGACATGGTGGCTCCTCCGCTGCAAGTCACAAATCCGATTAATGGCCTAATAACACGGCAAACCTCAACGCAAGTCCAGGGAAGTTCGGAACCTGATGTGACCCTGACAATCAACGGTCAGCTCTTTGAAGTACAGGCGAATGGATCCTTCGATGTTGTCATAGCGCTTTCTGAAGGCGACAATGTCGTGGATGTAAGAGCATGCGATCTGGCTGGTAACTGCAACGGTGTGCAGAGGAACGTGTTTGTGGACACTACTGCGCCCGATGCCCAAGCTGGACAAGACGCGA
>CP070767.1:1738565-1744369 GCA_020345725.1 Methanobacteriota archaeon | reverse complement strand
CGGCCTCGCACAATTGTCTGATAGGGTGCATGCTCTGTCAGCCTCCAAATCATATCCGAACGACTGAAACAAGCTCTCCCCTGCCTTGAACAAATGCTCCACGTACTTCTTCTTGTCATACTCATCTCCGTCCTCCACCAATTCGGAAATTCTCAATCTCTTGGACGCATCCATGCTCTCGCTGTCTACCAGCAGATACCTGACTATCTCACCGGGATGGACGTCAACCTTGTGCTTCTTCAATTGGGTCAGGGCAGCTACCTGATTGCTGAAATGGGCATACTCCTCCAGATCTTTGGAGATTCTTGTGGTGAAGACCAGGTCCTCAATGTCCACATCTCCCTCCATGACCCTCTCCGCCCAGACCTTTAACGCTCCCAGCGCCTCGGGTATCGTCCTCTTGAACTCGTACGAGTCCTCCGCCTTAGAGAGTATGTCCAGCATCTCGTACTGGGCCTTCTTCACTAACTCTGGGGAATCGCTCCTTCTCGTTTCAATGCCTCTTATCTTCATCTTGCCGTTCTCGAACAGTCCGTAGTACCTGTTCATTGCCCCCACGTCTATGCTCTTGCAGGGGAGGAAGACAATCCACTTGTATACGCCCTCGATCTCCACCGGTATCCCGATATCGTTCTTCAGGTGATCGGCCAGGGCCTTGTGGCCACCGTTACCTTCCAGCCAAAGGGAGTCCACTATTCCGTGCAGGACCCGGTATCCGTGTCTCTCGGCTATTTCAGCGGACCGGAGCATTATCTCTCTTCCATAAGCGGTGATGGATTCGTGGCATTCTATCCGTCCGTAGCGGGCGTTCTTGTAGCCAGTATATCCGAATGAGGTGACCAGTAACCACTTCAATATGTCTGATCTCTCCTTGTACTCCCCGTTCTCCTTCTTCCCCCTCTTCTTGTACACCATTCTCCGCTGGATAACGGGTTTGAGGACTTTAGCGATTAGCCCCACTTGCTTCTCACAGATATTGTATCCTATCTCCGGCACCCTCAACCTGGAATCCGGACAGCAAGGACATTTTACAGTTTCAGGAGAGATGTTGAACCTCACCATTATGCTCGGGTAGAGCGAGGTGAAGTCCAGCTCCAGTATCTTGTCGTGTATCCCTACCACTGGTTCGTAGATGAACCCTCCCCTGTCAGTGACCATCAGCTCCTTCGCGGTCTTGAAGTCCTCTGGCAGGTTCTTCTTCCATATCACCACATACCCCTCCCTCAAGGCCTGGTTCACCTGCATCGCGGATATCGCTGTACCGGGAGAGAGCTTGGAAAGTGTTTGTACCGGAATGCAGGAAATCCTGGAAAGCTCGATCAACCCCTTCAGACCGCTCTCCATATGCAGAAAGGAATTGCTGGTGTCTATGTGCAGCCTTCCTCTCAGAGTGTAAAAAGGCGGTTTGTACTCCACCCGTCCATACCGGCAGAACGACCTCCCCGCCCTCTCTGGCCTGGAGCTCTGCTCCTCTCTTCCCAGCTGGATCTCATCCAATATTCCGTTCGCATCCGCCCTATTATATAAATAAGGAAAAAAGAAGGAATCTCCGTCATTGGTGTAGACCACGTCCGGGTCAGCGTGCCTTACCTCCTCCACAAAACCTCTCAGGACATCCCTTTCATTATCACTTCTGATAACACGTTCGCCCACTTTGATCGCTTCTACCGGGTCCTTGAACTTCTTTATCTGGGTGGCGCTCTTGACCTTGATTCCAACCTGTACGGACCTAAATTCCGGAAGGGGATACTCCATCGCCCACTGCTCGTCCAGGAGGATGAACTCCTTGCCCACATCTACATAGGCCATCGGGAAGATGCCCTTCTCCACCAGATACCTCTGTGCCAACCGGATGTCCACATTGTACAGCTGGAAGTCCCGGTAACCTCCTTGCGCGTCAATCATCTTCACCAGCGTCTTTACGTCCCGGTACCTGTTTGGGGTTATACTTAGGACCTCGAACTTTCCATCGTACCCCAGCTTTATCTTCTTCCTTTGGAAAGATACGTCCCTGAGCTTCTGTATGCTCACCACGTCCGCCAGGCTCATCATGCTCTTTCTCGACCCGTAGACATAGAATGTGGGGAAGAACCGCCTGTCAACTAGCTTCTCCACACCGTCCTCGGTCTTGATCCAGCAGACCATGTGGTCCTTCTGGTAATCGGGATAGACATCGAATATCCAGCCTCTCATTGCTGTCCTTCCAACCTCATCTTGAGAAGCTCTATCTCCTTCTGCTGTTCCAGTAGGATGGACATGAACACGCTCTCCAGGGGCTCCAATCTATTCGCATAGCTGGAGGCGGAGGTATGCATCCTCGCCTTGGTCATGAGGACATCGAAGACCCTCCTGTCCCTGTCCCTCAACGCCCTCCTGTAGGGCAGCCAATCGCTCACTATGCTCTCTATCACTAGTCTATATGTGGGTACTGTCCTTCCCAGAATACCACCTCCGTGAAGTCGTCCAAAGTGGTCTGATTGTGGGGGACTGGCAGGTAGTTGATGCTCTCATCCTTCTCGGGTAATGTGATCTTCAAAACCCTTCTTCCTATCTCGAACCGCACGTTCTTGTCCGCGCATCCGTACAAAAGGTCCCTGAGCTTCGCTCTGTGGTATAGGTTGCTCAGCTTGTAGTTGGTGATCAGCGATATCGTCTGGTACTCCTTGGTTATCCTCTGTATGGTGGATACGCACCTCTCCATGAGCTTGTACGCCTCGGGCCACTCCACGTCCTCGTCCAGGAACAGGTAGGGAAAGCTGGAGACAACAAGCATGCAGGCGGCCTTGCTCTTTACCTCTTCCTCTAACCTCTCGTCTATTAAAGTGGCCATCTGGTAGGCGGTGAAGGGCCTGGACACGTTCACGCTCTTGAGCACATACTTCTTGTCCATCCCGAACCTCTTCGCCAGGTTGGATAGGACGAACGGATCAACCGAGTTCCCAGCATCCAGGAAGACAATCTCTCTGTCGAATTGTTTGATCGCCTGCACGCACAGCACCGAGGTGAAGTCGTAAAGGAACTTGGACGCACTGTCTATGAATGCTATCTTTGATGATTGGAATGGACCTATGAGGCTGTCTATGGGCTTTAGAGAGGACGATATCGTTCTTACTTCCGGTAAAAGCTCGACTTCGACCGCTACTTCTGTTTCTAGTACGGCTCGCATTTTTCACTCCCCCGTGCGTAGAATAGCGATTTGAGGGTATTTAATCGGGGCTTGAGGGGAGGGGGGTGAAAGTATTCTGGATAGGGGAGAGATGAACCCTGTCTGTTCCAAGGTTATTCTGAAATACATCGACTTCCTTCCCTTGCCGAGGGGACTCCACATGCCTGAAGACCCAATCATAGTTGTGAAAGAACTCACGAAGATCTACGAAGGCGATATCAGAGCCGCATACCACGTGAACTTCGAAGTGAAACGAGGGCAGATATTCTCCCTTCTGGGACCAAATGGAGCAGGAAAGACCACAGCCGTGGAGCTAATGGAAGGTCTAAGGACCCCTACTTCTGGAGACATTCGAATATTTGGTGTGGACGTTTCCAAGGACTATGCTTCTATACGCCACCGCGTGGGTGTGCTTCCACAAGATTTCGAACCATTTGACAGGCTCAAGCCCCCGGAAGCGGTCAGGTATTTTGCAGGTTTGTTCGGGAAGAAGATGACCGAGCAAGATGTCGATGACTTGCTGAAAACAGTTGGACTAGATGAGCGATCCAAGAGCCTTGCGATGAAGCTCTCTGGTGGTGAGAAGAGGCGGTTGGGAATAGCTTTGGCACTTGTGGGGGACGCGGAACTACTCTTCCTTGATGAACCTACAACAGGACTTGATCCACAAGCAAGGAGAAGCCTCTGGAGTCTTCTCGAGCGTCTGCGAGAAGAGGGCAGGACGATATTCCTCACAACCCATTACTTGGAGGAGGCAGAGAAGCTGGCTGATGACGTGGCGGTGATACAGGAGGGAGAGATTATCGCACGGGGCTCGCCAGTAGATCTCATGAGCCAGTTCGGTGGTGGAGTCTCAATACTACTGCGGGGTTGTGGTGAGGGAGCATTGTCAACGGCACATTCCCTGGGATTCAAGGTCGAAGAGGTCAGAGGCGACCTGAAGGTGAACCTTGCCCCCGGCGAATCCGTGAAGGATGCTATCCGTCGCTTGGACAGCGGTGGCGTACCCTTCAAGGATTTGGCAACAATCCAACCGACCCTGGAGGAGGCTTTCCTCAACCTTGTGGGCAGCAAGATGGAAGAGGGGGTGTTGAAGGAATGAGCAGAGTACTCGCAGACCTGAAAGCCTTCGGACTTCAATACATCCGGAGCCCTGTCGGAGCATTCTTTGCTCTGATATTCCCACTCATTTTGATCCTTGTCTTTGGGGCGGTCTTCAGTCAGACTGAGTCTGTTGAAGTCTCTCTTCCAGTGCAGGATTTGGACGGTACTAACGAAAGCGCGGACTTCATGGACATTCTGAATAGTACTGGCACGTTGAAGATATCAATGATACCCGTCTCAATCGATATTGAG
The DNA here is from genome assembly GCA_020345725.1 of Methanobacteriota archaeon. Classification (GTDB taxonomy): domain Archaea; phylum Thermoplasmatota; class Thermoplasmata; order RBG-16-68-12; family SOIM01; genus SOIM01. The sequence continues at coordinate 1,739,847 of CP070767.1, read as the reverse complement.
GAATACATAAAGGATAACTCTCTGCCCCTTGCTCTTCAGATACCGGAAGGTTTTAACGCATCAATCAACAACAAAGTTGGCAACATCACTGTGCCGATCCCCATCAACGTGACACTGTACGGGGACCCCTCTCGGACAACCTACAACGTAGCATTGGGCTCGGTCAATGCGGCAGCCACGATCAAGAACTACCAGATCTTCCCAGGATCATATCCCGTCGTGGGTATGGAGACCGAGAGTATCGTCGCGGGCGGTTTCAAGTACATCGATTTCTTCCTTCCCGGAATGATAGCTTTCACTGTAATGACCAACGCCTTGTTCGCTCAATCGTCCAGCTCGGCAGAGTACCGCACTAGAGGGTACTTCAAGCTCCTGGGAACCACGCCACTGGCAAAGTGGGAGTGGCTGTTGGCGAAGTTCCTCTGGTACCTGATAATACTGCTCGCCTCTGTTGCCCTGATGTTCGTTGTGAGCATACTCGTTTTCGGGGTGCGTGTGACCATCACTCCAACGGCCATAATCCTCGTCTTCAGTGGTATTCTTCTCTTCGTTTCGATGGGAATGCTAATAGGTATGGTGTCGAAGGACCCTGAGTCGGCAGCAGCCATCGCTAACGCCATAGGTTTCCCGATGATGTTCCTCTCCGGGACATTCTTCCCTCTCGAGATGATGCCAGACTTCCTGCAAGGCGTTGCAAGGGTTCTCCCTCTCACCTACATGAGCGAGGGCATGCGTAGCACGATGATTTACGGGAACGAGGTCGGGGCGCTGATAAACCTCGCGGTCGTACTGGTATTGGGAATAGTGTTCTACATAATCGCCAGCAAACTGATGCGCTGGAAGGAGAAGTGAGCTCTCAAATGGCAGGAGAAATGAATGTCAGATTCGCAACTGTGGACGACAAAGAATGGTGCCAAAAGATTGACTCGCACGTGTCAGATGATGTATACGAATTCAAAACTGGACATGACGAGATTATCGTGGGTGAGCTGGACGGAAAGAAGGTCGGCTATCTGCGGCTGGAATATTGGTACCTGACCCTGCCCTTTCTGGGGCTCATAGTCGTTGAAGAGGAATACAGAAGACGTGGTGTCGGAGGGGCGATGCTGGCTTTCTTGGAGAAACATCTTGCAGCATCGGGGCATGACTGTCTATACTCCTCTTCCGACGTTAATGAAGCACAACCTCAGGCCTGGCACAGGCACATGGGCTTCAAAGATTGTGGAATAATATCTGGGATGAACGAGAACGGTGTTGGTGAAGTCATCTTCAGAAAAGGGCT
>CP070767.1:1723203-1738465 GCA_020345725.1 Methanobacteriota archaeon | reverse complement strand
ATATCTCTCAAATGTTGGAGGGTAGAGTGGTCTCCCGTGGAGATGTGATCGAACTCAATGTGATGGGAAGGAGACTGGAGCTGCTGGTAGTTTCCTTTTCGCCATCTACCGATGCGGCCATCATTCAAAGGACAACCCGTGTGAAGCTGAGCGACAAAGCGGTCAAGAAGGAGATGGTGGCCCTTCCGAGTATAACGTATGAGGATATCGGAGGACTTGGAGAAGAGGTGAAGAGGGTCAGAGAGATGATCGAACTACCTCTCCGTCACCCAGAGCTCTTTGAGAAACTTGGGGTAGAGGCTCCCAAGGGTCTGTTGCTCCACGGTCCCCCAGGCACTGGGAAGACCCTTCTGGCGAAGGCGGTCGCAAGTGAAACTAACGCGAATTTCCATTCTCTTTCTGGACCTGAAATCATGTCCAAGTACTACGGACAGAGCGAGGAGAACCTGAGAGAGATATTCGCAACAGCGGAAGAGAACGCTCCCAGCATCATCTTCATAGATGAGATAGACTCCATTGCCCCTAAGAGGGATGAAGTCACCGGAGAGGTGGAAAGGAGAGTGGTGGCTCAATTGCTTGCCTTGATGGACGGTTTGAACGCAAGAGGAAAGGTCGTGGTAATCGGGGCGACCAACCGCCCAGATTCTTTGGATCCAGCTCTGAGACGACCTGGTAGGTTTGACAGGGAGATCGTCATCGGGATACCGGATAGGAAGGGGAGACTGGAAATCCTTCAAATCCACACAAGAGGAATGCCCCTTTCGAAAGACGTGGCACTGGAGCATTTTGCGGACATAACCCATGGCTACGCTGGAGCTGATCTTGAAGCACTTTGCAAAGAGGCAGCAATGAGGTCGCTGAGGAATATCCTCCCTGAAATAGACCTTGATGTGGAAAGCATACCTGCCGAGATTCTGAACAAGATATCCGTCACAAAAGAGGATTTCAATGATGCATTCCGAGAAATGGAGCCTTCCGCGATGAGAGAGGTCTTGATTGAGTCACCGAATGTTCCTTGGACAGATGTCGGGGGTCTGGAAGAAGCCAAGCAGGAGCTTAGAGAGACAGTGGAATGGCCTTTGAAGTACGGAGAACTCTTCGATCACATGAACGCAGAACCTCCAAAGGGAGTGTTGCTCTTCGGTCCGCCCGGAACAGGTAAGACCTTGCTGGCAAAAGCAGTGGCCACAGAGGCAGAGGCCAATTTCATCAGCGTCAAAGGGCCAGAATTCCTGTCCAAATGGGTCGGAGAGAGCGAGAAGGCAGTCAGAGAAACGTTCAAGAAGGCAAAACAGGCAGCACCATGCATCATTTTCCTGGACGAAATGGATTCCATAGCCCCCGTGAGAGGTGCAAGCTTTGATTCTCACGTCACTGAGAGGGTGATATCCCAAATCCTTACCGAATTGGACGGGCTGGAAGACCTGCACAATGTCACGGTAATCGCAGCAACCAACAGACCTGACATCATTGACCCAGCCTTGCTCAGACCAGGACGATTTGACAGACTGATCTATCTGCCCGTGCCCGATTTTGAGGCCAGGAAGAAGATATTCGAGATTCACACAAGACACAAACCACTCGCGAAGGACGTTGATCTTGAGAACTTGGCCAGGGAGACTGAAGGATTCACAGGTGCGGACATAGCAAATGTCTGCAACGAAGCAACCATGCTCTCGATCAGGGATTTCGTGCTTGAAGGTGGAGATCTCAGCGAGGAAGAGATCAAGAAAAGGAAGATCACAAAGAAGTACTTCGACAGGGCAGTTGAAAAGACACGCGGAACCGAGAAAAAAGATATAGAGAAGTATGTAGATATTTCTGACAAATTCCGAACAGAGGGAGTTGAGGTGGCATGAGTCCGAAGAAGAGAAGAAGAAGCCCATTTGATGACTACTTTGGTTCCTTTGATGAGGAGATAGAGAGAATGAGGGAAATGATGGAGAGGATGACTGAACTAGCTCTCAGCGAAAAGAAAGACTACGAACCATTCGTCTACGGGTTCAGTGTAAGGACTGGCCCGGATGGGGAACCAATAATGCGGAGATTCGGAAATGCAATGGATCCAGGTAAGGGAATCGAAGAAGGTGCAAGTCGAGAACCAATGACTGATGTCATTGAAAGAGAAGACAACGTATCCGTGACGATGGAGTTGCCTGGGGTCGAGAAAGAAGAGATAGACCTGGATGTTACCAGCCACAAGTTGACAGTCGAAGTAGACACACCACAGAGGAGATATCACAAGGTTGTTGAACTCCCATGTAGAGTGGACGAGAAATCAGTCAAAGCAACATTCAAGAATGGCGTCCTTGACATCACCTTGTCGAAGACTGAAGAATCCAGTTCAAAGAGGATTGAGATAGGGTAATCCATTCCGCGAAAGGGGCAAGGCAGAGAATCTCCAAGAAATACAATGACGAAATTGTTATATATCCTAGACAAAATGGCGATACCGATTTTATGCAAGATAGGCCTATGAGGCGAGATACGACTGTAAGACAGGCAAAGGATCAGGTAAAGAGCGCAAAGGCAGCCAAGGCAAAGGCCGATCGAGCAGGGAAAGCAGCAAAAGCCAGAACTCAATCTGCCAAGCTCAGAGCTCGGGCTGCAAAGCTGAGAGAATCTGCCAAGAAGCTTGACGAGAAGGCAAAGAAGTACGATGTGAAGGCTTCCCAATTGGAAAGGATGAGATAGGGAATCTCAGCTAACGCAAAACTTAAGTTGTTCAGCAATATCAAACAGCAGAATGTTCGAATGCTCTGCACCTGGGAAACTCATCCTTTTTGGTGAGCACGCGGTTGTTTTCGGTGAGCCCGCGCTGGCGACAGCGATAAACCTCAGAACAAGTGTCACCGGGAGTTATTCCTCGGAACCCATGATCAATGGAAGACCGTTGCGAGAGGAAAAAGACAACTACGTGAAGGCCGCGATGAATCAGGTTTGGAAGGGCAAACCGCTTGATCTCACAATTCGTTCCAGTCTACCCTCTGCATCAGGGATGGGATCTTCAGCAGCGGTGACTGTCGCCACGTTAGGTTTCCTGACCAGTCTTGATGGGACGTTCTCAAAGGAATTGATCGCCAAAACTGGCTTTGAGGTTGAGTACGAGGTTCAGGGGCGAGCAAGTCCGATCGATACCACAACATCAACTGAGGGCCGTGCTGTTTTTCTCACCAAAGAGAAGGACAAGGGCTTCCTGTGGCAGATAGAGAAGGATGACAAGAGTTGGCTATTACACGCACGAGATATCCCAAGAATGAAGATAGTCGTTGGAAACACCGGAATCAAGGCGAGAACAGGGCCATTGGTCGAGAATGTGAGGCGTCTTGTCAGCGGGGACAAGCTAGCTAGGCAGACCATTAAGGAAATCGGAAGGATAACTCTTGAAGGACTGAAGGCCTTGAGAGAAGACGATCTGGAGAGGGTCGGCAAACTCATGACAAGTAATCACAAGCTGCTCGGAACACTGGGAGTCGGCCACAAACTACTGGACAAATATGTCGAGGTTTCACTTCCCTTGTCTTATGGTGCCAAACTCACTGGGGCAGGTGGGGGAGGAAGCATGATAGCCTTAACCGACCGTCCGGAGGAGGTGGCGGAGCGAATAGCGGAGTTGGGAGGCAAATCGTTCGTCGTTGAAACTGAAGACAGGGGAGTCATCGTTGATGAAGGCTAGAAGGGCCCACAAAATCAGACAGGTCAGAGGGGGGGAATCCCTAGAAGGACGTTTGTTGATAATAGACAATGCATCAGAACTGCTGACATTGAAAGGGAATAATGGAAGACCCAGAAAGGGAGAGGGAATGAAGGACCTTGGCTCAGTCCAGAATGGGGCTGTGGTCATCGAGGACGGTCGAATCTCGAAGGCTGGACCCAAGGAGGAAGTTCTCTCTGACGTGGATGTCGAAGGAGCCTTTGTCGTGGACGCGAGTGGAAAGCTAGTGATGCCTGGCTTCGTGGATCCACACACCCATTTGGTCTTTGCAGGTTCCCGAGAGAGGGAACTGAGTTGGAAGATAGAGGGTGCTTCTTACAAGGACATTGCAGAGAGAGGAGGAGGTATTGTCAGCACAATGAAGGCGACCAGGGAAGCTTCACACAAGTATCTTTTCCAGCTTGGAATACAGAGACTGGATGTCATGCTGAGACACGGAACCACGAGCCTTGAGATAAAGAGTGGATATGGTCTAAGAACCAAGGACGAAATCAAAATCCTGGAGGTAATCAAGAGCCTGTCCGAGGAGCACAGAACGGACATTTCACCCACATTTCTCGGTGCCCATGCCGTTCCTCCAGAGTTCAAGGGCAATACGGATGCTTATGTTGACAAAGTGATGAAAGAGATGCTGCCCATCGTTGCGGATGAAGAATTGGCTGACTTCTGTGATGTCTTCTGTGAGAAAGGATACTTCGATGAGGATCAATCCAGAAGGATACTCGATGAGGGAAGGACATATGGCCTCATTCCGAAGGTGCATGCAGATGAGCTGAGCGACATGAGGGGTGCTGAGCTAGCCGCTGAAATAGGTGCGATCTCCGCGGACCATCTTGAAAAGTCCTCGGATGCTGGTATAGGCAGAATGGCCGACAGGAACGTCATAGGGGTACTTTTGCCAGGCACATCATTCTCCACGAATCTAGAGTACCCGAATGCAAAGCATATCATGGACTTGGGGCTCCCAGTGGCCTTGGCCACAGATTTCAATCCTAACTGTTGGACAAAATCCATGCAATTCATAGTTTCCCTTGCCTGCTACAAGATGGGAATGTTTCCCTCGGAAGCGATAGTCGCCTCCACGATAAACGCGGCACATGCAATAGGAAAGGCCAGCGAGGTCGGATCCATGGAAACTGGAAAGCTGGGCGATGTGATCGTTCTGAACATAGAGAATCATGAGCAGATTCCGTACAGATTCGGTTTCAATCATGTGGAGACAGTGATAAAAGCGGGAGAGATTGTTCACGGATAATTCTGGTATTCCAGTCTATGCTTTCTAACAACAAGAATAACCACCCACACTATAGCCTCTGACAGGTCATTCCAAGGAGCTCATTCCACAGAAAGTCTTATTTAGGGTAATGATGCATTTGGCATCGGGGAGAGGTATGGTCACTGGCTTTGTACTTATCCGGGTAGGAGCTGGCCAAGAAAGGGCCGTCTACAACGGTCTATCAGGCATGTCGGAAGTGAAAGGCATCCAGATGGTTTTTGGACATTACGATATCATCGCGAGACTGGAATCGAACGATTTAAATGAATTGAGCGAAATTGTTTTGGAAAGGATTCGAAACATAGAAGGAGTTTCGACCACAACCACATTAATCGCTTCAGAGAGCGAAGAAGAGAGCCTTTGATCTGCGAGAGAGGCGATACGATGGGCAGGCGTACGCAGTCAGTCGGAGAATGGGCTAGTTCGATTAGAGCAATCACTTTTGCAGTGTCGTCCCTACTACTGATGAGTGGTTTTGTGATTGTCAAAGATTTCAGTGAAAAAACAGCGGATTTTCCAAAGCCCAGACTTGCGGATGGTCTCGAACCTCACTGGACCCCCATTACAGGAGGACTCCCTGGGGCAGGAGATCACTATGGGGTTGCCTTTGGGGATGTCAACAATGATGGGAAACTGGACGTCGCTGCCACCACGAGTGTGGGCATGATGCATGTGTATGTTGGAGACGGTGCAGGGAACTTCGTTGAGGAATCATCCGGCCTTCCTGGAGCAGGAGGCGCCTATGATCTTATTCTTGCGGATTTCAACAATGACGGGAATCTAGACCTTGCTGGAGATGGAATATACCTGGGCAATGGTGGCGACGGAGGAGCCATGTTCTGGACGTTTGACAGCAATCCAGGTTTCTGGTGGGCAGCAACTGCTGCAGATGTCAATCTTGACGGGAAATTGGATATCGTTGCAGGAACTGATTTAGGCGTCCGAGTCTGGACCGGGGACGGAGGAGTTGGTGGGAGCATTATGTGGACTAGTTCTTCAATCGGCCTTCCCTCAACAACATTTTGGGGGACCGCGGTTGGAGATATCAACCATGATGGAAAGCCGGACATCGTTGCGGCGGATTATAACAACGGAGTCAAAGCTTGGACCGGGAATGGAGGGACAGGACCGTCCTCTCTATGGGTAGACGCATCGACTGGTCTGCCTTCAGTTGATGGTTATGCCTCCGTGGACATTGGGGACGTGAACAACGATGGAGATTTGGATATAGTGTCAACTGCATACTATACAAACAACGGGGTAAGGGTCTGGTTGGGAGATGGTGGAGCAGGAGGAAGCGTAGATTGGACAGAAGCCTCGACTGGACTTGACACGACAGGAGCCAGATATCTCGGAGTGAAACTTAGGGATGTAGACAACGACGGGAATCTAGACGTATTTGCCGCGCATTTCGCTAGTGGTGGCCTCAGCGTTTGGTTGGGAAACGGTGGAGATGGAGGTAGTATGGATTGGGTTGAAACCTCGACTGGACTACCATCTGGAAACTACATAGATGTGGATGCAGGCGACTACAACAACGATGGGAAGATAGACTTCGTGGCAAGCCTGAGTGGTGGTGTTGAGGTCTGGGAGAATGAACGAGCTGATTTCCTCATTGACACCTATGTGGAGGCGTCCGTCAACCTTCCGACTACGGCGACATGGGCTGATGTACAGTTTGTTGATGTGAATCATGATGGTTTTCAGGATATAGGCTTCACGAGTTTTCAGAATCAGGGTAACGGAATCAAGGTCTTCTTTGGCGATGGCACGGGAATCTGGACAGAGTATTCCAACGGACTGCCTGTTGGAGGGGATTACAACGGACTGAGGTTTGCTGACATTGACCATAACGGTACAATCGATCTCGTTGCCGCCCAGGATGGCGCAGGAGGCTGGAACGGAGTGCATGCCTGGAGCGGAGATGGAAATGGGAACTGGACATGGATGTCCTTCGTCACACTTCAATCCGGTTCGGGAATTGAGCTGGCCGACATGAATAACGATGGCAACCTAGATCTTGTGACTGGATATTGGGAGAACTTGTGGGGACCCTATGTCCACTTGGGCAACGGGGACTTCACTTGGAGCGCTAATGTCGGACCAATTGGCGGAATGATCAATGTAAACGATGTGGCAATCGGTGATGTGAATCATGATGGAAAACTGGATATGGCCACTGGGGCTCATGGATCTGGCATTCGGGTGTGGACTGGCGACGGTTCAGGAACAAGTGGTGGATGGGAGAGAAACGACACTGGTCTTCCGATTTCTGGCGTCTACTTAGGCCTAGAATTCGAAGATGTGGATCATGATGGCCACCTGGATCTAACGGCAACAGGTTTCAGTGTGCCTGGCATGTATGTCTGGAAAGGGAATGGTGGTGAAGGAGGGAATATGGTCTGGACTGATGCAAGCACTGGTCTTCCGGCGACAGGACGGTGGGGTGGTGTCGATTTCGGTGATACCAACGTTGATGGCGATCCAGACCTAGTCTTTGCGAGTTGCCTCAATGCTGGTGCCACTGGTGTAGGGTACTACAGGGGCAATGGAGGTGATGGTGGCAATGTTGTTTGGTCCGATCCTGGAGTATCCGGAATACCCACCACAGGAAGACACTGGGGTGTGACATTCGGAGATATGGACAATGACGGAATCCCTGATATTGCAGCAACGGGAGTCGCGGGAGTGCAAGTATACAAGCAAGGAGCACCACCCGCACAACCACCTCAGGTTTCAGTTAGCTGGCCAGATGGCCTTCAGAATTGGACTGGGAACACGGCTCACACGATCTGGTGGAACATGACCGACAACAGCCCCAACGATAATCTCCTGATATATCTCAATTACAGCTACAACGGTGGAGCTTCCACTGGCACGATTGCTGGACCGATAATCGGTAACCCGAATCCGAACTCATATGTTTGGACAACCCCCCTGATTGATGCTTCAGATGTCATGGTGAACGTGACTGCAATCGACCCGGATGGCTATTCGAACTGGGACGAAGTTCTTGTTTCCGACATAGATTCAAGTCCACCGCAAATGATTCTCAATATTCCCGCAGACTCCTCGATTGATGTACCTATAGACCAACCCATCATCATCCAATTCAGTGAAAGCGTAAGGCGAATTTCAGCCACATCTTCCTTCAGTATCATCCCTGACCCAGGTGGGTGGTTCTGGTCATGGACAGCCACAAATTACCAAGACGACAACATGACGGGAACTCACAACCCCTTCGCCTACAATCAGACATATGATGCCACGATATCTCAGAGCGTTTTTGATGCGTCATCGCCAGGGAACCTCATAGACAGCCCATACGGCTTCTCATTCACGACAGAGGCCCCCAATGTCCTGCCTTCAGTCAGAATAGACGACCCTGTGGGTGGAGAGAGTTGGACAGGCGGTTCGAATCACGCAATATCCTTCTCTGCTGATGATTATGAGGACCCTACTTCAAGTCTTCTTGTTTGGTTGAACTATTCCGCAACCTGCAGTGCTCCATGGTCGCCAATCGCAGGGCCAATAGCTGGTGATTCCTCGCCGGTGATCTGGATGCTACCTCTCATTGACTCCACTAACACGTGCATAGCCATCGAGGTTGTTGACAGCGATGGCGGTACGGACTGGAACAGTAGCCAGACCTTCGAGATTGACTCCACACTCCCTTCAGTTCTCTTCACGACTCCCGGCAATGGAGAGCAGGATGTACCCACCAACATTGTGCTGCAGGCGACATGGAGCGAGATCATGAACATGCCCGTCACGAACGCGTCGTTCACGCTATATGGCAACGCGACTTGGACGCCCAATGCAGGGCTGCGTAGTTGGATCGGTACGGACTTCTTTTTCGATCCTGTTGTTAGTCTTTTGACAGACAGTTGGTACACCGCCAATTTCACGACATCCGCTCAAGATGATTCCGATCCTGGTAACACCCTCCAAACTCTCTACAGTTGGAGCTTTAGGACTGCCCAAGCTCCTGATCTGACTCCCCCTCAGATAGAGAATATCACAGAAGTGCCGTCTCCGGTGCAGGTGTTCTATGACATTAACATCTCAGCCGATATCTTCGATAACTCTGGAGTCTCCGGTGCCTGGATTGAGATAACACCACCTTCTGGTCCAGCGGTCAACTTCTCAATGGCTTCCCTGGGCATTCGCTACTACGATGTGAGTACCTGGGATATGCTGGGTGATCATGACTACATCATATGGGCTGTGGACACATCCAATAACTGGAATTTCGCCTCAGGGCAATTCACGGTCGAGGATGCTTTGCCACCCACAATAGCAGACCTTAGAATCGTTCCACCAACGGGTGAACTGGATGGGTATGTAAACGTCTCTGCGATTGTAACAGATGACTATCAACTATATGGGGTTTGGATTAACATTGTGGATTCCAACCAGCAGGCTACGAACACAAGCATGGTCTTGGTGTCTCGTCATTTCTCAAATGAGAGCTACCACCTCCTCGGGACGTACGATTTCACAATATGGGCTAATGATACGAGCGGAAACTGGGCATACGAATCCGGAAGCTTTGATGTTGTTGATACTGTCCTGCCGACTGCGGATGCCGGTACGGACCAAGAGGTCACGCAAGGGGACCTTGTGCAGTTCGATGGAACCGGGTCTGATGATAATGATCGGATTGAGAGCTACGAGTGGACCTTTCAGGACGGCGATGACCCAGTGATCCTATCAGGTGAAGAACCTGAGTACGTTTTCAACGAATCTGGCCCAGTTGTGGTCACGCTGACCGTCACTGATGCCTCTGGGAATACGAACAGCTCAACAGTCACAATCACTGTCAATCCTAGAACACTGCCTCCCGAACCTCCATCTGATGATGTGGAAGATTACCTCTGGCTGGCAGTTCTACTCATTACGATCCTGGCGGTGCTCTTGATCCTGCTGATGCTAGTACTTCTGAAAAGAAGAAGAAAAGGTGAGGAAGAGAAGGAGCCTAGTGCACTCCCAGAGATGGACCAAGTAGAGCAATCAGATGACATTGAGACCTAGGTCCTCCGCAAAATGATACGCCGTGTTGAATTCCTTTGATGACAGCCGCCTGTCCATTCCCTCGAAATCCCTCGCTTTGTATTGTGGCCGGTACTGATCCATGACATTGACTCTGATGCGGGATATGTCGAGGTTCTCAGATATCCACTTGAGAATCGGTTTCGTACAGCATTCTATATGATTGGGCATAACAAGGTGTCTCAACACTATCTCACACTGCTCGTTCGCAATCTTGTGGTTCCTGGACACCACCTCGAAATACCTCGTGACCCTGGACAACCTTCCGGCGCAACTGTCGTTCCCATACTTGAAGTCCGAAAGATAGAGGTCGGTTATGCCGTCCAGAAGGCTCATTGCCTTTTCAGTGAGATACATGTTGGAGTTCCAGACCTGTGGAAGAGAAGCATTGCATGATTCCAGCACTTCCAGTATGTAGACCAGATTGGGTGTTGGGTCTCCTCCTACCCAATTCACGTTCCTCACACCTCCAAGCATACCTTCGATAGATGATGCAAGATTCTCCGGTGGAATGTGGTGTCCCCGATCCCTCTGGCTGATATCCCAGTTTTGGCAGAATATGCACTCAAAGGTGCATCGTGAGAAGAATATCGTATAGGAAGGGATAAGTTCAGGTTCCTCGCCCCAGTGTACGAATTTGGATGTCACATTTGACTCCTTCACCCTGCAGTAGCCTGCTTCTCCAGCAAGTCTGTCAACATTGCACTTCCTCTCACAGAGCCGGCAAGGGTTGAGCAGTCTCCGTCCGAGCTCGAGTTTCAAATCCAGCAGGTTGGGGTTTGCGACCTTAGAGGGTCCCTTTGCAGATCTGACTTCTCTGACCTTCTCTTCATGTTCTTTCCACAAAACATCAGAATCCGAGTCCGAGGAAAGCGAAACTGGCACGCCCTTGCAGATCAAATAGTAAGGCGATTCTTTGCCGTCAAAAATCCTGAAATATCTCGGCAGGGCTTCCTTGGCATTCATTCCATTTCTCAATAGCTGTTTCCGTAGATAAAGATACCAGCCCAGAGTCCAAAAAGACTTAACTATCACCGACTTATTCTTACGGGAAATGGCACAGGAGCAAAGTACCAGGGTCGAAATCACATTGAGCCGCGACCTCCGCCTATTGGACATAACTATGATCGGCATAGGCGCGATGATTGGGGCGGGAATATTCGTACTGATGGGTAGTGCCAAGGAGGTTGCTGGTTCCGCGGCGATCATAGCACTAGTCCTGAATGGCTTCGTGACTTTCATCACTGCAATGAGTTATGCTGAGTTGGGCTCCTGTTTTCCGCAGGCAGGAGGAGTGTATCTCTGGGCACGAGAGGGGTTACCAGCTCCAGCAGGGTTTCTGAGCGGTTGGATGTCATGGACTGCAGCGATGATTGCTTGTTCGCTTTATGCCGTGGGTTTTGGGGGGTTTGTGGCATTCTTGACAGGGGCTACTGGAGCACAGTTCTTCCTGCTCACCAAGATCATTGCCATCCTAATCGTCCTTTTCTTTGTCTTTGTGAACTATTGGGGTGCTCAAACTACGGGGAAGACAGAAGGAATCATTACCATCTCGAAAATCGTGGTCTTGGGCGCGTTCATTGTGGCAGGTTTTGTGCAATATGCGATAAATCCCGCATTGGGAAGCGACTTCGTGAATCAGTTCTTCACTAAAGGAGGCGGCACAATATTCCTCGCTATGGGCTTGACTTTCGTGGCGTTTGAAGGGTACGAAATAATCGCCCAGTCAGGAGAGGAGGTCAAGAATCCAAAAAGGAACATCCCACGAGCAATATTCATATCAATCGCAGTTTCGGTGATTCTCTACGTATTGGTTTTCTATATTGCATATCCTAAGCTCGAAGCGGGTGAGGCAGGCTCTGAAACTGCAATGCTAAGAGCAGGATGGGAGCTCTTTGGAGTGTCCGGTTACATCTTAATGGTCATAGGTGGACTTCTCTCAACGACCTCAGCACTCAATGCGACAATTTACTCTTCATCGAGGGTCTCGTTCGCGATGGGCAGAGACAAGGTCATCCCGACGAAGTTAGGAGAGGTGAATGAGAAAAGGAGAACTCCTGCAATGGCTGTGATTGTCAGTGGCGGACTCATCATAATGATGGCCATGGTTCCGGCAATAGAAACAATAGCTGCAGCTGCGGGGATAATGTTCCTGCTTCTATTTGCGATTGCCAATGCATGCGTGATCACGCTTAGGAAGAAGAGACCCGATCTGGACCGTGGGTTCAGGGTACCCCTGGTGCCGATCATACCGATCATCGGGATATTTCTGAACATAGCTCTTGCAGTTGGCACTTGGTTCTTGGTTGGAGGGGCCGGGGCTCTGGGTCCCGGCCAAATCGCTTGGTACCTGGCCTTGGCGTGGATTATTGGTGGATTGGCAATACATTACCCCACGGGCGGTAGGCGGGCGATTGCAGAGCTGGGAATGGAAAGGAGAAAGGAACTCCTCGAACTACTTGCAGAAGAAAAGAAGAAGGTTGACAAGAAGGAGTTCCGAGTCATGGTTCCATTGAGCGATTTGGGAAACGAAGAGCTCGTTAGGTTTGCTTCTCTTGTTGCTGAGCAAAAGGGTGGAGAATTGGCGTTGATGAATGTCTATGAGGTGCCGCCAAGCATGCCTCCAAAGGCAGTGACATTCTCCATGGTTTCTTCCCGAATAAAAAGAATTGAGAGATTGGAAAGACTGGCGCGAAAGAGGGAAATCAAGACCAGAGCGATCATCAAGATAGGTCACCGTCCTTATCAGAACATTCTGGATGCAATAGAGGAAGAAGCTGTAGATGTGCTTGTCATGGGATGGCGCGGTAGGCCGGTAGGCGGAAGAAGAATCTTAGGGAGCAACATAGACCATATGGTTCAAACGGCCAATTGTGACGTTGTGGTCTTCAAGACTGCTGGTCTTCCGGAGAAGATCAACAACATTTTGATTGTTTCGGGTCGTTCCTGGCATGCTAGTTACGCAACGAATATGGCAATAGCAATTGCTAAAGAACACCAGTCGGAGATAACCATTCTGACAGTGGTGGAGGATAAGGCCAAGGAAGAGAAGGACGTCAAGTACTCAGAAAGGCTCATGGGGATGTGCGAGAAGGCGGGGATAACTGCCAGGCACGAGATTGTCTATGCCCGAACGGCCGTTGGTGCTGTGGTTGGTGAAGCTGCCAAGCACGATCTGATAGTGATGGGAGCAAGCGAAGAGTGGAAGCGCAGGGAATACGCATTTGGGCGGATAACGGATCAACTTGCCAAGAAAATTGACAATCCAGTTCTAATGTTCAGAAAGGACATTCAACGAAAATCTAATCGGGAAACAGAACCTTGATACCTTTCTCGTGAAAGAGCTCCTGGATGTGGTATACGAGCTGGCTCTTGACATTCTTCATGTTCTCTGGATGTCTAATGTAGGCTAGTAGTTGATGAATGATCACATTTCCTTCGACATCCTTGCCAAACACCTGTGGCTCTGGTTTATCAGAAATACCGCTGGTCTTTTCGGCAGCTGCAAGGAGAATCTCCTCGACCTTCTCATGAGCAACCTCATACGACACTTTGACTTCAACGGTCATTGCGTAGGTTCCAGATCGGGTGAAGTTGACGATGCTCTTGGACATGATCTCCCCGTTGGGAATGCTAATGATCTCCCCTTTGAGAGATTTCACCACGGTCAATGTCAGGTTCATCTCCAATACGTCGCAGACCAGGTTGTCGAGTATCTTGACTCTGTCCCCTTCGTCAAATGGGTCTGACATCATCAGGACGATACCGGAAAGAATATTCTTGACTGGTCCTGCCAGCACCACAAGGATAGCGGTCATGGTGACTACAAATCCAATCGCGATCACGTACAGTCCTGTTCCGGTAACGACTATTCCAATGAGTATCAAGGCCACAACAGCGCTTGTGATGATTATGAACAAATATCTGGAGATTGATCGGAATACGTCAATGACCCTAGGACTGAACTTCTTGGATCTCTTCTTGATGTCCTCCAACACCGAGTCAACAAACAAATAGAGAAGATAGGCGATTACCAGCGTCAAGACAACAAAGGCAAAGCTTGTCCACTTATCACTCAGGGGATTGAATATATTCACCACAACCCAGTCCTTGATGCTACCGCTTGGCAGGAAAGCCAGACCTCCGAAAACGGCGAATATGATACCTATCGTGTAGATGGTGTACTTGAGAAGAATCTCGGTCAAGCTTAGGAACCTCGGAGGCTCAACCAGTCTCTCCCCTTTCGTGACCTGCCTTCGAAGTGAGCTCATGAGTCTTGAGAGTACCCTCACCAGCACAAACACAATGAACAGGATGACTATGACTACGAAGATGGACGGGAAGTAATAGAAGAACTCCACAAGAGCCCCTTTTACAGCCGGGGACTTGAACTGGATTGCCAAGAGAGACAGCATGATTACCAGGAAAATGATCACCCAGTGAACCACCTTGTCAATCATGCTCAGGATTCTTTCGTCAAGGTACTTGTGCTCCTTCAGCTTCTGATACTCAATGAATCTGGAGAAATAGGCCAGACCATAGAGCATGGCGACGAACATGGCGATAATGAGGACTATGATTGGACCGAACTCGGCAAAGAAAGCCGAGATGTCACTTCCAACGTCAAGTGGGATCAAATCCATTCCATCAAGCATGTAGGGCACCGTTATTTAAGCGTTTTCAGAAGAGAATGCATAACATACCTTTCCAGCGACACAGAAACCTCGATCAAGGTAGAAGGAATCACAGAAGATCGAGACCGACAGTCTCCACGCTCTGGATGCCTTTAATCTGAGACAAGGCTGACTCCAGCTTTGAAGCTGCACCTTCCTCGTCCATTATCACAGCTACTGCAAAGAGAGCGTTCAAGCCAAAGGCAAAGGGTTTGGACTCCATAGACTTCAGGCTGTCTCCCAGTGCCTTCCTCACTTCTTCTTGAATCAAATCCATCTCGACATCCGGGCCTTCTGGCCTCAGTCTGAATGTCATAGCCACTTTTCCCATTTCTCCCACCTACGGACCTTAGAAGCAGCATGCCTTGCTCGAGTAAGAAACGCTCTGTTCCCTGCAGTTGACACATCGTCCGATCATGCTGTCCCCGCAACTGGGACATTTGAAGAGGACGGTCCCCTCTCCGGTCAGAATCGCCCCACAGGACGAACATCTTTGTTCTTCCATTGGAATCCAACTTCAGAAATATGGGTTCGATATAAAGCTTT
>CP070767.1:1720099-1723103 GCA_020345725.1 Methanobacteriota archaeon | reverse complement strand
CTTCAATTGAGCACCAAGCCTAGAACAGGGAAGGTTGTAATAAAAATTCGCCTCAGCGACATTAATATAAAAAGTAAATATACCATAATCCCAAAGCCGTAGAGGTCTGTTTCTTGTCCAGATTGGAAGAGAAGTGCTACGAACGAATGCGGTACAGAGAGGAACACATCGATGACATTCTGTCCCTTCTCTATCCTCAACTAGGCAAACCTCTTCTGGAATGCACAGTCCTGGACTTGGGCTGTGGACTCGGAGCGCTTTCACTCCCAGCGTCACGCAGGGTGAAGAGCGTCAAGGGTATTGATCTCGACCAATCCTACATTGCTAGATGCAGGGAAAGAGTAGAGCGAGAGGGAATCACGAACGCCACCTTTGAAGTGAAATCGCTGTTTGATCTAGATGGACATGAGCAGTACGACATAGTTCTGTGCAGCGATGTACTGGAACATGTGGAAGATCAGGACGGTCTGATGGAGAAGATAATAATCTCATTGGGGGACGGGGGTGTCTTCTATCTGACCACCAACAACAAGTATTGGCCGATGGAGGGCCATTTCGGTATGCTATTCCTATCCTACCTTCCAAGAAACAAAGCCGAGGAGGAAGTGAAAAGAGCCGGCAAGGGGAAGATCTACAACGTCTATCCATTATCATATAATATGATAAAGAGGCTCCTTTCCAAGTATCCAATCGATTTCGAGTTCAAGCCGCCCAAGAAACCTCACAAGATGATGTATAGGTTGGGGGCCCATCTGATCAGTATCTCACCTTTCTTTTGGAATTTCTCGAACGCATTCCAGATAGTGGGCAAGAAGAGGTCATCACTTGAAAGTTGAATGGAGAGTGGATCCGGAAGTCAACAAGATGCTGTGGGAGAAGCTGTCCCTCTTTCCCGTACAGACGATAGGAAGGACAAATCCAGATTTTGTACTCGACCTTGGTGGAGGTTCCGGAGATTTCGCAAGTCCGTTGATGGCTGGTGGACATACAACTGTGATATCATTAGATACAGATCTGGAGGTTCTCAAGAACAGAGTGAAAGGTGTTCAGGCAATCCTGGGCGACGCGACCAGACTGCCGTTCAAGGATTCTTCGATAGACGGTGTGACAGCAAGGGCGATTCTCCATCATTTCCCTCTGAGAATGGACGTTTGCCTTGCAGAAGTGAAGAGGGTCCTCAAAGAAGGTGAATTATTCCTGGTCCAGGAACCCCTTGCACACAACTTCTTCGCTAACATGGCTCGACGGTCTGTTCTGACCGAAAGACATGAAGCAGGAGAGCAACCCTTGGATCCTAGCCATCTTGACAGAGCCATGAGTCAAGTATTTCACAACGAATGGAAAGAGCACCACTTCCTTCTATCATATCTTCTTCCGCACTTGACATACCGGGTGCCAGACTCCTTGAAAGGAATAGCGAGGAGGTTCAGCAGATTCGCCAAGATGTTGGACGAAAGAGCGTTGAACAGTTTACCTGGACTTCGCAAATACTCAGCATATGTGACGATACTGGGAAGAAAGGCTTGAGGTTGTCTTTGTTGAGAGCCATTTCCCACTTTGTGAGATTGTACTGAAAATCGTGAATTTTCCTGTCCAGACCTCCATAACAAAGGAAAAATCAATAAATAGCCGGTCAGTATATGGTGCTTTTCACCTTCTACGGTGCGGAATATGGCATCTAGTACGATGGATGAAGCAAGAGCATGGTTCAGTAAGAACTGGAGTACGTTGAGTATTCTCATAGTGATTTTCGCCATCGCCATGTTTCTCAGGACCTACTTCGGATACTCCACTGCAACCGACCCTGCTTTTCTGGTATCTGGAGGTTCGGACTCATACTATCACAAGAGGATAATCGATTATGTTGTGGAGAACGGCAAGCATCTTGTCCACGATCCGCTCCTCGGTTATCCAATTGGTTTGAGAGCAGGAAGGCCACCATTGTACGATTGGTCAGTGGCGGTGGTGGGCATGGTGTTCTCACCGCTGGCACCCAGCGTTGACGTGTCCGTTTGGCTCTCATTCCTATTCTCGACCGCGGTCTGGGGCAGTCTGACAATCTTCCCTCTTTTCTTCCTGACCAAGGAGGCCTTCGGAAGGAGGGCTGGACTGGCGGCCGCTTTCCTACTGGCGATAATGCCCGCACACATACAACGTAGTCCGTTCTCAAACGCGGATCACGACGCGTACGCCTTATTCTTCGCAGTCACGGCCTTCTTCTTCTTCCTGAGGGCACTGCAGCTACTGGAAGACAAGAAATGGGTCACACGTTGGAGGAAACTTGGCAGCATCAAGAGCGGGTTAGGGGACTTCTTCAGGAACAACTCCAAATCAGTTCTTTATTCGATGATGTCGGCATTCTCCATTGCTGCGATTGCCCTGGCATGGAAGGGGTTCGCCTACGTCATTGTCATCATCCTTGTGTATTTCGGCTTTCAGTTAATTGTCAGTAGATTCAGGAACAAAGACCCTATGGGTATTCTCATCTGTTTCACGATTACGGTAGGCGTTGCCCTTTTGGTCTCCTTCCCATGGTACCATTCCTATGGGTTTGTGAGGACCTGGTTTGATGCCCCACTGATCCTGTATCTTGCTGCCATTAGCTTGGGGTTCATCTTCACCTTCACGAGGGATCTGCCTTGGGCACTGGTCATACCGACAGTGTTCGTTACATTTGGAGTGGCCTTTGCCATACTGGCGATAATCAATCCCGCGGTCGCTCAGAGCTTCATCAGTGGTGCGGGCTATTTCTTGAGAACAAAGACATATGAAACCATCGCGGAAGCTCAGGCACCAAACTTCAGCCAGATGGCGTTAGCTTTTGGAGCGGTCTCTTTCTACTTATCGTTAGCAGCCTTAGCGTATTCCTTCATTCAAATTCCGAAGAGATTGGAGCCCTTCTATCTCTTCCTGGTCATTTGGAGCGGAGCCTCGATATTCATGGCCCTGTCCGCTGCCAGGTTTATTTTCAACGCAGCTCCAGCGATCGCCATGACCGCTGGAT
>CP070767.1:1705743-1719999 GCA_020345725.1 Methanobacteriota archaeon | reverse complement strand
TCTCACTGAGATTTTGGAGCCATCTAGAAAGTATTTTGAAGACCATCCAGAGAACATGGAGAAGATAGCTGGAATTCTTGGAATCGGGTAGGGAAATGGACAAGCAGGAGATTCGGGAAGAGATCTGGAAGACAATGGAAGAGAGGAACATAGCTCGTTTTCCAAGACCTGTTCATGGTAGAATTCCGAATTTTGTGGGTGCTGAGGAGGCTGCGAAGAAGCTGACAGAACTAACAGAATGGGCGGATGCCAGAGTTATCAAGTCAAATCCAGACAGTCCACAGAAACCGGTAAGGGAGTTGGCTCTGCAAGACGGCAAGATAGTCTACATGGCGGTTCCGAGGTTGAAAGAATTAGAATGCTTCGTCGAACTGGACCCTAGATTCCTGGCGAGTAACGCATCAAGGGCTTCCACAATCAAGGGGGCGTTCAAGTATGGCAGGAAGATTCATCCGAAGAACATGAAGAAAGTGGATCTTGTGATAGCTGGCTCGGTTGCTGTCAATGAGAAAGGGGGAAGAGTTGGGAAGGGTGGAGGGTATTCAGATCTTGAGTTTGCGATTGCTAGTCATTTCAATCTTGTCTCGGAGGACACCCCCATTGTGACAACCGTCCATCCTGTTCAGGTAGTTGATCTTGACATTGAAATGAAAGACCACGACGTCCCGCTGTCTACGATTGTGACCAAGTCAAAGACCATAAAAACCCATTCAGAATTGAGGAAGCCAGCAGGGATACTCTGGCAGGAATTGGATAAGCAAGTATATGAGAACATACCAGTCCTCATATCAATCCAGAATCGATAAGACAACAGATTGTACTAGGAGAGAATTAGAGTGAGAACAGACCATGTATGATTTCGACAACAACTTGCTTATACCCACACAAACCTTAGCAGGAGTGAAATGAGGGTTGCAAGAGTTTATTTGATTGTTGCAACGGTTCTTCTTTTCGTTTTGCAAATCATTCCCATTACCGTTCAGCCATATGACACGGGAGAAGAAGGAAAAGTCGAATATGTGGCCGTCCTCTGCGGAACCATCACACAGGATACTGAGACCTTCTTGGAGTTCTACGTCACTTGCGACGTGAATGTTCAAGCAGGAGTGAATTTGACGATGATTGGGATAGGGTACGTGAGTCCGCTCGTGGGGATAGATGTCTAGGGAAACCTATATCTCAGTGCATATCTGACATGGAACACAACTGGGACACCTTCCGAGCCAGAGAGATGGAGATGGTTTGGAATTTGGGTTAGAGGCCACATCGAGGCTGAGTACTTCGATATAAGCCATACATATTGGCATGGAATATCTCTGGGTTCTTCAAATAACACGCTGAGGTCCGGTACTTTCGAAGACGTGGTCGAACAAATGGGGTTCCATGATGGGTATGCAGTCAGTATTTCTTCTGACAACAACATAGTAGAGGGTATCACAGTGGTGAATGGTTTTGGTGGCATATTCCTTGATGATGGCTCTGGAAACCTTATCAGGAGGTCGAGATTCGAGAATCTCGCTCGAGGCATCAGAATGGGCGACATGGGTCAACCGACCTGGAACACGCTAATCTGCAACGATTTCAGGGACAACACGGTTCACGTGGTTGGCCAACAAGGGGGCAACAACATTTTCCACCACAACAACTTCATGGGTCAAGGTTACGCCTATGAGGAGTGGCATAACATCTGGCACGATGGCTATCCGAGTGGAGGCAACTATTGGTCAGACTACGTGGGGAATGACAGCTACAGGGGACCCAATCAGGACTTTCCAGGAGCGGATGGGATAGGAGACGAGCCATACAAGGGCATCTATAGTTTTGGCAGCGAGAATTATGACGACTATCCCTTCATGAACCCGGTTCCCAAGTCAGGTTGTCCTTCACCTCCTCCACAGATGCCAAAAGGACCGATACCACCCTACAACTTGTCAGCCAATCTTGAAAATCCGTTACACTCAGACGTGAACATCTCATGGAACCTGTCCTTGGATGATGGCAGTCCAGACTTCCAAAACTATGCAATCTACTATGGTCAAGACTATGACTCAACCGGGGCAAGCTATCAATTTCTAGCGGAGGTCCCTTCAGGTCAGAACTACTACGTACACAACGGAGCAGGCTACGGAGACGCACTGAACTACTTCTACTACGTCCAAGCAAACGACAGCTCAGGCTATCCAGCTAAGAATGACACACAGGTGGCCAAATTCAAGCAGAACATTCAAAGTGGATGGAATCTGATATCCGTCCCACTCCAGATGCGTGATGTGAGCATACAGAACGTGTTCAGTACAATCGTTGTAGAGAGGGCAATGGTCTACGAACCCTTACTTGCGGGAGGAAATTGGAGAGAATACAACATTCAGAAGCCCTATCAGACTCTCGATTCGTTGACTATCACTCAAGGAGTTTGGATCCAAGCTTCTCAAGACGGCAACATGACAATAGCTGGCGTTGTCCCTCATTTCACGGCAATGCAACTTGAGCCAGGTTGGAATCTGGTGAGTTACGCCTCATTCAAAGATCGGAATGTATCAACCACACTCTCCATAATCCCTTACAACAATGTAGAGACTCATATCCCGGGGTCAGGACCATACAACCTTGTATCCATGAATCCGAACGACATCATGATCGCAGGCAGAGGTTACTGGATAGATATTGAGACTTCTTGTGTTTGGATAGTCCAGAATTGAATTGCCAATTAACAGAATGAGCAGGGATGCGTGCAGGATTTCCTTCAAATGTCCAAACGAGGAAAACTATTTACCCTAGCTATTTCCTATCTTCTCTTGCCAGGAGACCGTGGGCGGCTGACGGTGCTTATGCGCTGAGGAAAGTCCCCCCTCCACTTCAAGTGTGGATCGACGCAAGTCGGTGGCTCGAGAGGGTCGGCAAGGGCGCAGAAACGACACAGTCCGCAATTAGGATGAATCGGTTGCCGAGGACGTTGTTGCGGGATCTGGTGAGACGGCGACACCCCACTGGAGCAAGTCCAAATTGTGGTAGGACGCTCAGTCGAATGCCGCTTAAAACAGAAGGGGGCTTACGGCGGTGACCTGGCACCTTTTGCCCCTTTTTCAAACTCCTTGCGCAGTGAATCCCGAGACTCATTGTATTCACGAATGACTTGGACAATCCTCTCCCCGACAAGCCTGATTTGCGTGAAATGACCATCTGCGTTCTCCCCTCTGCAACCCGATACGATATTGAACACGATTGCTTCAGGTTCAATGTTAGCCTGTATGAACTGCTCAGACTCTGCGATGTGCCCATAGGCTCTGTGGAAATCCCGATAGACATACGCTAGTGCAATGTTATCCCCCTTCCACTTCATCTCGAATACATTGACAGAACCTTCTTTGCGAAAGGCAATGGACTCGAACAACCTCGATTCCTCTGCGAAGATGTCATCAATCTCCATAGCCATTCCCTTCATATTGTCTGGGTCGGAACTCCAAGAAGGGTCTTTTGCGAACTGCAGGAAAAGCTCCATGTCACGGGCAATATCACTGACTATCTCGGTCAAGTTCTCACCTCACTTCCCTGAAAGCATCTTCGTCGTGGAAGCACCTTGAGCATTTATAATGCTTTTTCCTAAGTGATTCCGAGCCACGGACAAGGTGTTTCCTTATTGCTCAAAAAGAGAAAAGTAGGACCAGTTCCCGAGCCCATTTCATCGAAGGAGTTTAATGCCACTATCCAATCTCCTAATTGAATGAATGAGAAGGACCAACGAGGAATTGCTCTGCTAGCAGGACCGCCTTCAGAGAACTCAGTATTGAATCCCATCGATTTGATTGAGTACGGAAAAGAACTTCACGGGATAGGAGCCCCCAAGATACCACCGTATTGCGTGCTCGCATTCTTCAAGGAGATGTACGAACATGTGGAGAAGACCTTCCATCCAGAGGTGATATACTACTTCTCTGAGAAGAATCCGATGTTCGATCCCATCCACGTTTTCGATTATGAGGGTGTTGGCATCGCA
Organism: Methanobacteriota archaeon; assembly: GCA_020345725.1. Lineage (GTDB taxonomy): Archaea > Thermoplasmatota > Thermoplasmata > RBG-16-68-12 > SOIM01 > SOIM01. Next base: position 1,716,005 of record CP070767.1, on the reverse strand, counting down.
TTTGTCTTCCCTGGCATAGCCAGCCCTCAAGCTGCTGCGATTCTTGAATTCATGATCGCCTTCGGCGGCGAGTATTTCATATCCATTGGTGGTGTAGGAACCCTTTCAACGGACATCAAGAGAGGTGACATAATACTGCCCACGAGGGCCCTACGGGACGAGGGGACTTCCTTTCATTATGAAAAGCCCAGCAGATACTCCTATCCGAGCGACCTGATGTTGGAGTACGTAAGGAAGTCTCTGAAGGAGAACAATGTTCCGTATCGCGAGGGCGGTACGTGGACCACAGACGCTTTCTTCCGGGAGACCGTTGAGAAGGTTGAGGAATTCTATAAGGAGGGATGCTTGACCGTTGAAATGGAGACCTCAGCGTTGTTCTCTGTTGCCAAGTACCGAAACAAACACATTGGGGGATTGTTCACTGCTGGCGACTGTGTGGGGGGACCGAGATGGGATTCAAGAAGAGAGAAGGGAGACAAGGGTACTGTTCAAAGACGCAAGGTTCAGCTCCTCGACCGTGCCCTTGATGCACTTCGTCTTCTCAGCTCAAATGTGGGAAAGGAATAGAGCCCCTGAATTGCCGGAGTTCTTCTCGGTGTTGGAGAGCTTATGGGACCTTTCGACAAAAGGATTTGCTGCATCCAAAAAAAAGAAAACGGAATAGGGTTTTTATCCAATACCTTCCATTCTTTTCGCTCCGTCGAGATAATGCAAACACAAGGGGGCTTACGGCGGTGACCTGGCACCCCATTTCTAGGTGAAGCCATACAACAACAACCATCCTCCGATGATGACTTCAAACAGAATCGCGACGAGAGCGCCAACAAGAGCGACTCTAATCTCACGTCTCACGAGTTTGATACCAGTACCAAAGCCAACAAGAACGCTGGCAACGATTCCCAGCCATCCGATGAGTTGAGGTGCAAGTCCATAGATGACCAACGCGACTGAAAAGGTGAATGTTCCAATGGACCACAAAATCATTGCGAATTTGAATCTAGTCTCTTTTGCCATGAAAGCGGTTCGAGCCAAATTGCTCAACGAATCTTTCTCAGCCCCTTCAGCAAGCGAGTATCTTCGTGCTATGTTGAGAAGTCCCCAGTAGCTGGGTTCATTGTAGTATTGGAGCAAGCCTTCTCCTGTTCGACAGATAGTCCAGACAATTCCAAGTATCAGATTATGTGAACCAAAGGCTATGAACAACAGAATAGAAAGTGCAATGACGCAACCATGTTCTATGAGCGCTAAGCCGATGCCTGTTTTGAATTTCCTTGGGTCGTTGTTGATCTTCTTCAGGTCAGCGTCAGGGTCGTAATCATCTTTCTCCATCAAATAGCCAAGCGCACCCATTACTAGGTTCAGAATGAGAATGAAGAGAAAGAGAAAACCAGCCAAGACCATTTCAATAATCAAGGTGAATCCTCCAATCTACCATGTCTGCATGTAGAGTCACTCTCATGATTCTAGCTCACTTGGAGAGAAGATATTTCTGAATAAAAAGGGTTCGTTCCAGCCCAGAAAAGAAAAAAGAACAGGGCCCGTCCACAGAGCCCCTTGTCCCGAGGAATTCCAGAGTTTTCCTATCCGATTAGGCAAGATCAGACCGACCTAAGGGGGCGTACGGCGATGACATGGCACCCTTACGTATTATTCCTGTAGAAGTGACTTGTTCAACTCAATGCAAGACTTGTCACCGACCCAATCAAACATCTTAAATGCTTCTGTAAGATGGGGTGATGTGGGAAGAACGGAATGAAGAGTCCACCGGAAGATCTGATAGACCCTGAAACAGAAAGAGCGGCTAAGAGACTCAGTTCGATCTCTGGAGGTAGGGTCTTAGATGTCGCGACGGGGGACGGAACGTTCATCCAGACGCTCATGAAGAGCCTAAAGGACTACGAATCCTTTGTTGGAATCGACATCTCCGCAGAGGAGGTTGAGTCCGCGAGAGAGAGAATGAAGGAAGAGTCTGTGGAAATCCTGGAGATGAATGCCGAGTTCTTGGACTTCGATAATGAATACTTTGACACTGTCTGCATATCCTATTCACTTCATCACATGGTCAAACTGAACACAGTGATGGCTGAAATGTATCGAGTGTTGAAACGAGGTGGCCACTTCATTGTCAGCGAATCATATTCCGATGGAGATCAGACCAGGGCACAGAAGACAGGGATACTCAACCACCATTGGGATGCTGAAATCGATTCCCAAAGGGGAATTCCCCACAATAAGACGCTGAAGAGAGATGAGATCAAAGAAAATCTTGGAGGTCTGGGATTGGCAGATATTGAGATATTCGATTGCACCCAGTCAATCAACTGCCTGCCATGCGACAAATGGTCGGAATGCAGCGATCCCATGAATACGGAAGGGATGAGGAAATCGATAGAGGAGATTGAGCACAATCTCAGCAATCTGGAAGAAACAGAAGAATCGAGAACCCGATCACGTCTTATCAAAGAAGGAGAAGATCTGAAAGAAAGGATTAGGAGGACCGGGACCTCTCCAGCGCGCAGTCTAGTTCTCATCGGAAGGAAGTAGTCTTCTTGGCAGGGAAGAAGATGCGTTCGTGAGGTTAGTTCACAGCGGTGACCTGGCACCCCTTCTTCCCGAAGCTTTTTCTACCCTCACCCAATTACGGCCTTCAGACGGAGGTCACCAGATGGCGACAGGAGGGAAATATACAAAGACACTCAAGGTGAGGATTGACCCAGAGCTTCTTGAACAGGTGAAAGATGAGACCAAGAGGCTCAATACCGATTTGTCCACATATGTAAGATGGTGCATCCGCACGGGGCTTTATTTCAAGGATTTGAATACTTTTGTGCGTTCCAAGAGTAGAGAGGATGAGAAGGACTCCGGGAATGTGATCTGAACTGAATGTTTTGCATCAGCAAGGCCATAGCAGATGCTATGCCTTACTGTAACACATGTTTTCCAGACTCTGCTTCCGTCGGAAGCACTTCTGGCTACCAGGCAGCGAATCTTGAGCCGAACTGAGTTCCAGATGTCTAGCAGAAGACGGTGAGGTGGAACGACATATCAGCCGATGTTCCGGACGTGTCGTAGGTCGAGACCCAGACGCCCGTAGGATCTATAAACTCACCGACGACGGTGGCATATCCCGGTGGTGCTGTCCCTGTGAAGCCAGAGTAACCGACCGTCGTTATCCAGGCGCAACCGCGCACATCCTGGTTGAAACGGATAGTGGTATGGCCCACGCCTTCATAGTTGGTGCTCACCACGTTCATCCCGCGAGCGAGCGTTCCATCATCTTCGACAACTGCCCACAACACTGTGGCCGGGGTTCCAGGTGGTCCTTGTAGTCCTTGTGGTCCTGGATCTCCCTGTGGTCCTTGTGGTCCTGGGTCTCCCTGCGGTCCTTGTGGTCCTGCCGGTCCCGTTGCTCCAGTGCAATCCAGCACGTCTACAACCGTATCACCATTAATGTCTTCGGTAGCGACATCCTTCTGACCGTTCTCATTCAGATCCCAGCATGCGGTGCCATTCGCACCAGTAGCGCCAGTTGCTCCCTGAGGTCCTGTTGGTCCTCTGTCACCCTCGTCCCCCTCCGGGCCCTGTATTCCCTGTGCACCGTCTGCTCCAGCTGGTCCAGTTGGTCCAGGGAATGCAACTATCCCGATTAGAGCAATGGCCAGTGCGATGACCGCGACTACCAGAGCCGGGACTGCGACCTTGGACTTAGGTGCAACAGGTGGCGGGGCTGCCGCCGGTGTGGGTTGAGGAGGTGGTGTGCTTGGCTCACTATATCCTTGTCCTTCTTCCATTGTGATACACCTCTCAAAACTGCTGCCATAATATCAGCCATATGTTATAATGGTTTCCGAAGTCTTGCCACCAGACTACACATTTGGCTCCAGCAGGCTTCTTGCTTGCGCTGTACAGATTAGTTCGGTTTGCCCATCGATGCTAGGTTTCCGTGGAATTGGGTGATACTTCCCTCTGCGGCCGAGACGGGGATTGAAGTATACGTCCCATCTCATACCACATTAGGCTGGATAGAAGATAGCCACCATGTTTGAGCTTCGGTGCTGGTCGTTTGCACTCTCACCGAAGTACATTTCTCCGTTGAGGTAGAAAGTGTAGGTTCCAGCTCCGTCAACGTAGAACACGTTGAAAAGCATTGGCGTCCTTCTATTCCAGTCGTCCGTTGGAAATGGTCCAGGTATGTCGTGTTGCCAGTGATTGGGGCCGAAGGGGCATAGTGTAGGTGAGGTGTCTATAACCATTCTCAGGCCGTCATCAGTTCCCAAAACGTGGTCTATTCTCATGTATGCTGTCGCATACACGACCACATAGCCGGCTTGGGGCGTTGTGATGGAAATCTGGTTGAAATTCGTGCAACCAACGATGTCAATGGTCATCGAGATGTTGGTGTAGCTCATGAGCGCTCCAGGTCCCGCTGGTCCTACTGGTCCTGGGTCTCCCTGCGGTCCCTGTGCTCCAGTGCAATCCAGCACGTCTACAACCGTATCGCCATTGATGTCTTCGGTAGCGACATCCTTCTGACCGTTCTCATTCAGATCCCAGCATGCGGTGCCATCGACACCAGCTGTACCTGCTGGTCCTGTCGGGCCTCTGTCTCCCTCATCCCCCTCTGGGCCCTGTGGTCCCGCTGCACCTTCCGGTCCTACCGGTCCAGTTGGCCCTGGAAACATAACCATCCCGATCAAAGCAAGGGCCAGCGCGATGACTGCGATGACCAGAGCTGGAACTGCGACCTTGGACTTGGGCGCAGGAGCCGGGGCTGGAGCAGCAGCCGGTGGTGGCGCTGCCATTGGTTCCGGGGGAGGTGCACTGCTTGGCTCACTATATCCTTGTCCTTCTTGCATTGTGATTCACCTCTTAGAATGGCAGTGAATATAACAGCATTATGTTATAATGTTTTGTAAAATTCTCTGAAGGATGCCAGTGCAAGAAGATAGTGCCTTTCAAGTCCTAGAATAGAATCGGAAGGGCACTCTGGCAGTTTGCGTTATAGGATCCCAAGAATTAGGCTATTCACACATGATATGTCCGTTGACAACAGATATGGCAGAAAAACGCAATGTATTTATAAGAGAAAATGATGTTTAGCTGACCCCCCCTGTGGATGGGTGGGGGGTCGGAGGCATGTATCATGAAAATTGGTCCTGGTAGGATATTGGGATTAGTCGGTGGGATATTGGCCATCGTTGGGTCCTTCCTCGCTTGGGCATCGGTATGCTTTATGGGCATCTGTGCAAGCGTGGCGGGATTTGATGGATTTGAAGGCAAACTGGCGTTTGTTTTCGGCCTCATAGGCCTGATACTGGTCATAATTCCAAAGAGAGGTCTTCCGATTGGCGGACTGATCATGGGAATACTTGTGATCATTTGGCCAGTGAAGGTAATGATGGAAATCATTGCCCCACTCGAAATCGGGATTGGAATATGGATCACCATAGTTGGTGCGATACTACTGATTGTAGGCTCAGGATTAGCGTTAAGAGAAGGTCCCAAACCTGAGGCTTATGTTCCACCCCCGATGGAAGAGCCAATGATGGAACCACCCATGGAAGAGCCTCCGCTCGAGTAGTCGCGGAAACCAGTTCCCCAGCAAAATCTCCAATATCCGGGACATAACCGGAGGATAGCTGACAAAGGCTTTCCTCCATACTATCCTTTTTTAGATTTCTTTTTCCTCTGTGAGTGCTTCTACTGAAAGATATTAGCGACTCCAGAGTCTAACCAAACCAGAACGTTATCCTCTCCATATGTCTTCCTGGCTATGTCTAGGTGTTTCGCTTTTCTCTTTGGCATCAACCGCCAGGCAAACAGGTCCAACTCCAAAGGTGCATTGCTCAGGAAGAACAGCCCCAAGGGCTCCTGCAACCCTCCCCATCTCTTCTCCTGAGCCCTCCTCATCGTTCTGCAGGCGTCCCCTAATACAAGGTCCACTGGATACTCACCATGAAGCTTGGCAATCGTGTCATGAAGCTTGGATGTCCTTATGTGAAGGCGTACTCTGACCTTTGAACCCACGAACCCGAAATTGTTCTTTGTGGCGAAAGTGATTCCAGTGACAAAATGCTCCTTCAGTATGGGCAGTGAAACGATAGAATCGAACTGCTTTGGATAGGTATATACGGGAATCTTCCCCATCTTCTCGGTCTCGCTTCCCTTGAGATCGTGGAAAGGTATTTCCATCTGGGAAGCCACGTCAGCAAGTTGATGGTCTTTTGGTGAACCCTGAGCAGAGCAATCCCCAGACTCTAATCTCGGACAGATGCTTTCCAGTTCCTGGAAGACGAATCTCATCACAGCAGGATCGGTCGTTGTTGGGTACCCTTCAGATGACACTATGTTCGGCTTGACAAAGCAGCTCTTACCTTTGAGATTTGAGAAGATATCCAGACTGTCGGTGAAGTGCTTTAATCTCGCCAGCTTGTTGCTCGGCTCTACCTTGAAGACGATGATGTACTTCTTCCCGGTGGAAACTGCATCTCTGATATCCTCAATATCCTGGACTTGACTATAGGACACGTACTAGCATTATCAGAGATGTAGAAAAATGCTTCTTCTCCCAATGAGATGGTTGCGGAAATCATGAACTGAAATGGGTGTCCAGACAACCTTGCCAGATTATATGTTCATCTGTACAAAGACTGAAAATAGCAGAAGAATGGTCGCAACTGTTAGTGTAATAACCATGAAGGGGAAGGCTTTGGTGAAGAAGGCTCTGAAAGAGATGTGGTGACCGAACTTCTCGGAGATCCCAGCACCAACAAGATTCGCAGAAGCTCCTACGAGGGAGCCGTTCCCGCCAAGACACGCTCCAATCGCCAGCCCCCACCACAGCGGATGAACCAGGACTCCCGATGGGGCGGGTATTGTTTCTGCAAGAACAGCAACCACTGGAATCATTGTTGCTGTGAAGGGGATATTGTCCACAATTGTGGAGGCAAAAGCAGAGATCCATATCACAAGAATCAGGGCAACGTAGATGTTGCCGCCAGTGATAGCTCCCAGTCCTTCCGCGATTGCATCCATGATACCGACAGTCACCAAACCTCCAACCAATACGAAGAGCCCCACAAAGAAGAGGAGAGTCGACCAATGGACATGCTGAAATGCTTCCCTGGGATGAATATTCCCCCAAACCAAAAGAAAGACTGCTCCCATCAAAGCGATGATCGACAACTGGATATGAACAACGTGATGGAACATGAAGAGAGCAATGATGACACCCAGAACGATCATGGACTTCTTCAGCAACGGCATGTTCTTGATTTCCTTTCGCTCATCTCTTTCCATCAACACCTCAATGTGCTTGGGTTCCTGCTTAAGGTCCTCTCGGTACATTCGTTTCAGCAAGAACAAGGAGACCAGCATTGTCACGATTATTATTGGACCGATGTTAATCAGGAATGTCATGAAAGGGATGCCGGCAGCACTGGCTATCATAATGTTGGGGGGATCTCCTATCACTGTTGCTGCACCGCCTATGTTGGAAGCCAATATCTCAGCCATGATGAACGGCATAGGATTGATTTCCAGAGAATTGGAGATTGATATCGTAATAGGTATCATCAAGAGAATTGTGGTGACATTGTCTAAGAAGGCTGATGCAACGGCAGTGACCACAACGAACATCATCAGTATCTTCCAAAGGTCCCCTCTGGCAATCTTCGCAATCTTCACTGCCAGATACTCGAAGAACCCCGTTTCCATTATCACTCCGACGATGACCATCATGCCGAACAGGAGGCCTATTGTGTTGTAATCAATGGCCAGGAACGCGCTTCCTGCAGCAGTATCAGGTGGCATCCCAATTCTGTAGAAACCCATTGCCTCCCCGGCTATCACCATGAGCGCTGCTCCGAACAATGCTGAAGAGGTCCTATGCAGCCTTTCGGTCGCAATAAGCACGAAAGTGAATACGAATATCACGGCTGCAACGATCTGGGCCTCAGTAGCCATAGCTCACCTCTGGACATTCCCCAACCAGAATGGTCGGTATCGGTGCGTAGAGAATCGCCTCAATCTCAATCTTCTTAAGGGGGAGTCTTTTGAGAGTCATAAGTATTCTGTCTTTCCAACTCCGTCCACCACGGCTCGTAACGAGTAGATCATAACATCCAATTGCCGCGAGAAGTTCGTGTGAGGAGGTGTACTCATGCCTGTCAATCTGCACCGGAACACCCATCCTCTCAGCCTTCTGTTCCAGATGGGGGAACACCTCGCTTCCCTTTCGTTGGCCTACATACAAGACGGTACAGGTGGCTTTGAGCCAATTAGCCAGCCTCATTCCTATGTTCACGGCCGCCTCAGAATGACCGGTAGCGCTATATAGGATACAAACTGAGCCAGGCTTCTTCTCCTCCACAGGCCTGTCCATGAAGAGTATGGGTATCCTAATAGCTCTGAACAACCTCTCCAGATGCCAGCTGAAATGAGATTTCTTCTTTACCTCATCAATATAGGTCTCGGTGGCAACCAGATCTATGCCGTTCTCCCTGACGTATTTCTCAACCACGGCCTGGAAATTGCCCTTCAATATCGTCTTTCGGGTGTTTATTCCAGCCTCATCCAGAATGGAGACACAGTGGAGCATGGCTCGGATTGCGCTCTCATGGAGGGTGTCTTCCACATAGTCAGTTACCGACAGAATGTCGTACGCGTAGTCGATGACGCTCAGAACATGGTACTCGGAAGTAGGAAAGACGTTTGGAATGTACCTTAGCAGTGAATCTGTTAGTTTGTAGTTATCGGCCAGTACGAGTATTCTCCTGAACATCGCAGCACCAATCTACTGAGCTCTCATTTTGCCTCTTTGCTCTACTTCTGATAGTGCAGTATCTTTGATTAGATGGTTTTTTTGGTCGTAGAATCGTTCATTGGACAGAATCCAAAATAGAACTGTTGATGTCAATAGGAAAAGACTGCCTAGCCAGGCCTACCCTGACCTACGGGCGGCCAGAAGCGCGACTCCGAATATTGCGACTATTACCGCGCCGAACATGATTGATGTAACCCCAACACCCTTGAAGGGCGAAATCTGAGTCTGAACCTGGATATGGTCATCGGGATTCTCGGGGTCTCCTCCAGGAACCACTTGATCTTCAGTGTGGACTTCAGTTATGATGAATCCCAAAATGCCCAGAATGAACAGTGCACTCGCAGCTCCCAGTACGACAACCGCCTCAGCTCTCATCGAGGATTCACCTCCCTTGCAGTGAACCTCTGGCTCTCAGAATCCGATCTGGTCAAGAGCGGCATCGAAAGGCTGCCAACATGTGATGGGATCATTCTAGCTGTGAGCATTCCATCAGCTCTTAAGTCATGGGATACTCCCACACCCTTTGGGGACGGACAATCAGAACTATCTGTTTCCCTGCCCGTCAATAATATAGTGTCTAGGATATATTATAAGTTTTCCTATTGGAAACCCAGCTTTGCTAGTGCGAGGGTGGTCAGCCGATTACCCTTACCGTATCCAGTCCCTCGAATCTCATCCCATTCGAGAGGTAGCCAGTCACCTTGAGTTGCAGCAGATATCCGGGAGTGAGCATCTCGACCAGTTCCCTTCTGTCAAACTTGATGGAAAGGTCTGGTATCCCATCACCGTCCCCGTCTCCTATCCTCTCTGTTCCCGGTTCCGCTCTGATGTTCCCCTGCAGGAGGAGAGATTCGATAACAATGTCTTCCGGACTATATCCAGAAATCTCAATAGTGGCGGTCACGTACTTGCCTTTGCCTTTCACATTGATTGTCTTAGGTGTGATGTCCAGGCTGGCCTCAAGCACAGTGACATCCATTGGATCTAGAATATAGATGCTGTCATCCTCTCCACCCACGTACACTCTTCCTTCGGCGAGGGAGGGGGTAGAGTATATCCCATTCAATTGAGCCACTGTGTGCTTCCAGAGAATCGAACCGTCCTCAGGGGAAAATGCCATCATGTCCGAAGAGCCTGTGCCTATGATTGCCACACCATCGCCCACAGAGGCCGATGACCAGATGGTCTCCCCAGGTAGATCTATCTTCCATTCAAGGCTCCCGTCAGCTCTGTCAAAACCATAGATGTGGGAGTCGGTCCAGTCCGTAGACGGTACAATGACTTTTCCGTCAAAGATGACAGGATTGGAGTTATAGAACTGCTCTCTCTCCCCCGAGAGATAGGCTCTCCAGAGCTCTTCACCAGTATTCTTGTCCAGCTCGATTAGATAGCTTGGCGATCCCAAGACTGTCACGAATAGCTGGTTTCCAATCACTGT
>CP070767.1:1702764-1705643 GCA_020345725.1 Methanobacteriota archaeon | reverse complement strand
TGGAGAGGGTGCCAGACTCGTTCGCGAACTCTTTGAGCTGGCACGCGAGAAAGCCCCGACAATAGTCTTCATTGATGAGATAGACGCCATAGGTGCAAAGAGGCTGGAGGTCGCGACCTCAGGTGATAGAGAGGTCCAGAGAACACTGATGCAGCTCCTAGCAGAGCTCGACGGCTTCAACCCAATTGGCAATGTGAAGATAATCGCTGCCACCAATCGGCCCGACATTCTTGATGACGCTCTACTCAGGCCAGGCAGGTTTGACAGGATCATAGAGATTCCCATACCCAGTCAAGAGGGAAGGCTGGACATATTCAAGATTCATGTTCGGAAGATGAACATATCCAAGAGCATAGATTTCGGTACACTGGCTACGAGGTGCGAGGGTGCCACGGGTGCAGACATCAAAGCCATATGCACAGAAGCTGGTATGTTCGCCATCAGAGAGGACAGAGATGTTGTAACCATGGCCGATTTCGAGAGATCTACCGAAAAGGTGATGTCGACGGCTCTTCAAAAGGCCGAAGAGCCTGGAGCTATGTTCGCTTAGAACAGTTCGTTTCTCGACCTATGGATGATTTTCGTGGCTTATCCCAACTCCAGATAGGATTCTAGCTCACTCTTCTTCCAGATCCACTTCCACAACGAAGGCCCCGATGTAATGACATTTCTTGCAGTGATATTTGTAGCCAGTGATCAATGCCGCTTCATAATACAGATCATCCGAACCACACTGAGGGCAGGTCAGGACCTTCTTTGCCATTGTCTGTCCAAATGCCAACTTCTTTGATAAACCTACCGTGAAGGCCTTTTTCGCACGAGATGGCCATCAAATGGGCTAAATATGTCTTCCAGACCACAATGTTTATTAAATCCATACTTATAACAAGGAAGTCGCGATGAACCGACTGGAAAAGGACCGTGCATCCGCTGTAGATATGTTCGCTGTGATAGTCGTTGTTCTTGTGTTCATCACAGCAGGATTAGGCATAATGCTGTACCAGATTTCCTCAGAGCCTCCCCACCAATCCCCATCTATCGTGCTCATTGACGAACAAGACATTGTTGAGTTCGAGTATGTCGGGCTATTGTGGGATACGCAGAAGGTGTTTGAGACCACGATGTTCGATGCGGCCGTGGACAATGAGAGCTATCCTAAGGCAGTTTCATTTCAATGGCCCTACACCAACGTCTTCAAGCCCATAAATCTGACAATCACAGAGGGCATAAACCCGAACGAATACGTGAACTTCACCGGGATGATAGATGGCGGCAAGGCATTGGAGGACGAGCTGATTGGAATGCGAGAGGGTGAATCAAAGTCCATTCTTTTGGATTCTTCCGAAGCCTTCGGAGACCCAGATCCGGCGCTGATCTTTACTCTCAATCTCACTGAAACAATGGACCAAGTCCAGGTCCTGACCACTGTTGAATTCCTTGAGAGAATGGGGGAAGTACAGATTTTTGTGAACGCTACGTATAGCGACCCCATATGGGGCTGGGACGTCAGAATAATCAAGGAAGAATACGTTGGAGGCGAAAGAGAGCTCACCATAAGGAATCTGCCTGATGAAGACCAGATTGTTACCCCCTACGAGACATTCGAATCCCGGGTCGTTTCAGTAGAAAGCAACGTCAACGAAGGCAAGGGGGAGATTGTCCTTGAGCATCTTCTGGGTCCGGAGGATGTGAACAATCTAATGGCAAAATACCCAGGCGGAGAGTGGTTCTTGTTGGTCGACATCGATGAAGTTGCTGGAACCTTTGTGGCGGACTTCAACGCGGAGAAGACTGGAAAGACCCTTCTCTATGAAGTCACCATTGTGAAGGTCGTCAAGAAATGAGCAGAGGACCGGCTTCAGTATTTCTGTTTTGAATAGCCTTCTCCTTTCACGTCCAGGCCGAACATGATTCTCAGATCGCCTTTCAACCAGGTCAGGAGAGTTCTCATGTATCCATTCTTCTCCATACGCCTGACGGAAAGCCTCACGTACAGGTCGCTGTCGTACACTATTCTTCCCACTTCCTTCAGTCTGAAGCCTATCTCCACATCGTCAGAGTGAGGGAGGGGCCTATAGCCTCCCACTTCCAGGAATGCGGACCTTCTAAAGCCTGAATTCGTTCCGCCAGTGGTGTAAAATCCAAAATATGTCCCAAGATGTATGATGTTCCTGAGGAAGAAGTACACCAGCCTTGCCTTGATGGACTTCTCGATCGGTCCGTCCGGTCCCACCACGGCCACCACTTCATCATCCTTCTCGAAATGGCCCAACATTATCTCCAGCCATCGATCTGGCAGAATGGTGTCCGCGTCCGTAGTTGCGATGAATGGGGCATTGGCGACATCTACCCCGTCATTTCTAGCACCGCCGATTCCCTCTCCCTTTTGAATAATCACTTCATCAACGTATTCCTCTGCTATCTCTCTGGTCTGGTCCTTGCTGTCACCATCCACGATTATGATTTCGTATTCATCTCTGGGAATAGTCTGTCTCTCGAACTGTTGCAGGAAAGTCTCGATTGATCTCTCCTCTTCATATGTTGGGATAATGACCGATATCCTCTTCATCTCTTTCACTTGATTCTTTCTGCCAACGATGCTGCTCTCTCAATGCAGGCGTCCATATTCAGATACTCGAATTCTCCGAATCGTCCGCAAAGCTCTATTCCCTGCTTCTTGATGAAGTCTTTCACGGTCTTTATATTTCTGTCATGTTCCTTGTCATAGATCACGTATGCAGGCGTCATTCGGGTCAGATCTGAGAAAATCACATCATCCTTGCTTATGACCTTGAGTTCATCCAATGCGTCCACTGTATCATTGATGAGGTCTTCATCGGACATGTTCCAGATGCTGTCACCCACATGACAGGTGATTT
>CP070767.1:1689263-1702664 GCA_020345725.1 Methanobacteriota archaeon | reverse complement strand
CTATAGGGAAAGCCAATACGCAGATGGTGCTCACATATACGTGAATGCCTTTGCGAGTGCACCTGGCGACTACGCGTCCGCATCATGGGATGCCGAGATTAGGACTGACAGCAACAATGATAGGCTGATAATATTCGCAACCGGAAATGCGGGTCCGGAATTGAACTCGCTCTCGACTTTGTCCCAAGGCAAGAACGGGCTAACATCAGGTGCCAGTCTGAACTTCAGACCGGACCGACCGGATGCGTACAATCCCAATATCGTGGCAGATTTCAGCGGCAGAGGCGGACCGAATCAGAGCTACGGTCGGTTGAAACCAGATTTGATCACGGTGGGGACTCAGGCGGTCAGCATAATGGGTGTTGGTGAATGGCAGTACAATGAATTGACTGGCAAGGGCAATCCCCAAGATGACTGCATCGTGTCAGTGGATCTCTACAACAACGCTGATCCAGACAATCTGAACGGAGACGGCATTTGCGACTACAGATACTATGAGATCGGAACTTCTGTCTCCACACCCAATCTTGGTGGTCTGACGATGCTTGTTAGGGAATACCTCAGGGAGGTAGGGGGCATCAGCGATCCCTATCAGATCAACTCCCAATTGGTCAAAGCCCTTCTCATCAATGGGGCTGTCAGGATGGATGAAGACCTCTTCGATTACCCTGGATACGATCAAGGATGGGGAAGTGTCGATATCGTCCAGTCTCTGTTCCCGTCCACTCCAAGGACGAACAAGTATGAGGAAGGCGTGATGACCGCGACAGGCGTCTGGAACCCATCTTTTGAGACTGTTGTCCACACAGATGAAGTGCCATTGAAAGTCACGCTGGTGTGGGTTGATGTGGCCGGCAAGGCTCTTAACAGTGATCTCAACCTGAAGATAATCTCTCCCAGTGGCGACGTCTATTACGGCAACATATACGGAAGCGTGGGCCAATACGATGGTTGGTCTGTTCCTAATCCCTCTCCTGCTGATTCAAATCCTCTTTGGGATCGGATAGGAAACGACGGTTGGGATGATGTAAACAACGTTGAGCAGGTGGAAGTTGAATTCCCTGAACCTGGACAATGGACGATCGAGGTCATTGGTTTCGCAATACCATCGGATGCACCGTTTGCCCTTGTCGCTGGTGCTGATTTCGGTCCTGAGGAAGAGCACAGAGTGGAATTAACAACAGATTATCCACAGGTAGTGGAGACAGCGCAGTTCGGGGACATTGTCTTCCCATTCTCAGTCACCAACTTCGGCACGGTATTGGACGACGTCTTCCTGAATGCAGTCGTGCCTCCTGGCATCACCGCGAACTTCGAGGGGCAGTTGCTGACCGGCATGAATCCCCGGGAGAGCATCCAAACCTATGTCCAGATTTCGGTCTCAGGCGGTGTCAGTTGTGGCATCCACGACATATCTATTACAGCATCTCCACTCGGTGAACCTACGGTGGCGGATCAACTCGATATCGAACTCTTGGTGGAATGCGACAAACTGCCTATGCCATTGCAGGTCACCAATGGAACAACCGATGAAATGGAGCCGTCCGTCCTGACTTTCAATGATGGAACCACTGACCACATCTTCATAGCCTACTGGAAGACCTCTGCTATTGAACCTGATGTACGCTTCGGAGGAAGGAACGTATGGGTGGCTCATACGACACTTGATGGCGAAGGAATGCCCAATCTCCCGTTTACACATACCGAGATCTCGAATTGGAATGATGACCCTCTCGACATTAGATGGACCTACATCCCACAGGGAACCTTCCAGAACCGCATCTTATTGACCTGGAGCGGTGATGATCCGGATGCTATCAATGAGAGGCTAGACTCCTACGGTGTGCTTTACTACTCGGACCCACCCTATGTTGCATGGAACAGAAGGATAATAGAAAGGAATGCTGGCAGTAATGTGATGAATGAAGCCAGAATCAACAAACCTCTCTGGAGAGACGATGGAACCGCAGGCGGCGAGGTCTTCTGGATATGGGAGCACTACGACTACGTGGATCCCGATGCCTACAACCCTACCAGTGTTCAGATCTGGTACGCCATTTCGAGAGATGGCGGTGACACTTGGCCGATTTGCGATGGTTCAGATTCTGACTGCGGAAGACTCACTCCTTTTGATCCCGGTTTCTACTACTATCCAGATGCCTGCATTGACACGCAGAATGTGCTTTGGGTCTTCTTCCACGTAAGCCTTCCAGGCTGGGTAGAGAAGGATTTGATGGTCCGACTCTATGATGGAGAATGGCAGGGAGAAAGCACACCCCTCAATCCGAATGATGATGCGACGCTTCTATGGAACACATACATGACGGACCTGAAGTGGCCGACATGCGTTGTAAGTTCGGAGGGAGGTCCGGGAAACAGGATGTATGTGGGAGTAGCAGACGATCAGGGTGATGTAGATTATCGGATCTGGGTCGGATATTTGGAAGGACACTACAATCCCACAAACCCGCCATGGGGGTTGAACAGAACGGATCTTGCAGGAACGAGTCTCAACCTGAACGGTCCTTGGGGTCCGATGGGGCTTTCCATCTCGTACGCGAATCGGGGACGAGGGCAAATGCTCGACATGGTCCGAACCAACGACAACTGGATGTGGGCAAGTTATATCGAAAATGCTAACATGTTCAATATGTCCAATCTAATGTCTGTAGCCACAACGGACAGCTTCAGTGCCGTGAGAGATTTGTCAACCTTGACCGGCGATAGTCATGCAAAAGGACATCAGACAGTGGATTCACTGACCGTCAATTCGACCTACCACAAGGTGTATGAAGTATTCCACATGAGCAAGGAAAAGATGAGGGACGTGAACTATGATGTCTATCTTCTGTCATACAATCGCAATTGGGCAGCTGCCCCTGACTCCATCGGTCCTGAGGTCGATCCAATAGTTGCGGTTCCCAATCCTTTCAACGTCACAATTTCTGGTAAGAACATGACATTGCTCGCTGGAGTATCAGACATCAAGACCGGTATGAGCAACATTAGCGCGGCCGAGTGGAAGGAGGTCCCACTTAGCGTGACCGACCCAGCGTTGATAGATTGGACCGGTGCCCAGCCCATGTCGATTGGAACGGATTCTCCGACGGAGACAGGCACCGCTACCTGGATACCATCCACATGGCTAAGTGGGGAGATACACAGACTCTGTGCAAGAGGACAGGACGAACATGGGAATTGGGGCATAGGCTCCTGCACTGATGTGGCCACAATCGGTCAGAAGCCCAAGCGGTTCCTGTTCAACTTCACCTTCAATGTCACCGGTTGGCGATTGATATCCTTCATACCACCAAGTCCAAACAGCACAATAGAATCAGCTTTGGGCTCAATCGCAGGCAAGTATGATCACCTCAGAACGTACGATGAAATGACGGATGAGTGGTTGAGTTACATTCCGAGCAAGCCGTATCGTACGCTGGAAACTGTTGACAGCTCTAAAGGCTTCTGGATACACATCGTCTCGGGACCCGCGACCCTTACGCTGGATGTTAACGTCTCCTACATCACTGACATCACTCTGCAACCAGGTTGGAATCTTGTAGGCTATCCCTCTGTGCTGAATGATAGTGTTACAGTGGGGCAATTGTTGAATGATCCATCATTGGGAATTGACAGAGTGGAAGGTTTCGATGGATCCAGCCCGCCCTATTACTTGAAGAAGTTAGATTCAAGCTACTATCTCAAACCTGGAGAAGGCTATTGGTTCCATGTTTCAGCCACTCAGCCTGTTGTCTGGGCCGTCCTCGGTTTCTAGTGTGTTTCGTAGAATAAATGGCTGGACCGCATCACTTCCAGGGCTCAATTATCACTTTTATGGAGTCCTCTGCTTTCTCAACCAGCTGAAAACCCTTCCGCGTTTCCTCCAGACCCAACCTGTGTGTGATCATATCCTCTACTTTGACATCTCCTGATCGAAGAAGTTCCATTGCTTCTTCAATGTCTTCTGGACAACCTGCGTACGAGGAGACCATTGTTATCTCTTCTCTCCACAATTCGTTGAAAGGTATTGGAATCTCAGTTCCTGGATCTGTAGGTGCAAAGAAAAGAATCGTCCCACCACTATCTACTGAATGCAATGATTGCTTAATTGCTGGAATCGCTCCTGTGCACACTATCACAACATCCGCAAGTCTGTCCTCGTTCAGTTCTCGAACCTTAGCTGGAACATCCTCTCTACCATCAATCACTGCATCCGCACCTGATTTCACTGCAGCATCCAGACGGTATTCATTGACGTCCGTGGCAATGACTCTGCCTGCTCTATTCACCTTGGCCAGTTTGATGTGGAGCAGACCAACAATCCCGCTACCAAGGACCAAGACAGTATCCCCAGAACCTATCTTGGCAAACTTCTGTCCTCTCACGACGCAAGCAAGTGGTTCTACGAACACACCATCCTCATACGAGACTTCATCTGGAATATGATAGGTGCCCTTTTCAACATTGATCTCTGGAATCTTGATGAACTCAGAAAAACCTCCTGGTTCAAAATTGGTTGTGCGCAAGGTATCGCAACAGGATTCATGGTCATCCAGGCAGTATCTGCACTCACCGCAGGGAACATGATGAGAAACGAAAACACGGTCACCTTCTTTGTATCCTGAGACACCGTCCCCAACTTCCACTATGTCTCCAGCAATCTCATGACCCAACACAAGAGGAGCCTTCTTTATGCGGTACCATTCCGTGACATCGCTGCCGCATATGCCGCTGGCAATTACCTTAACCAGGAGCTCACCCGGACCTATCTCTGGAGTTGGCATCTCCTCCAATCTGATGTCATTGTTGTTGTAGTACTTCGCCACACGCATAGCCTTGGCTTCCCGGGATTAATCTAGTACTAATCGGAAGTGAATGACCTACTTCTTCTTAGGTTTCTTTTTCTTCTTCTTGGCCTTTTCCTTTTTGAACACATCATGCGCTTCTTTGGCAGTGTGCTTCTTATGAACGATCGACTTCACGGACTTGATCATGTCTATCGGGTATTCATGCTGCCAGATGTTTCTGCCCATGTCCACGCCTATGGCTCATGCCTCAATTGCTTCATATACCATGTTGAAGGCGTCCATTTCAGTATCCAATTTGGGTCCGCCGGCGATGACAAGTGGTGCCGGGGTACTCTCTACGACCTTTTCGAACCCATCGCAGTAATATGTCTTCACGAAGTGTGCTCCCAGTTCTGATGCGATCCTGCAGCAGAGGCCAATATACCTTGCGTCCCTCTTACCAAGCTCTTTGCCGACGGCCGTCACAGCCAAGACAGGTATGCCAAGCTCCTCCCCCTGGTTCACCAGCTGGGACAGGTTCATGAGCGTCTGCTTCTCGTACGGTGTCCCAACGAAAATGGACAGAGCCACAGCCGAGACGTTCAGTCTCAGCGCCTCTTCCATCGAAGTCGTTATTCCCTCATTTGCGAGGTTCTCTCCGATTATGCTCGTTCCTCCTGAAACCCTCAGAACAACCGGTATACTTGCACCAGGATCCACTGAGGACCTCAGGACCCCCCTCGTGAGCATCAACGCGTCCGCATGTGGAAGCAAAGGTCTGATGGTATCCCTGGGGCTCTCCAGCTTTCTGGTCGGTCCCAAGAAATATCCATGGTCCACGGCCAGCATGACCGTGTGGCCAGTCTTCGGTTTGATTATCCTTGACAAACGGTTCTCCATTCCCCAATCCATTGTAACCCCTCTCTATGTCATAATGCTGGATTTGTCAGCTCTCCTGAAAACGGGACGCGGATATTTAGAGTTTCCTTCCCTTACTCGATTCGACTCAGATTCATCTTTCCCATGTAGAGGAAAGCAGTTCCCAGCATCCAGACTATCGCCGTGAAGAGAAGCAAGGATCCCAGAAAATCCTTAATCAGTACGAAAGAGACTACGAACACCACGATGGAAGTTATCATCACTATCATCACGTTGCCCATAAGCTCTGCTGGCTTGTCGGTGAACACCGGCATTAGGAGAAAAAGGCCGAGACTGAACGCCACGAACCCTGTGACAATCAACAGCAATAATCCAGTGAAGATTAGAACATCCAGTATCGTAATATTCTGAACTAGAATCAATGAGAGGATTGAGTACACCATCGCGATTGGGAATACCACAAGGCAGCTCTGCAGCAACCTTGCCTTGACTAGCCTCCCCTCACCTCCAGGCGCCTTTCTGTACAAAAAGAGACTCTCCTTTCCTCGGACAGTCACTTCCCCGACCACGAAAGCGGCCAGGAAGGGGAATATGAATAACCCCATCACCAAAGCACTACCAGGCTCCGATCGGTCCATACCGAAGAAAACGCTCACCAGAATCAGTAAGCCCACGACATAGATGATCTTTGAGAGATTCTCGAACCTCCGACCGTAGTCCTTGAAGATGGACACGAGAAGCGTGCCGAAAGATCTACCACCTCCTATCGACCTCACCGTCCTGTAGAAGGTCCCGTCAGGTTTGGCCTTTGAGGCCGTAAAGGACATTGCTTCGAGACTGTAAGCTCGGCTCGCGACTCTTTCGCCCAGCCACAGGGTCCCAAGGAAGAACAGGACAAGTCCCCCGAACCGAATCAAAACTTCAAACCAGAGGTTGGGAACTCCTATCGAATTGATTGCTGCGTGTGCGAAAAGTGTCATGATTCCGGCTCCCCAGGAACTGGGGAATATGTTCATGATGGTCTGAACCGTTCCGCTCGTACCTGGATCAGAAAGGGCCTGGGTCAATCCTCCACCCATCAGTGCATACATCAATGCTATGATGGGAAGGACGATGATTAGGGGCAGGGCTTTTCCAATGTCCTTTCCACGGGAGGTTCTTCCAAGTCTCGATCTCAATATGGCAGCTATCAGGGTCCCGATCCAAATGGCCGATAGAAACGTCAGTACGAAGACAGCGATGATTATGATTGTCTCAATGACACCGATTCCCAGAGGAATCAGAAAGGCGGTAAAGAAACCAGTGATGGCTGCAATGGCGATGGCGTAGAGTGGCAATATGCCCATGAATTTTCCCAATAGAACATCACTCGGTTTGACAGGGGCCGACAGAAAAATCTCATATTCCTCGGTCCTCACATCCTTCAAAGATGAATTGACTGGATAGGTTATGAACAGGAAGAAGAACATAAACAGGACCAACTGCATCGTCCCCATGGCGGCTATGGAAACGAAGAAGGCAAGGAATTCGTCATGCAACAGGCCGTAGATCCATCCGGCCATCAAAGGCGCCAAAAATCCTACAAGAAATACCAGCAACAAGATTGCCAGGATTGGGAAGTAACGCCTTATCCTCCTTATGCTATTTGTGAGAATGCGATACTCATTTCGTGCGATGACAAGCCACTTACGCACTTGTACCCCTCTGTTCTCTCCAGGAAAGAAGCTCTTTCTTTCTCACCCCACCAGTAATGGCAATGAAAGCATCTTCGAGAGTGTCCTTGCGTGTCTGTTTCTTGATGCTGTCCACCGTTCCCAGTGCAACAAGTCTGCCTTTGTTGATTATGCCAATGCGGTCACACAACTCCTCCACAACCGGGAGGATATGGCTACAAATGAAAATGGTCTTTCCCGCGTCCTCTGCCAGCTTCCTCACAAGGTTCTTTACCATAAGGGCCGCGCGCGGGTCCAAGGTTGAAGTAGGTTCGTCCAGGAACAGAATTGGCGGGTCGTGAATCAGTGCAGAAGCGATCAATATCCTCTGTTTCATTCCCCTGCTGTATCCCTCGAGGAGGTAGTCGCGTCTCTTCTGAAGTCCGAACAGCTTCAGCAGCTCCTCTATTCTTCTTGGCAGAATGTCCTCGGGGACATCATAGAGGGCCCCCATGAACTCCAGGAACTCGTAAGCGCTGAGCTTCTCGTATAATCCAGGCGATTCTGTAAGCAAGCCAGTTACCCGCTTGACTTCCAAATCATCATCGAGAATATCGTGACCCATCACTCTGGCCGTTCCGCTGGTCGGCTTTATTATGCAATTCAATAGACGAATGGCTGTGGTCTTGCCAGCACCGTTCGGACCGAGCAGACCGAAGGTCTCTCCTTCGTAGACCTCAAGGTCGAGATTGTCCACAGCCTTGATCTCACCGCCTTTGCCGTAATATTTGGATAGTCTGTCTGTTTGAATCAGGACCTTCATGTTTTTCCTCCCCTGACCTGTGACTCAAGTGCTAATGTCAGATAGATTATCTTATCCTTTGGTTTGGAGTGCTAGAGCTTCTTTCTGTTGAAAACAATGATTGCGAGCGTCAGCAGAATTATGGTTGTGACTACGCCCAAAATGAATGCCAGAGGGAAATAGGAGGACGTGCCAAATACAACCGGAAGAAGCATGGGAACAGCTGAGAGCTGGTTTCCACCATATATTATCAGTATCACTCCGACCAGGACAGAGGGTGATGCCACTCCAATCAACACTCCGACCGCAGTGTATACCGCCAGCATGGATAGGCTGATTACGAATGATTCCAGTGTCCCTTCCAAGAACATCTCCGGTGCTCCTCCCGTGCCGTAGTCGTACGCGAATCCTATTGTCAAGGCCAGGAGTGCCGCAATTGTCACGCAAACATATACAGCGAAGTATTTCGCGATTAGGATATCCATTCTTCTGACAGGTCTCACGAAGAACAGGTCGTACACGTGCCCTTTCCTTTCATTGACTATGGAAACGGTGATCATGACGGAAGCGAGTGTACCTCCGAGGCTGGCCAACAGAATCGCTATCAGCGCAGAGAATGGGATAGGTCCTGTATCCAGCGTAATGAGATGAAACAGCAATACGACGACAGGCAGTCCCACCCAAAGGAAGATCATGATTTTGGACTTGTAGAAACCCTTCAGTTCATCTTTGAATAGCAGGGTGAGGCTCATGGGTGTTCACCTCCTACGTACCTGATATAGAGCTGTTCCAGACTCGGAGAGGCCGGGTAGAAACTTCGTATCTGGCAACCAACGCTC
Source organism: Methanobacteriota archaeon (assembly GCA_020345725.1). Classification (GTDB taxonomy): domain Archaea; phylum Thermoplasmatota; class Thermoplasmata; order RBG-16-68-12; family SOIM01; genus SOIM01. Next base: position 1,693,705 of record CP070767.1, on the reverse strand, counting down.
AGAAGACCATGGATTAGCTTGTGGGTTGCTTCGTCCATGTCCGCGTCCTTCTCAAGTCGTACGAAGAGCCTATTCGGGGCGGTCTGTTCTATGCTCTTCACCCCTTCGATCGACTCGAGCTCTTTCCACCTGCCAGAGTCCTTGGACAGAAAGACCTCGATATCTTTCTCAATGCCAAAATATGCTTTTAGCTCCTCCACCGTCCCGACCAACCCAAGTCGTCCCCAACTCAATATGCCGATTCTTGTGGCAACATCCTGCACGTCGCTCAGTATGTGGGATGAGAAGAACACTGTCGTCCCTTTTCGGCTTAGTTCCCTTATGATGTTCTTCACCTGGTAGCGACTTGCTGGGTCCAGGCCCGCCAGCGGTTCATCCAATACAATCAGCGGTGGACTGTGAAGCAGTGCCTGTGCCAGGCCGAGCTTCTGGACCATTCCCCCTGAGAGGTGTACTATCTTCCTGTGACGCTCCTCGGGCAGACCCACGAGAGCTAGAACCTCTGGAATCCTAAGGGCTAGCTCCTCCTTGCCAAGCCCGTTCAAACGTCCGAAGGTGGTGAGGGCGTGGTCCACAGTGCGCCATTCCTGGAATGCAACATCTTGAGGGAGATAGCCTAACATTCTCTGGACATCTCCGCCCTTATCTGCTATCGGATGGTCTCCTATGCTTACAGCTCCTTCAAAATCACGCAACAATCCCACCATGATTCTGATTGTGGTTGTCTTTCCTGCACCGTTGGGTCCGATGTAACCGAAGATTTCTCCTCTTCCGATTGAGAACGAGACGTTGTCTAGCGCTTGTATGTTACCGTATCTCTTCGAAACTCTGTCCAGCACAACAAGTCCGTCCGTCATGGCAGAACCATCCACCCGAATCTCGTGTGTCTATTTGTTTATTGCTCCTAACAATTACTATAAGTAAATATCAATATCACCGACTCTGAGGTGGGAAAGAGAGGATTATGTTGGGGTTCAGGTAGGATTCTATGAGGAGTACGTTGTCGCTCTCGGGTTTGAAGGAAGTTCTCAAGCCAGTTCACATCGTCTACATCATAATTATCGTGGGAATAACCCTGCGTGTTGTTGGTTTTCTCACTGGTAGCGTATCATCTGACGCTGCCCGGTATGCGGTGATGGGTAACAGTCTCCCTGCGAACGGAGAGTTCGTCATGCCTCTGGGGGAATACTGGTCCGAGAACTGGAGACCTGTCATCAGCCATCATTACTCACCTGCTTATCCGGTCTACCTCATCCCATTCGTAGCGATTGGGGGCTTGTCTCCATGGGCCATCAAGTTTGGATCCTTCCTGTCTGGCATCTTCCTGATCCTGGTGGTGTTCTGGGCAACACGTGATCTTTACGGGAAAGACAAGGCGCTCCTTGTTACGGCAATTGCATCCTTGGACCCGGTACTGATTCTTACAGGAAGTATTGGGTACAGCGAGAATCTGGTCGTACTGTTCTTCGTTCTGACCATTTGGGCGATTTTGAAGAGTCTTGAAGATGACCGGTACATGATTCTTGCAGGGTTGTTTGCTGGACTCGCATATCTTACGAAGAGTTCTGTGGGATGGTTCTTCCTGATAGCTGGAATTGCTGGCTTGCTTTGGAGATTCTACTACATGAAGTGGAAAGTGTTCAAGAACAAGTCCTACATTATTGCGATTCTGATTTTCCTCTGCTTTGTAGCAGCATGGTCGATACGAAATCTTGTGCACTTCTGGGACGGTTCTGCTGGAGGACTCTTGTCGGCCTGGCAGAGCAGTGAGCTCTTTGCGCAGGCGACCGGTCAGGCATTCTCTAATCCAGTGGACTTTCTTTACATTCTGGCTGTTAGATTACCATTCTACATCCTGCTCTTCCTTTTTGTGGGCGTATACTGGCTGAAAGAACTGAAGGATACACCCAAGATCTCTGATGAACATTACAGTGGTCTCTGGCTTGCTGTGGGACTGACCTATCTGTTGGCCTGGGTCATCTCTGGGATTATCTGGACCATTGAGCGCAACCCCATCTTCTGGGTTGACCAAATCCGTTACGTGGTAATGGCGAACGTGATCGTCCTCTGGCTGGTGGTCAAGGATGCTGACATCTACAAACCGGACTTCCGAAAGAAGTTCGCTGCGATGGCTTCCGTCTTTTTGGTTGTATCAATTCTTGTCATAGCCCAACCCAAGCCCGGGGCTTTCCATGCTTACGATATCCTTCGAGAGAATGCATCGGATGGTGACGTGGTGGCGATTGACGGATTGATGCGTTATGAAGTGATGGTCAATGTTGGATCACATCTAACATACGTGAAATACGAGCCAGGTGTGTATGCGGATTTCATAATCTCTAAGAATCTGACCGGACCGTTCTATGGCTACAATTTGTTAGGCATTGGCCGGAGTGGGAGTTCATTGGTTGGTTTCATGCCCAGCTTCGATGCTGCTGTTTGGGGTAGGGCCTGAATTGTGCCTATTTAGGAGCCAGTTTGCAGAAATAATAAATATCCATGACCGTGTTATCCTTTGTCAAGACGAGGGGCGAAGAGGGGGGAGCCACGTGGAAATACCTCAAACTGATCTGTGGGAACCTGAATCCTTTCTCCACTCTCTTTGCTGACTGAATCATAAGAGTACGCGTGAGTGGCGTGTGGATTGGTGATATTGCATGAATGGAGGACTTAGGATGAAATCTTCAAGAACTATTGCCATGCTGGTCGTTATTGCTCTGATGTTGAGTGCAGGCTGCTTTGTGGAGGTTCCCTCAGAGAAGCCTGTGAGCCGACCGAAGGCCGTTTGTCCACGTCCGGTTCAGCCGATACAAATGGAGCCTATGAGCGATCCAGATGAGTTCGACGATCAGGGTCCCTACATGGATCTTGAACCGAACATCATCGTGCCCACGGACTATCCCTCGATTCAAGAAGCCGAGGACAATTCCTGTGTTGGGGACGTAATTCTTGTTCGGCCGGGAACATATCTCGAGTCTGTCACAATCGATACTGAGGGACTTTATTTGCTAGGTGAGGGCTCCAGCATGACCCGCATCGTCAGTCCACTTGGCCCTGCTGTGAGGATAGCTGCAGATGGCGTCTCGGTCAACTCGGTGGGCATGGAAGGCGGTGGAGTCCTTATGGACCATGTCATCGGAGCCTACCTAATCTCAAGTTCTGTCTCGAACACAATGGTCGGAGCAACACTCATTGGGACCACTGAAAGCCACGTGATGGGAACTACTTTCCAAAGCGTACAGGTGGGCATAAAGATCGGTTCAATGTCAAATGACAATGAGATCGGACCCTCAAATTCACTATCCCAGTTGAACGTTGGCATCACAGTTGAGGGTGATAGCCGGAATAACGAGATATTCCAGAATAGACTGACGCAGGCCGGTATGGGGATTCTTGTGGACCAATCTCCAAACAACCTTCTTCACCACAACACCTTCTCTGATATTGGTGGGTTCGCGGTCGAAATTCACGGTGGGTCTGACACAACAGTACTCTCAGGGAATGAGGCCTGGGATGTAATGGGCGGATTTTCAGTCGATGATACAAATGACGTGACCCTCATTGGCAATGCGATGTCAGCGACCGGAGATTCAGTCATCTTACACAATGTCGTCAAGGCTTCCTTGCGAAACAACTCACTCCTTTCGAGTGTCCATGCTGCCTTATTGATTGAATCTGGTACGCAGGATGTCACTGTTGAGGACAATGTCTTCAGGGCCAGTCCTTTTGGCATCCAGGCGGACGGCGTGGTGGGTCTTCGAGTCGAGGGTAATCAATTTGGTGGTGGCGAAGTGGGCTTGGAAGTGACTAGTGGCGGATCCCCCACGATTGTAGACAACCGCTTCTCACATCAATCTAGGGCGAGTCTCAGGTTACTCTCTTCTCCATCGGCAACCGTATCGGATAATCAATTCCTCAAAGGTCTGGATTGGTCAATCGAGGCGATAGGATCAACGGACATCAAGATTCAAGGCAATTCCATTCTCTCCCACCAGGATGGTATCTTCCTGGAAAACGCAAATGATGCGACTATTGAGAATAACGAAGTGAAGTCATCCGGAACTGGGATTCAAATCACCACCTCCCCAGGAACTGGGGTTTCTGGAAACACTCTTGCCCGAAACGATGTAGGTGTCGAATTACAGAGTAACGGCGTAAGTCTACATCATAACTGGCTTGCGGATAACCTGCTTCAAGTCGGTCAGTCTATGATCGGCCAGAACAGCTGGGACGATGGGTCTGGACATGGGAATTTTTGGTCCGATTACGATGGTGAGGACCTTGACTATGACGGTGTAGGGGACACACTAATCCCTCATCTGGGTGTCGACTCCTTCCCGCTGATGAAGGAGGACTTCGATTCCTTCCAGATATTCATCGATCTCGTTGAAGAGGCACGCTCGAAGATTCTGGCATCAGGAATTCATCATGGTATCCAGAAT
>CP070767.1:1679477-1689163 GCA_020345725.1 Methanobacteriota archaeon | reverse complement strand
CGGAAGAGGAAGCCATTGAGGAGAAGGAGGAGCTGGCCGCAGCAATCGGAACAGAGGGCATGATAGATTTCGAAACCGGAAGTCTCTCAGCGGAGGAACTGGAAGGTATCTTCAACAATCTTCCCATGGACATAACCTTCGTGGACAGTCAGGACAAGGTTCGATTCTACAGCGAGGCAGACAGGATCTTCGTAAGGACCAAGGCGGTCATCGGACGGACGGTACAACAGTGCCATCCTGAGAAGAGCATAGACAAGGTCAATGAGATATTGGAGGGTTTCAAGGCAGGGACAATGGACAAGGCCGAGTTCTGGATCAACATGAACGAGAGATTGATTCACATCAGGTACTTCCCGGTACGGAACAAAGGCGGGGACTACTTGGGCTGCCTGGAGGTCACCCAGGACATCACAGACATGAAGAAGATTGAGGGAGAGAAGAGGTTACTGTAGTTTGGTAAAGGATTAGTAGTCTAACAGATTCATACAAGTGTGTTTGAGGAGAGAAAAGGAGGTAGGTAAGATGGCAAGATGGGAATGTACGGTCTGCGGATATATCTACGACCCAGCGGAAGGCGATCCGGATGGAGGAATAGAGCCAGGAACGGCGTTTGAGAATCTGCCAGAGGACTGGGTGTGCCCTGTCTGCGGAGCAGGCAAGGAAGATTTCGAGCAGGTCGAGTAAGGATGTCAGTTCAAGAGCTGAGGAAAGGCATCCACTACGTTGGAGCAGTGGATTGGGACAGAAGACTGTTTGACGAGCTCATACCGCTTCCAGATGGAACGAGCTACAATTCATACCTGGTTCAGGGGAGCGAGAAGACAGCACTTATTGACACTGTGGATCCGACCAAGTGTGAGGAATTGATGAGCAACTTGGAGAAGCTGGGTGTCGAGACCATCGATTATGTCGTTTCGCACCATGGCGAGCAAGAGCATTCTGGATCAATACCGATGGTTCTGGAACGTTACCCTGATGCAAAGGTCGTGACGAATCCCAAGTGCAAGGGCCTGCTGATGGATCACCTCCTGATTCCGGAGGAGAAGTTCATAACAGTTGAGGATGGAGAGACGCTTTCACTGGGGAACAGGACATTTGAGTTCATCTACGCTCCATGGGTACACTGGCCGGAGACTATGTTCACATATCTTGGGGAGGACAAAATACTGTTCACCTGCGATTTTCTGGGCTCACATCTAGCCACAAGCGAGCTGTACGTTGCAGACGAAGCAAAGGCGTACCAAGCGGCCAAGAGGTACTACGCCGAGATAATGATGCCTTTCAGGAACAAGATCCCGAAGCACTTGGAGAAGATAGAGCAACTGGAAGTGGATATTATCGCCACAAGCCACGGTCCAATTTACGATAACCCGAAGTTCATACTGGACGCATACAAGGATTGGGTCTCACCTGATGTGAAGAACGAGGTCATAGTTGCCTTCGTTTCCATGCATGATAGCACGCGGAAGATGGTGGAGCACCTGGTCGAGGAGCTCGTTGAGAGAGACATTGTCGTGAAGGTGTACAATCTATCAAAGACCGACATCGGAGAACTGGCCATGGATCTTGTGGACGCGGCTACCATCGTTGTTGCATCACCCACTGTTCTCACAGGCCCTCACCCACTTGCTCTGTATGCAGTTTACCTAACCAATGCTCTCAGACCCAAGTTGAGATTCGCCACAATCATCGGTTCGTATGGATGGGGCGGACGAATGGTAGACCAGATCAAAGGAATGCTCACAAACCTGAAGGTCGAGCTGATAGAACCTGTTATCATCAAAGGGTATCCGAAGGATGAGGATTTCAAATCCCTCACCAAACTGGCAGATGAAATTCTCGAAAAGCATAAAGGTCTAGACGTAATGAAATAGAGGAGGTTGTTGAAATGGCGGAAAGGTTGGAAGTGTACAAATGCGATATGTGCGGGAACATCATTGAGGTTCTGCACGGTGGAGCTGGAGAGCTGGTATGCTGCGGCGAACCCATGAACCTCATGGAAGTGAAAACCCAAGCACTGGAGGGGAAGGAGAAGCACGTACCTGTCGTTGAGAGGACGGATAAGGGTGTGATTGTCAAGGTCGGATCTATCCCGCATCCCATGGAAGAGAAGCACTACATCGAATGGATCCAAGTGGTCACGGACTCGAAGGTCCTGAGGAAGTTCCTGAATCCTGGAGAAGTGCCCGAGGCAGAGTTCGAGACCTCGGATGAGATCATGTACGCGAGGGAGCTGTGCAACATCCACGGATTATGGATTGACAGGTAGTGGATAGTACCAGATAACGTGAGTGAACACCCACACCTGATACCAAAGGGGGAACTGGAATGGAAAGACTGATAATCGTTGAAGAGTTTCCCGAGATAGAGGAAGGGAGGTAGGAATATGGATTTGAGCGAATTCAACACAGAAGATTTGCTTTTGGCAGCAATTAAGAGCGAGATCGGTGCCAACGAGGCCTACACCAAACTGGCAGGGGGAGTGAAGAACGCTTTCCTAAAAGATCGATTGAAGTTCTTAGCAGAGGAGGAGATGAAACACAGGGAGACCCTCATTACAGTTTTCAAAGAGACTTTCATGGGGAAGGAACCAGTAGTACCTGATGAGACACCAGTGCCACTGCCAGACATTGTCGTCCCGGACGAGAAGGTGCCTTTGAGTAGGATACTGCAGAGTGCAATGGATGCCGAAATAGCTGCCCATGAGTTCTACAAATCCCTAACGGGACGTTTCGACAACCCCACCATGCAAGCTTCGATTGCATATCTTGCTGCCATGGAGATGGGGCACTACAACCTGCTCCAGATGGATAAGCAGATGGCTGAGGATTTCGAGGATTACGATGAATACTGGCCCATGATGCACGCGGGCCCATAATCAAAGGAGATGAGAAGAATGGAGGATCTGAAAGGAACTCAAACAGAGAAGAATCTGCTGGCAGCCTTTGCCGGAGAATCACAAGCTAGGAACAGATACACATACTTCGCCTCGGTTGCGAAGAAGGAAGGGTACGAGCAGATAGCTGCGATCTTCCTGGAGACGGCTGAAAACGAGAAGGAGCACGCAGAAGTGTTCTTCAAGTACCTTCCAGGCGGAATGGCTGAGATTACTGCGGGATATCCATCAGGGGTGATAGGAACAACTGCAGAGAATCTGAAGGCGGCTGCGGATGGAGAGAAAGAAGAGTGGGGCACACTGTATCCTGGTTTTGCAGGGACGGCAGAACAGGAGGGTTTCCCGGAAGTGGCGGCCAGTTTCAAGAATATCGCGCAGGTCGAGGCCTATCACGAGAAAAGATACCTCAAGCTGCTTGCGAACGTGCAGAACGGAAAGGTCTTCCAGAAGGACCAGCCTGTGAAGTGGAAGTGCAGGAACTGCGGGTATGTCCACGAAGGTCCAAACGCACCTGATATTTGCCCGGCATGCAAGCATCCAAAGAGCTACTATGAGGTTTGGGTAGAGAGCTACTAGTTTTGAATCCTGCAAGAAGTCCCCTTGCAAAGGAGTAATCTCTGGACAGTGCAAACTGACAGATGCCTATTCGTATTGACCCAAACTAGCTGCGGTCAAAAATCTGTTCCAGAAAAAATATTAAGGTCGGTCTCCAAGGAAGTATTGGAGGTCGATGTTTGTGATGAAAGCATGGGGGCGAAATGTGGGCAGTGTTGCTACAGTGGTCCTTCTTCTATTGTCTTTCACAGCTTGCACGACAGTCAATACCATACCAAGTGTCGATGAGACAGATGAGCCGTTGAACCCTCTGGCCGAAGTTGAGATCGAGGAGGACCCTGTTGTTGATGAAGAGGTGGATATTGAAGTTGAAATTGAACCTGAGCAGAATGAGTTGCCAACCGAGGAGCCTTTGGTAGACCTAGGAGATGAGGAGGTCTTCCCTAAGGAAGATGATTTTGTGATCATCCCTGATGAACCAGACGAGTACGAAGAGCCAGCTGAGGAGGATGTTGAACAAGAGGAAGAGATTCCAGACGAAGATGAATATGAGGAAATCGTGTATGATTATGAAACCCTTCTCAGGGATTCTGAAACCGTATATGATGGAGATTGTGGTCCAGCAAGGAACTTCACTGGCTATGACGAGATGATGAACTACATGGGTTACACATCTCAACAGGTTCAGTTGGCTTTGGAAATGCATGGCCTGCTAATCCCTGGTTTGACCTTGGCGATGGATGGAGCACCGCCCGGCTATTCTGATTCTGGTTCCCGCGATTACTCCCCAACCAATATCCAGGTAGAGGGTGTCGATGAACCTGACATCGTGAAATCGGATGGCGAATACTTGTACTTGGTGACGGAAAAAGATGTTGTGATAATGAAGGCATACCCGGGGAATGACGCACGAATCATATCAAGAATCAAGGCAACCCACGAACCGGATGAGATCTTCATAACTGACACGAGACTGGTGGTTTTTGAGAAGTACAACAAGGGATCCTTCCTGACAAAGGTCTTCGATATTTCCTCCCGCTCGAATCCAATATTGCTCCAGAACATATCGATAGATGGATACTACCACGATTCTCGATTGATAGGGGACTACGTATACGTTGTAGCATTCGGACAAGTTCCATATCTACCCCACCGTCCTGATATGCCAGCGATAGACAGCAACGGCAAGACCAGGACGATCAAAGCTTCCGAAATCTGCTATTTCGGGGATCCTGCACCCATCTACCAGTTCGCAATAATCCTCTCCATTAACCTAGAGACCCAAGACGTGAGATACAAGGCTTTCCTTATAGACGCATACAAAGAAATCTATGTTTCAATGGGGCATATATACATCGTCCATACTGATTATCCAGTTTATGATTTCATAATTGGGTGGGAATTCATGTGGATCGAATCCACAATCATCCACAAGATCTCAATAGACAGTGGAAGAATCCAGTATCTGACCAAGGGCAACGTCACAGGGTGGGTTCTCAATCAGTTTTCCATGGATGAGTATGAAGAGCATTTCAGAATTGCGACCACAACTGGTCATGTCTCAAGAATTGGCGGATCCTCTTCAAGCAACAATCTATACGTGTTGGATGACGGCCTCAATGTAGTGGGAAAGCTTGAGAATCTAGCACCCGGGGAGAGGATCTACTCTGCAAGGTTCATGGGAGACCGCGGTTATCTTGTGACCTTCAAGAAGGTTGATCCCTTCTTCGTGATTGATTTGTCAGACCCAGAATCTCCATCTGTGTTAGGCGAATTGAAGATTCCAGGATATTCGGATTACCTTCATCCCTACGATGAAAGCCACGTCATCGGACTGGGAAAGGACACATACGACATGGGGGATTTCGCCTGGTATCAGGGCGTGAAGCTGTCTTTGTTCGATGTGACGGATGTATCGAATCCAAAAGAAGTCTGGAAATACATCATTGGGGACAGAGGCACGGACTCCCCCGCCCTCTCCGACCACCATGCGTTCCTGTTCAGTAGATCCAAGGATCTTCTCATAATCCCCATCTTACTGGCAGAAATCAATGAGGAGGAACATCCAGAGGGTGTTGAACCAAACACATTCGGCGACTACGTCTTCCAAGGTGCGTACATATTCTCCCTGACACTGGATGGTGGCTTTCAACTGCGTGGAAGAATAACCCATCTTGAGGATGGTGAGGAGATCATTGGCCGCTGGCATTCACCTAGCCCATCCTACGTACAAAGATCCCTCTACATTGAGGATGCCATATACACAATCTCACAAAAGATGGTCAAGATAAACGATATGGACGACCTGGACGAGATAAAGGCTATCGAGCTCTAGATCTGGTCATCGAATCTACAAAACGCGAATACCTAGCGAAAGCGTTGCCATCTCAATCGGTATTATCAGAATATTCTGATTTATCAGAAACATTTAAATAGTCTGAAATATATTACATTTCAGGTGAGAACATGGACGCGCACAAGCTGAGGATTGCGAGAAAACTGGGCGGTGTCACGACGGACATAAGCTCTAGACCCCAGGTGTTTGTGAGCGATAACCCGAAGAGCAAGAAGGAACTGTCGGAAGCCCGGGCCGAGAAGAAGAAAAAGGGCGGATTGTTCGGACTGTTCAGGCTCAAGAAGCCGAGATGATCGAAAGAGGTGAGAAAAGATGGTAAAGGAAGAAGAAGCGTGTTGTGATGAAGATTCGAAGTCTGTATGCTGCAGCATCGAGTCTGTCGTAAGTGTGGACGAAAGAGGGCAGATGGTCCTCCCCAAAGAAGTGAGAGAGAAGGCCGGGATAAACCCGGGAGACAAACTGGCCGTAGTGATGATGAAAGAGGGTGAGGAGAGCTGCTGTATCACGTTGATCAAAGTAACGGACCTATCTGACAGTGTCAAGGTGGTTCTGGGACCAATGATGAAGGAGGTCTCTGGAGAATAGAGGTGGTGAGCGGACATGGACGAGAAGGATATCAAGAAGATCGTTAGAGAGGGCTATGCCAAGGTTGCCAAGCAGGACAGTTCGTGCTGCGGACCATCAGCCTCGTGTTGCGATTCTGCAGATGCGCCAAAGGACATCGGCAAGATGATTGGATACTCGGAGAAGGATCTGAAGAACCTTCCGCAGGGAGCTGATATGGGCCTGGGCTGCGGCAATCCTGTGGCACTGGCCAGCCTGAAAGAAGGAGAGGTTGTCGTTGACCTCGGATCGGGCGGTGGTATCGATTGCTTCCTCGCATCAGAAAAGGTGGGGGAGAGCGGAAATGTGATCGGCGTGGACATGACCCCGGAGATGATAGACAAGGCCAGGGAGAATGCCGAAAAGGGCGGATACAAGAACGTGGAGTTCCGCCTTGGAGAGATCGACCACTTGCCGATCGCTGACAATTCAGTTGATGTGATCATCTCAAACTGTGTGATTAACCTGGCACCAGACAAGAAGGACGTGTTTGCGGAGGCGTTCAGGGTTCTGAAGCCGGGTGGCAGGGTGATGGTCTCGGACATCGTGCTGGAGAAGGAACTTCCGGATTTCATCAAGCAGAGCGAGAACGCCCTGGTGGGCTGCGTTGCCGGAGCGATATTGAAGAGCGATTATCTGGATGCTATCAAGGCGGCTGGGTTTGAGAAGGTGGATATTCATAAGGAGACGACTTACCCTGTTGAATTCATAACAGAGGGACCTTCCACAAAGGAGGCTCTGAAGGATCTGGGAATAACTGCCGAGCAGGCGAAGGAGTACGTTGGTTCCATTGTGAGCATTGAGGTCAGTGCGGTCAAACCGAAGTAGTTCTCTTGATAACCAGAAGAAGCTCATCGAAGTTTCCAATCTTCGGGTGGGACCTGGTCACTTCTGATTCGACAATATTGTATCCATTGAGGATGTCAACCAGCCATTGCTCTTTCGTCCAGAGGTTTCTTTCGATACCGTCAATACAGATTTCCTTCCCGCCTTCTTTCTTGATCTGGTAGTGTTCCAGAGTCCTTTCTGTTCTAACGACAACTGAACAGATTATCAACGGTGCTACATACAGCTGCTTGTCAACCAGTTCTCTGATTTGTGCCTTTGAGAGATGTTCCAGTACCCCTCCGTGGATACATGCATCGAATGAGTCCTTTCCGAACTCTCTGTCAATGTCGAAGACGTCCATTACTCTAAACTCAATCTTCCCTCCGAAATTCTGGCCATTCTGTTTTGAAGCCTCTATGACCCTGGGATCGTTATCTATTCCTACGATATCGTAACCTTCTCTTGAAAGTGGAACGGAAGTGCAACCCATTCCGCAACCTGCATCTAGGATCCTGGCCCCTTCTTTGAGATATTTCCTGTAGGTCGGAAGTCCTTCCTTGACCATTTCAGAATAGACCCTGAAATCCTCTTCAGTGAAGACAACATTGTGGACTTTGGCGAACTTGTCGAACCAGGTCTCCTCCATGCAAGCCCAAAATATGTTATGGGCTATTTCAATCTACACACAAAACATTCTGGCTTCCTATTCAGCACCCTGAGGAAACCTTCACGCAAGCGCAAAGAACGCGACCAGCATGAACGTCAGGCCGATGATGAGGCCAATAATCAATACGGAAGCCGCGAAGAGGCCCTTGTGGGTACCTTCACCGAGGCTTCTGCTCATGGCATAGAAACCGGCCATCATCAAACCCAGTACGAGCAGTATCGTACCTACCAGGATCACTATCTCGCCGATCAGAGCCACATTCCTGACCGCATTTCGGTCATAATCCCCAGTCTCGAGATCTACCATGAACTGAGAGGATGCTATCACTATCACCCCGCAGGCCATGATGATCACGCCAGCAACACAGAGTGCCTGGAACTTGTTCGTAGGCAGCGAGGTTGGAGCCGTGTATGGCTGAGCGGTCTGAGCTGGTGGGTATCCAGATCCTTGAGGAGCTTCCCCCATGTTTTCACCAGGCGATTCCACAAAAGGGGACTACAAAATGGTTTCGGAGTTATTATCGGGGGGTTCAGGCAGGCGTTTCGAAATTCTCTATATCCATTGTTGAACCGTCTTTCCACAGCATCTTTACTGAATAGTAGTTACTGGGACTGAGGCCAGAGATCATGAGCATATCTCCGGGATCGACTTCCATGTCATCTGAGAAGTCACGGTATGCAATCGTACCCATGTCGATTCCTGACTCAAGGCTGAGAACGGTCCCATCTGAGTTGGATCCAAAGGTGTAGGTTCCTGAATCACTGGAACTTGCAAGGACTATCTTAAGATCGACAGGTCTTGGAGCGTAGCTGAACCCACCGAAATCCACTTCTGCAGTAGTATTGCTTGTGACTACAACGCCATCACAGAAGCAACCAGCAGGGGGTTCGTTGGGGTCCATACTAAAAGAATTCGCCATGGAATACACCACAACAATCAGAACCACAACCACAGTCACCACCACAGCGGTTGGAATTGCCGGATGTATACCTTTCTCCGGTGGTTGATAGATTCGACGTGATGCCAGTGCATCAGTCACTTGACGTTCCTGTGGACTCTCGGCCTTCTGTTCCACTACCATCCCTCACGTTATCCGTTATCGCCTAAGCGGTCGTAGAGAACACAATACTATCAATCAAATCCCCAGTCGCGACCCAAACCAATTTCACCGTATAGTCAGTACTCGGAGACAGCTCCGAAAGCAGCAGTTCGTCCCCGGACGAAATCACCTGGTCGTCCGCATAATCCCTGTACACCATCGTCCCAATGTCGACCCCGTGGTGGGTGAGAGTTGTCCCGTCCGAATTGCTGGGGAAGTTGTAGGAGCCCGACAGGCTATCCGTACTGAAGACGATCTTAACCCATACCGGTGCAGTGTCTGGCGTTAGCGTTCCAAACTCAACAGTGGCCGTTGTGTCCGTTATTGAATGGACCTGGGTGAATTGACCTATTGGAACCTCGTCGGGTGGACCGTTGCCGTTCGTAGGCTCAGAGGGTTGCAGAAGGAGGAAAAGCGTGATCGGTACGACGAAGGCGATTACAACAATAACAACGATTGCGGCTATCAGTTTGTTGGACGTCCCCTTTGGAGGTGTTTCAGGTGGTGGGGTATGGGGTCCTGTCATTGTGTCCCTCTGGTTCTACAGAACTACTCGAGGATATTTAACACTGACGAAAACAAGCAACAATCAGACTCCAAGGGGTAAGTGGATCCAGCTCACGCAGGAGTGGAGAAGGACCTTACGTCGATCGCAACCTGGGTAGGCTCCCAGACCAAAGTT
>CP070767.1:1635138-1679377 GCA_020345725.1 Methanobacteriota archaeon | reverse complement strand
GGCAAGGAAACTTTCGATCAGGTAGGTATTCCAAATGATGGAAAGGAGGACCTGCTCTTTCTGCGGAAATGAGATTGAGCCTGGAACAGGCAAGATGTACATCAAGAAAGACGGGACAGTGTACTACTTCTGCAAGAACAAATGCCACAAGAATCTGCTGAAGCTCAAGAGGGTTCCTCACCGAACCCAATGGACCTCAAGATACGCTGAGATGAAGTCGGTCAGGCTCGCTCCGGAAAAGGAGAAGAAGGCCCCAAAGAAGAAGGTTAGAAAGAAGGCCAGGAAGAAGACCACCAAGAAGGCAAAGCCACCGTCTTCCAAGAAGGAGGAGTGACAGAATGGCAAGAGAGAGAACGTTTGCCCTCATCAAACCGTACGGAGTCCAGAGAGGGTTGATCGGCGAGATTCTCTCACGGTTCGAGGCAAAAGGGCTGAAGATAGTGGCAATGAAAACGCTAGTTGTCAGCGAAGACCTCGCCAAATCCTACTACTCGGAACACATAGGTAAGCCGTTCTTTGAACCACTGATACACTACATCACATCCGGTCCTTCCGTCGCCATGGTGCTGGAAGGTGACGAGGCCGTTAAGGTCGTGAGGAAGATGATGGGCAAGACGAGTCCTACAGAGGCTGACCCAGGAACCATTAGAGGAGACTTCGGACTGCAGATAGGCAGGAACATCATCCACGGATCCGATTCACTCACATCCGCAGAGAGGGAGATATCACTGTTTTTCGAGGCCAATGAAATCGTGGATTTCGAGAGAATAGACGAGCAATGGCTATATGGTGAGTGACCCGACAAGGTTATAATATCAATTTCCCGATAGTGATTTGATATGATCAGACAGCCGATAGTCAGCGTGCTGGGTCATGTGGATCACGGCAAAACCACAATTCTGGATGCGATCAGAGGCACCGCTGTTGTCAAAAGGGAAGCAGGAGCCATCACGCAGCACATAGGTGCCACCGAGGTACCCTTGGAAACCATAATGGAACAGTGCAAGAAGCTTGTCGGCAAGAGGAAGTTCAAGGTTCCAGGCCTACTATTCATCGACACGCCAGGGCATCATTCCTTCGTTACGCTGCGTGCAAGAGGAGGCGCTCTCGCAGACCTGGCTCTGCTAGTCATTGACATTAACGAGGGCTTCATGCCACAGACCATCGAGTCCTTGAACATACTGAAGAGGTTCAAGACCCCATTCATAATCGTCGCAAACAAGATAGACCGCATACAGGGTTGGAGGAAGGTTAAGGACGCCACATTCTTGGATGCTTTGGAGAAGCAACCAGATTCGGCCAAGGAAAGGTTGGACGAGCTTCTATACGAGCTGGTCGGTAAGCTCTACGAGCTTGGACTTCCGGGGGATCGGTATGACAAGATCAAGGACTTCACAGCCAATGTGGGGATTGTGCCGGTCAGTGCCAAATTCAACCACGGCATTCCAGATGCCCTCCTAATCCTGATAGGTCTCGCACAGAGATATCTGGAGGAGGGTTTGGAGACTGAAGAAGGTCCGGCAGAGGGAACGATACTGGAAGTCAAGGAAGAGAAAGGGCTGGGACCCACAGTAGATGTGATCATATTCAAAGGCACGATTCAAAAGGGCGACACAATCGTCCTGGGAAGCAAGGGAGAACCCATAGAGACAAAGGTCAAAGCACTGCTCAAGCCGAAACCTCTGGACGAAATAAGGGACCCAGAAGACAGGTTCAACTCTGTTGACAGTGTTAGTGCAGCAGCTGGAATCAAGATCTCTGCCAGCGATTTGGAGAATGCAGTCGCAGGCGCACCCATCATTGTTGTCGAAAAGGATGTCCAGCAAGTCAAGGAGAGAATCATTGAGGAGACTTCTGTTGAAATCGAGACCGAGGAGGATGGGGTAATAGTGAAGGCGGATGCGATTGGTTCCCTTGAAGCTCTGGCTTACGAACTGAAACAAGCGGAGATACCTTTTAAGTCTGAAAGAGTTGGAGATGTTTCCCGCAGGGACGTAGTGGACGCGGCAACGATCCAAGATCCGATCAACAAAGTCATTCTGGCGTTCAATGTGAACATACTCCCTGACGCAAAGGATGAGATACTGGCCTCCAGTGCCCACGTGATTCAAGATAAGGTGGTATACAAACTGGTGGAAGACTACCAGGCCTGGGTCAATGAGAAGAAGAGAGAGATAGAGGCAGAGAAGAGAATGGAGATAACCTACCCGGGGAAGATACTGCTCTTACCGGACTGTTGCTTCCGTGTGTCGAAACCGGCCATTTTTGGCGCCAGGGTCCTCGCTGGAAGAGTCAGGCCTGGTCAGCATCTTCTCAGAGAGGATGGGAGAGTGTTTGGCAAGATCAAGAGCATTCAAGCGGAAAAACAGAGTCTGAAAGAAGCGATTGTTGGTTCCGAGGTCGCGATTGCCGTTGAAGGCATCACATACGGAAGACAGATAGATGTTGGGGATGTATTGTACGTGGATCTGCCAGAGTCTCACGCGAAGGCCCTCGAAAAGGTGGATCTAACTTCGGATGAGAACGAAGTTCTAGAGAAGGTCAGAGAGATCAAGAGAGCAGAAGATCCTTTCTGGGGGATGTGATTTGGAGGTCGTCGAGCTCAAGTGCAAGGACTGTAACAAATGGTACGGAGCCGAGGACGATGAGTTCGGCCCCTGCATGATCAAGCACATGCGAGGGGACAAGAAGTACGTGACCCATGGTATGCACGACTGCGACGAGGAGGAAGGCAGGGTCGGAGGCTGACGGGATTGGATATTCGGGTGATGAAGTCTGAGGACGTTCCCTTTGCGGTCGATATCACTGACGAAGAGGGCTGGGGATACATGGAGGAGGACTTCCAGAGGTTGATTGACCTAGAACCCAGTGGGTGTTTTGTTGCTAGTGACGATGATGTTGAGGTGGGAATGCTCACAACGACCAGTTACGGTGGCATTGGTTGGATTGGGAATGTTGTGACAAAGTCGGATCGGAGGCAGGAGAGAATAGGATCCGAAATGGTGAAACATGCCGTGCGCTACTTGAAGGACAAATCTGTTGGAGTTATAGGACTCTATTCATATCTGAATGCGGTCGCTTTCTATGAGAGAATCGGGTTTCAAGAAAGCTTCAGAGTTGCTAGGTTTTCCACCATTGCAAAGGTCTCGGAAAACAGAGGAGCCAGAGTAGTTAATCAGGAAGCGCTGCCCAGAGTGGTTGGATTTGACCAGAAGTACTTCCCAGGGGATAGGATCCGATTGCTTGGAAGAATGCTAAAGGACTTTCCGGAGCTTTTCTTTAGCATTGAAGAGGACGGTGATATCGTGGGCTATGTGCTGGGGTTCTGTTCCCCAAAGGCTTGCGAAATCGGTCCATGGATGTGTGACCCTGATAGGCCAGATACAGCTGAGAACCTGCTGATTGATTGTCTAACAACTCTTGAGGACACGGTGTCAGCAATCGCTGTATCCGTAGATAACGAATCGGCCATACAGATCGTGAAGAGACAAGGATTTGAGGAGGAGTTCCAAGTCTCAGCAATGTTCTTCGAGACCGGAGATCATGGCATGAATTTGAAGGGAATCTTTGGAATCGGTGCACTGGAGAAAGGCTAACTGATTCAACGGTCTTAGCGATCTCTTTTTTTCTCTCTGGACAGTTCCGTGGAAGATTCTCAAAATTGATACCTTCCCAACAAGGTTTATTATGCGTAGGGACGTCTGAATCGCGGGAAGGGATAAGATGGTGGCTACCAAAAGGATCAAGACATACATCCGAGGACTAGATGAACATCTCCAAGGTGGCATTCCCTTTGGTCATACTGTTTTGATAGCGGGAAAGCCTGGAACGATGAAAAGCTCTGTTGCCTACAACGTGTTGTTCCTCAACGCGAAGGAAGAGGAGAAGAGTGGGGTCTACGTGACCCTCGAGCAGTCCAGGGATTCCGTGGTTGACAGCATGGCGGGACTGGGGATGGAACTCGATGGCCTGGATGAGAGATTGAGTGTTCTTGACCTTTCTATGATACGAAAAAAGCTCAAGCAATTGAGCAAGCAGTCCTGGATTGAAGTTTTCAAGATGTACATTAACAATCTAAAGAGCAGCATGAACGTAGACCTTCTTGTACTGGACTCCCTTCCCGTTCTTCAAGTGATGGCGAAGTTCGAGGAGCCCAGGGACGATCTCTTTAGATTCTTCGAGTGGCTGAGGGATTTGGGGATAACATCCTTCTTGATCGCGGAAATGGATCAGGATGGTAACAAGTTCTGCTTGAACGGTGAGGATTTCCTCTCGGACGGCATCATGCATCTGGACCTGAGAAGGGATGACCGAGTGGTGAACCTGTTCTTGAGCATAGTGAAGATGAGGAAGACAGCACACAAGAGAGGCTACTTCCCACTGATCTATGATGAAGGCGGCTTCGAAGTCGTGACGCACTAGAAAACTCTAGGACCAATGAGCTGCCAAAGTATAAGAGCTAGAATGAAGAAGGCCAAAAAGTAGGACACATTCCTGACTATTGCCTCCCTTCTTTCCGGTTTCATGTCCTTTCTTATACGGCTCAAGAAGGTATCCAGTCCATCTCGGAATACATAGCCTCCGTCAAGGGGAACGGCCGGAAGAGCGTTCGTCAGGCCAAGCATCAAGTTGATCCAGAACACCCAATAGAAAGTATTTGCCAGGACCCAGAATGCCGATTCCGGAATGGCTGCCATTGCACCTGTTGGTCCATAGAAATCTGTATAGGGCTTCTCTATGGGTGACAGACCGCGTATGGGAAGAGTGACATACACCAGGAGTGAATATAACGTGCTATCCAGCGAATCCAAACGGATAGTTGGGTAGTAAATCTGCTTACCGGTTCCAGTGTAGATGGTGTAGACTCCCAGCAGGCCTTGAGTCTTGTTATCTCTACTGGTTAAAATCACTTCCTTACGAGTGATTTGGCCGTTGTAGAATAAGGTCATATTAATCGTTTCGTTGGGCCGTGTGCCACTCATCAATAGACTGAAGGCTGTTGAATTGTCGATGTCTGTGACTGTGCCGTTGTACTCTATTGAAGTGATTATCATTCCAGGCTCCAGGCTTGCATTGGCTGCAGGAGTATCAGCGATGACTCCTATAATCCCATTACCAATGGCCTTGGGTTCAGCACTGCCTATGAACACCTGAGTGAATATCAGGGAGCATATGAGCGCAACGATTATGTTGGTTGTAGGTCCAGCGGCAAAAAGGCGGCTCCGCTTCCTCTTCTTCATCGTTGTCAGCTCATCCTCGTTCGGCTCGACAAATGCACCGATAGGAAGAATGAAGAAGACCACACCAAGGGACTCAATCCTGGACTTCGCCACTCTGGTAAGAATCCCGTGTGCGAATTCATGGACGACCATGGCGATGATAAGAGCCATAATCCCGTACCAAATGGGTATTATCGGGTTCAATCCAGGGATTCCAAGAATCATCTCAGGCCGCGGTACCCTGCTCTCAGGGATGTTCATCACCAATGTGGCCACCCACATCAGGAGGAACAGGAAGGTGAACATCACCACGAAAGTCACAACAATGGAGAAATCTCCATAAACCTTCCAGAATCTCTTAGGCTTGGATAGTTTGTCAATGAATTCCTTTCCCCTCTCCGTCTTCCAGAGCAGAAATGGACCTGAGAGTGCAAAAGGAGTCCCCTCCAAGACCTTCTTCTTGTAGAGGATGTACATTATGATAATCCATATCGAGATTACCAAGACAAAGATGAAAAGCGGATGAAGAAGGATGGAAGACATACCATCTTAGGAAAACCCATGGCGTATATTAAGATTGCTCACAAGTTCCTGCTCCAGACCTCTTCCGATATGCTGCTGTAAAGGAGCTGATGGTCAATCTCACTCTCGTCCTCTTCTGCGTGGGCCAGTTCCTTTATATGTGCAGTTCTGAGAACCCAGTAGTGGATCCGCCAGAGCTTCCCTCTCTTCAAGTGTATCTCCTCCTGCCTGGTGGTGAGTAGACCCTCTTCTTCCAACATGTAGAAAACGTCCCTGTCTTCCACATCCAGACGATTATCAACAACTTCCTCCCCGAATCCGAAGAAGGATAGGAGATATTCCGCCAATGAGGCTATTTCCTTCTCTGATAGACCCTTCCTCCCCAGTGTCTTTCGCATCGCCTCCTTAAGCTCTTCCATGGTCACGACGGGCACTCTATCTCCGAACGAATGAGGTCGGGCTTCGAGATTAAAGATATCGACTTAATTACCAAACGTTATTACCAACTTTGAGTATTCGAAGCCATGTTCTCCATCATATACATGACCACCGGTTCGAACGGTGAGGCGGAGAAAATATCGAACACGTTGTTGGAGAGAAGGCTTGCCGCTTGTGCAAACATCTTCCCAATAGACTCGCGGTACTGGTGGAAGGACAAGATAGAGAAAGACAATGAGGTTGCAGTGATCCTCAAGACAAGAACAGAGCTCCTAGACAGAGCCATCGAAACCATCAAACAACTGCACAGCTACGAGGTTCCATGCATCGTATCCTACGAAATTAAAACGGGATACCAGCCATATCTTGATTGGATAGGTGTAGAAACGGGAAGAAGGGAATGATGTACTATTTCCTGACAATCATGCCGGCATAGCCCACAACCTCTCTCATCGGAGAGACTTCACCTGAGGTGGAGTATTTGAGCAATTCTGATTTGCTACCTTGGCCTGCAAAGAGCATGGCCATGACCGGACCATAGCCGCACATGGAAATCCTCTTCTTGGAAACGACCTCTGAAAGGCCCTTGGGGTCTAACTCAAGAATCTTGTCTATTGCCATTCTGTCCATCTTCGTAGCTGTATCCTGAGGAACGTAATGGGAAAAATCAGTTGAAGCGATTATCACAACATCCTTCCCTTGGGTTTCTTCGCCGATGATCTCACCGACTTCCTTTGCAGTATCAAAATCCTGCATTCCCATACAAACTGGAACGATCCTCACGTCAGAGGATATCTGTTGGATGAAGGGCAACTGGACCTCCAGGGAATGTTCGAACCTGTGAGCAGTATTATCTTCAGAAATCATTCCTCTGCATATGCTTCCTGCAATCTCTGTATCGACCTGAACGACGCCCGTGGGCATGCTGAAGTCCTCGGTCGTGACTGAAACCATAGATCCCATCCCGGAATGATTGGGGCCTATGACGATAAAAGTCTTCGGGAATCCATCCTTTGCAAGAGCAAGGAAGACGTGAGCAGCAACAGGGCCTGAGTATACAAAGCCAGCGTGCGGGGAGACAGCTCCTACTATAGACCTAGGACCCTCCTTGAGCACTGGAAGCTCTCCTGGACCAATCGGACTCATGTAGCAATTCTCAATCTGCTTTCTCAATTTCTCAGGGTCACTTGAATAGAACTGTCCTGCAACGGCTGGATACCTCATCCGACCACCTAAAGGGTTGCCTCGAAATCCTCCAGTGTCATGGTGAAGTCCTCAGCTGCCTGGAGTTCACCTCTTTCCCTCAGCACCTCTCTCGTAAGGAGCCAGTACACCGTTGCCAGGGCTCTTCTGCCTTTGTTGTTGGTGGGAATTATCAAATCGACACTGTTTGTCTCGTTGTTGGCATCACAGAGACCGATCACCGGAATCCTAAGCTTCAGGGCCTCTCTCACTGCCTGCTGATCCGCTGCTGGATCGGTCACCACCAGAATATCAGGTTCCATGTACTCTGGAAGACTTGGATTGGTAAGGGTACCGGGCACAAATCGTCCTGCAAAGACGTTCGCACCAATTGTCCGAGCGAATAGTTTGGCGGGCTTCTGACCATACTGTCTGGCAGCGACCACCAGTATTCTCTTCGGATCGTAATTGGACAGGAACTTGGCGGCCATCTTGATTCTTCTGTCAGTCTTCTTTATATCCAGTACGTACAGGCCGTCCGTCCTGACCTTGTAGATGAACTGTTTCATGTCTGCACTCTTCTGCTGAGTGCCAATGTGAACACCGGATGTGAGATAGACATCCTCTAAAACGAGTAGTCCTTCCGGCTCTTCTCTTTCCTTGGGCTCCATTAACTATCACCCGCTTCTATGCTCTCCTCAATCCTAATGAGCTCATTAAGTTTTGCTGTCCTTTCCCCGCCGACGACACCAGTTTTGATACCGAAGCAGCCAAAGGCAACGCCCAGGTGTGCAATTGAATCGTCCGTTGTCTCTCCCGATCTATGAGATATTATCAATTGGTAGTTGCTCTTCCGCGCTAGGTCAACTGTCTGCATCGTATCTGTCACAGTGCCTATCTGGTTCGGTTTTATCAGAATTGCATTAGCAGCTTTGATCTGAACACCTTTCCTGAGCCTTTCAATATTTGTGACAAAAAGGTCATCCCCAACAACCAGGCACTTTTCCCCAATGGCCTCTGTCATGCGCGCAAACCCTTCGAAATCGTCCTCCTGCAAAGGATCTTCCACACTGTAGAGCCCAAAAGACTCGACCAGGTCTGCTACGAAATCGACCTGTCCATCTGGACTGATGGAGCCTTCTCTGTATCTGTACATTCCGTCCTTATACATCTCGCTGGCAGCCATGTCCAGGCATGGTTTGCAGTCGAATCCAACTGTACGCGAAATCTCATCACAGGATTCCACGAGTATTTCCAAAGCCTCCTCATTACCGATACTGGCAAGCCAGGCACCCTCGTCTCCTTTACCGATCGTGTGATCCGGATATCGTTCGATGAGCTTCTCCTTCACCAATTTATGAACTGCCGAATTGGCAAACACAGATTCCCGGACAGTGGGACCAAGGGCAATCGTGAGAAACTCCTGAATGTCAGTACCACCGACTCCGTGAGCACCTCCCCCGATGACATTTCCCATGGGCCTGGGAAGTGATTTGGGCATAATTCCTGCCAGATATCGCCAGAGAGGTGTATTGTTCGCATCGGCAGCGGCTCTAGCCAGAGCCAGGGAAGCGGCAATCGCCACACTGCCTCCAATTCGTGAGAAGTTGTCGGTTCCATCGATTTCATGCAACCATTTATCAAATGTTGCTTGATCCAGACCATCCATACCAACAATCTGAGAGGTTATTTCCTTCTCGAAAATGTCAAGAGAGGCGTCAATCCCCCCTTCTGGGAATGAAACCACTTCATGAATCCCAGTACTGGCCCCACTCGGGGCGGCCGAGGTTCCTGAACCCTCTTCAAGAGATATATCCACCTCAACAGTCTGGTTGCCTCTGCTATCCAATATCTTCCTTATCTGGGATGAGAGCACATCAGCTATCCAATCCCCTCCGCACCGTAATGGGTATGATTCCTTTCTCGTATTCGGCGAAAGCAATCTCTAGTGGGTCCATACGGGCACTCAATGCTGAGGCTAGAAGGGGGGCTCCCATGCTAATCTGAAGGGATCTGGCTCCTACAATCCTGGCTACCTCAAATCGTGTCAAACGGGTCATTGGCAAAGCGTCGCATACGGCAAGTTTGGATTTAAACCTTTTGATTGGTCTGGCCAAGAAAGTCCATCTCAGGAGAATCAGAGAGATATCTTAATAAACGAAAAGCAGAATGAGGGTTTGGTGATTTGATGGTTAAGGCATATTGTGTTAAGTGCAGGGCTAAGAGAGACATCAAGAACCCACAGAAGGTCACCCTGAAGAATGGCAAACCCGCCACAAAGGGCACATGCCCCAAATGTGGAACGAAAGTCTTTAGGATTGGAGCATAGCCCCTGGTAAGCTTTTCCTCGAGAAAACGCGATATACAGGCCAGTTTGCACTATCAATCTGGGTCTCTGTACGATTTAACTGAGGTATTTGGGAGGAGGATTTAGTGAAGGCACCTGACATGAAAGACGTTCCTCCTGGTGATAGAGGTAAGGACCTGGTCCAGAGGGACAAGAAGATAATGGCGACGTCGACAAAGACCTCTGAACTGGTAGCAGAGAGAGCGGAAGGAGCCCTCGTCTGGGATGTGGATGGAAACCTCTATGTGGATTTCACCAGTGGCATTGGAGTTGTGAATACAGGACATTGTCATCCAACCGTTGTAAAGGCGATAACCGAGCAGGCTAACCGTCTGATGCATTTTGCTGGGACCGATTTCTACTACGACATTCAGGTCTCACTGGCGGAGAGGTTGGCCGAAGTGACCCCCGGGGACTTTGCAAAGAAGGTCTTCTACACCAACAGCGGGGCGGAGTCGGTCGAAGCAGCAATAAAGGTTGCCAGATGGTCATCAGAGAAAGGAAGGTTCATTGCGTTCATAGGCGCGTTTCATGGGAGGACTATGGGTGCTCTGTCGCTGACTGCATCGAAGCTACAGCATCAGGAGAGGTTCTTCCCTACCATGCCAGGCGTGGATCACGTTCCATATGCGTACTGCTACCGTTGCCCATACAAGCTGGAGTACCCTGGCTGTGGCATATGGTGTGCCGATGCCATTCAGGAGCTCTACCTGGACAAGTTCGTTCCCCCAGGTGATGTGGCTGGACTGTTCTTCGAACCTGTGCAAGGTGAGGGAGGGTATGTTGTACCTCCGCCTGAGTTCCCAAAGAAGGTGCACGAGATCTGCAAGGATAACGGGATTCTGTTCATTGATGACGATGTTCAGGCAGGATTCGGAAGGACAGGGAAGATGTTCGGTATCGAGCACTTCGACATTGTGCCAGATATCCTATGTATCGCCAAGGGAATGGGGTCAGGAATACCTGTGGGTGCTGCAATCTTCAATTCAGAGCTGGATTTTGGCGTTCAAGGAGCTCATTCCAATACCTATGGTGGAAACCTGATAGCTTGCAATGCAACAATTGCCACCCTTGATGTGATTGAGAAAGAGAATCTGACCGAGAGGGCAGAGAAGCTGGGCAGTCACATGAGGAAGAGACTGGATGAAATGAAAGAGGAGAACCCAATAATGGGTGACAACAGAGGACTGGGTCTGATGCAGGCAACAGAGTTCGTGACTGATCCGGAAACCAAGTCCCCAGCTCCGGAACCGAGGAATTATGTGGTCGAAGAATCGTTCAAGAATGGAGTCATACTTCTCCCATGTGGTGCGTCCGGAGTAAGGTACATTCCTCCCCTCAACATAGAAGAAGAGTATCTTGACAATGGGCTTGACATAATCCAGCGGATCATCAAAGAGGCGGGAGACATCATCAGGTAGGTCAATTCTGAATACGCTTCAGAGGTTTGCTCAGATGCCGCCTAGCTGACACGGTTGGTTCATAGAATCCTGGAGATATCGGTCGGGCAACTGGAGATCTCTTTGCTTTCTCTTCCCCAGCGCGAACGTGACATCTACGGCACCGGTAGCCAGCGTTTGAACCAGCTGATTTCATCCTCCTCCCACATTGGGGACATTCAGGGTTTCCTTCTTTTTCCTTGATCGCCTTAAGGGAATTTATCTGGAGTTTCTCCACGTTCACTGTCCTGGGCTTGTCCCTGACGCTCCCATATACAGTAAGCTCGTCTCCTTCGAGGAGTTCAGAGACCACTTTTCTGAACTTCTTAGATGGTTCGTATGCAGCGCAGTCAATCTCATCGCCATCAGAAATGCGGAAGATCAGGTGCCCTCCTTGGATTCTCCGGGGGGGTTTGACAACCTTTCCTTGGACAATGACGGATTGATTCTTCCCTATGTTGCGTATCCTCCTCTTCACCAAGTGCTCGTCCGTGCCCTGGTTGGTCAAGAAGATTGTCCATCTCTGTGCCTTCTCACCCCTTATCGCCGACATCGCTGGCACCAGGTCCTCTGGGTCATCTCCTCTAATTCCGAAGAGAACGGGACAAGGGGAGTTTGGGGCTATCGCTATTCCATCCTCCTCATAGTCGAAGTTGTTGAACGTCGAATCAAATCTCTCATCCATGGCCATGACAGAGCCCTTCTTCAGTGCCCTCTCAGTGCCCCATTTGTCTCTCTGGCGATAGGTGATGATTTCGTATGTTCGGTCTCTGGGTCGCCAGGACACGGCAGAGGTCGCACCTATGAGGCCCCGTCCGTTCTTATACACCCTATAGAGCCCATTGCCAGACACAAGCCTCTTGACGTCTTCCAAGGCTACGACATCCCTAACTGCCCTCCAATAGAGAGACGATGCGGGCTTCCTGGACAAAACAACGAATGCAGGGTTTGTGTTCTCATCATCTGTCATGAAGTGAGACTCAACGACCTTGGCCACACCCTCTTCAAACTCGCTCGGGGAAAGACTACCGTCTCCTCTCTCAAATGCGAAGAATTCTTGATCCTCTATCCTGCAGACGGGGAACTTGCCACCTCTTCCCTTTCCGAAGCGTAGGCATATCGCACCGTTACCCCTGGTCTTCCATGGTATATTGGGGTTCAATCTCACTAATCTCGGATAGCCAATGAGATCATACTCTTCGAACTCCCTTATCAGTTCCGAGGCCAGATATGTGGTGCACATTCCGGTCCTTGAATCAGTGTCATCAATCCCAACATATACCGTCATAGCTAGCATCAAAATGGAACGAGGTAGATATTACTATTTGGGAAGAAGGAGGGCATGGGCAACAGGCCATAATCCTATTCGAATTCATTCCTTGAAATTGCCACCAGTATCAGACCGATAAGGCCCAGGAAAGAGGGGAGTGTAAGTATACCGCCTACTAAGGCCAATCCCCAGAATCTTCTCATTAGGGCACAAATCCCACCCATTAGGGCGATTATCCCAAGAATGAGGATGATGACGGCACACGTCATCACGAAACTGGCAATCCACGGTATGATATCGATGATGAAAGCGAAGATGCTCAATCCAATGGTCGCGATCACAATTCCGAAGAAAACGAGACCCAGGGCTGGAAGGATTATCAGAATGCCGCCAACGATGGGCATGGCCGTTTTCCGAACGGGTGGTCGCATAGAAGGATGTGCCATATGTGGCGGTGGAGGTCCACTGGCAATCATTTCAGATCACTTGGATTCAAATCCGGACTTCTGTATATAAATACTCCTATGAAGATAATAACTCGCTGATACATGGAAATCCCGCAGTATGAAAAGGCTGTTCTCTTCTGGGTAGACTCAAACTACGAAAACTCTTTATTCTCCCTCAAACCTTAAGGTTAGTGGGAAGATGCCAATAAAGCAGTTTGAGCTCACATCGATTGATGGCAAGAGGTTCTCCAAATCCGGAGAGAAGCACAGGAACATCCGTATAGATCACAACAGCACTGTCACTCTGATAGTGGAGCTGAACGACCGCGAGGCAAACGTGGACTTCAGGTTCACCGCGACATATAGCGGTCTCGGAGTCATCAAAATCGAAGGGAGCATGGTCTATGAGGGTGATGCTCCAGCCCTGGCCAAGAAATGGTCATCGGAGGGCAAGATGCCTGACAACGTTGCTGGCGAGATACACACAACCATCATGAACAACTGCATCCCTGAGGCCGTGATGATAGCCAGAGACGTCCGACTCCCTCCACCCATTCCCATGCCAAAGGTCAACATCAAAGGGAAGACAGGGAAACCATCCTCTGGTATAGAAGTCGCCTAGGAAAACAAAGCTGACGCTACTTTTGCGTGGTTCATATTGTGCCTTAATTGAAAGGGTAATCTTTACTCTTCACCTGATGTGATCAAGTGAGAAGGATCCTATGCTCACACCGTGTTTGCTGTAGGTGTACTTGATCCATGCCCTTGACTGGACGTCGCAGACACCTTGCACGGACAGATAGGATTTCAGCTGCTCCACCTTGAAGTCTATCATTCCATCCATCATGGAACCCATCATCTGGATTTCCTGATCCTGATGCATTCCCTTCTCCACCATAAACAATGAAACCGCCTTGTCCCTCTTTCTCCTTCCTGCGAAGGACTGAAGGAACTTGAAAGCGGTCTGGACATCCAGGTATGCCACAAGTGTAGAAACAGATCTGAAAGTAAGCCTGTAGTATTCGTGGTTCTTCTTGAACTCCTTGGCCGCCTTGTTCACAGCCGTCATGATGCCTTCGTGGTCCGTGGGGTCTTCCAGATAGGTTGTGTAGGGATCTTCCTCCTCTGCCTCCATGCTCTTCGAGTACGCATCAACATAATGAACCAGACCCAGCTTCTCATATTCCTCATACCCAGATACAACGGGATACATCTCGTCCCTTACCTCGGCGGGCGTCTTCTCTGTCAGCACCCAGATTACCGGAATGCCCTTCTTGAGGGCTTCAGCCATGAACGTGTTGGCGATTATTTCCTTCCCCACGAATGGAGGTCCATATATCTGGACGTTCGACCCAAAGGGAATGCCACCGAGGAGCAGGTCGTCCAATCGCGGTGTGCCGGTCTTTATCTTCTCCTGCTTGAGCTCCCGAGATATCTCCTCTTCTCTGGCCTCGATCTCTTCTTCGATCAGTCCTTGCTCACGGAGCCTAAGTTCCTCCATCTTGGCCTTGAGATACTTCTCCTTCGCCCGGACTTCGTCCTCTTTCCTCTGAATCTCGGTCTTGAGGGATTCCAGCCGATCCTTCATTTCTGACTCTTCGACACCAAATCCAGACTTTTTGGCCTCCTCAAGCTTTCTCTTCTCAGAGACTATTAGTTTCTCTCTGTAGAGAAGGTCTTCCTCCCTCCGAAGTATCTCTTCTTCCTTGTAGGCGAGAGGTTCCTTGACTTTCGACAGCTCATCTTCCTTGAACTTCAGTTCTTCCTTGAGGCGCTGTATCTCGTCCTCCCGGATGAGGATGCTCTTCTCTTTACTTTGCAACTCTTTTTCTTTGTTCAAGAGCTCTTCCCCTATTTCCGGGGCGCCCATCTGCCTAAGTCTGGCGCTATCTTCCCTCTGTTTCTCCTCAATCTTATGTTTCTGTATCTCTTCCTCCAGAAGGATTATCTGCTTCTTCAGCCCATCTTCATTCTTCAAGAACTCGTTCTCTTTCTGGCGAAGCTCTTCCTGCAATCTGGACTGTAGCTCCTCCTCCGAGAACTCTCCACCACCCACTGAGATATCACCGCTCTTTAACGCCATCTCGAAGGCTTCCAGTTCGTCATCTCTTGCCTTCAGTTCGGCCTCTTTCTCTACAAGTGCCAATTCCCTGCTCTTGATCTCCTTTATGTCTGCTGGAAGCTCGTCGATCTTGCCATCCAACTGTTCCTTGAGAGTCTCGAGCTGTTCATGTGAAGCTTCAAGAGCGGCCTCGAGCTTCTTCCTCTTCACCTCTTCCTCGGCAATCTTCTTCTTTGATACCGCACTGCCACCTTTCAACAACTGGGCCTTGAGATATTTGACAACGGCCGAGGTTCCTTTCTTGATGTGCTCAACATCTTCCTCCAGTTCCTTTCGCCTCTTAATCTCGGTCTGCAGATCCCTGCTAACCTGGGCCGTCTCCTCGATTAGCCGCATGGGGTCGAAATCGCCAGTCTGAATCTTCTCAAGTTCCATTGATATTGTCTCTTTGAGCTTCTCCACTTCGATTCTTTCCTTCTCAAACTCTTCTGACGCCTTCTTCAGCTCTTCCTCTCCGCGGGAGATCTCACTTTCCCTTGCCAGTAGCTCCTCGGACGGGGCGGCAACCTCTGTTGTTACGTCTGGTCCCTCTGCTTCTTCGCCCAGCCACTCACCCAGAGCATCTTCCTCTCCAGTGAGCCATTTCTTGAGAGCTGTCATCGTGGGATCATCTTTCGCCGGAGATGCGGCAGGGGCTCCCTTTGCACCAGTCATATCCCCGCCCAGCCAGACGGTCAGTCCGTTCTCCTCAGACTCGCCTGTGAGCCATTTCTTGAGAGCGTCATCCGACTTCTCTTTCTTCTTACCCTTCTTGGCCATGCTGGACGCATTCTTCTGCACAGCCTCCGCCATCTTTCCGTCGATTCCCTCTATCGCCTGAAGATCCTCCACTGACGCTTTGTCCAGGTCCTCGATGGTTTTGAATCCGGCGTTGTACAAAATCTCGGCAGTGGCCATATTGGCCACCTTTGCCAGTATCTTGAGTTGGTTCGGTTTTGGGCCCGCCTCCGCTGTCTTCGCGCCGCCGGGATTCCCAGCCTTCTTGGGATTGTCTGCTGGGTTACCTTTGGGATTGGCTTTGGGAGGGCTTTTTGGATTGCCTGCTGGACCTGCCTTTGGGCTACAGGATGGACAATTCCCTGATGCATCCAAAGCGCTTCCGCACTGAGGACAAGCACCATCAGCCACCTTGGCAGGAGTAGCCTTTTTCTCTTTCCCTTTCTCCTTGGCGACCAAGTCAGGCACCTCTAGAAACCGCTATTCTACAAGGATGAACCACGTATGGATAAAGTATATTCTTAGTAAACTATAAATAACTTTCACACCCCAATCGTTTTTCGATAAAGAAAGATATTAATATGCCATCATAGATGCTCAGCAAAGCAAGTCAGAAGCTATGGGTATTTAAAGGCCAGCGCTATTGGAAAGGTTGATAATTGATGAAGAAGAAGATTCTGTTCAAGATTGATAGGGGGGACGATTCAATAACCCTGCGGGACGTTTTAGACAAGATACAGGAACTACAGAAGAAGAACCCCGATCAGGACATCTTCTTCGATGGCGATGAATACGCCGTCTGCAGCAGGCCCAAGAGAAAAAGCACATGATCACCCAAGCATCTGCCGTCTAGACCTTGAGCTTCATTTGCTCATTATCGTGTGAGAATACTGGATGACCACCCAACTTTTTTAGTTTGTCAATGGACTCCAAGGCATTGACTGGATTGTGGAGGACCCCGACGATGTTCCTCATTTCGTAGTTCTCTTTTAGAGGGCACACATCCCCGCAGTAGACATATGTCTCCTTCCCCTTGACCAATATGGATTGATGTCCGGGTGTGTGGCCAGGCGTTGGAATGGTCCAGACTCCTTCTACTATCTCTTTCTTCCCTGAGATTGGCTTATAGTCTACCCTATCAAGATACTCCTTCAGGTATGCCTGTTTCTGGAATCTGTGCGGTTTCTTCGAGTATTCGATCTCCTCTCTCTGGGCAAAGAACTTGGCGTTCTTGAAAAGAGCGTTGTTCCCAACATGATCTAGATGAAGATGAGTGGATATCACCACAGAGATATCGTCAACAGAGAAGCCACTCTCCCTCAGGCTTGTGGCCAGGTCCTTGCTCTTATCCAGAGTATAGAACTTCCTCACCCTCTCAGGCAAGATTCCTATCCCAGTATCCACCAAGATATATTCGTCATTGCAGACAATGAGAAGGGGCTTCAGCGCCGCCTTGTAGACCTTTCCATAGTACTTGGTCTTGCCATAGACCAGCAGTCCCATATCAATGTTGAAGTACCCATCTGAGAGCAACTTCACTTCCTTCACAGACATATTGAACCCTCGTAAACATCAGTTCCTAATACCTATCATAATGCAGGCCTTTTCCGGGAATGGATACTCCCTGACCTTCCTCAACTGAACCTACTACTCTAGCCGTCGTCTTTTCCTTTAGAAACCCAACGGACGAATCCGCGTCCTCCTCTGGGACTACCGCTGCAAATCCAAGACCCATGTTGAAGGTTTGGTACATCTCTCTGTCGTCTATTCCGCCCAGGCTCTGGATACTGTCAAAGACGGGATGTGGGTCAAAGGGCTGTTCTATCCGGAACTCGACATCCGAGTTCATCCTAGCAAGATTCCTAAATCCTCCCCCAGTGATATTGGCCATTCCCTTGACATCGAACTGCTTGATGAGTTCCAGCACTGGGCGTACGTATATCTCATAGGGTTCCAAGAGGGCCTCACCCACTTTCTGATCGTCGTTTGGAAGGTTGTCCTCATAGGACAGATTTGCTTCCTCGAACACTTTCCTGGCCAATGTGAGCCCATTTGAATGAATACCGCTGCTCCTGAAACCTATTATGGAGTCGCCTGGACTAACCTTTGCGCCAGTTATGATTTCGTCCTTCCTCACGCAACCCAGGCACGTTCCGGCTAAGTCAAAGTTCTTCACGATTTCTGGAATTGTGGAGAGTTCTCCACCAATAATGGAGATATTTGCCTGCTCGGCCCCTTTGTTCAGACCTACACCAATCTGCCTAACAACCTCTTTGTCATATCTGCTGAGAGCCAAGTAGTCAACGAATGCCAATGGCTCAGCGCCCACACAGATCATGTCGTTGACGTTCAAAGCGATGCAATCGATGCCCACAGTATCCCACTTGTTCATCCCCTTGGCGACCAAGAGCTTCGTTCCAACTCCGTCAGTGCACAAGGAGAGGGAATATTCTCCGAAGTCTATCAGACCCGTGAAATGGCGTCCAATGTCCAAAATCTGTCCGAGACCGGTCCTCCGGTACTTCAATTCCTTGACAATGGCATCAATGGACTCTGACTCCTTCTCTATGTCAACTCCCGCCTCAGTGTAGGTCTTCACCATGCAACCACGGGCGACGATAGGCAGAAAAAGGATTTAGTTTTTCCCGAAATATAGGGACTACGCTAATCGACGAGGATGAAAATCCCACCGACCCGAACTACCTAATCACTTCGATGCCTGACTTCTTCTTCACCACGACATAGCCCAATTTTCTGCACAACGCATAGAGAAGTTCCTTTGATGTCATGTTGAACAAAGCTCTCACGTTATATTCTGTCAGTTTTAGGGGACGGCGGGCGTTCCTCCTCTTGACTGCAGGCCTTCAGCCTATTATCCAGTTCAAGCGATTCTCGAGATCAATAATCTCATCGCCCTCCGTCATTACCATTTCCACACTCCTCCAGATTTTTGTGCAATCATTATATTTTGGTGTCTGGCATATTAATACTTTCGGTAGCCAGCATGTTTTTCAGGGAAGAAGTATCGACCGCAATGGTTAATACGCCTGTTTCGGATGATGAGGGAAATGCCTAAGAGTTGGGTAAAACAGAGGAAAGAGGACGGCTATTATAAGAAGGCAAAGGAGATAGGATACAGGAGTAGAGCGGCCTTCAAGCTTATCCAGATCAACGAGAAATTCAGTGTGATGAAGAACGGGGACCTTGTTGTGGATCTTGGTGCCGCCCCTGGAAGCTGGTCTCAGGTCGCATCCGAGATTGTTGGTAAAGAAGGGAGGGTGATAGCAGTGGACAGAAAGAGAATGAAGCCACTGGACAATGTCGCACTGGTGAGAGCAGACCTGACCCATCCTGAAGCATTTGAGAGCATCCGGGAAGCCTCCGAAGGAGATGTTGACGTAGTCATATCCGATATGGCCCCCAGATTGAGCGGAAACAGGCACATCGATCAGGCCAAGTCCATTTCCCTCGCGGAAATCGCTTTTGATTTCTCGCTAGAGATTTTGAGAAAAGGAGGGAACTTCGTTGCCAAGGTTTTTCAAGGAGATCAATTTCATGATTATCAAAAGGCGGTTGCCAGCAGATTCGATTTCTGCAAATCTCACTCACCCAAAGCATCAACATCAAGCAGTCGCGAGATCTTCGTTATAGCAAAAGGTTTCCGTGGCTAGGCTCCCAAGGACTTGGCCCTTCTCAAGGATTTCTCGGCCTCTTCCCGTTGACCTAGACGAACAAGGACCTCTCCGCGGTTCAGCCAAGCGGCAATATACTTGGGCCTGAGCTTGATTGCCTTCTCATGACAGGACTTCGCTTCCTTGAATTCTCCAAGTCTGGCAAGAGCCGCTCCTTTGTTGTTCCAGGCGATTGCGTAACGAGGCCTAATCTCCAGCGCTTTGTCATAGCAGGCCACCGCCTCTGGGAACTCACCTTTCTTGAAGTAGATGTCCCCTTTGTTGCACCAAGCGAACTCGTTCTTTGGGTCAATCTTGATGCCGATGTCTTCGCATCTCAGGGCTTCATCGTACTCCTTCATTCTCTTGAAGGCGACTCCCTTGCTCGACCAGGCCACAGAAGGTTTGGACCCCATTCGGATCGCCCTATTGTAGTATTCGATGGCGTCAGAGTACCGTCCTTCCTTCACCAACCTGTCGCCCTGCGCCATTGCTGAAGTGCTTATCCTGAAAAGGGCCAGCCCGACTATCATTCCACCAACTGCGATGCCTCCAAAGACACCCAGTGACACCACCGTTATGTCTGTTGCCGAATACATCCCAAAGGCAAAGAAGACAGCCACCAAAGCAATGACAGTTATGATAACAACAACATCAATGAGCCTTCCGCTCAAACTTCGCATCTTGGGAAGATCAACCTCAGAGACTTCCACCTTGACGGATGGTTCATACTTCTCTTCTGCGATTTCCTCCGGGACCTCCGCGGTAGGTGGTGGTGGAACTTCCAACTCTGGAACAGGAGCTTCGAACTCAACACCGCACGAAGAACAGACCACTGCATCGGCATTGAGGGTCGCACCGCACATCGGGCACTCAAAGACCTCCTTAGCCTCCTTTTCCTCTTCGACCAGAAGGGAGTCAAGAAGCTCGTCCACAATCTCCTTTTCAATATCCAACCCGGCTTTCCCTTTGGGTGCTGCGGTGGGGGTCTCGACTTCTCCCAAGACCTCCAGGAGCTTGTCTATCTCGTCTTCTTCCATTCCTGCTTCCACAGAGGGCACCAATTTGGTCCCGCATTCCTTGCATGCTTCCGCGCCCGGCGGATTGGGATACCCACATACAGCGCAACGAACAGATTTCCCTTCGGCCAAGGTGCCACCAGGAATAAGTTAGCAACTGTTCTAATATAAAGGTATCGAAGTGGCTCTCGGATAGCAGACCTGTGAATTCGGATGCCATAGCAAACCTTATTATCTTCTGCACGCTTCAAAGGTCTGATGATAACGTATCTTACGGTTACGTTCTGCACGGACGGTGCTAGACCATCTGAAGTGGTCAACAGACTTGTAGCAATCGGGTTCAAACCCACAAAAGGCAATTATGACTTCATATATGAATGGGACAAGAAAGCGAAGGTTGAGGACGCAATCTGGCTTGCTGACAAGATTTTTGAGACACTGAAGGGCATGGATGTACGGTTCAGAACAGACACACAATAGGCGGTCCTTAAAGACATCTTACTTTTTTGCTGCCCTCAGACAGGCTGGCAATACTTCGGATCACAACTTCTGTCCATCTTGCCCAAAAAGGAGTCGGGGAATCCCGCAATCTTCATCAGGGGCCTGAAAGCTTTTGGGCCATGTTTCCATCGGTAGAAAAGAAAATACGAGAACATAGCCGCAATGCTGAAAAGCGGTTGTTTGCCAGGGTCCCAGACATTTATGTTCTCCTTCCAGCAGGTTGACATTATGTCCCACTGAGCCTCACTCATATAGTCCAAGGGCATAATCTTCTCGTCCCGCAACTTCGAATCTTCAAGAGGAATGAAAAGCAATGGTACATAGAACATTTCACTTCCCTTCAACTTGTCCAGCAGCTCAAGGCTCTGGAGAGTGTCGTCCTCATTCTCATCGGGCCAACCGGTGATTATGGTGCACATGGGTCTCCATCCATAGTCGTTGAAGATACCGACACCCTGAGTTACGATCTCGTGCCAGTCCTTAACATGATACGGAAGAGCCTTGCCTTTCATGTACTTCTCCATCAACCTGATACTTCCAGTCTCAATGCCGAACAGAACCGTTACGAAGTCCTTCGTGTAGCTTCTGAAGCCTTTCACATACTTCGTCTTGGGCATCAGTATCGGTGTCAGTTCCTCCACCAGCTTCGGGTCATGGACAACGGGAGCCACAGATGCGTGTGAAAGGTGTATATATCTGACTCCTGGATAGTCTGCAATCGATTTGTACAACTCTACGACAGCTTCACGGTTCGGAACAAACTTAGGACCGCACTTGTAGATGAACATGTCCTCAGTGGCGGTGAAGATCGAGTTCGATCCCCCCTTGATGTTGATTTCGACCTCCTTCATGATGAAGTCAATGGGGACAGAGTGCCTGGACTTGGTCGTGGGCGAGCAGAAGTGGCAACCTCTTCCGCATCCTCGAGTGATCTCCACAACACCATAGCTGGCCGCTCTAGATATTTGAGGAATCTTCTCCAAGGGAACGTGTGAGCCTTCGACCTCTCTAGGAAGAGCCTCGCCGTTCAAGGCCTTCCTGAATAAGTCCGCAACAATGAGTTCGCTCTCTGCATGAACGAGTGTGTCTATTCCATATTCTTCCACTTTGCCAGCGTCCCTCACCTGCCAAGCTCCACTGCCACCAACAATAATCCTTGGATGGTATTTCTTCAACGCAGGGTTCTCCATCACCCTTCGGAACTCAACCTCATCGACTGATGCCCCGCCTATTCCTATCATGGAGTTGTACGTGATACTAACATAGGCCAGCCCCATGGGGTCCATTGAAGTGACGCCGACGACCTTCGTATTTGGACCTACAAACTCGTGCAATTTCTCGGGATGAACAGTGGCTATGTTCTCCTCCCCGAATTGGTCCTTGAGAATCGTCTCTATCTTCCTCAGACCATATGGTACGAATCTTGCCTGACCATCCTTCAGGTTCTCGGCTTCGAACCATTCTTCGTTGAGAAGGATCTTGGGTACCCATTTATTGGGAAAGGTCGCCATGAAAGCGGCGAAAGGGTCCCCACTGTATCTGCTAATCTCACTTCTTGAAGCGGTGAGTACTATTGGTTTGCCACCATTTTGAACGGGCATGTGGCCCCTCCCTTCTTCGATGGATTAACGGCTTGTACAATCCGTTCCGTCATAACAAAGCGAGAGTATAAAACCTTTACCTCTTTCAGTGCAATGGGACAGTTCACAGAACAATCGTTCAATCCCAGAATCTCTTCGTTCTTGCATAGTTGACCTCGGCAGCCAGCACATCCCTCAGGAATTCTTCTTCGTTCTCGTGCAACCTGGCCACTATCCTTGCTGCTGTGTCTGGTCCCACGCCCCTTCCTGCCAAAGCAAAGATGGCTTTTTTTCCCTTCTCACGGACTAGATTGGCATTCTTGAGGAGTCTTTTCAGTTCCTTCTTCTCTTCCTTCGACAAGCTCTTCTTGTCCACCAACTTGACTAGAGGTCTGTCAAAAGGATGCAAGGATGCCATCATGAGGGACCCACAGATCTCGCACTTCACTTTATCTGGAGCATCTTTCACTCTTATTCGTCTGGTGCCCTGGCATTTCATGCAAGCCAGAACAGCCTCCTGCTTCTCCACTCTCTTCTTCAATGCGGCCAGGGTCTGTTTGTCAGCGTACCTGGGAGCAACAAGCTCTCTTGCTTTCTCGTATCCGGCTAGACTGATGCTGGAGAGCCCCTGGCATACTTCCACCTTGATCTCCCCATTTTGAATCATCCTCAACGCGGTTGCTGCCGTTGGAACGTCCATCTTCTGCCACATCATTTTTCCGATGGACTCTTCGAAGAGGGGGGTGTCCTCAAAGGCTCTCATCAATCTCCCTACGTTCACCTGGCGGTAGTCCAGGCCTCTTCGAACTGCTCCGAACTTCTTCGCAGAATAGAGAAAGTGCCACCTCAACTGGCTCGAGTTTCGCAAGACAATCTTCATGAAGCTTTCCAAGGCGTCTGGATCCGTAGTCTCGAGAACCTCCTTCACTGCACTTGGATTGATCTTCCTTGGAAGTTGAATCAGTATCCTATAGGCGTCTGAATGTATTCCCACACTCTCACCCAGCTTGGCTGAGAGCATGGCGGATATCAACCTGCCAAGAGTCTCGTTCGTCCTGCTCCCGAAACAGGCATTGACAACCATTTCATCTCCTGCAGACTCGACAATCACCAACTTGTCCGTTGGAACCGGGAAGTCCTTCTGGGATTCCAAATACTTCTTGAACTCTTTTCTTCCGTGTTCGTTACAGTTGTATTCCTCGAGAGACTTCGATCTCCTAATCGCACCCACTTCCATCGCTACAGCAAACGGAACTGGAATCTCCTCTCCAACCCAGCTTGGAATGGTCCCCACCTTTCCATATCTCTCCACCAGTATTCTATCCTCCTTCAGTTCGACGATAATCCAGGTGGTTCCCTGCATTATGAAAGTGGTCCCTGTCTCCGCATAGGATGCAACATAGCTCTCGTCCAAGGTCCCGATAGGTCTTCTAGAGCTGATGTCTATCACCACATATGTCTTCTCGTCCGGAATCATTGAGATGTTCTCGTAAAAGTATTCCGTGGAACCTCTGGATCTGAAGAAAGAGTCGCCCCTCAATCTTATCGTCCTCAAGCCATCCAGCTGTTGCAGAACATCAAGAAACAATGTCTTCTTCAAGCTCCTGAAGGGATAGGAACGACGTATGATTTCAAAAGACTCGTCCACACCGTTCCGAGAGGTTGTCATTGTAAATGCTATGATCTGGTTTGCGAGTACACAGAGGTCGTTCTCTCTCACCTTGACGTCCTCCAGCTCACCTGCTAATGACTTCCTGGCTATCACACAGGCCTCCGCAAAATCGTCCCCGTCAGCAGCAATTATGGTTCCGTCCGAAACCTCTCCAACACCATGCCCGGATCTTCCTATCCTCTGTATCAGCCTTCCCACCTGTCGTGGCGAGGTGTACTGAAGAACGAAGTCAGCGTTGCCTACATCAATCCCAAGTTCGAGCGAGGATGTGCAAACAAGAGACTTCCGGATGCCATTCTTGAACTCGTCCTCCATCTGAATCCTGATATTCTTGGACAAAGACCCATGATGAACGCCTATCGGAAAGTCCTCCTGCCACAGCTTGAGCCTGGATGTCAGGAACTCAGCATTGTCCCTCGTATTTACAAAGAAGAGCGTGGACACATGCTGTTCGATCAAGGACTTGCATCTTCGGATGGCGGGAGCAAGTTCCTCCACAATATGCAATTCATCTGCAAGTTTCTCATCTGTCTTTTTCTTTGCCGGACTCTCGACCAATCTCCTCATGTCCTTAGGAATCTCGACCCTGATGACCTCCACCTTTCTGCCAACGCCTCCCAGGAAGTTCGCAACCTCCTTGTCGTTCCCCACGGTAGCAGATAGCCCTATTCTCTGGAAGTCCCTACCGCACAGAGAAGCCAGTCTTTCCAAGCCCACTGCAAGCTGTCCTCCTCGTTCATCCTCAGCAAGTTCATGGATCTCGTCAACAACTACCCATCTAACGTTCTTCAAATGCGATCTCAGTATGCGGCCAGTGAACATAATCTGCAGCGTCTCGGGCGTAGTTATCAGCACGTCCGGGGGATGTCTGGTCTGCCTCGCTCTCTCCTTTTTGGAGGTGTCTCCGTGTCTCACTGCGACTTCGATTCCGAGGCGCTCTTCGAAGAAGCTCATTCTTCTCAGCATGTCCCTGTTCAATGCCCTCAAAGGAGTGATGTAGATGAGGCTGATCTTCTCAGGTTTCTCGTCAATTATCTTCTCAAACAACGGCAGGACAGCTGCTTCTGTCTTCCCCACCCCTGTAGGGGCAATCAGAAGGGCGTTCTTGCCTTTCGCGATGGTGGAGATGGATCTCTCCTGGAGTTCTGTGAGTCTTTCGATTCCGAGTTCTTTGAGACATTCCTGTGTTCGGGTGTCCAACTGCTTCATCATGTCCATTGGTGGTTCCATGTCCTAGCACCTAAAAAACCCTTTTACTCAGAATTGAATTGGAAAGCTATTAAGTCAAAATGCCCCATACACAACACGATATCATTGATAGACATATTGGCCAAGATTGGGGAAGGGAGCAAGGCTCAATACACGGAGCTAAGATATCAATCCAGGCATATAAACCGGATCTCGATAGAGAAGGGAGAACTGGAGTCCGCCAGTTCCATATCAAACAAGGGTGTTGGAATAAGGACATTGGTCAATGGGGCTTGGGGATTCAGCAGCACCAACCGACTGGATAGGGAGGGTTTGGTAGCATGCCTGGAGAATTCCTTCAAGGCCGGGAAGGTAGCCAGCCAGGGCAGAAGAGATGGCGTAGAGGCCTTGGCAGAGGCAGAACTTGCCCAGGGATCCTTCAAACCAAAGATCAATGATCCCGTGGAGAACCATTCGCTGGAAGAGAAAATGGAACTCGTACGGGAGATAGAGAAGAGGA
Source organism: Methanobacteriota archaeon (assembly GCA_020345725.1). Lineage (GTDB taxonomy): Archaea > Thermoplasmatota > Thermoplasmata > RBG-16-68-12 > SOIM01 > SOIM01. The sequence continues at coordinate 1,653,524 of CP070767.1, read as the reverse complement.
CTAGGAGTTACTCGAACGACATCAAGAGCTCTACATGCACTTACTACGAAATCATGGATGAGAAGTCCATCGTGACATCCGACGGTGCGAATGTTGAATTGATGGACGTGAAGCCAGAGTTCTCGGTATCCGCGGTGGCTGGCAGGAATGGAGATATGAACAGGGGATACGAAGCTGTATGCGTGACAGGAGGCTGGAAGGACCTGTTCTCAAGGAAGTCACCCGAGCAAGTGGCCGAGAAGGCTGCGAAACTCGCACTTGAGCTTCTTGACGCATCCAATCCTGAAGGAGGCACATCCCAAGTGATTCTACATCCCAGCCTGGTCGGACTCATATGTCACGAGGCGATTGGCCATACCGTGGAAGGTGATCTGGTTTCAGCAGGCTCGATCACCAAGGACAAGATAGGTCAGATGGTGGCCAGCCCATTGGTGACACTTGTTGATAGCGGTATGCCGGAGATGTATGAGCACTCTGCGGGAAGCATCCCTGTTGATGATGAAGGAGTGAAATGCAAGGATTCCAGAATCATAGTTGGGGGTGAACTGAGGACATACCTTGTTGGCAGGGAGATTGCGGGAAGTCTGGGTGTGGATCCCTGCGGTAACGCCAGGGCGTACGAGTATGGTGACACGCCAGTTATCAGGATGAGGAACACGTACATCGAGCCAGGCGAATCCAAAGTGGAAGAAATCATACAAGAGACCAAGAAGGGGTACCTTCTCAAGGGAGGTGGAGAAGGGCAGGCCGATGCAAATGCCGAGTTCATGTTCACAGTCGAGGAAGCCTATGAGGTAAGGAATGGAGAGATAGGGAAGTTGTTGAAGAATGTGACGATAAGCGGCCGGGCATTTGATGTTCTGAAGAGCGTGGATATGGTTGGTCAGGACTTCGAGTTTGACATGGGCTACGGGTTCTGTTTCAAAGGTCAGGCAGCGAAGGTCGATGGTGGAGGACCGCATCTAAGATGCAAGGCCCTAGTGGGGGGCAGAACTGAGGGATAGCCATGAGCGATCTGCTTTCCTTTGCCGATTTTGGTATCAAGAGGGCGCTGGAACTTGGCGCTGACGAGGCAGAGATCTTTCTGTTGAAAGGGGATAACACTGAAGTCACTCTGGAGAACAATGACATACACCTTGGGAGCGCTGAAGTAGTCTCTGGATTGGGTCTCAGGGTCTTCAAGAACAACGGATTGGGTTTTGCGTCAACAAACAGCATCGACGAGGAAGAGGTCGAGAAGGCAATAGAGAGAGCTCTCCGGCTGGCAGGTCATGCACCGTCTGAACCGTGGAACGAATTGCCGGATAGTGCTCCGTTGAAAAGGCTTGAAGGGTTGTATGACCCGGAGAGCGAGGGGTTCCAGACTGAAGATGCTCTACGATTGGCGGCCGAGTTGCTCAACGTCGCAAGAGACTTCGATGAAAGAGTAACTATTGAGTCAGGTGTGTTCACAGCAACGAAGGGTGAGGAAGCAATTGTGAATTCGAGAGGTGTGGAGGCAGAGGAGAAGACCAGCAACTTCCTGTATTATCTGTTCGGAATGGCTATTGACGGACAGGAAGTCTCCAATTTGGATTTCGCGATTGACTTCACTCATCAGGTCGGAAAGGTTGATATCAACAAGGTGGCCGAGAGTTTTGCGGAAAGGGTGATATCTTCGCTTGGGGCCAAAAGTGTCGAGAGCTTCGAAGGGCCTGCCATACTGGGGCCGGATGTGGGGAGAGCCCTTCTTGGCTCGGTTGTAAGCCAGGCAGTCAACTCCGATAATGTGCAGAAGGGGATGAGCAAATTCGCTGACCGGATTGAAAAGGAGGTGGTTTCTGCGGACCTCACAATAAAGGACGATGGTCTACTGGCAGATGGCTTCTCAACCTCGGCCTTCGACAGAGAGGGCCTACCTCATCGTCCAAACACTCTAATTGAGAAGGGGAAGTTGAAGTCCTTCATCCACAACACAAAGACTGCAAACAAAGGAGATAGTCATAGCACTGGAAATGCCTCGGGTGACTACAGACGACCTCCGACGGTTGGAACGACCAACTTCATAATGAAGGGCGGTGAGTCGAGCTTTGAGGAAATGGTGAGCGAAACAAAGCATGGCATAGTTGTAAGAAGTCTTTCAGGTTTTCCAGAAACTGTGAGTGGAGATTTCTCTGCCGTGGTGAAGGGTGGATTCCTTATCGAAAATGGAGAAATCATCCAGCCCGTTACTGATACCCTGATTTCGGGAAACGTTTTCGAGATAATGAAGGAAATCGAGTCCGTGTCCGAGGAGAGAGAAACGATTCTGAGCTTCACCCTTCCTCACATCAAGATAAGTAGATTGTCGGTAACAGGGAAGTAGAAATGGGCCCGGTCGGATTTTCGTAGCAAGGACCGATCAACAGTCAACGTGCATTTCGAACCGACGACCATCTGGTTATGAGCCAGACGCTCCACCAGGCTAAGCTACGGGCCCGCACCCGAGCATCCATTCAGAGTCGGAGCCCAGGCGACCGCTCAATACTCAAAGAGCCTATTAAAGTTATTGGGAAATGAACACCAGTGAGATGGCCATCGGTTATCAAACATGATAACTCCGAGAAAAGCGTTATAAGGTTTTGAAAAGGGTTATCACTCAAGTTCCAAGGAATGTAGAGAATATGCCTATAGAATATGGAAACCGGCTCAAACTGAAAATCTGTCTCGTGGGAGACGGTGCTGTGGGGAAGACCAGCCTAGTCAGGAAATTCTTGTTTGATGAGTTCAGCGACAAGTATCTCACAACCATTGGCACCAAGATCTCCAAAAAGGAAATGAAAATACCGGGTTCTGAAGGTGGATATGATACTGAAATCGACATGGCGATTTGGGACATAATGGGTCAGCATGGTTTCCGAAGGTTGTTACAGGAGGCTTACTTCTTCGGTGTGGACGGAATAATCGCTGTCTGCGACTTGACAAGGGAAGAAACAGTGAAAGGACTGCAGGACTGGCTAGAGAGAGTTCAAGAAATTGCAGGTACTGTGCCAGTCGTTGCAGCGGCTAACAAGAATGACTTACAGACCAGCATAACAGTGAAGGAACCCGACCTGAAGGAACTTATGGAGAAGTACAACGCAGAGATTGTTTTCACAAGTGCAAAGACTGGGGAGAATGTAGAGGATCTCTTTGATTATCTGGCAAAGACGATCGTGGAACATCGAAAAGCCATGAAAGCACAGCAGAAGGTTCCTTCAAGAGCGGTAGCCGAAGAATCGTGATAATTTTCATTTTCGATAATAGCGAACGCAGTTATTTCAACGCTTCTGGACTACAAATATCCGATTCTGAGAAAGGAATGTGAGACAGCAATGAATTCAGGATGCACAGGTGAATCGGCGATGCCGAAGACCAGGTTTCAAATACTGTTTCTAATCGCACTGATGATCTTGTCATCCGCCGTTAGAATGACCGAAGATTCTCAAGGTGATCCGAGAATCCTGGATCATGGCAGTGGGTTGTTCGAATCCGTCTGGGACTTCCAGAATGTCACAAACTATACGTTCACAAACACCACAGTGAGCAATAATTCGGTACTACTTGACTCAGGCGTTGAATGGTGGAACCAGACCTCCCAATCTGATTTTGAGAGTGCTACCCAGACAATTAACATAGACACAACAACGCAACCCGGAGAGATTAGGCTAGAAAACACTTCCACACCGACCACTCTTACCCGGATAATACAGCCAGGCCCTCTCGATATCAAGGATTCCTACATAATGAGCGGTGGAGGTCAGAATATGAACTACGGGACTTCCAATCAGCTTCGGCTTGTGGGTGGGGCCCCGAATATCATCAAGAGAAGCTTCATCCAATTCAACCTATCTTCTCTGCCTCCTACTTCGACGATTTCCCAAGCTACCCTCCAGCTGTATTACTATCAGAGCATTGCTGGAAACCCCACCAGTGTCAGCGTTCACAGGACCACACACTGGTGGTCCGAGATGGGCCTAACATACAACGACTATGATGGCACCCATCCATGGACAACAGCGGGAGGGGATTTCGATCCTTTCAATTATGATGTCCAAACTCTCCAAGACGGGGTTTTTGGATGGATCAGCTGGGATGTCACTCCGCTTCTGCAATCCTGGTTAGATGGAAGTTATGCCAATCTCGGCCTACTGCTGAAACAAGTTAACGATTCAACTGATTCTGGAGTCGATCCTGCCTTCTACAGCAGTGATGATGCAGGATTCCCAGACAGACATCCCAGGCTCATTGTGAACTTCTCGTCTTTGGACCTAGTCCAGAACGGAGCATTCTCCACTGATTTGAATTGGACTTATGACCGAAGTCCAAGCATCATGGTTGGCTGGAACCCACTCGAACAGAACGTGCTGTTTGAGCATACAGCCGATTCCCATCCGAATTCAAGCGCGGAAGCTCTCCCCAGGAGTGGTGGAGGAACGGGAGGAGATGGAGATCCCGTTGATGAGACTAGATGGGACGATGGTTTCAGATTTGTAGTCCGACCTACACAGGACATGTTCATTGACACCTTTGACACGGCAGGTCTTTCTGGCAACATTGAGAAGGTCACTCTCAATGCAAAATACATGGTTGAAGCTCCGGACTATCACGGATACAACGCTATCGAATACATTGACTGCTGGGGGATAAGAAGGGTCACAGAGATACAGCCACTTCCATTCGAGATTATGGATACGAACAAGTCCTACGACATTACAAGTGCATGCGATTCTTGGACCTGGCTTGATGTTACAACAATACAGATATTCTTCATGAACGATGATATCGCAAGAAATAGGTTCGTGGCATTCGATAGGGTATGGATCACAATAGAGTTGGAGTCTTTCAGTGAGACCGCCTACCTCAACCAGACGTTCTCCAAGAGCATCAGGACAGGGTTCTTTGACACGACTCAGGATGACTTCAAGCGAGGGAACGTCTCGACAGTGGATATCGACCTCAGCCCAGGGGATGTGGTTCTCCAAAGTATGTCCGATACAAGGACCATACCATTCAAACCCGACCCGTTGATCATGAAGGATACTACTCTGATTGAGAACTTGCCCGACCAGAACTTCGGTATTTCTCCGTTTCTTGAGCTGAGCTATGATCCGATTATGGGGGTAGAATCAAGGGCTATACTGGACTTCAACCTTAGATCACTTCCAATAGTCTCGGTGAACTCAGCTTTGTTGAGACTCTACTTCTTCCAGGACTTTGGGATGTCAGATTTAACCGTCACAGTTTACAGGCTACTCAGTCCCTGGGATGAGATGACCGCCACTTGGAATGAGAGGATGATTGGTCAACGCTGGACAAGAGAAGGTGGGGACGTCAACCTCTGGCCCTATGATACCATAACGATCCTGTCGGGCAATCTCGGCTGGGTGGAATGGAACATCACCGAACTCGTACAAGGATGGGTGGACGGTGATTATCCGAACTATGGATTGCTGCTGAGGGCAGTGGGAGGAGACAACCAGTCCCCATACAGATTTGCCAGCAGCGATTCGCTCAATCCTGCCGACTGGCCAGAACTCCTGCTGAATGTGAGCGCGAGAGTCTATCAACTGACCGGGACCTACCTTTCTTCTGTGGAGTATTACAATCCAGATAAGCTTGATGCTTATATCCAGTGGACCGGGACAATCCAACCCAGTGTAACCGACCTAATCATTCAGACAAGAACTGGAACGGATCCTGACCCGATTCTAAATCCTGACCAGTGGGAGTCCTGGAAACCTGCAATCTCCTACACGAACTCATCGGGTCAACTGATTAAATCTTCCCCTGCACCCTACATCCAATACAGGGTCATTCTGAATACTAATGATCCAGGTGAAACACCAATCCTATCAGACATCTGCGTGAGTTGGAGAGATATCCAACTGACATTTGACAATTGGATTGAAGGCCAGGATGGCCTCACGGTTGTCGATCTAACCGTTGTCATCGATTCAGTTCCGGTGTGGACCAGGTTCAATCTGTCTGTCGTCGCGTGGAAGATGGAAAAAGCGAACGTCAGCAAGCATCTGGTTGATCCTGGGATTCACAATATCAGTTTCCAGCTACACCTTGGGACAAACACAACTGGCCCCTCAAAGCTGGTTCTTCTGCTTGACAATGTCACAATGTGGGGGACAGCTCAAGACTGGGCAAACGGAATATTCCATTCGGAAATCTACGATGCTACCCACACCGTCATCTGGGGGGATATCAGCTGGAGCGCTGCAGAACCGCCAGGGACGATCGTAGCTATCGGAACTAGAAGTGGTTCAACGCCTGCTATTGACGGTAATTGGTCATCATGGTCGCCTTATTCCATTGCTTCAGGAGAACCAATTCAAAGCCCTGTGGCACAGTACCTCCAATACAAGGTTTATCTCGTCACAACGATTCCAGCAAACAATCCTTCAGTCTCGGACGTCAGCATCTCATACTGGCATCACTACAAGAATGGGGAGGTAGAGACAATTGACTTCATTCCAACAAACATCACCGTTTGGGATGTGTTCGATGCAAATGCGACCACCCAAGACAACACATCCATAGAATTCTTCTATTCAACAGACTCAGGAGGATTATGGACCAGCACAATGCCTGGCGAGAATCTGAGTCTCGTGCCAATACCTAAGATAAGGTTCAAGGCAATTCTAGGAACGGACAATGGATCTGTCTCTCCAGAGCTTTCAGAGATGAAGCTTCTATACTGGGTTCAGACAGCGGGACCACTCGACCATATCCATATGTCGCTGGATACATGGACAGGAACTGCTGATGAATGGGTTGACTTGGACGCAGTCGGACATGCTGCGGACCACACACCGATGTCTTTCCAAGCGAACTGGTCGACAACGGATCTTATGGGAGTCATCAGTCCGACTGGTCTATATGAGCCAGGAGCTGCTGGTTCCTGGAGAGTTTACTGTAACAATACTAACAACACCATCTCTAACTATACTGCGGTCACGATTCTACCGGGAGCGATCAGCAGGATTGCTGTGAATCCTTGGCAGGTTTCCCCATTGACAACTGACGATGATGTTCTGTTCACTGCAACGGGCTATGATTCGTAGAACAATCTAGTTGGGCCAGTTAATGTCAATTGGACGATCTCGGGAGGGATTGGAACGATTAATCCAGGACCCAGTGATTCCTCTCTCTTCTCGGCAACCACACCAGGCCTGGGAAATGTCACGGCTGACGATGGCAACGGACACTCCAATACGACTGACGACATCATTGTAACGGTCGGGTCGATCTCAAGGGCCGGGATAGTACCATGGGACCCGGGGACAATGACCGCGGACGACACGATGGTCTTCGATGCCTACCACTATGACTCTGATGACAACATCATAGGTCCAGCAAGCGTATCCTGGTTTGTGAATGGGGGGATAGGCACCATACCCATCGGTCCAAGTGTATTTGGGACTTTTGATGCCACAACAATCGGGAGTGGCAATGTGAGTTGTGACGACGGATTGGGACATTCCAACAATACGAGGGACTTCTCAGTGACAGTAGGGGCATTGGATCACATCATACTCACCCCAAGTCTGGCCAATCTATACGTGAATCAGGAACAGCTCTTCCAGGCAAGTGGTTTTGATTGGGATGGTAATCCAGTATCGATAGTCAGTTCAAGCTGGGAAACGAACGCGGGTACAATCATAGGCTCCACCATGACAGATGCCACGCTCAAAGCGAGCAATGCCACCCTCAGTGACGGGTGGATAAGGATAACAGCGACTTCACAGGGCAATGTAGTAGGGGCAGCCATAGTGAATGTCCTGGACGAACCACAGAATCCAACGATAACACAAGTAATACCGAACCAGGAGAAGAGGGAGGACTATGGCAGTTGGGTCCTTGACTTGAGCTCTTATGCGTCAGATGCGCAGGACAATCTGACAGAGCTGAGCTGGTACTTCATTGGAGTGGACCGATCGATAGTTCAAATCACCGGAGAGAACGTCCCCGGGAATCATCTAATCACCTTCACTACGGTACAGGATGCCTATGGTAACAACTCGGCCTCGATATGGTTGAAGGACAGTGATGGCAATGTGGACTCTCAACTCATTTGGGTCAACATCATACCAGATAATGACAGGCCTGTGATTGAGAGCATCACCCCATTCTCGCTTCATTACGATGTTCCGTACCCTTACCACTTCTACGATTATGTATTTGATGTAGAAACACCGAAATTGGACCTCAATCTAACTTGCAGTGACATGGAGCATACTGTCGTAAACGGTCTATGGATAACATTCACGTATCCAGAGGAATTCCTCGGAACAACCGTTTATCCACGTGTCACAGTCCGAGACGAAGGAGGTCTTGAAGCTGTAACGCTGATAGCAATCACTGTGACGGATGACAATGTCCCAGTTCTGGAAAGGGAGCTTCCTGACGTGACCCTATTGGAAGACCAAATCCTACGTGACCACTTCGACTTGGATGACTATTTCTCAGATCCTGACAACGACAGCCTGTACTATGTCCACGGAAATACTCATGTGAACATCACAATCGATGATGTGGATCACACAGTCGATTTCTGGGCCGATAGTGATTGGTTCGGTGTCGAGACTGTAAGTTTCAAGGCCATAGACCCCCACAACGCCAGGGCTGAAGATCTGATAATCGTGACTGTCCTGCCAGTCAACGACCCACCAAAGATATCTGGGGTACCAGACCTTGTCGTTCACTACGATACGCCCAGTGTTCCAGATTATGAGTACACCTTTGACCTTTCACCATACGTTACAGACGTTGATAACCCTCCTTCGGAATTGACAGTCGATACGAACTATCCTTTGTACATACAATTCAGTCCTCCAGACAATCTGGTGATGATAATCCACTTCCCGGAGAGCATGAAGGGTGTGACTTTGGACGTTGCCATCACAGTATCTGACGGATCGTCAATGAACACCGACATCATCCAGATTACGGTATCAGAAGACTGGCCGCCAGAGCTTGTGAATCCACCCCAGGACCGAGTGTTCTACGAGGATACAGTACTGAGTGACGCGTTCAACATATCTCTGTCCTTCTGGGACAGAGACGGGGACCTTCTCATATACAGCTACGGCCACCAACAAGTCCATGTGAGCATCAACAACATCACTGGTTATGTCTCATTCTCCGCTGAGCAGGATTGGTTCGGTTCGGAAAGAGTCACATTTCGGGCCACAGATCCATACGGAGGACTGGCTGAGTGCTGGATAACTGTTACCGTAATTGCTGTAAATGATGCACCTAGAATAGACGACATACCCAAGCAGATAATCAACAGCAGTCAATCTTGGACTCTTGACCTCAGTAGGTACGCATATGATGTGGACAATGACTTTGCAGACCTGGAGATAACACTGGCTAACAACTATCCCAATCACGTATACGAAGTGGGAGGCATCATAGTCTTTGAATATCCTCTGGACGCTACTCATGACTTTGTCCTGGTCACTGTCTCGGACGGTGAGTGGACGTCATATGCAAGCTTCGAAGTAGAAATCATCCCACCTGTATCTGATATTGTGCCAGACACAGCGTCTTGGATATGGCTCCTGATCACTGCAATCCTGACTTCCATAATCGCTGCCCTTCTGGCCAAGAAGTACCTTGGAGCAATGAAGATTGAAGATGCCTATGTCATCTACAAGAGCGGAAAACTGATTGACCATATCACAAGACATGAATCCCTAAAAGTCGACGAGGATGTCTTCTCGGCCATGCTGACAGCGATCAAAAACTACGCGGACGGATCGATAACTCAAGACGGTCAAGAAAGGCTCAGAACAATGGAGTTCGGAAGGAAGAGAATACTCATCGAAAGGGGCGAGTTTGTGTATCTAGCCGTTGTCTACACAGGCACTGAGACAAAGAGGAACATCGAGTCCCTCAGGGAGGTTCTGCTGAGAACAGAAAGGCACTACGAGGAAGAACTGATTGATTGGTCTGGGAATCTCGAAGACCTTGATGGACTCACTGATGAAGTGAGAGATATTTTTGGTGCGGACAAGGACAAGGTCATCTCTTCCTTGGAGAGTATGGAGTGAAAGATGTGCATGTCCCAGAGGCATGAATTCAGTCAAGGTGCAATATCAGCATTGATAACAACACAAGAACGGTTATATAAACTTCTGAAGTTGGAAGAGTCTAGAAAAGCACCAGCGGGGATGCTAGGATGGAAAAGGAACCACTGCAGATTAAGATGAAGATTTGTATGGTGGGTGATGGGGCTGTAGGGAAGACCAGCCTAATAAGGAGATACGTTTTCGATGAGTTCTCCGACAGGTATCTACAGACGATGGGGACAAAGGTCACAAAAAGGGAGATTGACATGAAACATCCAGACACAAAGGAAGACCTTCATATCGACCTGACTATATGGGACATAATTGGCCAGAAAGGTTTCAGGAAACTGCTGCAGGAGGCTTATTTCCAAGGTGCAAAGGGCGTTCTGGGTGTTTGCGACTTGACAAGGGAGAACACCCTACAGGGCCTGAACGAGTGGATTGGGAGCGTAAGAGAAGTGGCAGGAGACATCCCAGTTCTTGTGATAGGAAACAAGACTGACTTACGGGACGATATCCAGATAGAGGAGGCAGAACTGGCAAAACTGGGAGATGGGCATGGTACATCATACCTACTCACAAGTGCAAAGACTGGGGAGAATGTGGAAATCGCATTTGTGAAGGTGGTTGAGCGTATACTCAAGACTCACCCTCTGGAGAAGTTGGGTGCTGGAGTACTATCGGGACCTCTACCAACTGCAGCCAGTCCCTAGCCATTATCATCAGTGATTTTCATTAGAGGTATTCTCGAAGCTATGTATATATTCAAACTAAGAGATTTCTGAGAGAGAGCTGAAGAAGCCTCGTTATTGGAGGGTATGCTTGAGAGCCCAGATCAAGAGAACAAGAGTAGCCAAACCCATGGAGGGCAGGAGATTCTTCCTGATTCTTCTAGTCGTATTCACACTTACATCGAACCTGTTGATCTTTGTCAATGATCCGAGTGCAGATCCAACATTGCAGGACAATCTGGATGGAACGATGACAGCCACTTGGTCATTTCAGAACTCCTCCAATTACACATATCAGAATCTCAGCGTTTTGCCAAACAATGTGACCCTTGGCGTGGTAAGCTCACAGTTCCTAGACACATCCTTGGCGGATTTCCAACGGGGAACATTCTTCTTCAATGTAAATGTCAGTCTTGACCCTGGCAATGTGACTTTGAATGATACCGTTTCTGCTGGCATACTTCAGGTCCTTGAGTATCCGATTGGAACAATAGGGGGAGGAGACGCACATATCCGTGGCACAGCCCCGCTCAACAGAAACTTCGGATTATCACCAACACTCGATGCGAGGATCGTGGATGAGAAGAGGATACTTGTCCAGTTCAACATAACTCAGTTCCAAGACCTCGACTTGTTAACTGCATCGAGCCTCAGGTTGAGTCTGGGAAGCGCTGATTCTGCTATGCCAGTAAACATCTCACTGCATAAAGTGACTGCGTCATGGAAGGAAGGAGTTGGGAATGACAATCCAATGGTTGATGGCGTCACATGGCAAGATAGGGATGCAGTAAACACCTGGGCGACCGATGGAGGAGATTTCAACGTTGTCCCAGAGGATGTCGTGACCGACATACGAGATCAGACAACTTGGTACTCATGGGATATCACACAGCTTCTGAGTGAGTGGATCAACGGAACGGTGCCGAACTATGGTGTGATTCTCATTCCGTATAGCTCTGCCGTCGTGGTGGAGGAGAAGAGGTTCGATAGCATTCATTCTGCTGTTCCCGGCAATCGACCAAAAGTTCGAGTCAACTACATCTCCACGGAAGGAGGACTTGCCAATGGAACCTACGTCTCCAGAACAATGGACGGCCAGTCAATCACAAATTGGGGTAACATAAGCTGGAACTCCACCATACCCAGTCAAACCAATATGTCGATCCATACTCGTACTGGGGACTGTTCTGGAATCTGGAGCGGCTGGTCACCGGCGTACACAACCCCAACAGGCTCTCAAATCAGATCTCCCCCGAATCGATGCATACAATACAAAGCCGAAATGGAAACTCTCAACAGGACAAAGAGGCCCATACTGGAAGATGTGAGGATTGACTGCTGGAGATATGAACCTAGTGGAAGTTTGGAAACCGAGGATTTGACACCAATCAACTGGGTGAGCTGGGAGCAATTCAACGCTACTTCCATACTTCAGCCTCAAACTAACATCACATACTGGTATTCAACTACCTCTGGAGCATCATGGACTGAAATCTTCAGAGGAGAGTCACTTCAGTCCGTTGGTTCCCAGACGATCAGGTTCAGAGCGAATCTGACAGCTTCGAACACCATACAAACTCCAATCCTGCTTGATATGAGAATAACCTATCAATTCTTCGGAAGCTTGGACCACATCCACATGTCCGCAGCAACGTGGACTGGAACGACTGACGAATGGGTTGACCTGAATGCCACTGGACACGATTCTTTCCATCACAACACACCCTTTACTGAGAAATGGGAAACAGATGATCCTTGGGGCTCTGTCAATTCCTCTGGCGTATATCTTCCCGGAATGGTAGGGGCTTGGAGAGTATATTGCAACAACTCGGACGACTCGGTTTCGAACTACACTGTCGTCAATGTTCTGGCTGGAGGCACGTCAAGAATAGCAATCGACCCATGGGAACCAGGGATTCTGACGACTGACGACAACACTCTGTTCAATGTCACAGGGCACGATTGGAGAGGAAATCCATTGGGACCTATCGTTGCGAACTGGAGCGTGGCAGGTGGAATAGGATCCATATCTCCCGGTCCAAGTTCATTCGCCCTGTTCGATCCAATGCAACCTGGTTTTGGAGCTGTGACTGCAAACGATGGTTTGGGACACTCAAATACGACTAACATCATTCAAGTCATATCTGGCTCGCGATTCCGAGTTGGCATAGAACCGTGGAGTCCTGGAACACTTACAGCCGATGACATTGGGAATTTTACAGCATACGAATACGATAGTGATGACAACCAAATTGGCACTGTGACGGTTAACTGGACCGTCAACGGAGGTATTGGGACCATTCCTCCAGGACCCTCAGAGAATGCGACCTTTGACGCCACAACAGTCGGAACAGGAACGGTCTCAATAAACGATGGACTTGGTCACGCCAACACAACAGACCAAATCACCGTAACAGCAGGAGCATTGGACAGCATCACAGTCCTGCCAAATCCAGTGATTGTGGAACACTTGGAGACCCAGAACTTCACAGCGACCGGCCATGACTCTGATGGGAATGTAGTGTCAATCATCAGTTCGACCTGGGAGACGAACGCAGGGACAATAACCTCTTCATCGGCCGAGATGGCAAGCTTGGAAGCCCTTGACACAGAATTGCTGAGCGGATGGATCAATGTAACCGCCATATTGCAGAACAACATAACCGGCAGCGCAAATGTATCTGTAGTAGTCACTAACGTGAAACCCACAATTCTGGGAACCATACCAGATCAACTCAGACCAGAAGACTATGGTTCATGGGATCTGGACCTTTCCTCTTTTGCGAGCGATCCTCAAGATCCAACCTGGAATCTCACTTGGTATTTCACAAACCACGATAGCACTCTGACCACAATAACTGGCGACAACGTCATCGGAAACCATCTGATAACGTTCACCACAGTCACCAACGCATACGGAAGTGATGAGCTCACAATATGGCTAAGGGACATGGACGGCTACACCGACAGCCAGACGCTCTACATCAATATCACACAAATGAATGACAACCCCACCATTCAGAGCATAACGCCCTTCACCCTGCACTATGACGTGCCTTATGGCTATTACTTCTACGACTACGTATCGGACGTGGAGACGACAAAGGAGAACCTCACGCTAGACAGCACTGAACCCGACTACATATCCTTCAACGGACTATGGGGGACATTCACGTATCCACAGGAGTTCGATGGTCTCACTGTCTATCCTATAGTAACAGTACACGACGAGCATGGAGGGGAGATGTCCACGGTGATTGCAGTCACCGTATCGGATGATTTCGTACCTGAGCTGATTTTGGAGTTGCCAGATGTCTTCCTGCAAGAAGGGCAGGAAATACTCGGCTACTTCGATTTGGACGATTACTTCGAAGACCCGGATCAAGATAGTTTGTTCTATTCAAGCGGAAACGTGCATGTTGACATTACTATCAATGATGACCACACAGTTGACTTCAAAGCCCCAGTTGACTGGTCTGGAACAGAGACTGTGTCATTCAGAGCGATTGACCCTCACAATGCCAGAGCAGAGGACATCGTTCTGATAACCGTTACTCCGGTCAACGATCCACCTGTCATCTCTGGTGTACCAGATCTTGTGGTTCGTTACGACGACCCTGCTTTTCCTGACTACAACTTCACCTTTGACTTGGCTCCATATGTGTATGATGTGGACAACGACACATCGGAATTGGTGATAAGCACTGACGACCCAACTCACATCTTCTTCTACGACGGCCACAACACCGTGATGGACTTACACTACCCGCAGTTCATGAATGGACAAACGATTGTTGTCAGAATAACAGTGAGTGACGGCCTATCTTCCGATTGGCAAGAAATATATGTAACGATAGTTGACAACTGGCCTCCTGAGAATTATGAGACAATCCCAGATGTTTCTTTCTATGAGGACACCACTCTCCCCAACGCATTTCGGTTGGGCCAATTCTTCATCGACCCAGATGGAGAAGAACTCACCTTCTCAAGTCTATCTACAAATGTCTTGATATCGATAGACCCAACCTCGAGGGTGACACTAAACTCAACACAGGATTGGTTTGGAGTGGAGTACGTCACTTTCAGAGCAACAGATCCGAACGGGGCCTTGATAGAGCAGACAGTGAAGGTGACAGTTCTTCCTGTCAACGATGCTCCGGTAATCCTGGAGATACTGGATCTCACAGTGAGAACAGACCAAGTTCTCACTCTGGACTTGAGAGAATATGTCTACGATGTCGACGACAGTTTCTCTGACCTGACCATAAGAGCATTCGGCAACTACACCAAAACACCCACGCTTGCTGGTTCCATCCTTATCTTCAGCTACTCGGTAGAGGGGGAAGACCATGTGTATCTTGAGGTCAGCGATGGTGACGAGACTGTTAATAGAATAATCCATGTAAGGATTATCGGTCCAGCACCTCCTTCCATCTGGGATCAGATTTACTGGCCATGGTCCTTGATCACAGCCCTGCTTGCAATTGCGATTCTCATCATCTTTGCCCGATGGTTCTTCGCCAGGATCCAGATTGACGAGGCGTTTCTCATCTACAAGAATGGAAGTCTCATCAGCCACTGCGTTATTGAGAGGGAGAGCGAGATCGATGAAGACATATTCTCCAATATGCTGACCGCTATCCAGGAGTTCATCAGAGACTCTTTCAGAGGGGTGGAGGATGCGCCAGTCAAGAAGATCGAATTTGGGAAACAGAAGATAATGATTGAGAGAGGCGAAATGGTGTACCTCGCGGTCGTGTACAACGGTCACGAAACAAAGAGGAATTTGCAGCCGATAGTAGATGCAACCGCGGAAATTGAGAGGGAGTACAAGAAGGAATTGGAAAGCTGGGACGGTTTTCTGTTCAGATTCTCAGGCGTGGAGAACGTCATTCGCAAGCACCTTGGAGAACTCAATACGAAGAATCAACCTAAGAGGCCGCGGAAAGGAGACAAGGGTCAGCCAAGACAGCCACCAAAAACCACAGAATCTGGGCCTACAGAGGAACAAAGCATAGAGGAGGCGATGAAATGAGGCAGAGAGCTAAGGAATCCCATCGAGTAAGAGCCACCACCTTGGTGGCCGCACTCCTTATGTTGCTCTTAGTTGTTCCGTCCTGGCCAACTGGCAAGGGAACAGCCAACTTCGGTACAGGACCATACACCCTCAATATGTACTTCGAAGAGCTTCCAAAACCGTGGCTGGGAGGAGACTGGTGGAACAGTAGTTGGACGATTCGACAGAAACTGAGTTTCGACACACAATCCATCAATGAAGACCTCCCCGATTTCCCAGTTCTGATTAAGCTCAATGACAGCAGAATCGATTATACCAATACCCAGAACGCAGGTGAAGACATTCGATTTGTGGATGCTGATGGAACCACTGTGTTGGACCACGAGATTGAGAGATGGAATGAATCCGGAACATCGCTTGTCTGGGTTAGAGTGCCACTCATCGATCGGTTGTCCACTACCGACCACATCTGGATGTATTATGGGAACCAAACCGTTCTGGATGGGCAGAATCCGTCAAATGTGTGGGATTCTAACTACCTTATGGTGCAGCATATGAATGAAGCGAACAGGACGACTGGAAGCAATAACGACCATCTGGATTCAACCTCAAATGGCAACCATCTGGAAGCAGTAATGAACGAAATCAACATGAGCGTACCGGGATTCATAGGTGGAGCCGATAACTTCGACGGTAACAATGATTATCTCGACAGCAATGGAGATGAAATGGACGCGAGCGAGTTCCAGGGGACTATTGAGCTATGGGTAAAACTCGACAATACCGCATCGACACGGAGCATCTTCAGCACTGAGGAGAACAGGGACAGGGCGATTTGGACCGAGGGAGGCCAGTTCCGTGCAGGGATGAACACAGGGGCGTTCACCTCACGAGTGATCGGAGGAGGAGTTCTTGACAATGACTGGCACCATCTTGTGTTTTCCTGGGACATCCTCAACGGGAACTTGTTCCTCTACCTGGATGGAACACTGGTGGATAGCGATCTAGGTTCTGCTTGGAGTACATCTGGTAGGTTCATTCCAACACGATATGGACATTTCGAGATTCTCAGCCTAAGTTTCCCAGTAAGAGATTACCTCGATGGTATGATGGACGAGATTCGCGTTTCGTCGGCTGTTCACTCACCCGATTGGAACGCCGCCCAGTATAGTTCAATGACAGACACCTTTGTTTCTTTCGGAAAGGCACAATTGCAGTTCCAGTACATAAGGGGAATCACAATCACGGCAGGTTCCTCGAGTCTTCCACCAGGATACACGGTTTCCATAGACTTGGATCATGCTTCTCTGGTGGCGGCTGGTAAGTCTCAGGCAGACGGTGATGACGTCAGGATGTTCTACTGGAACACAACAGAATGGGTGGAAATAGACCGAATCCTGGACCCAGCATCCTCATGGAACAGCAATTCAACCAGAGTGTGGTTCGCATTGTATCGAGGAATAGAGAGCTCTACAACTGAAAGAGGATACTACGTTCACTATGGAAACACAGTGATATCCAATCCCCCCACGAATGTCAACATCGGGACAAGAATAGAATCCGTACAAAGCGGCACAGCGGTCAGCATGGCAAGTGGCACTATTACCGTCAACATCACCCAGGTGGACATGTCCAAAGCCTTCCTGATATTCAACACGAGACACAACGGTAACCGTCCAGTAAGTTCAGAACTCTCTGGAAGAATCGCGACACCCACTTCACTGGAATTCGCCAGATCAACGGATGAAGGCATACCATCGCCCATCTCCGTACATTGGTATGTTGTTGAGTACTATTCTGGTGTGAGAGTACAACGTGGAGAGATACCCTCTATGAACTCGACCATGTTCAACTTGCCAATAAGCCAAATCACGGCAGTTCAGCAAGCATTCGTCACGTGGTCCAAGACACCTACAAGTACCGATGTGAACTGGAGTTCAGACGACCCTGTAGTCGGCGAACTGACAAACACTTCAAATCTCCAGTTCAGAGTCCAGGGGGCGAACTCGGGCCACGCAATCTGGTGGCAAGTTGTGGAATTCACAGATCCTGCACTCATCAACGTCCAGAAAGGATCCATCTTCACAATGACGGGTCCAACCACCTCTGTAAATGCAACTCTCAGCGTTCCTGTTGATGTGAATAAGTCATTTGTGTTGGTTGGTTTCCGAATGAGTGGTGGCGGTCCGATTGTTGGCGCCAATATGCTTCGTGCTCAGTTGGTTGATTCCACGACTGTGATGATAGACCGGTGTCTCTCTGGATCTCCGAACAACATAACCGAAATCAACTGGCAGGTAGTGGAACTCAAGGACGGAAGCAGTGTCCTGGCAGGAAGTCAGAACATCCGTTCAGGCATGAATCAGGAGACTGTGCGTCTTCCAGTGTCTGTGGATGTCGATCGTTCGGTGGCGTTCGCTTCTGTGCAGCCAGCGAGTGGCCAGAACATGGGTCGTTCTCCATATGCTGGTGATGATATCACAGGAGTGGGATCGGTCACGATGGCCCTGTCCGACACCGAAATCACTATGGACCGAGACAACACTGCTGACG
>CP070767.1:1632536-1635038 GCA_020345725.1 Methanobacteriota archaeon | reverse complement strand
TTTCTACAGAAAAAGGTTTGCTTTCTTTAGATAGCTTCCATGGTGGACGGTGGTTTGGGAGTTATGTTGTAGGTCACACTGACAATGCCAGGGACTTCACCGATTATCCTTGTGGCCATCTTCTCAAGCGTTTCGTATGGAACCCTTGTTGGCGTGGCTGTTCTTGCATCGATACTCTCCCAGCATCTCAACTCGATCTGCTGACCGAACTCTCTCCCACCCCCTCTCATTCCTGTTACTCTGTCCTTGTGCAGTATCGCCATGTACTGGAAGGCACCGGACTCGGCCAGTTCCTCCTCGATTATCGTAGTTGCAGCCCTAACAGTAGCAATCCTTGCCGGTGTGACCTCTCCAATCACTCTCCCTGCCAGCGCAGGTCCCAAGAAAGGCATCCTGTTGTAGATCTCTTCGGGCAGACCCACTGCTTCTGCAACAATCCTAACTCCCTCCTTTCTCAGCTGGATTAGTGGCTCCAGAACATGATATCCGAACTCCTTCTCGGTATCCACGCCTATCTGGGCCAGTATGTTGTGCTGCCTCTTTATCCCTGCAACCGTCTCATCCACGTCCGTAAGAATCGTCCCGTGAAGCAGGAATTTGGCTCCTGTTTCTCTGACCAACCCACCAAAAACGGTCTTGTAAAAGGTCCTCGTGATTGCTTCTCTCTTCTCCTCGGGATCTTCAATTCCTTCCAGCGCCTTGTAGAACTCCTCCTTGGCATCATAGACTACAACATTCACACCAAGATTCTCGAACACCTGCTTCACATATTCGGGTTCTCCCTCCCTCATCATTCCATGGTCTATGAAGTAGGTCTTGAGCTGGTCTCCAACCGCTCTATGTCCGATCATTGTTACAACAGATGAATCCACTCCTCCGGACAGTGCGTTTATGGCAATTCCGTCTCCGACGGTGTTCCTGATCTCTTCAACCTGATGCGCTATGAACTCCTCTGCATTCAACTCACTCGCTTTGATTTCCTGAGTCATTCCTCGACCCCCAGTGTGAATGGGAGTATCGTAGATAAAATGTTCTGGTGGTTCGTTTCTTGGTGTGTGTTTGATTCTGAACGAACTAGCTCACTAGTTATAAATATCAGTTAAATCATAACAGAAAACATCACGTGGTGGTAGTGGGCAGACACCATGACAGAGTGTAACTACATCATGTGGAGGAGGCTACAACATGAGCTCCGATAGAGCGAGAGCTATCAGAATGTTCTATGCACTGGCAATAGCATTTCTGATGGTGTGGTCATCCGTCTCAGTTTCCTCAGCAGCCCCACCTGAGAGCAGGGACGTGTATATGGTGGGCTTGCATGACAAGAATTCTCTCAAGTTTTTCAGAGCAAATGGAGTAGAAGTTCTGGTGGATTATGGCAACGGCTTGTATCTCGTGGAGGCGAGTGAGTCCCAAGCAGTGACATTGAGTAGGTTCCAAGTCGATGCTGTACCTTTGAAGAACTGGCGTGTATTGGATCTCTATCCTTACGATACTTTGATTGACACATCTTTGGCATCTCCGTCACCACCCTCAGTCATGAAAGGGTTCGATTGGGATCAGGAAAACTACATTGTGCAATTCATAGGTCCGTATAGGCCTGAATGGTTGGATTCAATTGAGAACCTTGGAGGGATGGTAGGGAAACTGGTTCCGTTCTTCTCAGCTGTTGTGAAGATGTCTCCTGATGTCAAGACAAGAGTGAGCCAACTTCCATTCGTACATTGGGTAGGAGCCTATCAACCCTGGTACAAGATCTCCAATGATTTGCTGAATCAGAAAGGTGGCGTTCGTGTTGCTGTAATGACTTTTGAAGATTCGCAAATGGGTGCCCTCTCTGAGAGATTGGTGGGTCTTGGTGTTTCTGTCATAATGACGTATTCTCCTGGAACGATTGTTGCCTACACAGATTCTGCTCTACTCCCTTGGATAGCGTCCATACCTGAGGTCATGCAGGTTTTCAGAGACTACATACCTCAACATGCTGACCTTATGTCAGCTAGAATTTATGGCGCATTTGAGTCTTGGTATCCGGCCAGAAGTGGATTACTGTCCTCCTTGAC
This sequence comes from Methanobacteriota archaeon, assembly GCA_020345725.1. Lineage (GTDB taxonomy): Archaea > Thermoplasmatota > Thermoplasmata > RBG-16-68-12 > SOIM01 > SOIM01. Next base: position 1,632,975 of record CP070767.1, on the reverse strand, counting down.
TGGTCAATCTCCTGGGCCCGATGGTGTGGAGGGTACTGCTGATGACATATTCGAGGTCGTTGGGATTCAGGATTCAGGGCTTGATGTTTGCAACGATGATGCCGGACATCCTGATTTCTTCATGGGACCTAATGGTGACAGAGTGATTCGATTGATTGATCAAACGGGACGTTCATGCCCAGATGGCATGATGAGCGGTAGCGCTCACGGAACCTACCTCGCTGGAAGTGTCATTGGCAATGGTTTCGCTTGGGAATACGAGTATGGCTACCCGACAGATGATGACAATTGGGAATTTGCAGAGGGAGTGGGCATAGCTCCTGAGGCCAAGATCTCTTTTGATGGCGTACAGGGCCTTGGCGGCCTTTTAGCAGATCCCAGCTACTGGGATAGTCAATACCTGGATGGTGCCCACATACATCTGAACAGTTACGGAGGA
>CP070767.1:1628447-1632436 GCA_020345725.1 Methanobacteriota archaeon | reverse complement strand
TCTCTGAGTTGAATTCGCTTGTCGAAGAGTGCCAGAAGGGCTACGACGTGTACAATTTCTTCGTACCGGCGAACAAGGTGAGAACATTCCTGTGGAACGTCTTTGCGCCCCATTATGTCGAGATGGCCAAATCAAGGTCGGACCAGGGCGACGGCGGTGCGCTCTACGCCTTGCACGAGTGCCTGAGGACCATGCTCAAGATTCTTGCGCCTGTTGTGCCGTTCATCACCGAGAGGATTTGGAGCGAGATGTACGGTGGTAGTGTACATGAAGAGACCATGCCAGAGCCCTCGCACGAGAGGAAGAGCGGACTGTCCGATGCTTCCGACGAGCTACAACAGTTTAATTCTGACATATGGAAGACCAAGAAGGACCAAGGAATGAGCCTCAAGTCGGAATTGGAGGGCATCGAGATTCCCGAGGGCCTGAAACCCTTCGAAAGCGATCTGGTGATGATGCACAATTTGAAGTGATTTTTTTTGACTTTTCTGGAAGAATGGTCCCACCTTCGGTGAAAAGATTAATAGCCCACATGCGATTCTTTGGACAATGCCTCTGCAACCCAAGTTCCGAGAGGAAATGATCAGCGTCGTAAAGACATTCATCAGGGACAGCCTGGAACAGAGCGGAATGAGCGGCGCTGTGATAGGGATGAGCGGAGGTCTGGATTCCAGCCTTCTAGCGAGACTGTCCGTTGATGCCCTGGGACCCGTGAAGGTGCAAGGGATATTCCTTCCAGAATCCTCAACACCTGAAAGCGACGCAGAGGACGCGGAGTCCTTCGCAAAGGAACTGGGGATAACATTCGAAGTCATTCCCATCCATGAACCTCTGGAGATCCTCAAGAAGACATTGGGTGGGACTGCAGAAGATCCTGTGATTCTGGGCAACATCAAAGCAAGATGTCGGATGATTATTCTTTACCAGAGGGCAAACTCACTTAAACGAATTGTATTGGGCAGTGGCAACAAGAGCGAATTGATGGTCGGTTATTTCACCAAGTTCGGGGATGGAGGAGCCGATTTTCTGCCTCTTGGCGACCTCTATAAGGTCCAGGTCAGGGAGATGGCCAGGTTCCTCAATTTACCGGATAGAATTGTGTCCAAACCACCCAGTGCAGGGCTGTGGGAAGGTCAGAGTGACGAAGAGGAGCTCGGAATTGGCTATGACGAACTTGACTCAATACTCCTGGGGATAGAACTGGGTATGACGAATGAAGTAATATCGGAAAGAACTGGCTCCACCCCATCAGAAGTGGAGAGAATAAGGTCCATGGTCAAATCCAGCGTCCACAAGAGAAAGATGCCTCTCATACCAAAGATCGGTATCAAAACGATTGGTCTTGACTGGCGGGAATAGGCTCCCTGTATCGTTCCAGGAAGATGTTTCCGAGCTCAATGAATCTTGATGCTTGTTCTACATCCACCACGATTTCTTCAGCCTTCTTTCCAAGAGCCAGAGGAAAGCGTTTTGCATCTTTGAGGGCTATTCGTACGAGTCCGTAGCGTGAAGCCGTGACATACAGTTTGCTCTGCCTCAATGCGAACTTCACCCCTACCTTCGGGAACTCATCAGACTCCTCTATCTCATCGATGTTCTCAATGGGTATGGTGACTTTGAAGTACCACCCTTGTCTTAGAATCAGGTGGTCTGGGGTAATAGTGTGGGAGGTCAGGAAGGGCGAGATTGAAGAGACTACCAGAAAGACTGCATAAAGACCCAGGACTGCCGCTGTGGCCGGGAGATCCAGATTAAGGAACACTGGAGAGAGCAGAATGGCTATCAACGCCATCAGGATTATCTGGAGGACCAATCTTTGAAGAAACAGCTTCTTTGTGTATGAGAAATCACGACTCAGAATCCGATCCTCTGGAACAGTCAGGCGGATGCCTGGTTTGGTTTCTTCATGCTCCTCACTTTCGATTTTGTGAGCAGGCACCCTGACCATGTGGGCCTTGCCTTCCTTCATGTCACCACTCGATTGAGTGCTCGTCTATATTACTGTTTTCTCCATATTCTAAACAATGAATGTCCAGTACCCAAATGGTGTCACATGCGAAACGTTAATAAGAACAGTATTCAATATTTCCACCGAAGGGTTGAAGCATGGCCAAGATGAGGGAATGTCCTGTATGTGGTATCAGAGTGAAAGTGGAGAACCTCGAAACTCATCTTAATAAGGTTCATCCTAAGACAAAGGTTGACGTTGATCTATCCGAGGATGACAAGGTCGCCATAAAGATCGCCAAGAAGTCCGAGAAGAAACGGATGGCTCCGTTCGAGGAGCGGGAACGTAAGAAGTGGATGCTTGCCGGAATCCTCATCACTGTCATAATAATCGTTCTGATCATATTGATGACCTCTTTCGGACCTGGTGGACCCGGTTGCGATCTTGAAGGTGAGTACGCGAATTACTTCATGAGAGGGGACGTGGAAGGCAATCAGATCGATTTAGACGTGCAGTATCAATCGCATGATCTCGTTGTTTTGGAATTCTTCCAGACTGGATGTGGAGCATGCCAGTCACAGGCACCGATCATGCACGACCTGCATCAACACTATATAGACCAAGGCGAAAGTGTGGCTTTCATTGCTATCTCATCTAGTCCAGAAGACTCTGTACAAGCTGTCCGGGATTTCAGAGACAACTATGGCGGTGGGGGCACCATGACGTATATTTGGGACTCGGCGTTCTCTATCAGTGGTGATTATTGTGTACAGTTCACGCCCACATTCGTGATCATAGACAGCGAGGGAATCATCGTCAAATGGTTCTACCGATACCAGACGTTTGACCAAATGACCGCCATAATCGACGACCTTCTGCCAGCCTAAAGGAATACAATCATGTTCGAGTTTCTAACTAAGAGAAAGATTCACGACGAAGCGAACATCCTCCTTTTCACAATAATACTCTCATTCTTAGGCATGATTATTGCTGGTTTGCTCACCTATGATGAGATAACGTACGACCCTTCGAACCCATCGGGCCTTCCTGGTTGTGCGGTTGGAGGTTGGTGGGATTGCGGAAAAGTCGTTCATGGACCCTACAACAACATCTTCGGGATACCGCTCGCCTATCTTGGGCTTCTCGGGTTCGTACTGATATTTCTCTTCTCGGTCATCAGGCTCGTTCATTGGGGCAGAGATTACACGAAGAACTTTTTCATTATCGTTCTGATATTCGCCTTTCTCGGAGCGCTTCTCTCTTGGTATCTGACCTATCTGGAGCTATTTGTCATACACGCGATATGTCCTTACTGCTTCACGTCCTTCATTCTGATTACGATTATCTTCATTGTTGGCTTGTACGGGTTTCTCAAAGGTTCCAAAGAATAGGCAACAATATTATATCTTCTCGACAATAAAAGAAGTGTAACCCAACACGCTAAGAAAGGTTTTAGTAATGCGGGCACTATACCCTCTCTCCCCTCGGGACTAAACTTCTGCGAGCGGAAAGCAAAGAGTTCCTGTGCATATTTTAAGGGGGAGGGGAATGGAGGACAGCGTATTCAAGCCTTACCTTCAAACGAAGTCCGTCTTCAAGAAGGACAGAGACATCCTCAGGCCTTCCTATATACCTGAGAGGTTGCCTCATAGAGAGAAACAGATTGACCAGCTGGCTTCCATTTTGGCGACGGCTCTCAAAGGAGAAAGACCCTCCAATGTTCTGATTTTCGGGAAGACTGGAACAGGCAAGACCGCGGTCATCAAGTACCTCGGGAACGAGATTTCGAAAGCGGATGAATGGGACAGGGTCCACTACGTCTACATGAACTGCGAGATTGTGGATACACCCTACGCCGTTCTCCAAAACGTAGGGAACAGGTTCGTACAGGACTTCGATGAGAGGATACCTTTCACAGGTTGGTCCACGGAGAGGGTATACAACATTCTTCGGGATAAGATTGACGAGGAGAAGAGGGTCGTAGTAATCGTCTTGGATGAGATTGACAAGCTGGTGTACAAGAGCGGTGATGATGTTCTCT
>CP070767.1:1609163-1628347 GCA_020345725.1 Methanobacteriota archaeon | reverse complement strand
GAATGTCCCTATGAGAACCTGAAGGACCCGGGAAGAGTACACGTAGACACGTATGGATATGTCCATGTCTGTCAGGGATTGTGCATCGGGAATCTCTTCGAAACCCCCCTTAGTCAAATCATGGAGGATTACGACCGCAAATCTCATCCCATCATTGGTCCATTGGCTGAAGGTGGTCCTGTTGCACTGGCGGAGAAGTACGGGTTGTCCCCGGGGACTGAGTATGCAGACGAATGTCACTTCTGTTACGAGTTACGCAGGAAACTGAGGGAGAAATTCCCAAAGATGCTGTGTCCAGACCAGATGTATGGAGTAATCGAATAGCTTCTCAAAAGTAATTTATAATGGATTTGGCAATCCGTTTCGGAATGATAAGGGCTTACGCGCTGAAAGGCACAGACCTTCAATCTGTGTATCCATCCAACCTTCAGGCAGCCGTTTGGCTGGACATCTCAAATCCAACCATGGACGAGATTAGGAGGATATCCGAAGTATTCTCGATCAACTCTGAGGATTTCATTGATTGTATGGATCCAGAAGAGAGGCCCAGGTTCGAGATGGAGGAGGGATATTTCCTTCTGATGCTACGTATCCTCGCAACAAAAGGAGGAGCCGCATCGACACCATATACCACGTTCCCCGTGGGTTTCTTCGTAATGCCAAACAGACTAATCACCGTTCATTTGGATGCCGTTGATGTTGTTTCCTATTTCAGCCAAAGAAGAAGAAAACGGACGATAAGCGATTCGATGGATCTGCATGTTACCCTGCTGGGAAGTATCGGAAGAAGGTATGATCTATTGGTGCGTGAGATTCAAAACAAGCTGTCGGAGTTCAGACAGAGCATCATCAAATCGATGGATTCTGAGGCTGTTGAGAACGCCCACCAGCTCAACAATGACCTGGTCTTTCTGAATGCATCGATATTCGGGAACTCGAACGCAATCCGCCACATGATAAGACAGAGGAAGATAGAGTTCAAGGAGGAACTCAAGGAGAAGCTGGAGGACATTGAGATTGACGCAAGGCAGAACTATGAAACGACCTCAATGTACCGGGAACTGCTTGCCAATACCCTCGATACTTACAATTCCGCCATGTCCAACAACTTGAACCGAATCATGAAGATAATCGCATCCTTATCGCTCATCCTGATGCTTCCAACATTAATCGCTAGCATCTACGGCATGAATGTGGAAGGAATTCCCTTCATTGAAAGTCAATTCGGATGGGTTATCGTTTTGGTATCGGTAATGTGGGCAGGTTTTCTCTGGTATGTTTTCAGAAAAGTCGGATGGTTGTAGAACCCGAGTCATACCACCCTGAATAAACACTCTAATACGGCATTTCTATTCACATTCCCGTTTATATAGCAAAGAAGAAGAAGGCCAAGCCAAAGAAAAAGCCTGCAAAGAAGAAAGTTGTCAAGAAGAAGAAAGCTCGATGTACTGCAAAGACCAAGGCAGGAAAGAGATGCAAGAGATACGCAGGGGGCAGGTCGAAATATTGTTCTGCTCACAAGTGATAGTTGCAGTGCAGAGCATATTCTCTCAAAGGTAGGCTTCAGGCTGTGTCTTCCGTTAAGTTTATTCTAGGTTTATCCATCATCTGCTTTCAAGCTCATCGTATTGAAAATACGTGTGGTTATTCTCAGATTCTGGAGTCTACTCGTTTTCCGCAACATGGGTCTCTGTCTCAGAAACTGCAATCTCGGTTTCAGATTCTTCTTCCAGCCTCTCCAGTCGTTCTTCCTCAAGTCGCCTTCGCTTTGCCCTTCGCGAATAGAAAATGGTGATAGCAAGTGCTCCCGTGCTCCCAGCAATCAGGGCAATGCTCATCAAAGGAGGGAATATGATTTCCTTGGTCAGATCCACATTCACAAATTGGAGGAAGGGGTCAAGCAGACTTCCTTTTCCTGCCAGGTGTCCAGCAACTGAGTTCTGCAACACCACGAAGATCGCGGCCATTATTGCAAGTGCTGCATAGATCGCTACGAGTATCTTGTTCTTCCACAACTTCTCACCGAAACTGAACCTAATTGCAATGAACACTACCAACATTGTCTGAGAGACAGAAGTGAGGAGCATCTTGTTGTGGGCTGCCTCATTCCCTATGAGAGCTTCCAGTGGCCAAGTGCTGAGTCCTGAGTACATCGACACAAATGTGAAGCTGACGCCTCCAATAGCCATCAAATAGGCTGTGGGTTCGGTGTAGACTGAAAGAACCCTGGCTGCCTTGTCTCCCGTCTCCCACTTCCCTTCGAAGTACTTCAGATAGCCATCAGAAGCTAGCTTGATGACCACACTTATCGCCGCGAACAGTGCAGCAGCCGTACATAACTCGACTGTAATCGTATGCAGTAGTCTCGGATCTGCCGCCATTAGCTCGCCTCCTCCGAAGGTTCCTTTCGAGATACCACCAGCACCAAGATTACTGATACATCGAGAATGAGAACCATGACAGATACCATAGTCAAGATCCACGGCATGAGGTCTTCTTCCTCAGGCTCTGGGGCTACAGAACCACCGGGAAAGGATTCTGGGTCACCAGGGTTTGTCACAGGGATAGCGTTGAATTCCTCATCGTTGGTGAAACCATCTCTGTCCGAATCGAGAGAGCCGAGAAGCTGGTCATACTTGTTACCGTTTGCGTGAAAGAATTCCCCGAAGGTGGTAATCTCGGTCCCCACTTCTCCATGACAGTAGGCACAGCCGAAATTGCTGCCTCCGTCAGGAAGAGAACTCTCGTAACCTGGCAAGCCGTCAGCTCCCGTCGAAAGCATTGTTATGGACGATCCAAGGACAAATATCCCTAATAGCAGAATCATTTTCCTTTTGCTTCTTGCCGGTCTGAACACATAACCTCCTCCCTTGCTGTTTTCCCCATATCTGAAACCTGAAGAGATTATAAGATAATTCCCTTTCGGCTGACCGACAAGATAAGAAGTCAAGTATATAACGGTGTTGTAATTCAAGGACTAGCTCTCTCTGGCCTCGGCCTCTTCTTCTTTTCCTTTCCCAACTTTCTCATCCGGAAAACGATACAATCTATAGACAAAAAGAACCTGTGCTAGTACCACGAAAGCTACCCCGTAGAGAAAGACGCTTTCCTGATATCTGTGCGTGAACGCCTTGTAGGAGGCGTAGACAAAGGCTGCAATGCTAAGGGCCAGAAGAACGAGCACAAGGACCTTCTCCATCGACAATTTCATTTACCTTCGCCCTCCTTTTGACTTCGAAACTCAAGGAATTTGAGGGTCCTCTTCTGCCTGCCGCTCAACTTGTCAACATTGTAGAAGATAGTAACTACTGAGTAGAGAAGGACAATGGTCAGGTAGGTGGAAACTGCGAATATCAATAGTCCCACAACATCGAATCCCTTCATGAGCTGTCCGAAATAGTGAAGCGTCAAGCCAATCGTAATTGCAGCTAGAAAGAGAAGGAACAGAGTGAAGATGAGGACCCTTTTTCCGTTTGATATTGAAATCCTTTTCTCCTTCATTCAGAACCCCAGTATTGTGAACACCAACCAAACCAGTATTATTCCCAGCATGATGATAATGAACAACAATCTCTTGAATGGATGCCTCTCCTCTGATCTATCCAAGAACGGCAGGGCCAGCAAAAATATCACGACCAGAAGTATGACCAGGCCTGCAAACCAGGGAGCCACCACATCAGCCATCTCATGTGCACCGGCAAAGAATATGTGAGGAAGGCCAACCTCCTCAGGACGGAGAAGGGATGCAATGATCATTATGATGCCAGTCACAAGGAATATCACACCCATCTCTTCCACAACATGATTAGGAAGGAAGGGTCTCCCTGCCTCTTCGGCATCTTCGATGCTGGTTTCCACGACTTCCTGATTCATAGTGGACCACTTATTCCGTGTTTTCTAATCATGTAGAAATGAAATACGAGGAAGAGTGCACCCCCGAGCGGCAATAATGTCACGTGCAACCAGTACGCCCCGGTCAGAGCTTCCTGTGCTCCACCTGCAAGCCATCCGAAGACATCTCCAAGGAGGGGAATGTCCTTAACTCCCCCTAAAACCCCGGATAATGTCTCTCTAGTGACATCGGCTCTCTCATCCATAGGTAGAATGTAGCCAGTAAGCACGAACGAGAAGGTCAGCACAAGGAGGATTACTCCGCTAAGCCAGGTGAATTCCCTCGGCTTCTTGTATGACCCAGTGATGAAGACCCTGAGAGTGTGAAGGAGAATTGCGATGATTGTCAGATTGGCCGCCCAGCTGTGTATACTCTTCATATAGAAACCGAAAGGAACATCTGAGATCTGTTGGATACTCTGCTGAGCTTCCAGAACAGTTGGTCGGTAGAGTCCAGCGAGGTAAAGACCAGTGAGGCCGAGAACGACCAAAGCCACGAAAGTAACTCCTCCAAGACAATAGACGGGATTGAGGGCGTGCTTGGGAACCTTCTTCTGTTTGGTCTCTCCCATGAAATCCTCGAGACCGCTCCTTGAGACAATCCAGTCACGGACCTTTGTGAAAATTCCCCCCAGTCCGGACAACAGCTTGGACATGGAGCTTTCCGACTCTTCAGCCATTGTTCTAACCCTCGCCCTTCTTGCGGAATACGATCATAGCTACAGAGAGTGAAATTGAAACGATGATGGCGATCATTGCGAAAATAATGATGTCATTTGACAGAGAATACTCTGGAGATCCTGGCGTTGCCTGCATTGGCTCATGGCACTCCAAACACTTCGGGTATGTGTATCCGTGCTCATGTCCATGGCATGACTCACAATTTGCTGTGATCCTCGAGTGTTCACCATGACAGTCCGTGCAGTGACCTCCGCTATGACCACCTGACTGGAGTTTCCAATATTCATCAGAATGGCAGTCCTGGCAGTGCTCGTCAGTTATGTTGTGTTTGAATGTCGCATTCATAGGCGAGTGGCAGTCCAGACATTCAGGATATGAATACCCCCCTTCCTTCAGATCAGTGTGCTTAATTCCGTGACACATACTGCACCCAACTGAATCCAGAGTATGATCGGGGTGGCAGCTGATGCAGTCCTGCCAGCTATGCGAACCCATACCTAGCGCGACAGTCTCGTTTGAGTGGCAATCTTGACAGAAGTGATTGTCAATGTCGTGTCTGAACCCAGCGGCATGTTCGTCATGGCAATTCATACATTCAGGATACTCGTAGTCGTGTTCCAAGCTCGTATGACAACCAGTGCATTCAAGGACAATGACCAGCTCTGATTTGGTGTCAGGATCATGGCAGGTCCAGCAATTGAAGTTCTTATGATCCCCACTAACCAGCGTCTGATTAATTTGATAGTGGCATGAAGCGCAGTCTTCACTTCGCGTTCGGAAGGTCTCATGGGGGCGGATATCGATCATTGGTTTGTCAGATGATGTCTCCGGCTCGAGTGGAATTGTCTGAAGAATAAGTAAGAAGAGTATCATAACGGGTAAGAGAAGCACCAACTTCCTGAGGGCTTTCTTGGTTGTCAGTCTCCCGAAGGACTTAGACATGTTCTCCAAAGTATAACAGTATTATAACGCACTATATAATTTGTTATGCTGGATTCGATTCTTGCTTCGGCATTTGTGCCATTATCATTATCCAGTGGCGAATTTCGACGAATGAGAGCCTCCTGGAAGGCACACCTTGCTCATTTCTGCTCATCAATCTGTTTCAAGACCTCGATTGCACTCTTCTTGTAGTTTGCATGCAGTTCCTCATACACGTCATCCGGAACCCTGCCCTCTTCATGGTCCTTTTTCAGCCGCTTCATTGCTAGAAGCAAAGTCCGTTTCTTCTCTTCCAGGCTCAATTCCTTGTCAGGCTTTGCCTTGACCTCGGGTTCATCCTCTTCCTTTTCAACCTTGGGTCCGATCATTCCCTTCTTCCTCATAAGCAAGAAGACAATCAGAATCGAGAGCACGATCACCACAGCAACCAGAGCAATGAGAGCGAGGTCCAACGGGCTTTCCCACAAGATGGTCATCGTCGCAGACTCTCCGGCCTCTATGTCAGTACCGACGACAACAAACCACATTCTTTCGTCCGCCTCGCTCCATTCGTTGGTGATTATCCTCAATCCACCGCTAGTTGTCAGGTTGTCGTCCGGGAGTATCAACACATATGACTCAATGAACCCATTGTCATAGAGGAACTCCTTTCCGAACACGAAGCTACCGTTTGGTTCGTCATACCCTTCAACGGAGAGGAAATAGTTGAGCTGAACCTCTAAGATATAGGATGGAACCTGCATGTGTAGATACAGAATTCTGCTCTCATTGGAGAGAACAGTGACATTATCCACGGTATTGCCTGTCTCATTCAAGAACAAACCATTCCATCCCTCTGGCAATCCCGATATCTCCAGCTCCACAGTCTCATTTGTGGTTGCGTTATTGGTGACATTTAATACCGGTTGAATTATCGCAAGCTTTTCGGGCATTCCTGCTTGGATGGTTGCGAGGGCTCCCAACTCCACCGCCCTAGTTGTGATGTGAATGCCTTCTCCGGTAATCTCAGGATACGTTCCCAGAGTTGATTCCCTGCCGACCGTAACCTCAATGGACGAAGAGTCCGAGTAATTCTGTGATGTGCCAGAAATCGTTATCGTTGCGCTCTGTTCGAAGTAGGACATGAAGGTGGATGGTTCGAATGGAACTCCATGAACGATGTTCTCATCAAGGTGCTCCATGTCAAAACACAACATGTAACCCCCTTCCTTCATTCTGCAGGCCATGTTTGGGGCGTTGCCACAACAAGTTGATATCACATCTGCTCCTGTTGGGACCCAGGCATATACAGTTCCATTGAATGTATCTGTTCCGGTGTTATTGTAGAATATGTATTCAATTACTTCCAGGGACCCTCGGTCATCACTCTGGAAGATGTCAATCCAACGGTGGTCAACTGTCAGCGCTTCAGTGGAAATTGGAGGATCCTCAGCTGAAGAAAACGCGGCAGGACCCAGAACAAGTCCAAATGCAAGGATGATGATAAGCCAACCTCTCATTCTCAATCCTCCAACTTCTCCAGCTCCTCTTCAAGCAATTTCTCGTAGTCTTTCCGTGCGACAGGAGGTTCTTCTTCCTTTTCTATTTCCTCAACTTCCTCTTCAACCTTGGGTCTTTCCTTCTCTTCGACCTTTCGAGTCGTGGGTAAGTAACCAACAATCACCAAGAAGCTTATGCCCAGCATCAAAAGCCACATGCCACCCCACAGGGCGCTCATCAGTGGAAGCTTCTTAACTTGAAGGGCAACGGCATCGATATCCTCTGTCGTGAGTTTCAATCCAGACTGGTCATGGGCCTGTATCCAGATGTTGTTTGTCCTAACAGCGTAGCCGATGAAATACAAGTCCTCGAAATATGTGTTCTCCACGTACAAGTCCAACATGTAATGAGGAATTCCGAACGGATTCGCAGGCACCATCCACCAAAGCCGCAAAGTGGCCTCTCCTACGAACGCTCCGCCTCTGGTTATCTCTATGTGAATGTCGGCAATCTCGTATGAACCGTCACCATCGAAATCCTCTACTGTAGAGTCAGTGAACTCGAGCTGGTAACCCTCAAATCCCTCTGGTGAGTTCTCAACCAAAATGAACGGATTCCCTTCCTCCTCTCCCACTCCTACCGGAAGATTAGTGCTCGCAACATACCCAATCAACAGCAGCACAGCACCCACATGAATCAAATGCGGGCTGGCGGTCCTGACAGCCATCCTCATCGACCTGAACGTGGTTCGAGACTTGGAGAAGGAGGACATGGACTCGACCATCAAGATAAGAGCAATGAAGCCCAAAATCGTTCCAATGAAGAAGTAGCCGAGGGTTAGTATTGCACAGACAGCACCGAAGATGCTCAACCTGGGACTGATCCTCCTCATGCTGAACAAACCGCCAATCAAGGCCATGACCGAGGCGAGAAAGCCCAGTATCGCAATGGTAAGATCAGGTTTTGCGGATATTGAGAACAGTGTTATCCTTGTGAGATTTGTCCAGAACATAATTCCAATGACTCCAGCTATCAGAAGAAGGGTTCCGCTCACTTTCAACCATAAATCACTATCTTTCTTCCATCTTCCACCTGTGACCCTAACCGTCTTATACAGTGATGCGAAGAGAGCGGCAATCAACACTGGTATGTAAACGATTGCCACTTGATCCAAGACCAAGAAGTAGACAAGGGCGAAAATGACCAAAGCAAGTGCCAGTACGCCTATGAGATAGATGGTGAATCGTGCACTCAAATGCCTCCATAGCAGACAAATGGCCAACACTAATAGGAGGGGTACGAGAATCAGGGGTATTCTGCTTTCGAAGACATCGGGCTGTAGTCCGCCTGAGCCCATGATCATGAGGAAAAAGGTAGTCAAGAACCAAATAGAGAAGATGGCGACGGCAACAATCATAGTGTTCCTGTCATTCACAATCCTTGAGGACTTGAGTGGTTCGTCAGTGAGTTCTTCTTCCTTGGATGTGAAGACCATCCACATTAGCGGTATCCCTATGATGAGAAGCGTCAGAATGGCCAGTCCCACACCTTGATTGCCGATTCCGATGACCGATGAGACAGCCAGGGCAATTGAAACAAACGATGATATGTTCAGGATAGAGTAGATGAGAAGAATGGTTAGGAAGATCATGTAGATGCGGGGGAACCAACCAGAGAGAGCTTCTGGAACGCCCTCTTCCTCCCTAATCTTGGCAAATCTCCAAATGAACAATATCCCACCGGCAATCAGAGCCGCGACCATAAGCATGAAGAAAAAGCTTGCAGCCGGATTCTCATTCAATATCGCCATGAGTCTGCTGGCAGCTCCCAAATCGGAACCAGGACCAGTAAAGGCATGCAGAGGGGACGTCACGAACCCGCTTCGCGTCTCAAAGGTCGCGAATACAATCAGCACGAATGAAATGATAGCCAAGAGAGGCGCGGCGAAGATGTACTGATTCTTTCTCCTGTAAGAGGATTGAGTGTGTACGAATGCTGTCAGGGCAATCCATGGTATCAGATTGGCGACCTCGACAGGATCCCATCCCCAGTATCCGCCCCATCCAAGGACAACATATGCCCACAGTGCTCCAACGCCCATTGCGATGGTGAGGGTCAACCAGCTCAAGCGACTCCACTGCAAGGAGGTTCTGATCCATTTCCTGTCGTTTGTGATGAGAAAGCCCAAGGCCGCAGCGAAGGGAATAGTGATAAACGCAAAGGCGGCGAACTCCAGCGGAGGATGGAAAATCATCAATGGTGTCAGGAGCAAGGGGTTCAATCCCTGTCCGTTTGGATACAGGAAGAAAGGTCCGGGGGACTCAACTTCGATCACGCGATTTCCCAGGGTTATCAGTGTGTTTCCATTGTCAAGCCTCTCCGCATCCACAGCCCCACTTAGTCCGGTTATCTCCCAGACGATGTTGCCTGAACCGTCAACATCAATGACACGATCATTCTCAGTTATCATTGTGATGCCTGTGACATATCTCTCTGCATCCATGGGGCCATTCAATCCGTCAACTGACCAGACGATATCACCGGTGCTGTTTACCTCAATCACACGGTTGTTTCCATATTCAGTTATCAGTGTGTTACCGTTCGTCAGTCTTTCGGCATCCGTAGGTTGATTCAGTCCGGCATATTCCCATACGATACCGCCAGAACGGTTTACTTCAACCACGCGGCTGTCTTCTGTCACCAAGGTATTGCCCATAGATATCCATTCCACGTCCACAGGAGTGTCTAGCCCTGTCACATTCCAGATTATGGAACCGGTGCCGTTGACTTCGAAAACACTATTGTTATCAGTATCTGCCACCAGCACTAGTACGTCAGCACCGAATGAGAATCCCTCTGAGTCGCTTGGTGAGTCAAGCCCGTCGAACGACCTCCTGATGTTGTCTGAACCGTACACCTCGATCACACGATTGTTTCCCTGCTCAGCTATCAGAATGTTGCCATTGTCAAGTCTCTCGGCGTCTGAAGCCCCGTTCAAGCCAGAGAACTCCCAGACAATCTCTCCGGAGTTTGTTGCTTTGAAGACATTGGCTTGGACCGAGAGCACAAGGAAAGCAACCAAGACAATCAGACATATCGTCCTCACCCAATCATAGAACCTTGCCCTGTTGTTCTCATCGTTTGATTTCCTTGCTTTCCTGATCTGCAGTAGTTCCTCTATCGCGATTGCCAAGAAGATGAACCATGTCCAGAGAATTATCGTGCCTTCCTCTCCTGCCCATACACCCGCCAGTTTGTACTGCCAATCGTATCCAGGGTCTGTGTGTCCGTGTACATAGAGTATGTCCAGATTCGAGGAAAGGAAATAGTAAATCAGAAGGAGGAGTACCGCAGTTGTTATCAGGAAGCTGATAGCAGCGAGATATCTGATAATCCTGCGATAGATGTCTTTTCTGTTGTACAGGTTGAGAAAGGATAGGAACACCGAAGCTATGCCCAGAACAAGCGCAATGTAGAGTAGGATGGTGCCAATTGCCACTGTTCAACCTCTTGCGGTCTACCAATACTTGAAAAGAATAAAAACTATTCTTTTTCCGGTTATTCGGTTTCCGTTTCCTCCAGGGGCTCTGAAGGTTCTCCCAGCTCTTCCTCAGGCGGAAGTGCTCCTCCTCTTCTGGAAAGCGCAACTCCTACGCCTGCAATCACAACCACAATGACTATGATGATTATAATCAGGTAGAGCCAGAGATTGTCTGTTTCAGCTGGAGGCTCCGGTGGTGCTTCACCAATCGTGTACGTCTGACCACTGGATGGACTTGTTGCAGTGAAGTCTCCTAGCTCTTCGCCACCGACCCAAACGCTGAAAGTGTGGCTGCCAGGCGCTATTGCAATATCAAAGTCCCCGTTGCTGTCCGTTGTATCCCATGTAGTGTCATCTATCCTTATCTGCGCATTTGGGATGGGATCTTGATTGTAGTCCACAAGCGTTCCGGTCATAGTATCGGGCTGAAGCAAGGCGATGGCCTCATTTGCCTTGTCATTCGCGTACAGAAGCAGGTCCTCTGCGAACGATGGATTGTGACTGGTACCTATTCCAGCTTCCACGAAGTGGTGCGTGTAGTTGGCATGTTCAAGGAGATCCTGAGCCTGTTCGATTATTGTGTCAGTGAAGGCTAGATCAAAGGCCTCGATTATTGCCTCCTCCGCGAGGGTCATGTTGGTGTGGGCCTGTTCCATCAGATGCTCGATGTTTGCTTCATTATCATGAAGGGATGCTTCCGTCTGCGCATCTGTCATTAAGAAGCCATTAACTCCATCATGACAGCCATCTGTGCAAGCGTTTGGCAGACCATACAATGTCTTTTCTTCTGGACCTATGAAGCGGAAGGTGTGGCTTGATATGTCGTATGCGACCGCACTCTTTGCTGTTTCCGGCATGTGGCAGTCAACGCATGTGACATCTCCGTTCATCCACGGTGTTCCACTCAGGCCCGTAACGTTGATGTAACCATCGATGAACTCTTGCTGAGCGTGATGAGGTGTCCTTCCGACAGATGAATCGCCAACAGTGTGGCATTCTCCGCAGAGCTGATCCTCGGGGAGTCTGAGTTGGTGCTCATTGGTTGTGTCATGCGTAGTGTGGCAGGAGGCACAAGTCTGCTGCCACGTGAGATTTCCAACGTCAGTGATCGTCTCGCCTTCCAGTTGTGCGATGAAGCCTTCCGTGCTTCTGCAGCTCATGCAACCGGCATTTTGGGCGTAGCTCGGGGCATCCATGCTGTGTCCGCTGGTCAGCCAATCACGATATTGTTGATGATGCTTTTTTGAAGTGTTTCCGTCTGCCCACAGCCCCTCACCAGGGGTGTAGAACTCAGCAAGGGTATCGCCAGGCATGTAATTGCCCTGAGTGGCGCTCCAAGGATAGCCCAGTGTCTCGCCGCCCATAGTACCATTGCTTGTTCCTCGAATATGGCACTGACCACAAATCTGGGCATCCACAGACAGCCAAATGTAATCTGTGTTCCCCATATGGTCGCTACCTGGACCATGGCATGATTCACAACCAATGTTGAACTCCGTCCAGGTTCCCTGCCATTCACCGGTGCCACCATCAAAGGTCATATCAAGCCCGGTTGTGTGGCAGCCAGCGCAGTTCCTGTTCCACGAACTTGACAAGTCGGACGGCTGGGTAATGAGCGAGCCTCCAGTATCGAACCAGCGCTCCAAATGGTATGCCACCCACTCATTGGTCTCCACATTCCATTGAATCGGCAGAAAATACAAGCTTCCACCAATCTGGGTAAGATACCTCTGTTTCCAAGCTGACCCTACGGTCTGGTCAACAAGAAAAGAGGTTCCGTCCATAGTGGCGGTATACTCGCCAGTCCCACCATCGTAGTTCAAATCGATGGTCACGTCAGGTACATTATTAGTAGTATCGTTCAGAATTGGATCCAATGTGAAATCCCCTATCACTGTTGTGGGGAGTGGATCCTGTATCATCTTGCTGTGCAGACTGCCAGCCCAAGCTGTATGCTCGTCACTGTGGCAACCGCTGCACGAGCTGGACCCAACGTAAGTTGCGGTATCCATGTAAGAGTTGTCGGTCGAGCCTCTCGTACCCTCTGCGCCGCCGGTGTTGATACCAAATCCGAACACAATCAGTCCTATAGCAACACCCACAGCAGTCATTGCTAACGCAATGGTGATTCGTTTCATGGTTTCCCCTTCCCAGTGTCTCGATGTGGTATGACGGGGTTATATAACACAATTATACTTAAGCATTGCTGTCAGCCATCACGTGGAATTGAGAAAGGTTTATTACATCATTCACAGTTGCAAAATACCTTGATTGAAATCGAGAACCTTGTGAAGAAATTCGGGAGGAAGAGGGTAATAGACGGTGTCAACCTGACGATAGACAAGGGTAACTTCCTCGCGATTCTGGGTCCAAATGGTGCCGGGAAGACCACCCTTCTGAACCTGATATGCACCCTCCTCAGGCCTTCTTCTGGAAGTATCTTGGTTGACAAGTTGGACACAAAGGAAGACGGAATCGAGGTTAGAAGGAAGATTGGTGTCTTGGCCCATGTTTCCTATTTGTATGACGATCTCAGTGCCTTGGAGAATCTCAAGTTCTATGGAAAGATGTACGGGATCAAGTTGAAGGAAGAGAGGATCAAGAGGTTGTTGTCCAGGGTGAAGCTGCTGCACAGGATGAACGATATGGTGGGCACATATTCGAGAGGAATGAAACAACGCCTCTCCATTGCGAGAGCGGTCGTCCATGACCCTGACGTCCTGCTTCTGGATGAGCCATATACCGGACTGGATTTGAACGGCTGCGAGATATTGAATGAGATGCTCCTTGAACTGGGGAAGCAAAAGAAGACGATTGTAATGGTTACCCATGATGTAGAGAGGGGTCACGAGATGGGGGAGAGATTGGCTGTGATGATCGACGGTAAGATGGCCGCAGACTTTCGGAAAGAGGATATGGGCCTGGACGAATTCAAACGAAGATACAGGAAGTTGCTGGGGGCTGCATGACTTCGTACAGTCTGGCTTTGGCAGTGAAGGATCTGAAGGTCGAGTTCAGAACACTCAGAATGATCGTGACAATGCTGATCTTCTCACTGATGGTTGTCATGGCTTTCAGGTTCGCTTTCTTGTTCTATAATAGAGATATCGAACCCAGTGTGGCTCCCATACTGTGGGTCACGTTCACATTTGCAGGGATGTTCGGACTTGTCTCTTCATTCTCAAGGGAGAAGGATACGGGCTCATTGCAAGGACTGATGCTCTGCCCTACAGGAAGATGGTCGATATACCTCGGCAAGCTCCTGTCAAACCTCGCTTTGCTGCTGATAGTAGATTTCTCAGCGCTTCTCTTCTTTGCGGTATTCTTCAATTTCGATTTCCACGGAAATATCCTTCCATTGATTGGAATCGTGATTCTGGGTACGGTCGCATTTGCGGTAATTGGGACCCTAATTGCAGCACTCTCGGTCAATGCGAGAGGGAGGGAGAGCCTTCTGACAATTCTCATGGTTCCTCTGATAATCATGACCATTCTATTACCATCAATTGACGCAACTTCGAAAGTGTTGGAGAGCACATTTCCCGAAAACGAGATAAGGATGCTAGCCATGTTCTCAATCGTATATTTGGCCCTATCATACGTTCTATTCTACCGAGTGATGGAGGGGTAGAAATGACAGACAGGAAACTGCTTGACCTGGGACTGTTGGTGACCGCCTTTGTGTTCATTCTTGCCACAGTGTTCATGGCCATCTATAGCGTGCAGTTGGTGGGGACCGACGTCTCTGTTGTCGCTATGAATCCAAGCGAATACACCGAGTATGAGCTGCGAGTGAAAGGTGTTGTCGCAGATGTGAACGGTCTGGAGTTCGGTCTTGAGGACATTGCCACTCCAACCTTTGAGCTTAAGGTGACCCATACTGGAGAGCTTCCTAGTGGATTTGGTCCTGGTGCCATAGTCTATGTGAAAGGTGTGCTGACAGACACGCAACAACTGACTTTCGAATCTACTGAGATTGAGATGGCTACGCAGGGAGATAGTGCGGGTTGGGTTGCTCCTTATGCACAGAAGATCTTCTACTTCCATACGCCTGCCGCCTGGGTATCCTACCTCGCCTTCGGCATAGTACTGGTTGCGAGCGTACTCTTCCTGATTAAAGGAAGTGAGAGATGGGATCGCATTGCCAAGAGTTCAGCAGAAATCGGGGTGATCTTCTGCACATTGGCAATAATCACAGGACCCATATGGGCGAAACCGGAATGGGGTGTGTACTGGAGATGGGAGGACACCAAGCTCCTCACCACCTTCGTATTGTGGCTGATCTACCTGGGATACGTGGCATTGAGAGTTGGAGCGCACGGTGAGCATATCGCGCGGATAGCTGCGGTCTACGGAATAATCGGGTTTGTGGCAGTGCCCTTGTCGTTCATTTCATCAAGGATATGGAATAGCCTGCATCCCAACCCGGTCGGACACGAGGGTTCGATGTCCGCAATAGCAGGAATGACACTTCTCATTGGCGTGATCGCACTTTCTCTATTCTTTATCTATTTGTTAAAAAGACGTGTTGAAATCGTGAAGCTCAAAGAGGAGATTGAGGATCTTAAGGACGAGATAGAAGGAGGAATGGAATGAAAGGACTGGGTGATCTCTACCTAGCTTATACAGTCGTATGGCTGGGATTGTTCGGATACATGGTGTATCTGCACCTGAAACAAACAAAGTTAATAAAAGAGATAGACAATTTGAAGGGAGCGATGGGTGAGCATGGAGGAGGAGAATAGCACAGAACCAGAGGCTCTTGACGAAGAGGAGCAAAAAGAAGAAAGACCGAAAAGAAGACTCACCAAGAAAAGGAAGGGCATCATAATCGCTGTGATTGTGATTATCGTCGCCCTAGTCATCGGTCTCTGGGGAGCAGTTCCGTCCGATTACTTGGAAGTCGGTGATATCCTGGCAAATCCCCTAGCTTACGTTGATAGGTCAATCGAGGTCAAGGGTCTGGTGGCGGACTGGGACTCCACCGTGAAGGTCTTCAACCTATCTGATGGGGAGAACGACCTAATGGTGAGCTACATAACTCTTCCAGAAGGGTTCAACAATGGCAAAGATGTAGTTGTGAGAGGTACTCTTGTGGATAATGATGGACTTGTCTTGGAGTCTAGTGAGATAACAGTTGGCTGTCCATCCAAGTACTAGGAGAGGTTTAGATATGAGAAGAAGAAACGGATTGCTGCTAGCTCTTGTAATGGCTTCCGCCATACTGGTTGTTGGCTTTGCACCGAGTCCGAATAGCGCTTACAGCAGTGGGCTTTCAGGTTCAGCATCAACGGGGTGTGGTGGTTGCCATGCTTCAACTGCAAACAGTTCCATGACAGTAGCTATTGATGGGATACCGAATGAGTACGATGCGCAGCAAACTTACCAATTGACGATAACAGTCACGGGTGGACCGAGCGGGGATGCGGGTGGATTTGACCTGGAAGTAGATAATGGGACATTCCTAAATCCGGGCGCCAGTGCGAAACTGGAGAGCGGGACGGAGATTGTCCATTCGGACGCGAACTCGAGAACATGGACTGTAGATTGGCTTGCACCGTCATCTGGTTCTGGAATAGTCACATTCGAGATCGTAGGTTTGGCAGCGGACGGAACAGGAGACATGGTAGCAGATGAATGGAATCTGGCGAGCTATACATCTACGGAATTCAGAGTTTCGAACGAGGCACCCACAAATGTATCGATCCTTGCCCAGCCAAGTTCTCCGACGGAAGGAGAAGAGGTGTCTTTGAGCGGATCAGCGATCGACCCCGACCACGACTCGTTGATATACAATTGGAGTTTCGGTGACGGTTCTGATGACTCTACTGGACAGAATGTCAAACACGTGTACAACAGTGCAGGCACATTCACCGTGGTTCTCACAGTTGATGATGGCAATGGACACAGGGTGAGCGAACAACTGACGATAACAGTCCAAGAAGAACCGATACCCTATTTCGATGTGTTACTGGCAATAGTCGCAGTAGTTGTTACACTTGTAATCGTGGCGGTAGTGATGAGGAGTGTCTTCAGCAATGAAGATTAGTAGGAAGATGAAGAAGGTATGTGGGCTAGTTCTGAGTCTCGCGTTAATATCGTCATTCATTGTGATTGGTGTTGGCGGGAATAGCGGGGGAAGATTTGACAGTGCTCAGACGGGCTGCGGTAACGGCGGCTGTCATGGACCTGAAGACCCGACTATCACGGTTCTGATCACCGGACTGCCACTGGAATATACACCATCGCAGATCTACGCATTGACCATTGATGTTTCTGGAGGGCCAGCTACGACTAGGGGAGGGTTCAACCTCGAAGTTACGGCAGGAATTCTATCCTCATCAGACGTAAATGTTCGGATAAATGGGGCCCAGAATCAAGCGGTTCAAGATAATGAGGATCAGAGGTCTTGGAGCGTTGATTGGACTGCCCCCGTTGCGGGCATAGGAGACGTCACTTTCTATCTTGCAGGCATGGCTTGCGGAGATCCGGCCAACAAGGATGGGGATTCATGGAAGCTAATCTCAACGATCGTCCCTGAATTTGTACCTGCAAACACACCTCCGACAGTCGATTTGACATATCCCGACGGCGGTCAGGTCTGGTCAGGGGGATTCGTGAAGAAGATATGGTGGAATATGAGCGATGCGGAGGATACTGACAACACACAATTAAGGGTGTGGGTGAACTACTCTGTTGATAGCGGATCATCGTGGACGCCTATTGCGGGTGCCCAGAACACAGCGGGAACGGTGAATCCGAATTCCTATGACTGGATCGTACCGACCATTGATACAGACCTGGCGAGGATAAACGTCACGGTGCAAGACACTGGTGGACTGAGAACACGCGACACGTCGCTTGCAGATTTCACTATCGATTCAACACCACCAACGGTGATTGTCACCAATCCGCTTCACGGAGCGATTGACGTTCCTAGAAACACGAATTACGAAGTGACATTCAGTGAGCCCATGAATCAAAATTCAGCGGAAAACGCCTTCGAGTTGTACAATACCTTCGATTGGACACTTGTGAATGGCGTTTTTGAGCCCTGGGTAGGAGACAGGATGATATTCAATCCAGGAGGGGATTTGGCCCCCGGCATGTTGTATTCTGCGAATATTTCGAGCATTCTAAGCAGGGCAACCGACGACAGTGACCCTGGAAACGAAATGACATTCAGTATTTTCAATTTCTTTGCAGTTGATGACGTGCCCCCTGAGGTTTCAGAAGTTCTGATCGATAATCAACCGATAAGAACGGTTCCTGCTGGGACTATTGTCACCTTGAATGCAACAATCAACGATTGGCTGGTTGGGTTCTCGAATGTCTCTGCAGCAAATTACACCATAGGTTGGCAGAATTGGGCTTCTTCGGTACCCATGGATCCAGTGGATGGATCCTACGACGGAATGCTTGAGATAGTCACAAATACCATCGACACCGCTGGCTGGATAGATGGTATGTACAATCTCTACGTGTATGGTTCTGATGACGAACCTAACCACAACACTACTTCGATTGAATATGCACTTCTGATTGTCTCTTCGGATTATGATGGCCCCGAGGTTTCCAATGTGATGATCAACGGCGCGGCCACACAAACGTACCCATTGTCTTCAATGCCAACTCTCACATTGACAGCTACAATCGATGATACCGCTACTGGCGGTTCAAACGTAACAGGTGCTAACTACACCGAAGGTGACAGCAATTGGCCTGGCATTGACATGAATGCCGCGGACGGTTCCTTTGACAGTCTTACAGAGGATGTGACAATAGATATTACACCCATTCCAACCTCACCTAGAACCTACTACTATTATGTATATGGCTGGGATGACAAGCTGAACTACAACACCACATCCACAGCCTACGCAACTCTTACGATAGTGGACGATTTACCTCCTGAAGTTCTGAATGTTCTCGCCGATGGACAGACCACAGTTACGGTTCAGCCCGGGGCAACAGTAATTCTAACAGCCACCATCGATGACACGGGAACTGGAGGATCCGTAATTGGTGGTGCCAATAACACAACAGGTCCCGCTAACTGGGCAACATCAGTACCCATGAACCCGATCGCACCGCCATTGGATGACCCGATCGAGGACTTCTTCCAGGCAATCGACACAACAGGTTGGCCAATGGGCAGCTATGACATGTATGTCTACGGTTGGGACGACGCATCTGGAAGCAACAGTACATCTCAGGCCTTCGCGACGATAATCATCTCAGCGGACATTCAAAAACCAGAGATATTCAACGTGCTTATTGACGGTCTCCAAACAGCTACCGTATTCATCTCAAGCCTTCCGCCGACAATGACTCTGACAGCAACGATTGACGACACCATGGCTGGAGGTTCAAACATCGCGGGTGCCAACTACACGACTCCCACAATGACATCATTTCCGGGAACGGATATGAATGCAGTTCTGCCACCATTCGATTCAATCATTGAGGATGTGACTGCAACAATTGTCACGCCTACCCTTGCGGGATCATATAACTACTACGTGCACGCATGGGATGAGTATCTCAATACGAATAATACAGCACCATATGCAACCTTGATCGTGGTCGATGACGTAGAGCCTCAGATCTCGAATGTTCTCGTTGACGGCCTAACCACTGCTACATATGG
>CP070767.1:1602771-1609063 GCA_020345725.1 Methanobacteriota archaeon | reverse complement strand
CCACTTCCTATCTCATACTCAATGAGACCAGCCTTGGCGGCTCTTCTTAGGGCCAATTCGAATTCGGCTGAAGTGGGAATCGTGATATAATCTGGGAGATCCATTAACCTGTTAACATTCTCCTTGGGAGCGACGTCTGATTTGTTTGCTGCGAGGATTATTGGTTTTCCCTTTATCTGCAGATTTCTCGCAAGGGTCAGGAGTTCATCATCTGACCAATCAACTGGCTTGTCCGAGAGCGAGGAGTCCTTCAGAGCCTCTTTTATCTTGACTTCCGAGATTCCCAATCCTGTCAACTTGTCATAGAGCAACTTCTCCAGGTTCTTTCCTTCATACTGGGCCATGCGCGCGATCTTCTGCCAGTCCTTTGCCAAAATGTTTCTGAACCAATGTGATATCTCGACCTCCAAGAACTTGACATCCTCCACAGGGTCATGTTCTCCGACTGCACATGTGTTACCTTCAAAATCCGTCCCACCACTTGCATCTACGATGTGAACCAAAGCGCTAGCCTGCCTCAAGTCATCAAGGAATTTGTTACCTAGACCTCTTCCTGCGTGTGCATCTGGTACCAGCCCAGCTACATCAAGAAGTTCGATGGGAACCAATCTGGTCCCGTTCTCACACGGAGCATTGCGAGGATTACATGTTATACCCAATTCCACATGAGGGCATTCTATCTTGACATAGGCAACTCCTCTGTTCGGTTCAATGGTCGTGAACGGATAACTGGCAATCTCAGCCGGAGCCAAGGTCGCCGCTGAAAAGAAGGTCGACTTGCCCACATTTGGCTTTCCGACTACACCTATCTCCATTGACTCCCTCCTCTAGAAGTCTAGCAACCAGAATAGCGTTTTCGCCTCTTTATTATGACGGTGGGAATTACAATCGCGAGGAGTAACGGAATTAGAACCGCATCGAATTCGGGGATCGAACCCGCGCCGGTGGCATCGGTTATGTAGTTGAGGCTCTGGTCCGGGCTTCTTTCCGTCTTTCCGGATAGGCTCTCATCTTCGTTCACTGAATCAGCAGCCGCGATGGTGGTCTCATCATCTATGGTCCCGATGTTGGTTATCAGTACTGCGAAATCTATACAGCCATAGGTGTTGAACCCTATTGTCATGGTGGTGGTTCTGACGGCGCTGTCATCATCCGAATCGTCGATAGTGTCTTGCCAATCAGATGCTGTTCCTCCCCATTGACCGCTACCTCCGTTCCACGCCAAACCATGGACCTCTCCGGTTCCAGTACTCGACATCTCTACAACAATCCAGTCATTGTTCCCATCTGCATCAGTATCTAGGTATATCCACCAAGTGTTGTCTGTGAGAGTGGGTGCCACACTTGTTTCGGTTCTTATTCTGACGAAGAGGTATGTGGCATCCATGTAGAAATAGACTTCCAGAATCTCTGTGCTGGCATCTGGGAAACCTTCATCCGGGTCCGTGACTACCGATATCCATGTGGCGGGCCAAGTCGGAGCAAGCGGTTTGGGCGGGTCTTCACCTCTCGAGCCCATGGCTCTCGTGGCAGACTCGGTCACGTCACCCCTGTGTTTCCAATCCGTGGCTGCGAGGACAAAATCCATCTCGGTGGACGAGACACCTGGTATTATAGCAGAAACCTCCATCCTCGTTAGGTCCTTGGCTGCGAGAACATTCGCGGTACAGTTCCACTGTGGCTCCCAATGGCATATCTCTGAGTCTGTGATCCTTCCATAGATGCCTTCGATTCTAATCATATAGTCCGGGGTTATATCGATATCTCGTATCAGGGTGCCATAGCCATCGGTGGTGTTGGAGTCAACATAGACATGGACCAAATCTTCTCCACCCAATCTCTTCAATCTCCTCACCGTTGGACCTGCAGGGCCAGGTTCTCCTTCTGCGGGAATTGGTCTCTGTCTTGTCTGTGGTGAGCTGAGTCCACCGAGGAGATCACCTGCAACATCGAGATAGAAATGGGTCATGTCACCAGTGAGGTCCTTCGTTCCGTTGTAATTCCGGATGTCCGTGTTCAGGTTGGCCTGTTGGCGAGTGTCTATGTCTTGTTCGGTCACAACCCATTCACCAAACCATCCATCTATTGTGATTTCCGTTGGGGCGCTGTTGTAGTAGGCTCGGGCGCCGCCTCCCGAAAGAGTGGACGGTGCGTTAGACTCTATGCCAGATACTGAAATCCCCACCAAATCTCCATCCGTCAAGCCCGCAGTATCTACCTGTACCGTCCTAACAACCGGAGCGCCAACACTGACATCGATGTCGCCTATGTATGGCTCCGAAATGCCTGAAACCGTGAAACGAACCCTATCCACATGCACGTTCGTACCCAAAGCTTCGAATGTGAGCCTTCGGATATCCGCGGTCGGACCGCTCAAGATCGGATTCGCCTCAATTGGTTCTTGGGTGACCAACAGTGCACCGTATGTAGGACCTATCACTGCCGTTGAGTAGCTTGCCGCCCCCATGTAGTCATCGGCATAGAACAGGACTCTGAGGTCCTCATTCAGGTCTAATCTACCATTGGCTGTCACCTGTCCCTCCATACGATCCCCGTTCACAGCCGCCTTACCATTTGCGATTTGATAGAACTTAGTGAAATTGTACCTATCCTGGCTGTTGGCATATCTGTAGACTGTCGCCGCTTCAACCTCACCGCTTCCCCCGAATGCTTCAATCATATAGTCTGCACCCAAGTCTTTGACTATATAGCCAGTATCTGAATCATCATCTTGGTCCATGAACACGTAAAAGGAATCATATCCGTTCGTATCGCCCAAGGCTTGTCCTTGAACACCTATCAAGTAAGAAAGATAACCATTGTCCAATCTGATTCCGAAGTCCGTAATCGTGGTGTTTGGGTTGGTTCCTAGACTCAGGTCGGAATAGGTATTCACTCCCTGCCAATCCGCAAAATCTCCGTCTATTGTAATGGGAGTTGTCGGTTTCTCAGGTGCTGGAACGATACCGTACAGTCCCATGGCCAGGATTAAGAACGCCATCATAAGAACTACATACCGCGGCCACATCCTCTTTCGGGTTATCCTCCTTATCTCTGTCAGGCTCATGCCATTTATGAAGCCGTTTCCATTGATCAGACCGTTCACTCTGCCTCTTCCGTTCACCACACCTTTTCCATTGACCAGTCCCTTTCCGTTGACTAATCCTTTTCCATTGACCAGGCCAGTTCCATTTATCTTTCCCTTTCCGTTCACCATCCCTCTTCCATTCGTAAGTCCAGGGGGAACAGTGACCTTCCTCTTGGCCCTGAGAGGTTTCCGTTTGGCTTTCTTCTTTCTCTTCTTCTTCGGTTCGGGCTCCTCCTCAGGTTCTTCCAATGGAGCGATGATCTCTTCTTCAGAAATCAATGCCAGACCACATGAGGGACATTTACGAGAGCCCAGAGGAATTGGAGAACCACATGAAGGACAATCCTCCATGGCCAATTCCTCTAGGGCTACCACGGCCTCTTCCCTTTCACCGAGCTCAATGCCTGCCGCTGTTGCACTTTCGTCAACAATACCTCGGTAGCAGGAAGCAGCCTCTTCAAATTTACCCAGCTTAGTGAGGATTTCAGCCTTGGCTATCCATGCACTCTTCAGGTCTGGCCGAACCTCAATTGCACGATTATAGGACTTCAATGCCTCTTCATAGTTGCCCATCTTGTTCAGCAGTGCCCCACGGGCAACCCATAGCTCAGCATCCTCTGGATTCTCCAGAAGCTTCATGTCAAATAGCGATAGTGAAGATTTGTCCTCGCCCACCTTCTCAATCTCTTTGATGAATCCCTCATCGAAGACTTCTCTCTCGAATATGGATCCGCACTCGTAACATTCGCCGTCGTACGCACTGACAATAGTCTTGCAGACTGGGCACTCGAACTCCTCTTCAACCAGCTCTTCAAGTAGTCTTTGGCTTTCAACGGGCTCAACGTACATCAATTGGAGGGCCTCTTTGATGGATTTGGCCGTCCTCATGCCAATCTGTCTGACCTTTGCTAGTTCCTGAATGGATGCCCTGTTCAACTTGGCCAGGGAGGTGTAGCCCGCCATGCACAGAATCTCTGCCCTGAGCCTGCCGACTCCCGGAATTCTCATGATTTCTTGGATGTCCTGTTCCTCGAACTCGCCTACGACTTTCCTCCTTTTACGCAGCCTATCTCTGTCGAAATCCACTACTTCCGTTTCTTCAATGGCAAAGCTGGAGCCACAACCCGGACAGACATCAACCCCAGGATCGACAAAAGCACCGCACATCGGACAGACGAGTTTCTTCTCCTCCTTTGGAACGATCTGGTCAAATGGGAATGTATCTCCACATTTCTCGCACTCAAAAACAATCTTGGCTGGGACTTCACAGACTGGACAAGTCTCTTCCTCGCGGATTGGTTCCAGTTCCTCCCTGACTGTTGAGAATCCGCAGAGGTCGCATGTGACGAGAGGGCTGATCCTTCCCCCGCATGTGGGGCATTTGCCTTTTCTCTCTTCCTCTCCTGTTGCCATCACTCTTCGCTCCCCGACACTGCCTCCGCCTCTTCCAAAGCCTCTATGGCCCTGGTGAATTTGGGATCCACAGAAAGCGCTTTTTCGAAGCAATAGACCGCATTATCGAATTTTCCCAGCTCCATGAGTGCTCTGCCCTTTTGGAACCACGCCATCACAAACTCAGGTCGTTGCTTCAGAACGTTATTGTAGCTCTTCACGGCTTCTTCCCATCTTTCCAGTTTCATCACCGCGGCACCTTTGTTGTTCCATGCAGCGACATAGGAGTCATCTATCTGCAAAGCGCAGTCGAAGCACTCCAACGCCTCCTCGTATCTTCCCGCCCTGGCCAATAGCCGGCCTTTGTTCAACCAGGCAATTTCGTGTTCGGGGTTTGAATCCAACGCTCTCTCAAAACTTCTGAGAGCTTTGTTTATCTTGTCCATCCTGAAGAGGACTACTCCCTTGTTTACCCAAGCATCTGAGTAATCTGGCCTAAGCTTCAGAGCTGTGTTATAGCACTTGATGGCTTCCAGATACTTTCCAGTCTTCTCCAGAATTAGACCCTTGTTGTTCCATCCGATCGCATTTTCCGGGTTATCTTGAATAGCTTGGTTGTAAAACTGCATTGCGTTCCCGAACTCCCCCTTGCGATAGAAAAGGTTGCCTTTGACTATTCGCTTGATGGCTCTCGCTTTCAATTTGGCACCACTAGTCATGCGGCAGGCTCCAATAGTGGATTAGGGCTCAAATGATATTCTTTGGCTTTATAAAATTGTCGATAGGCGTATTGGTTTGGATAATGGAATCTCCCCATTACTTCTCTCGGACGACAACATCATTAAGACCTCAAGCACTCTTACCTCAAGGGTAATTTGGCGCACTGGCCAATGGAGGAGATCCTCAAATGGAGATTCCGAAAGATCATCCAAGATACCGTTCTCTAGTAATCAGGGAGAGACTGGTCGAAGCCTACAAGCAAGGCATCCTCGCACCGGAAGGGCTAATAGCTCACGGTCGGGGGGAGTCATTTGACTACCTCATCGGGGAGAAGACGATTCCTTCCGCTGATAAGGCCGAGAAGATTGCAGCTGCGATGCTTATTGATAGTGAGGACCATGTTCTTTCTGTGAACGGAAATGTGGCTGTTCTAGCTGGAGAGTCTGTATTGAAATTGGCCGAGATCGTACCCTGCAAGGTTGAGGTGAACCTGTTTCACCGTACAGAGGAGAGGATTTCGAAGATCGCGAACCTCTTGGAGGAGTTCTCGGAAATGCCGATCCTCGGTCGGAATACAACTGCTCGGATACCTGGCCTCGACCAGCCCCGCGGACTCTGTGAAGAGAAAGGGATATTCTCCGCTGATACTGTTCTAGTGGCACTAGAGGATGGTGACAGGACTGAGGCCTTGGTCAGAATGGGTAAGAACGTCATAGCAATAGACCTGAACCCATGGTGTAGGACTGCTCAGGCAGCGACTCTCACCGTCGTCGATGAAGTAACCAGAGCCTTGCCACGAATCATTGCGTACGTTGAGGAGCTGAAAGAGAACCAACAGGCGAGAAAGGCGCTGTTGGAATCCAACATAATGAAAACGGTCCTTGATGAAGCCAAGGCGTACATACGCAATGCCCGTTGACGGTTCGAGGATTAGTCTACAACCAGTTCTACAAGGTCTTCTTTCGGCTCGACCTTCTTCTGCGGCGTTAGGGGCTCTCCCCATGCCTTGATTATCTCGGCGATGCCCTTCTTGCCAGTATTGGTGAGAATGAATCCGAATAGTTGGTGGTCTTCCATCTTCTGAATGATATT
>CP070767.1:1593369-1602671 GCA_020345725.1 Methanobacteriota archaeon | reverse complement strand
AGACACTCGCGTCCTGGTACTGGGTTTCTCAAATATCATAGCGAGGCTCTTGTCCTTCAGCGGTTCATAGGGTTCTTTCGCGGTCTGTATGTTCTTTAGATTCGAGGCCAAATCGAGTAACTGAGAGAGATCCGCCCTCACATCCAGAATGGAAACAAGGTCCTTTTTCATGTCCCGCCCCTCAGCAAAATATGTTCGTAACTGATAAAGGTTTTCTGTGATGATCAGTCAAGAGTGACTCTAGTGCCGTCTTTCCTGTCCAGTGCCTTCTTGAGGTGTCCAATCGAGGTTATAATTGCCTCCCTCTTCTCCTTCCTGATGAAATCTATGGCAGCCTGCATTTTGGGTCCCATGCTGCCCTCAGGGAAATGCCCTTCCTTCATGTATCCCTCTGCTTCATCCACGGTCATCTCTGTCAAGTCGGCTTGGTTCTTCTTCCCGAAGTTCAACGAAACATACCTGACATCAGTGACCAATAGGAGCGTCCGCGCATCCAACTCATTCGCCAATAGACTGGAGGCCAGGTCCTTGTCTATGACTGCCTCGATGCCAACCAACTTACCTCTCCTCTCGATGACAGGTACTCCACCGCCGCCTGCTGCGATGACAACGCTACCCCTCTGAGAGACGAGCTTTCTTATTGAGGCCATCTCCACAATCCTGATTGGTTTGGGTGACGGCACAAGTCTCCTGTAGCCACCTCTTCTGTCCAGTTTCATCTCCCACTTGTATTTGCTCTTGAGTCTGGTAGCTCTTGTTTTGGAGTAGTATGGGCCGACCGGTTTGGTCGGGTCCTTGAAGGCCTTGTCCCTTTGATCCACAACCACCTGCGTGACGACAGGTGTGACGCGTCTATGCATTCCTCTCCTGTTGAAAGCATTCTGCAGGCTCTGTTGCATCAGATACCCTATCTGGGCCTGTGTCTCCGCCACCAGAACGTCGAGTGGCATGGAAGGAACTAGTCTCCTCGCCTTTTCATTCTGGATTAGAAGATTGCCCACTTGCGGACCATTCCCGTGCGTTATTATCAACCTATGGCCTTCCTCGATTATGTCCGCTAGCTTCTTGCACGTCTTGGCAATCAAGTCTTTCTGAATCTCAAAGGACGGGCTGTTTGGAGGGTACAGAGCATTACCGCCCACGGCAACCACGATTATCTTCTGTTTCGACAAAGACACACCTTTCTCAGCATTCAGAGCAGAGAGAACTGCTCTATACCCAGTGCTACTATTTAAACATGACACAGTGAAGAATCCAACTCGAAAAGGCTGAACTATAGGTCCCTCAGAAGACCTTCCAGTCCGGGTTCTTCCAGCTCCACCAATTCATATCCAATCTTCAGCACAGGCTTATCTGCCTTAAGAAGCCTGGACAAATCTGCTGGTGTGGCGCTGAGGACGATGTCGCAATCCGATGCGTTTATCGTCTCCTCAAGCTCTTCTATCTGTTCATCGCCGTAGCCCATTGCCGGCAACAGGTTGTCAAGACCATATCTTTCCAAAGTCTTCTTGATTGAACCAACCGCATATGGTGTAGGGTCGATTAGCTCAGAAGCTTTATACTTCCTCGCCGCGACAACTGCCGCTCCAAACTTCATATCTCCATGAGTGAGAGTGGGCCCATCCTCGATGGCCAGTACTCTCTTGCCCTCTATCTCATCACCATCTTGCACAACCACGTTCAGTTTGGCTTTCATTATCTTTGCTTTGGAATTGAGGGATCGAACATTCTCTTCGACTGTTCTGATATCATCCGGATCCGCCTCGTCCACCTTGTTGATGATGACCACATTCGCCAACCGGACGTTCACCTTGCTAGGATAGTAAGTGAGCTCATGACCCGGCCTGAGTGCATCAGCGATTACGATATGTAGGTTGGATTTGAAGAAAGGATAATCGTTGTTCCCGCCGTCCCAGATGACTATGTCGGCTTCCTTCTCTGCTTCCCGCAATATCAACTCGTAGTCCACACCAGCATAGACAACAATCCCCTTCCGTATGAGAGGCCCGTACTCTTCTCTCTCCTCAATGGTGCAATCATGCTTATCGAGGTCCTCCACCATCTCGAATCTCTGCACTATCTGTTTCTTAAGATCACCATAGGGCATTGGATGCCTGACAACCACGACTTTCTTCCCTTTGTCAATCAGAATCCTCGCAATCCTTCGTGTTGTTGGACTCTTCCCTGAGCCCGTTCTCACCGCACCGACCGAAACGATTGGTTTGCTGGATTCAAGCATGGTGTCCTCGGCATCTGGAAGTATGAACTCAGCTCCGTGTCTTTCCACAATCGCCCCTCTCTCGAGGACGTAATCATAGCTCACGTCGCTATAGGAGAACACAACTTCCTCCACTTGGTGTTCGTCAATGAGCTTCCCAAGCTCTTCCTCAGGACGTATTGGAATTCCGTTTGGATATAGGCTCCCAGAAAGTTCAGGAGGATATGCCCTGTTGGCAATTCCTGGAATCTGTGTTGCGGTGAAGGCCACCACTTCATATTCTTCATTGTTGCGGAGAAGCGTATTGAAATTGTGGAAGTCCCGCCCAGCTGCACCCATTACGATTACTCTTGTTCTCAGAGTCCTACCCCCGAAATGATGTAAATCTCACATAGGAAGAGACGGTGCCATGATAAGCGTTCTCGATATATCAATTTGACCGACTTCGGTGACCAGAAGCTGGAATCGACTTACACAACAGTTAAGAGAATAGGAGTCTTCTCCCAAGCTCACATAACGAAGCATACATTACAAGGAAGAAAGAACACGTGGAGGTCGGTCGTCGGAGCGTGTATACAGTTGACAGGGAAAGCCAAGTTACTCATACTCTGGAACCTCATTGTACTGTTTCCTGCACTCGGATCCTTCTTCTACTGGTTGACCTTAACATTCCGCGTAGCCTTCCAGCAGTTCACTGCTCAGTCACTCGTATACTTGCTTTTCGTTCTCTCCATTCTTCTGATCACCGCTACCATAGTGAATGCCATTCGGCTCAAAATGAGCATATTGAGTGATGTGGGCGACTCAGGACTGACCCCAATCAAAAGGGTGTACAAAGGGGCCACCCACATCAACTGGGCCTGCTACATCGTCTTATATCCATTGACGCTTGGAATCAACATTGGACAGATACAGATGCTGAACATCTTCCTGATCGCCGCACTCCTCCTGGCCCTTCCGCTTCAGACACTCATCAGTGCAAGGAAGAAACAGTATCAACGAATCAAGCAGTACTACCAACTTGGGAAATGGAACTGTCCGAACTGTAATGTTTCAATGGCATTCCATCGCCAGACTCGGAAGTGGGTATGCTATCGTTGTGGAAAGAAATACTCGGCTCGCTGAACCTGTTGTTGAGATTCTATCCATGATTCGCGGCCTCTCATTCGAGGCGAGAACGACAGTAAAAACCTTAATTACCAAAAACCTGATAACAACCGCTACCCCTGAGCGCCCGGGTGACAGAGCGGCTAATGTGACCGACTGCAGATCGGTTTTAAGGGGGTTCGACTCCCTCCCCGGGCATTGGAAGTCAGAACTATGGCAGTGAAAGTCTACAACACACTCACACGCAAGCTGGAGGATTTCGAACCAATCCATGGCAACAGAGTCAACATGTTCGTGTGCGGCGTTACACCGTACGACCATACCCATTTGGGGCATGCAAAGACGTTGATAGGGTTCGATGTTATTGCGAAGTATCTCAGATACAGAGGGTACAGCGTTCTCTATATTCAGAACGTCACGGACGTGGACGACAATCTGATAAACCGATCAAAGCAGTCAGGTGTGCCAGTACCCGATCTAGTAGAGAAGTTCTTTGCTCTGCAACTTGAGGAAATGGGAGCTCTCAACATGGACAGCGTCAACATCTATCCAAGAGCAACTGAACACATGAAAGAAATACTGGACCAAGTAAAGGGTCTAATCGAGAAGGGGTACGCATACGAATCCAATGGCAATGTCTATTTTGAAGTCGGTAAGTTCCCAGACTTCGGAAAGCTCTCCAAACAGGTCCTGGATAAACTCCAGGCTGGAGCGAGGGTGGAGGTCGATGAGAACAAGAGAAATCCTGAGGATTTCGCTCTCTGGAAGGCCGAGAAGCCCGGAGAACCCTCTTGGGACAGTCCCTGGGGAAGAGGCAGACCTGGGTGGCACATCGAGGACACGGCAATGACAATGGCATACTTCGGGGAGCAGTACGACATCCATGGAGGAGCGACCGAGCTCATGTTCCCCCATCACGAAGCAGAGATAGCCCAGGCGGAGGCCCTTACAGGAAAAGAGCCCTTCGTCAAGTATTGGCTGCACACGGGTGTCCTGAACGTTGATGGAGAGAAGATGTCCAAGTCTCTGAAGAACTTCTGGAGATTGCAGGACGCCCTGGAGGAATATGATCCAGGAGTCATTAGGTTCTACTTGGTGAACGCCCACTATCGAAGTCCGATTGAACTCACCGAAGAGTCATTTGAGGAGTCAAAGCAGGGATACGAGAGGCTTGTGGAGACTGTCCAGAATCTTCAATTCGCCATCAAGGCGCAGGCAAGGGATGATAGGACTGAGAGGGATGATGAGATCGAGAAGTCCGCAAGGGAAACAATCCAGAAGTTCGAAGAGTGGATGGACAACGATTTCAACACCAGAGAAGCGATATCGCACCTGTTCATGCTCTCCACAAAGATCAATACGGCACTGAAGAAAGGCTTGACAAAAGAAACGCTGGAGAAGGCTCTATCAGTCTACGATACGATTGGAGATGTTCTAGGGCTCTTCAGAAAGGAACTCGAACAGGACATGGTCGTGGACGGTCTCATGGAGTTCCTCGTTGAGATGCGGGAAAAGGCAAGAGAAGAGAAGAATTTCGAGGTCTCGGATGAGATTAGAGATCGGCTTGCGAAGATAGGCATTTTGCTGGAAGATACGCAGGACGGACCTCGCTGGAAAAGGAGGTAAATCCGCCCTCTCATAGTATTTAAGCTTTTCTCTCAGAAATGGCCACATTTTTCGGTGCATTTTCAGATACAGCCAGATATGTGTAAATCGTTATATAGTCGTACGGCATTCTCCTAGGTGTAGAAAAAGTGGGGTGCGCTCCCTGGAAAAAAGTTGAGGATTTAGATGCCGGAAGATACCGTTTATGACGTCACAAAAATCGAGGTTTTGGAAGGTCTGCAACCCGTCCGAAGAAGGCCGAGCATGTACATCGGGAGCACGGACGCAAGAGGTCTTCATCACCTTGTTTACGAGGTCGTTGACAACAGCATTGACGAAGCGATGGCGGGCAACTGTGACGAGATCGACGTGATTCTTAACGAAGATGGAAGTGTCACTGTCGTGGACAATGGAAGCGGGATTCCGGTCGGGATACATCCAAGATTCAAGAAGTCCGGCGTAGAGATTGTGATGACCAAGCTTCATGCTGGTGCGAAATTCGATGATAAGACCTACAAAGTATCTGGAGGTTTGCACGGGGTCGGAGTTTCTGTGGTGAACGCTCTCTCAGAAAGATTGAGGGTCGAGGTCAGGAGAGATGGAAAGCTCTATGCTCAGGATTTCAAGAAGGGTGAAGCGCAGGGTGACCTGAAAGAGGTTGGAACAGCGGAGGACACTGGCACCACTGTGACATTCATGCCAGACAAGGAAATCTTCGAGGACATCAGGTTCGACTATCCAACCATCATGAGCAAGATGAGAGAGTTGGCCTTCTTGAACAGGGGAGTCAAGATCGTGATTAGCAAGCTGGGGGAGGAACCTCAGCAGGACGAGTTCCAATACGAGGGTGGAATAGTCGAGTTCGTCAAGTTCATCAACGCCAACAGAACCGCTTTACATGACGAGCCCATCTACTTCGACAGCTCGGCAAATAACGTGGAAGTCGAGGTCGCAATGCAGTACACAGATGCCTATGCCGAGAATATCCACACCTATGCGAACAACATCGGGACGATAGAGGGCGGGTCGCATTTGGTGGGCTTCCGGTCGGCTCTGACAAGAACCATGAACGATTATGCGAGAGGAGAGAAACTTCTCAAGGAAAGCGCCCACGCTCTGTCGGGTGAAGATGTGAGAGAGGGACTGACCGCCATATTGAATATCAGACTTCCCGAACCGCAGTTCGAAGGGCAGACCAAGACGAAACTGGGCAACAGCGAGGTCAAGGGCATCGTGGAGAAGATAGTCAACAAGAAGCTCGGGGAGTACTTACTGGAGAACCCGCGAGTGGGTAAGATCGCCATAGAGAAATCAATTCTGGCATCACAGGCACGGGCAGCGGCAAGGAAGGCAAGGGAACTCACTAGAAGAAAGGGCTTCCTGGAAGGCCTGAGCCTACCTGGCAAGCTGGCGGATTGCAGCGAGAGAGATCCTGCAAAATCTGAACTATTCATCGTTGAGGGCCCAAGTGCGGGAGGATCCGCAAAGCAGGGCAGAGACAGGACTTTTCAAGCAGTCCTGCCACTCAAGGGGAAGATACTCAACGTCGAGAAGGCTCGGCTTGACAAGATACTCAAGAACGAGGAAATCCGGACACTCATAACGGCCCTGGGAACCAACATCAAGGATGAATTCGATATCGAGAAGGCAAGATACCACCATATCATCATTACCACAGATGCGGACGTGGATGGATCCCATATCAGAACACTTCTGCTCACATTCTTCTATCGGTACATGAGACCACTAATCGAAGCTGGATATGTCTACATAGCACAACCTCCATTGTACCGGTTATCAAAGGGCAAGTCCGTTACCTACGCTTACACTGAGAAGGAGAAAGAAGAGTATCTGAAAGATGATGGAAAGGGTATTCGTATACAGAGGTACAAGGGTCTCGGGGAGATGAACCCGCATCAGTTATGGGAAACGACCATGGATCCTGAGAACAGAGTGATGAGAATCGTCACGATCGAGGATGCGGTGAAGGCCGATCTATTGTTCAACATACTAATGGGTGAAGCTGTCGAACCGAGAAGGGAATTTATTGAGACCCACGCCAAGGAAGTGGTTAACCTGGACATCTAGGTGATCTGTTGGAAGAGTCTGAAGAGAAGCAGGACAAAGTCTTTCCAAGAGCCATTGAGACCGAGATGGAAACGTCCTACATCGACTACGCCATGAGCGTTATCGTTGGCAGAGCGCTGCCGGATGTCAGGGATGGGCTTAAGCCGGTCCACAAGAGGATTCTTTACGCAATGAGAGAACTGGGTCTGGATAGGACCAAGGCCCACAAGAAGTCGGCCAGAGTCGTCGGAGAGGTGCTCGGCAAGTACCACCCACACGGTGATATGGCGGTCTATGACGCGTTGGCCAGAATGGCTCAGGACTTTT
This sequence comes from Methanobacteriota archaeon, assembly GCA_020345725.1. Lineage (GTDB taxonomy): Archaea > Thermoplasmatota > Thermoplasmata > RBG-16-68-12 > SOIM01 > SOIM01. Next base: position 1,595,347 of record CP070767.1, on the reverse strand, counting down.
CGATGCGCTACATGCTCATCGACGGCCAGGGGAACATGGGTAGCGTTGACGGGGACCCACCGGCGGCCATGAGATACACCGAATGCAGGTTGGATAGGATAGCAAGCGAGTTGCTGGCTGACATCGATAAGAACACCGTGGACTTCATGGATAACTTCGACGGTTCCCTGCAAGAGCCAACAGTTCTTCCGGCGAAGTTCCCCAACCTTCTGGCAAACGGCTCCAGTGGAATAGCGGTCGGAATGGCCACAAACATACCTCCACACAACATTGGAGAATTGGCCGATGCGACAATAGAGATTATTGACAATCCAGACATTGATGTTACAGAGCTTATGAGCATCCTGAAAGGACCAGATTTCCCCACAGGTGGGATAGTCTATGGAAGAAGGGGTGTCGTTGAGGCCTACCACAGCGGTAGAGGTCGAATCAGGGTCAGAGCAAAGGTGAAAATCGAGGAGAGGGCGAAGGACACCAAGAGGATCGTCGTCACCGAGATCCCCTACATGGTGAATAAGTCGAACATGATTGAAAAGATAGCCCACATGGTGAGGGACAAGAAAATCGACGGAATCACTGACCTCAGAGATGAGAGTGACAAGGAGGGAATGAGAATCGTCATCGATCTTAGAAGGGGAGTTCTAGAGGACGTGATCCTCAATCAGCTGTACAAGCACACAGCGATGGAATCGACCTTTGGCATGATCAACCTGGCCCTAGTGAACGGTGAACCCAAACTTCTTGACATCAAATCGGCGATTACCGAGTTCCTCAGCTTCAGGGAAGAGGTCATCAGAAGAAGAACCGAGTTCGAACTGGAGAAGGCAAAACATCGTCTCCACATAACGGAGGGGCTTATCACCGCTGTCGACCATCTCGATGAGGTAATACGATTAATCAGGCATTCACAGACCGCGGAAGAGGCCAGGAACGGTCTCATCAAGACATATTTGATGTCAGAAGAACAAGCAAGGGCCATCCTGGATATGAGACTCCAGAAGCTCACTGGAATGGAACTTCAGGCTCTGAGGGATGAGGAGAAGGAGCTGATAAAGAGGATAGAGGGTCTGGAGGAGATACTCGCCAGTACAGAGAAGATATACGATATTATCAAAGAGGACCTAACCGCGATCAAGGAGCAATATGGGGATGAGAGAAGGACCGAGATAGTTGAGCATGCGGACGATTTCGACATTGAAGATCTCATTCCTGTGGAGGATGTTGTAGTTACAATCACAAACACTGGCTACATCAAGAGACTGCCATGCGACACATATAGGCAGCAGAGAAGAGGCGGAGTAGGCCTCATTGGGATGGAAACCAAAGAAGAGGACTTCGTGGTGGACTTGTTCATCACCTCCTCCCACGATTACATCTTGTTCTTCACCAACAAAGGCAGAGTTCACTGGTTGAAAGCATGGCAGCTGCCGGCCGGCGGAAGGCATGCCAAGGGCAAACCAATAGTCAACATGATACCGCGTCTGGAGAAGGGTGAGACAATCTCCGAGATGATTCCGATCGATGAGTTCGACGAAGACAGGTTCCTGCTCTTTGCCACCAAGAAGGGGCTCATCAAGAAGACCAAACTGTCCGCATATAGCAGACCGAGAGTCACCGGTATCTGGGCGATAAAGCTCAGACCCGGGGACGAACTTGTGGATGTGAAGCTCTCGGACGGCACGAAAGAGGTTGTGATAGGAACAAGACAGGGAATGGCGGTGAGGTTCTCCGAGACCGATGTTCGATCCATTGGCAGATACTCGATGGGAGTGAAAGGCGTCACGCTCAAGAAGATGGATGACAGAGTTATTGGAATGTCCATTGTGGATCCAGATTCAGTGATATTGACCGTTACACAGAAAGGCTACGGGAAGAGATCAGAGGTCGATGCATACAGGAAGACAAGACGTGGGGCTCAAGGCGTCATAAACTTGAAGATTGTGGAAAAGAACGGTCCAGTTGTTGCGATCAGACGTGT
>CP070767.1:1588823-1593269 GCA_020345725.1 Methanobacteriota archaeon | reverse complement strand
GGATCGCTTTCATTCTCTGTGCGGGTTCCAGGGACGCGAACTACCAGGGCTATTGCTCCAGGGTCTGCTGCATGAACTCCATCAAGGAGGCGTTGCTAGCCAAGGAGCACCTGAAGGACGTGGAAATCACACTTCTGTACATGGACATACGCTCGTTCGGGAAGGGTTTCGAGGAGTATTACAACAGGGCGAAAGAAGAGGGCATCAAGTTCGTAAGAGGCAAAGCGTCCGAGGTGAGAAAAGAGAACGACAATCTTGTTATCAGAGTTGAAAATACTGAGTCTGGCCAAATCGAGGATATGGAAACGGACTTGGTTGTGCTGACTCCTCCGCTATTGCCCGCTCAGAATATCGGAGACCTTGCAAAGATTCTAGATCTTAAGTTGGATGAGAACGGATTCTTCAAGCCAGACCAGGTTAATGTGCTCCCACTTCAAGGCACAAAAGAAGGGATTTTCCTCTGCGGTGTTGCGACCGGTCCGAAGGACATAGCGGATTCGGTTGCGGAAGCATCTGGTGCAGCCAGTGGTGCGCTTTCGTACGTTAAGGAGAAGAGTCATCCTAGTGTGGAGATACCAGAGAAGGGCGGAGAAGGTGAACCCATGATCGGAGTGTTCGTATGCCACTGCGGGAACAACATTGCTGGTGTGGTGGATGTCGCGGACGTTGCTGAGTATTCGGAAGGGTTGGAGAACGTTGTTCATGGAGAGGACATGCTGTTTGCCTGTGCTGATAGTACCATTGATCAAATCATCGAAACAATCAAGGAGAAGAACCTGAACAGGGTCATCGTTGCAGCTTGCTCCCCGCAGACCCATGGCGACCTCTTCATGGATGCTCTCATCAAGGCTGGTTTGAACCCCTATCTCTTCGAGATGGCCAACATAAGGAATCACTGTTCTTGGGTTCACGCGAACGAGCCAGAGAAAGCCACTGAGAAATCCAAGACCCTTGTGCGGATGAGCGTAGCAAGAACAAACCTTTCTGAGCCGCTGATAGGAGAGAAGAGTTCCGTAACCAAATCTGCGCTTGTCATTGGAGGAGGAATTGCCGGTATAACCGCAGCACTGGACCTGGACGCTCAAGGCATCGATGTAACTCTTGTAGAGAAGGAGAAAGAAGTGGGCGGAAGGCTTAGAGAATTGCATTTGCTATCCCCCGAAGGTGTGGAAGCATCCAAACTACTCAAGCAGAAGCTGGGCGAACTGAAGAAGAGCAATGTGAAGGTACTGACATCGGCCCAGGTTGAGGATGTAAAGGGCTATGTAGGGAATTTCACAGTCGGGACAAGTCTCAATGGAGAGGTCGTCCACGAGGAGTTCGGTGCGATAATACTGGCCATAGGCTCTGACCTATACCAACCAAAGGAGTTCGGTTATCGGGAATACGAGAACGTCATCACCAACCTAGAGCTAGAAGAACAGATGAACAAGGGTGCACTGGAGAACAAGAAAGTAACATTCATCCAATGTGTAGGCGCGAGGAACGATGAGTATCCAGGCTGTTCCAGATACTGTTGCGAGACTGCAATACACCAAGCCGCTCAAGTGGCGGAGAAGTGCAAGGTCAACTTCCTCTACAGGGACGTAAGAACGTTCGGGAAGGGTGCCGAGGAGAACTACAAGAAGGCGTCCGAGAAGGGTGCCATGTTCTTCAGGTTCGTGGATGATCCCGAGTTCGATGGAAAGGATGTGAGGGTCAAGGATGTCTTCTCCGGGATGGAGCTGGCTCTGCCAACGGATTTGCTAGTACTGTCTGCCGCAATGCGTCCTAATGTCGAGACCGTTGACAAACTCGTGGAAATGATGAAGGTCCCACTGAGCGAAGAGGGCTTCCTGATGGAGAGGCATGTGAAGTTGGGGCCGGTTGAGTCGACTATTGCTGGTGTCTTCTTAGCTGGTTGCGCGGCAGGACCCAAGAGGATTGACGAAACGGTAGCAAGCGCAAGCGGAGCGGCAGCAAAGGCAGCTGCGTTGTTGAGCAAGGACGAGATATTGGTTAGCCCGATCGTAGCATTCGTGAAAGAGGACAACTGCAGATGGTGTGCCAGGTGTTCGGAGGTATGTCCATATTCTGCGATTGAAATAGTTGAAGTTGAAGGCGGAAAGGTCGCTCGAGTGAACTCTGCAATGTGTACTGGTTGCGGTGCCTGTGTTGTTGAATGTCCCACCAGCGCGATGATCATCCGAGGGTTCAAGGACGAACAGATAGAGGCGGAAATAGACGCAATGATGGAGGAGGTCGCTTGACCTGGGAACCTAGCATTCTGGTGTTCTGCTGCAACTGGTGTTCCTACACTGGTGCGGACGCGGCAGGGATAAGCAGGTACCAGTATCCTCCGAATGTGCAAATCGTGAGGGTGATGTGTTCGGGCCGTGTTGATCCGGGTTTCGTCCTGAGGGCATTTCACAAAGGTGCGGATGGTGTGCTTGTCACAGGTTGCCACCCAGGCGATTGTCACTATCAAACTGGTAATGTCCAGGCTGAGAAGAGAGTGGAGATGTTGAAGGTTCTGATTGACCAGCTGGGCATACAATCAGATAGGCTCGGACTGGAATGGATTTCTGCTGCAGAAGGACAGAGGTTCGCCAACGTCATCACTGATTTCGTATCAAAAGTGAGAGGACTGGGTCCATTGAACGGAGGTGAAGGTCTCTGACCGAACTCCAAGAGTCTCTGCAGAGGACGAAGGCTCATCTGTGCTACTCTTGCGGAAGGTGCACCGCTCACTGTCCAGTCGTCCGAGTTGGTGCGTCCGAATCTCCTAGAGAGATGATGGAGAGGGCGATGGCCAAGAGGGACCTGACCGATGATGAACTGGTCTGGAATTGTCTCACCTGCAAGCTCTGTCAGAACTACTGTCCAGAAGATGTGGATTTCATTGGTTTCATCAAAGATGTGAGAGGAATATCGAGAGACAACGGAGGAAAGCCAGAGTACACTCACGGAGAAATGATGCAGACCATGGCAAGGATAGTCGCGAGCGGGAAATTCAGGCAGAACAAGCTCGGTTGGCTGGACAAGAGTAAGGTGTCAACAGACGGTGAGGTGGCCCTCTGGATAGGCTGTGCCCCGTACGTGGATACCGCCCTAAAGGAAGTAGGAAGCGATCAGGTCCAGATAACCCAATCCGCCATAGAACTGCTCAACAAGATAGGGATCAAGCCAAGGATACTCGAAGAAGAGGTCTGCTGCGGTCATGACATGCTCTGGATAGGTGAGGAAGAAACCTTCGAAGAGCTGAAAGACAAGAACCTGGAAGTATTATCAGAATCCGGAATATCCAAGCTGGTCTTCACCTGCCCGGAAGGGTACGAGGTCATGAAGCACTACTATCCAAACATGGACGTGGAGCTGGCACATATCTCCGAGGTCATATCCGATTACGTGGACGAGGGCAAAGCCACCTTCGACCCGTACGAAGCCAAAATCACCTACCAGGACCCATGCAGATTGGGCAGATTCCTGGGCATATACGATCAACCAAGAAAAGTTCTTGAACAAATTCCGGGAATAGAATTAGTGGAGATGGAGCGTAACAGATCAAGATCAAGGTGCTGCGGGGTAAGCGCGTGGATAAACTGCAACCAGAACTCCAAGAAGATGCAGTTGCAGAGGATGGAAGAAGCGGTGAATGCCGCACACACGCTCGTAACGAACGGCCCCAAGTGCATCACACACTTCAACTGCGTGAAGAACGAGAACGGATTCGAGAAGGAGATAGAGTTCATTGACTGGACTGTTATCGTATCACAGACCCTAAGGGGTGTTTGAATGGACGTTGCGGAAGAGAAGTCCGAAACGGGTGTCGAGAGAGAAGAGGAAGAGCCAAGAATAGGCGTGTATGTCTGCCACTGCGGGTTGAACATAGCCGGGTCGGTGGATGTAGAGGCGGTGGCCAGCTATGCAGCTGGTCTGCCGAATGTGGTTCTGTCGAAGGACTACAGGTACTCATGTTCCGACCCTGGTCAGGAAATGATGAAAGAGGATATCAAGGAGCAGAATCTGAACCGGTTGGTAGTGGCATCTTGCAGCCCAAGGTTGCACGAGCCTACCTTCAGGGCTATGGCGGAGGAGGCCGGGCTGAACAGGTACCTGGTGGAGATGGCCAACATCAGGGAGCACTGCAGCTGGGTCCACCTGTATGATAAAGAGGGTGCGACCGAGAAGGCCAAAGAGCTCGTGAAGATGTCCGTGAACAAGGCCAGGTTGCTGCAGCCACAGGTGGAGAAGAAGGTCCCGGTTCTTAGGAAGACTGCGGTTATCGGTGCTGGTGTTGCCGGTATTCAGGCTGCGCTGGATCTTGCTGATTCTGGTTACAAGGTCTATCTGATTGACAAGGACGTGAGCATAGGCGGACGGATGGCTCAGATAGACAAGACGTTCCCGACGATGGACTGCAGTATCTGCATTCTGGCTCCTAAGATGTCAGAGGTTAGCAGGCAT
>CP070767.1:1582943-1588723 GCA_020345725.1 Methanobacteriota archaeon | reverse complement strand
TTGGATTGGTAAAGGGAGAAGAGCACGAGTAGCTGGATGGAAAATCGCAGCTTGTTGTAGCAGCAGCTCTATTTCAATTCATTGTCTATGATACGGACATCATATTACTTCTTGGCATAGACGTTCAGCCAGTCAACGCCAAGATCTTCGTCCACGAAGGAATGAACAATATCGAACCTAGCTCGGCCCAAAGAGTTCTTCAACTCCTCCATTTCGTAGAACGCGAAAAACCTGGGACCCATTCCCTCCACAGCAACAGATCTCCTGACAATTTTTTCGCGGGATCCAGCTATCAGAGAAAGATATAGTAGACCACCCTCTTTGAGCACCCTACTGAACTCGGCCAATAGGTCAGGCAATTCCCTTTTTGGTAAGTGCAGAACAGATGCCATCGCAAGGATGCCGCTGAATGTTGACTCTTCGAATGTCAGTTTCCGCATGTCCATGTGATGGAAAGTGGCTTCTGGAACGTACTTCTTGGCCTGGGCGACGATACGTTTGGACAAATCGATGCCTATCGCATTGATACCGTGCTCGATCAGATATTTCACGTCCCTCCCACTTCCACAGCCAACATCAAGGACAAGTTCTCCATCAGGGAGATGTTCCAAAAATATTCCAAGCCTGTTCCTGAATGATTTTCCAAAATGATATCTTGAGTATTCTTCTGCGCACTCATCGTAGGATCTGACGGTCATCTCGACTAAGTCATCTTCCTCCATTCAATTCACATTAGATATCGAATCATGATATTATGTTTTCTGGATAACCAGAAGGGATTGGTCCCGGCAATAGAAAAGCTGATCAATGACAGGTCCTATTCTTCTTCACTTCCTTTGCCCGGATTCCCAGGCGACAACACCCTGAAAGCTAGACCTACCAAAACTAGTAATTCCACGACAAGGACTGCTACCACAATCTGAAGCAACCAAACATTATCGTCAGCTTCAGGCGCCTGAGCCGCTCTCAGCTCTTCTGCCATGTGTTCGATCTCTACAGTGTCCTGAAGCAGTTCGTAGAACCCATGCCATTGAACGTAGTCTGGACCCTGCATGAAAGCGCCCATTCTCGCTCTTCGTCCTTCGTGATGCCACATCTCATAGATCTTGAACTCGATGGGTTCGTCAAACGCATCTGCGGTCAGCAGACCATCTTCATAGAGTCCATCCACGATTGCCTTTGCGTAGGTGTACTGCTCGTTATACAGTTCCACCACGACGTCCGCCTGTTGATAGAAGTTGTTCACCCAAGTTGTGGAGTGGCACTGAACGCACACGCTCTTCATCCGGTCGCGTTTGACCTCCCAGGTTGTGCCATCGCTGAAGCTGACTCCAAGACCATTTGCGATGTTGTCAGTATGACGAGAAAGGGCTGGCTCGAGTTCCCAACTCAGTCTTGAGCTCACATCATGGGTTGCAGGTGCTCCGGGTGCTCCTGACATGTGACAGCTCGCGCATGTTGGTGCACGGTAGTCAATCCCTGCTTCCCAGTCACCATCGGTCCAGTTCCAGTAGTCTCCTTCGGACATGTAGATGTTCCCGTGCTTGGACTCCATGTATATCTCGATCTGGGGGTGATCGGGGCCCATGTGGCATTGTCCGCAAGTTTCAGGCTTCCTCGCCTCTTCTATTGAGAATGAATGACGTGAGTGACAGGCAGTGCAGCTTCCCATGCTCCCGTCTGGATTGATTCTGCCAATCCCGTTGTTAGGCCAGACTTTGTAATCTTGATAGGATGAACCCGTCATGTTCGTACCGTGGCAACTCTGGCAACCTCTCATTGTTGCGGCGTGTATCAATTCCTCATCCTGTACGATGATGTATCCACCTTCTATCTGGCTCTCTAAGAATGGGAGCTTCTCACCGGTGAAAAGCAACTCATAGTACAATCCACCGAAGGCGTGCAGGCTCTGTCCGAACTCTTGAACTTGCGTGCTGTGGCATTGCGCACAATCATTTGGTGTGACAACTACTGCTATGGTGTATCCGTTATGAGATATCGCATCCACATCGGTGGCATCTGCCCCATGACAGCTCAGGCAGGTTGTTCCAACTTGATAGTGCCTACTCGTCTCCCAATCCCTGGAAACACCTTCAAGGACGTTGGAGGACCTGTGACAATCCACGCAAGGATCGGCTGCAACTGAAGATATGGCAGTGGCCACAAAAAGCATCAACAACAGTGTGGCTCCGTATCTGACATAATGACCATTATGTCTTTCACTTTTACTGAGAAATGCAATTTTGGACGTCATCCTTCCTGCCTCCTCTCAGGTCGTTTCCGTCATCGGATAAACGTCCGAATACTTTTAAATTAACGGTGTTTTGAGACTCACCCCAATGCTTTTGTATCCAGAGATCCATTGACAACTCGTTCAGTCAACAACAGGAGTGAGTGGGATGTTCCTGCTCGGAGGGGGAAGTGAGAGCTTGAACAGGACGATGCAAAAAACGCTTATCTTGGCAGTAATCCTTGCGATTGGTCCTGCTGCATTGGCGGCACCAGCTTCAGTGAGTGTGGATAGAACGGGGGTTTCAGCTCTTGGCGGAAGCTTCACAGGTTGGGAGATGAACCTTGGTGAAGGATTGATAAAAGACGTTGGACCATTCCCTATACACGGACATGTGAGCGAATATGGCTACGCTACTTTCCCTTCAGAGGATGATCCAGACTGGGGACCTGCGCCGGATGAGGAATATATCAACTTCCAAGAGATCCCTTCTTCGCTCTGTGGCGTCTGTCCATGTCTGGAAGGTCTGCAATTCACCTACTTCCGGACGAGTGTATACATCCCCAGTGGAGCAACGAAGTTCCACTTGGAATCTGGAACTGTAGACGATGGTCTTCAATTGAGCCTGAATAATGTGGTTCGGGAATATGCGTACCTGGGTGGGTATGTGTCCACGGACTTGTTGCCGTATGCCAACCTTGGAGCCTATAATGATCTGACAATCATTCAAGTTGATGACTGTTGCTATCATTCCTATCTTTACGACGTAAGAATCTACATCGACGGTGAGGAGATACCCGAAGAGCCAGAACAGCAAGCACCAGTTGCGGATGCAGGACCCGACCAGACAATCAACGAGGGAGATGCAGTGACTTTGAACGGATCAAATTCTCATGACGTTACACCACCTACCTTCGATGTTGATGGCAGAGGGAATGCAATCGATGTCAGAGGTCAGGGGAAGCCATACGATCTCTCATATGGAGTTTACACCGTCAGCGTGTTGGGTTCTTGGACTGACGGAGATACTGGAAGAATGCTGACCAGTGTCTGGGCGCTCCATGGTCTCAACGACAATGATGACTTTGCATGGGTGGAGGAACTCAGAGTCGGGGAGACTTATACCTGGGACGTATCGAGCTTTGAGTACACACTCGACTTCTTCTTGTTGGACGATTCCAGCTCAGGGAACACTGGAACCATGACTGTGAACTTCGACAAGAATGGCACACCTCAGCCTTCGCTGTCTCTGGACGCGGCTGTGAATACGGTTGGCATTGCTTCGGTGGGAATCAGCAGAAGTGTATCGGGAGACATATTGCGACTTGGAGTAACAGGAGCTTGGGACAACGGGCCTGGACTTGTGAATCCAAAGGAGTACGTGTACGCCTTCACGGGCAGCCCGGACGAATCGGTACCATGGATTCAAATCCTCTTCGTGGGCACGCTCTACGAGTTCCCAGTTGTTGATACGGGAAACCTCATCTATTTCTTCATTGACCAGTGGACCGGGGACAATTCAGGATTGATAACGGTCGAGGAAAGCACACTGGCCTTTTCTTGGGACCTGAACAACTATGCTGACGGAAATTCGGACGGAAACTTCACCAACGATGTGGATGCAACAGGGCCTATCGTGACCCACGTCTATGGCGACAACGGTGTCTTTGATGTATGGTTGACTGTGACGAACAGCGTTGGGTTGTCTGGATACGACAAGACTATCGTGACGGTGGAGAATGTGGCTCCGTCAGTTCAATGTTGCTTTGCGTCGGCATGGTTCGATATCAGCCTGCGGATAGCCGGCGAGAAATGGCATGACGTTGCTATCAACCTGTATGAGGACGGTTCTGAGATATGGTCAGCCAGAATAGTCCGGGAACCAGGCAATCCCGATGAGCAAAGGGCAACCATCCAGGGTGTTGTTCTGGATTTGATGAAAGAATATTCGGCCACAGTTGTCTACACACCCATGGATGACCCTGTGAATGGTCAGCCGAACGGTGCCAATCCAGTATGGATTATTCTCACAGCTGAGGACGGAAACGAAACATGGATTCACCACACTTTCAATGTTCGACATCCAGAGACCTGGGAATGGGAGGTCAGCATAAACCAGCATCTTGTTGGCCAGTCAATCACTTTCGAGGCATCTGCGACCGACCCCGGTAGCGATGATTTGACGTTTGAGTGGGAGTGGGGAGACGGTTCGCCTGTCGAAGGTGGAACATACTTCAACGACGGTGCACTACCAGATCCTTATCCAAGCCCTGAAGGAACATTTCCTTTCTCAGCCACGGATGTAAGAACACATACGTATGCGACACCTGCAAGCTATGATGTCCTATTGAGAGTCACAGACGATGACGGTGGCCTCACTGAGTTGATTGTTACCATAGTCGTAATCTAGACGAGTCTTCAGAGCTTATATCCAATCTTCCTAAGAAATTCCTTCCTTTCTCTTGCTTTCTCTTCAGACTCGATTCCCTTAGACCGCTCCCCGTCTATCACACCGATGATTCCCCTGCCTCTTTCGTTCTCGGCCACGATCACGTCAACAGGGTTTAAAGTCGCAGTGAAAACATTGCAGACCTCAGGAACGTCCTTTATGGCGTTCAGAACGTTGATGGGGAAACCTTCTCTCATGAAGGCTATGAAGGTATGGCCAGCACCGATGTTCATGGCATTCTTAGATGCCAGTTCCTTCAATGAATCATCGTTCCCTTCCACCCTGATCAGGCAGTCCCCTGAGGCCTCGCAGAAAGCGATCCCGAACTTCATGCATGGAGCCGAGCCGATGAAGGCTTCATAGAGGTCCTCAGCACTCTTTATGAAATGCGTCTGTCCAATCACAAGGTTCAGGTTCTCAGGGTTCTCAATAGCAATAGATCTGATTTCCATATCCGTCCCCCATCCGAAAGAACCACCGCAACTAAAAAAGATTGCCCCGAAGCAAAGGTTTATGGCTTGTTCTTGAGTTTCGCAGTTGATGATCTACCTCGGGCCAGCAGGGATGCCGTTGGATGCCAAGTCCACGCGAGATGGGATGAAAATCCTGAAGGAAGAAGGGCTCAATGCGATGGAAATCCAGTTCACATATGGAGTGAAAACCAAACCAGAAACGGCCGAGGAAATCGGGATGCAAGCGAAGAAGAATAAGATCAGACTATCAGCGCACGCTCCCTATTACATCAATCTCAACTCACTCGACAAGCAGACCGTGAAGAAGAGCAAGATGTGGATTTACAAGACAGCAGAACTCTGCCACATCATGGGCGCCAAGATAATCGCATTCCATCCGGGTTTCTACCACGGCGTGGAGAAGAAGGTCGTGGAGAAGAACATACTGAGGCAGCTTCGGATTATGTTGCGAAAGATCGAGGTGGAAGGTTGGGATGTCCTACTGGGCCTGGAAGTGACTGGTAAGAAGAGTGCCTGGGGGACGATAGAGGATATTGTGGACATGTGTAAGACCCAGGACGGGATAATCCCGGTCGTGGATTTTGCTCACCATCATGCGAGACTGGGAGGGGGTCTAAGAAGGAGGAAG
>CP070767.1:1572765-1582843 GCA_020345725.1 Methanobacteriota archaeon | reverse complement strand
TATGCGGGTGTTGCTGAGATAAATGTGACTCTAGGTCTGCCAAGACTCATAGAGATCGTGGACGCAAGAAGGGTCCCCAGCACTCCACTTATGGAAATTCACATCAGAGAGAATGTGACGAGTCTGGATGATGTCAAGCAAATCGCGTCAGAGATAGAGGAGACCTCCCTCGGGGATATTTCGGACGTGGAAACGGACATCACGGGCATGCGGGTGCTAGTCCGCCCCGATCCCGACAAGATGAAGGAGAAGAGGATTACTCTGCCTGACCTTGAGAAGATGTTGCAGAAGGTGAAAGGCGTAGAGAAGATTGAGAGATCTGAAGAGGAGGAGAACGGACCTGTTTTCGTGGCACCATCAGAACATGCTTCTTACAGGCGTCTGCAGAAACTGGTGGAAACTGTGAAGAACCACAAAATCAAGGGCGTGGACGGCATACACAGAGCGATCATAAGAAAGAGAGGATCTGGATTCGTCATCTACACCGAAGGCTCAAACCTCTCGGCCATTCTCGAGATGGAAAAGGTAGACCCAACCAGAACCAAGACCAACAGCATTCAGGAGATCTACGAGGTTCTTGGCATTGAAGCTGCAAGGAATTCTATAATTGGCGAAGCTTCCGACACCTTGCGGGACCAGGGATTGACTGTGGATATCAGGCATATAATGCTAGTATCAGACATAATGACCAATGATGGAGATGTGAAGGCGATAGGCAGGCATGGAATCTCCGGACGAAAGTCCAGCGTCCTGGCAAGAGCGGCTTTCGAAATCACAAGCACCCATCTTCTGAGAGCTGGAATAGTAGGAGAGGAAGACAGGTTGGACGGAGTTGCCGAGAACGTCATAGTGGGTCAACCCATAACTCTCGGAACGGGAGCCGTCAATCTTGTCTATCAGCCACAGAAATCATCCAAGAGGGGTAAGTAATGGACATTGAAAGGAACCTCAAAATCGCGATCAATACTGGTAAGGTGCTCTTCGGAGTGAAGGAGTCGGAAAAGGCTGTCAAGAACAGTACCGCCAAGATGATTGTAATCTCCACGTCTTGTCCGAGCAGGATGTTGAAGGGTCAGAAGAAGGCAAAGATTCTTGAATTCCCGGGGGACAATGTGGCCCTCGGGGCTCTCTGCGGAAAGCCCTTCTCCATTTCTGCGGTTGCCATCATCGATCCGGGCGAATCAAATCTGCTTTCCAGGTAGGATAGGGGAATGGCTGAGATAAGGTTTAATGAAGAGACGCTTCGCTACGTTTCACTATTTCAGAGAGTCACAAGGTCGACCGTAAGAGACTGCCTGGACACTCCAGATATGATCATCTTCGTTGTCAACATGGGTGAGGGAGGCAAAGCGATCGGAAAGGGCGGAAAGAACGTCTCCAGACTGAAGGACACACTGAAGAAGGACGTGCATGTGATAGAGTATTCGCCCATTCCTGAGCAGTTCCTGAGGAACATATTCAGGAGCTACACAGTCAAGAACGTGGAGATCGAGGAGAAGGAGAAGGGGATGCACGCCACCGTGTCTGTTGAGGCTGCCCAGAAGGGCATGGCAATCGGGAGAGATGCGAAGAATCTAAAGATCGCCCGGGAACTGATGAGCAGACATCATAAGATAGACAGTGTCAGTGTCGCCTAAGGAACGGTTCAGTTCTCGCGATGATACAGGTTTCTTAGCAACCAGGAAGGTTTATATTCCTCCCACCCCATACGAGGAGACGTCATCGAAAGGGATGGGACCATGTGTAGGTATTTCTACGGACAGGGACGATGTGCTAATTCTGATGTCGATAGTGTCATTTGCACAGGAGAGACGGATTGCGATTCCTTCTCGGAGACCATAGACCAGCAGAAGAAGAACGATTGCGACTCTGGCTCCTGGTATGGCCTCTACTGTGCGAAGTATAAGCGTTTCTTTTGTCCTGGAAAGGAGAGCTGTGAAACCTTCGAGGATTATGCACAAAGCCTTCAAGAAAATCGAAGAGCAGAGGAGCGAGGGCTGTAATCCATTTGCTCTATGGTTATTCCGGACAGACTAGAGGGGTCGCTTGCACCTGGCGCACACTAGCTTGCATTCTTTCTTACATTCAAGACAGACCCCGTGGAGGAACTTCTCCCGGACCATGGCATGATGGCAGTCTGACACTGCCGTGACCATATGTCCACAGTAATCGCAGAGATGGTGAACTGCCTTCTTGCTGGCAATGTAGCGCTGGTATAAGTATAGAATGGCGAGGGCTACCAAAAGGAGAACAATCGCTACCAGCAAGACCCAACATGGAGGCCCGCCATCACCATTCTGCAAAGGAATAAGCATTTCGCCATTCAATTCCCTTTCTTTATATAATACTTGTTCAAAGGGAGCCGCTCCTTGAAAAATATATTATGGCAAAATATCATAGTCGCTGGGATGACCCTTTCGGAAGTCAAGGAACGTCTCAGAGAGATGGGTCTAAGACCCAGCAAGAAATTGGGTCAGCATTTTCTGATAGACGAAACAATAGCCAACCGCCAGGTCCAGTATGCAGACGTCGGAAAGGGGGACATAGTCCTAGAAATCGGTCCCGGATTGGGAACCCTCACAAGGATTCTTGCCAAGAGGGCAAAGAAGGTCATTGCAGTTGAGCTGGACTCACTTATCGCAGAATATCTGAAGAAAGACCTTCCTGATGTGGAAATCATCCAGGGTGATATCCTGAAGATCGAGGTTCCAGAGTTCGATAAAGTTGTTTCCAACCTCCCATTTAAGATCTCCTCGCCAGTGACCTTCAAGCTTCTTGGTCATGAGTTCAAAGAAGCGATTCTGATGTATCAGAAGGAATTCGCACAGAGGCTGGTTGCCAACAAGGGAGACCCAGGCTATTCAAGGCTCTCTGTCAATGCTTACTACAAGGCAAGGTGTGAGACCCTGGAGACAGTTCCCAAATCAGCATTCTATCCTGAACCCAAGGTGGATTCCTCAATAGTCAGAATGACACCCAGACAACCAACATTCGATGTCGAAGACGAGGAGCACTTTTATCGACTCGTGAAGGCCCTGTTCACGCACAGAAGGAAGAAGATAGGGAATTCGCTCTTGTTGGCCTGGAGGGAGCTTTGCGACAGTGAGGAGTCAATGAGCAACATCATTTCAGATCTACCAAGTTCTGACATGAGGGTGGAGCAACTCAGCCCGGAGGACATGGGAGACCTGTCCAACAAGATTCTGCATGGAAAAGTTTAATTTAGGGAATGGACATCATTCTAGCCCTTCCAGTGAAAAGGAAAGATAGCGATGGTGAGAAAGAAGACCAAGACGGAACTGGAGCTCGCGGAAATCAAATACCGCAACCTCATCGAGAAGAGAGACGCGCACAACGAAGAAGCAAATGTCTTCAGGGATGAAAGGAACACGCTGAACCAGGAAAGGAGGGAGCTGAACGAGAAGATGCAGACCCTGAAAGAGCAAAGGGACGCACTGGTTGCCGAGATGAGGTTACATAAGAAGGAGCGGAACGAGTGCCAGAAGAAGGCAAAAGAGCTCATCGAGTTCCGGAGAAAGAGGAGAAAGGACATCGGGAAGGATCTCGGCCTTCACCTGGAGAGGTTGAGGAAGGATATTGGAAACCTCCAGCTAAAACAAGAGACAGTTCCTATGGGTCTCAAAGACGAGAACCTGTTACTTGAGGAGATGAAGAAGAAGAGGAGTGAGATTGAGGAATGTGAGAAGATCTATAAGGAGCAGGAGAAGATATCTTCGGACATCGAGGATCTAGATGATTCAATCGATAACCTCTTCAGGAAGGCGGATGCCGAACACGAAATGGTCGTCAAACTATCAGATGAGGCCCAGGGTATTCACGAGAAGATTGTCGATTTGGTGAAGGAGATCTCCCACCTCATTGCGGAAGCTAACAAGAAACATGAGGAATTCTCAGAGATAAGGGAGAAGGCTGACCACTACCACAAGAAAGCACAGGAAATGAGATCAAAGGTGCTGACAATCAAGAGAGCTCAGAGGGAGGAAAGAGAAGAAGCCAGACAGATCATGAAGCGGCAGAAGACAGAGGTGAAAAAGGCACTGGATAGCAAGGAAAAGCGGGAAAAGGCAGCCGATGAGGCTCTCGAGACATTGATGAAGAAAAAGAAGGTGGAAATGGGGTGATCATTTGAAAGCCATAATCCTCGCTGGGGGAGCGGGCACAAGGCTGAGGCCCCTCACGGAAAAGATGCCCAAACCGCTGATACCGGTCGCAGGAAGACCGTGCATTGACTTTGTTGTCAAGTCCCTGGTCGCCTCAGACTTCCGAGAGATTGTCATAACTACTGGATATATGTCCGGATATCTGATGAAGAAGATGGGCAACGGGCTGAAGTATGACGCGTCCATCCTCTATTCATTCGAAGAAACACCAGCTGGAACTGCTGGGGCAGTCAAGATTGTTGAGGATTTCATTGATGATACCTTTGTGGTTGCCAGCGGTGATGTTCTTGCTGATGTTGATATGGCGGACCTTTACGATTACCACAGGAGAACGGGATCAGTCGCGACAATGGCTCTTACCGAAGTTGAGAATCCTGAGGGATTTGGAATCGTGGAATTGGATGACAGAAACAGAATAACCAGATTCAAGGAGAAGCCCAAGGCCAATGAAGTCTTCTCAAATCTAATCAACGCGGGCATTTATATCTTAGAGCCTGAGGTATTGGATTTTATTCCCCGGGACGAGATGTTTGACTTCTCAAAGAATGTGTTTCCTGCACTTCTCAAAGAGGAAATGGTAATCTGCGGAAGGAAGCTTGAAGGGTTGTGGATGGACATTGGGAAACCGGATGACCTCATGAAAGCCAGTATGGAAGTGATAATGCGCCAAGGTGAGGAGTTCAGCACGGAGGGTATTGAGTCTGACTCGAGGTGCATCATATCCGATTCAGCCAATCTGGAAACGGGAGTGAGACTGGTCGGTCCATGTTTCATTGGAGACGATGCCTTGGTCGGTAGGGACAGTGTGATTGAGAATTCGTGTGTCTACGAAAATGTACTGGTCGAGAGAGATTCAGTCATCAAGAATAGTATAGTGCTGGAGAAGTCGAAGATTGGACTGCAGAGCGAAATCCTGGACAGCATTCTTTCAGCAAACTGTGCGGTGGAGGAAGATGTGAGGATCATGAGAAGCATCATCGGGGATGATATGACGATAAAGACCCATTCCCGCCTGGAGAACGCAAACGTCTCCCCTCCTGCTGACGAAGAATCATAGAACATGTCTTCACCAACCTTTATAAGGGATTTCTCGCATTCGCAAGCCAATGCCAAAGCGGATGGGGGCACTCGTAACCTTCGCGAGAGTTTTTGGGTTATTCTTTTCCAGCAATGTTCTGGCACAGGAGCGCATTGAGAACACGGACGTGATTGTGCTCCCTGAAGGGGAGTATCAGACCAAAATCGAAGTCGATCTCTCTGCCAACTATTCATGGGGTCTTCTCAATTCCAATAACGCGACCCATTTGGTGAACATAAGCTTCTGGACTGGCAATACGGACGTGAACATCAGTATCTCATCGGACCAAATCCAACTCCTGCCAATGGAGCTGAGAGAGTTCTATGTAGTCGTTGGTTCCGGTGATGCCGAAGCTGGAGACATCGCGACAATCAATGTGACTTTCAATGCAACGAATCTGGTGACCGGTGAGAGTGGGGAGCAAACTTTCATAACCGTTACAGAGATATTCGCTCCAGAACAAGCCACTGAGATACCGACCGTCATCATCGCTTTCGTGGCAGTTGCCGCAATCATTTTCATTGGGTTCTTCGCCACCCTCATATTCCAAAGGACAAGAGTGCCTGACTTGCTGATACTGGTCATCCTTGGGTTGATACTGGGACCCATTGCAACGACCTACTTCGGAGTTGAGCTGGTCCCGCATTACATCTTGGATACCGTGATGCCCTACTTCGCTGCACTTGCTCTTGTGATAATCCTGTTTGACGGTGGACTGAACCTGAATTTCGACCTGGTGCTGAGGAAGATCAACATCGCCTTCATCCACACGATGGTAGCCTTCATTCTCACAATCGTCTCTGTAGCCTTGGTGGCCCATCTTATCCTCGGTTATCCCTTGATTATTGGCATATTGCTGGGCTGTGTCCTAGGAGGCATTAGCGGAGCGGTAGTCATCACTCTGGTAAGGAAGATGAAGATAAGCGAGGAAACCAAGACTGTGCTCACTCTAGAATCGGTTCTAACAGATGTAATGTGCATAATTGTGGCCTTGGCCCTCATAGAATTCATAATAGGGACCGAGGACCCAGCAGGTGCGGTGACAAGTCTCTTCGCGGGTTTCTCGATAGCTTTCTTCGTTGGACTCATATTTGGAATAGCTTGGCTCAGAATACTCAGAAGGTTGTACGGAAAGCCATTCTCCTTCATGATTACGATTGCCGCACTCTTTCTGCTATATGGTCTGGTCGAGTTTGTAGGTGGAAGCGGGGCGATGTCAGCTCTGATATTTGGATTGGTTCTCGGTAACAAGGAGGAAATCGCCAGGATGTTCAAAATCAAGACCAAATTCGTGATTGACGAGAAGATAAAGCAGTTCCATTCAGAGCTGTCCTTTGTAGTCAGAACATTCTTTTTCGTGTTCATCGGTCTGGTGTTCACCTTGTCGCTGAGCGACCACATGGCGGTCACAACTCCGATACCAGGTCTGAACGCGTTGAACAATAGCGCTGCCCTTTTCATACTGGGCGTAATAATAATCTTCATAGTCCTGATGGTAACACGCTATCTAGCTTCAGTAATCACGACAAAGATACATCCGGAGAGCCGGGATGATAGATTCGCAATCTGGGTGATGATGGGTAGAGGCCTGGCAGCCGCGGTATTGGCCTCATTGCCCTTCACAATCGCTGCTTTCAGGGAGGGGACGGCCTATTTCGATCTAATGAGCCCCTACAGGGAGCAGTTCCTCAACATAGCATTCCTCATAATCGTTCTGAGCGTCGTAGTCACCACGATTGGAGTGGTCTCTTTTGAAAGAAGAGGAAAGGGCCTGCATCCCCTTGACACAGAGAAGATGAGACTGGAGAGAAAGCAGGAATCCTTGAAGAAGAAAGAACTAAAGGCAAAGATGGACCAGGAAAGGAGAATCAGGATTCAGAAGAAGAAACATAGGAAGAGGATTGAGGAGAGGAAGAAACCAGGGGAATAGCCCCTAGATCTTCTCCTCGGAGTGCATGTACACGACCTGCTGCGGGAACGGAATCTCGATCTTTTCCTCTTGGAAACGCTTGTCAACCGCTTCCTTCAGTTCACTCTCAACGCGCCAGGTGTTCTCGACCTCATCCACCCAGAAGATCATCTTCAAGTTGATGCTCGAGTCCGCAAACTCCGTCACACGGAACGCAGGATCCTCACCCTTTCCCTTCAATATGTTGGGATGGCCCAACACTATTTCGGTCAGGACCTTCTTGGCATGATCCAGGTCAGTTCCGTATGCCACGCCAACCATAATGCTCGACTTACCCCTTGCATCAGGCATTGTAATGTTATCGACCCTCTCTTCTGCAAGCATATTGTTAGGCATGACTATCATCCTGTGTTTGGCCAGGTGGTATAGCTTGGTGCTTCTCAGACCCACCCAAGATACTCTGCAGACGTCTCCTGAATTCAAGAGTATCAGATCGCCTGTCTGAAAAGGTCGGTCCAGCATCAGGAATATCCCACTGAAGAAATTGGAGAGCGTGTCCTGGGCCGCGAACCCAATGACAATTCCAATCACACCCATCCCTGCGAGGAACAAAGTGACATCATATCCGAAGGACTGAACAATGAAGATCACCCCCAGGATGATTATGATCACTCCTCCCACCTTGCTGATAACCGGTATCAAACGATCATCCATATCAGTCTGAGTCTTTGCTGAGAGCACTCCACCGTAGTAGACAAGTACGTTCTTGAAGAGCTTGTAAACGATCCAAGTGAACAATATCACCATTAGAAAGCCAAAGACAGAGGCTAGGGTGCTTTGAAGATCGGCAGGGAGCCCCAGAATGTCAAGACTTATGTCAAGGCCGGTAACCACGAGTATCACGAAAATCGGTCCTTTCATCATCTGCACGATCATGTCATCCACATGAGTCTCGGTGTGTCTAACTGCTCTTGCGGAGACCTTCGAGACAAGGACGACTAACCCAGCGATCAGGATCCATATGAGGAAACTCACCAGGAATGCCCCATACTTGTTATCAAGTGGTGCTGGGAGGGGATTGTCATAGGGCCAAAACAGAACGTAGAGTTTCCCTTCTGGATCGGCAGGAGGCGTAATACCCGTAAGGTGATTGATAGTCCAATAGGTCTCATTGGCCTGTTCTGCTGTGCCTATCCTTGTTGCAGTGATAGACAGCCCTATGGATTCTGGTGTCACAACTCCGCTGGAAGGAGCAGTCACGATCAAGGAAACGGACGTGCAGCTGTCATCGCTTTGGTTGGGTCCCAGATATGAATAGCTTGGAGAGGCCTCGGCTTGGAAAGAAGTATCGTTTTCCACGGGAGTCATCCCAAGGTGGAAACTGTCCGGTCCTTGGTTGCATAACACCCATACATAGGCGACTTCTTCATTGAGATGAAGATCAGCTTCGTGAATACCGTCCGGGATGACCAGTATGCCAGAACCGTCCAACTCGTCCAAGGCAACTGCATTTAGACTCAAGAACGAAAAGAACACGAGGCAGAACAACAGAACTGCTACGAATCTTCTGGGCATGAGGCAGGCAATGGAGAGACAATAAATAAACCTTCTCAATAGGCATCTCAATAGTATTAAATACGAACCCATTTCTAAGCGGGGACATGGAGATTCTCTCCCTCCTGAGGTTTGTGGTTGGTGGCGTTTTCCTTGGTTTTGCCGCATTCTCTGATGTGAGGACAAGGAGGGTTCCGAACAGAGTTTGGATAGTCCTCGGTCTGATCGGTTTCATCATCCTCGGGTGGGACCTTCAGCAGAGAGTTGAGACAACTTGGGTTCACTATCTGATCTTCATTCCGGCAGGAGCACTATTCTTTGAAGTGTACATCGACAGAGAGCCGATAGTAGATGAAGAAGGATTACACTTCGTTCCCTTGGCATTTCTCCTCTATGGGATCGTGGTTGTCTTCTTGCTTGTCCAGGGGTACCTGCTTTGGGGAAACCCAGAACAGATGCATCTCTTCTACCAGTTGCTGACCATTCCTGCCATGATAATCGTTGCTCATATCCTAGATCAGACCGGGCTTCTGAGGGGTGGTGCAGATGCGAAAGCATTGATGGGCTTGGCAGTACTGGTCCCATTCTACCCTGCATTCTATGGCTTCCCGGTGCTACAAATGGCTCCTACTCACATTTCAAGCGTGATGGGCATCGTCTTTCCATTTGCTCTTGTAATTCTGATGAATAGCGCTGTCTTGATGATATTCGTTCCTTTGGCATTCCTGGCCATGAACGCCAGGCGTAGGAATCTGGAATTCCCTCAGTGTCTGGTTGGATACAGGGTGAATCTGAATGAATTTCCAAGATTTGTCTGGCTCATGGAGAGAGTCGAGAGCGATAAGGTTCGAATTATGCTCTTCCCGAGGAGAGGAGGGGACCAGAAAGAGGAGATTGAAGCACTACTTGAAATGGGTAGGAAGAGAGCATGGGCAACACCACAGATACCTTTCATGGTCCCGATCTTTATTGGTTTCTTGATCTCGTGCTTGGTCGGAAATCTCCTGATGGGGTTGGTCATCGCCATAGTCGGCTAGTTCTTCCCGTTCTTCTTTTCCTGAACTATCAAAAAATCTTTATAGCCAATTACCCTTAGAACGTCTTGGTATGACGGCCACAGCGGTGGGGATACACCTGGTCTCATCCCGAACCCAGAAGTAAAGCCCGCCTACGTTCTCTGCGGTACTGTGGTGCGCGAGCCCATGGGAAGTTTAGCCCCTTCGGGGGTCGTGGACCTCTGGCCTAGGTACGGGAGCTGGTTTCCGGCGGCTTCGGCCAATGGTTATCGGTAACCCGTGCTGCTTTAACGGCCTTCTGGTGCATGGAAAGCCGTCAGCCACCTCACTTTTCTTTCTC
>CP070767.1:1570007-1572665 GCA_020345725.1 Methanobacteriota archaeon | reverse complement strand
GAATTGCAGCTACTTCTTCGGAAAGCCAGTGGTCGGAGAAGTTACATTGGAAGCCAAGTCCTATCTTGGTGTCTGGACTACAATTCACAACTCCTCTGGACCGCTTATCAATGGAGAGTATGGTTTCGTCATCAATCCAGTGGAATATACGGTTGGCGTACCTCTGAATGAGTACAATGGCTACCTGGAACTGAACGTGACAATTACTGATGAGGCCGGTCATACCGAGCAGAAGTCCAGAATGCTTTCAATCGCCCAGAATCCTCTGATTCTGACCTTGTTAACCGAGTCGAACGTGCCCAATGTCGAGTCCACCTATTACGCGCTTGTGAACTACCCAGACGGTTTGCCAGTTGAGAATGCCTCAGTCACCTATTACAGTGAGAATTTCGGACCAACCACCGTATACACGGACGACAGGGGGATCGCGAGCATTAGTTTCGTCTATCAGAACCAGCATGAGCTTATATTGTATGCAGAGAAGGATTCCTACCAAGCGACGCTTTCCCATAATCTGGGTTCTCCCAGTGTCATCAAGATTGTCGCAGACAAAAGCCATTATGAGATCTTCGATCAGGCAAGCTTCACAGTGTACCACACAGGAGAAAGCTTCACAAAATGGGTCTACTACGAAGTGATTTCAAAGGGTCTGGTCCTCTCAACGGGAAGACTGCAATTGGATGGAGGAATAGGTAATTTCCAGATCACCATGGATGCGGACATGGCCCCCATGATCCAGGTAAGGGTCTATAAGACCCAGAAGAGTTTGGAGGTTGCCAGTGACAGCGTCATTGTTGGGGTCAGCTCAATCAAGGGATTGGAGGTAGAAATCACAACAGATAAGGAAGTATACAGACCACAAGAGGATGCAAGTCTGAGCTTCACAGTGTCTTCGGACGGCACTCCTGTCACATCGGCTCTGGGCATTTCCATTGTGGACCAATCAGTATTCGAAATTAGTGAGCGCTTCCAGGGATTTGAGGAGGTGTTCATGAGCCTGGAGGAGGAGTTCACTGAGCCAGCATATCAGATCAAGTACTACGTCTTCTCCGAGGATGGGGCGTATATCCCACCAAACGCACCACGGGAAATGGATTTGGGAACAGGAGATGAGCCAAACATGGTATCCTCCTGGCCTCTTAGGGTGGACGAGGCTTCACAATTGGAATCTGACACTATCGGGAACTTCTTTGCAGTTCTTGGGTCTTTGATGATGGTTGGCTTCTTCGGCCTAGTTCTGGCGGGCCTAAAATTCAAGACACTGGCAGCCCTCGCGCTGATGTTGATAATGCTTGTGCCTGTCACGATAGCCGTAATGAGTTTTGTGATACCGAGGTCGGCTCCCACGCCAATGGGTAGAACTCAGCCTCAAGACGGAGAAACGGCCATAATAGCGGGGACTGCAGAGGACTGGATCGAATGGCCCGAGTTCTACCCTATGGACACTGATTATGATGATGGTATCACCCTTGCAGGCCCTCCTGGCGGAGGCATTGCTGAACCACGGGTAATTAGGACATTCTTCCCGGAGACTTGGTATTGGAATCCTAGTTTGATAACAGATGGACAAGGACAGGCGTCACTCACCCTGACGACTCCTGATTCCATCACTTCATGGGGTATCGAAGCTTCCGCATCCACAAAAGATGCGAGATTCGGAATATCTGGAGAGAACATCACCGTCTTCCAGGAATTCTTCGTAGAGCCCGACATCCCAGTGTCCGTCATCCAGAACGACACTTTCCCTCTCAACGTTATGGTCTACAATTACCTACCGACCGAGAATAACGTGACAGTCCAGCTGGCCAACGACACATGGTTTGAACTCCTTGATCAGAATGAGAAATCAGTCCTGGTTGCTCCCGACAGTGTAACCAGCGTCATGTTCAGAATCAAAGCAAGAGACGTGGGCATCCACAATGTTTCCATCCTTGCCGGCAATCAGCAAGTTAGCGATGCTGTCGTCAGGAAGCTGATGGTGGAAACCAAAGGAATGAAGGTTGAGCACCTGGTGAGCGGAAGAATGGACAATATCGATTCAGTGACTGAGAATCTCGCACTCAGTTCCTCTGGAATACCTGGATCGGAAGTTGCCTATGTGAAGCTACAACCAGGTATGGAGTCTGTGGTCGTCGATGGAGCGGAGAAGTACATTGTCTTTGTCTCAGGTTGCGGCGAGCAGTCAACATCCAAATTGTCTGTGAATGTGGCGGCCTTCAAACATTTGATGGACACTGGCTTGACCGATGAGCAGTTGGCGGAGTACGAATATATCATCACCCAGGGCATTCAGCACGAGATGATGTACCTGGTGGACGACGTTTGGAGTGGTGGGAGAGCAATCAGTTGGTTCGGAGAGTCCCCTGACCTTTGGTTGACAGCTTGGGCTACCTTTGCATTCAAGGACTTGGAGGATGTGGGATATGAGATCGATGAGAGCTTGCTGCCTAGCTTCCACACATACCTTGTCAGCAATCAAAACTCAGACGGGTCCTACATATTCCCAAATGTGGGACACTGGTCCATTAACTCCAACCTACAGAATGAGAGGGTCACTGCCACAGCATACATGACAAGAGCCTTGCTCTACAGCGGTTATCCAGCCGATTCCAGCGCCATCACAAGATCAATATCCTATATAGAACAGAATGTGGACGT
>CP070767.1:1567025-1569907 GCA_020345725.1 Methanobacteriota archaeon | reverse complement strand
CTCACTATCGCTGTTTGGTTGTCCGTGATGTTTGCGGCATCAACGAACCCTTTCAGGATTCCACACTTCTTCCTAATCACACCACCATCAGCAGACTTCGGAGGACCTATCTCAGAAGTAACGGCAAACTTCCCAGCATCGAGTATCTTCTCAAGGTTGCTCTCGGCCTTCAGTCAACCACCTCCTCTATCTTGACGCTCTTACGCGGACCTCCGTCTCCCGCGGTTGACCAATCTCTTGGCGGTTGATAGCTGTTCATCCACTCCAGGCGTTCCTTCGTCTTGAGTCGATCATAAATCAGCTGCCAGGCACATTCGGTTTCCTTAGAGATCTCGCACTTCCCGTTCTGTGAACCACCGCAGGGTCCGTTAAGTAGAGACTTCGCACATCTAGTGATTGGGCAAACGCCCGCAGTGTGGGCCAGGACACAATTTCCACACCCTCGGCAATTCTCCAACCATGTCCCGTGTTCTACTGGATAGCCCATGAAGGTCGTGTTCAAACCCGGATAGACCGCCTTATCCTCGTACATTTCCGCAACAAGCTGGACACCCACGCCACAGGCAAGAGACAGAACGACATCTGCCTTCTCGACATGACCCCTCATCTCATCTACCCATTCCTTCTCGCACTGCCTCTGGATGGTATGTTCCATGACGTTGAGGTTCTTACCTTCCTTCTTTCCCCATATCCTCAGCTGTCCCGCGAGTATCGCTGCCTCTCTTTCTCCACCTGAGAGACATACGGTCACGCATGTGCCACAGCCCAAGACCAGGATGTTCTCGTACCCTTCAACCATCTCCAGAATCTCGCCCATTGGTTTCCTGTCACCAACAATCAGTCTTTCACCCCCTTCCTCAGCGGAGTGGGACCCAATTTCTTGATCTTCTCAGTCATTTCCTCAATAATCTCGGCGAAGCGTCCGGCCATCGCCGAGGATAAGTTGTACATCTCCAACCGCTCACTATCGAATCCAATCTCATCGAGTAAACGTTTGGCGTGCCTGACCTTCCTCTTGGCTCGGTAATTCCCTTCCATGAAGTGGCAGTCTCCTTCAAGACAGCCGGCGACCATTACTCCGTCCGCGCCTTCTTCAAATGCCTTCAGCAAATAGTTAATCTCCACCTTGCCTGAGCATGGAATCCTAATGACCTTGATATCAGGAGGATAGGACAGCCTCATACTGCCGGCCAGGTCTGCCGCGGCGTAAGCACAGTAATTGCAGCAGTAGGCCACAATCTTTGGGCGGAAATCTTCATTGACTTCCTGAGTGCTTGTCGCTTCCTCAGCCTCCATTCTTAACCTCCAACAGGTACTGTTCCACCATCGGGATGATCTGGTCGTCCTCGAAGTGCCTCAGCTCTATTGCCTTGGCGGGACACTCGGTGGCGCATATTCCACAACCCCTGCATTTGGCGATGTTGGTCTCGGCCACATCATCCTCGTTTATCGCGATGGCCCCGTATGGACAGAGTCTTACACAAGTGAGACAAGCGGCGCAAAGCTCCGGGTCGATATGAGAGACGATCCCCCCGACCTCTAGCGCATCCCTGGATATTATCGTCAATGCTCTTGCGGCCGCTGCCGACCCCTGGGCAACGGCATCAGCAACGTCCTTCGGGTACTGGACTCCTCCGGCAATGTATATTCCTTCGTTTGATGTATCAACAGGTGCAAGCTTCACATGTGCTTCCTGGAAGAATCCTCCCGAGGAACAAGGGACCCTCAGCTTCTTGGCCAGCTCGTCCGCGCCCTCCGTCGGAACACCGCCCTCTGAGAGAACCAACATATCGAGCGGTATCTCCAAATCGATATTGAGCAACTGATCCTTCACGTTGAGCTTGAGCCCGTTAGTGTAAGAAACCTTGGGCATCTCGTCAAATGAATACTTGATGAACCGGACACCCATTCTCTGTGCCTCTTTGTAGAGGTCTTCGTGCACTCCCAGTGTCCTGAGATTCTCGTACAGGACATAGACATTCGCGTCCGGAAATCGTTCCTGGAGCTCTCTCGCCGACTTGGTTCCGCTGAGGCAGCAGTATCTGGAGCAATAGTCGTTCTTGCCCCATCTCATTTCCGCACACAGCAGTATCGCCGCGTTCTCCACCTTTCAAACATGTTTCTCGATGTCCCCGCTAGTAGGCCCTTCCTTGTGAAGCAGTCTTTCGACTTGCGATGTGGTGAGAATCCCCTTGTGAGAGCCAAGACCGTGTTTCAGAAGTTCTTCAGGGTCCCCTGCTTCAAATCCAGTGGCAACGACCAGAGAACCGCAACTGACATTCGCGGTACGTGTGGATAGATCAATCGCCCCCGGCGGACACGCCTTGACGCATTCACCGCAAAGGGTGCAGGTTTCAGGATCGATGTAGTACTTGTCCGGGAAGGTGTTCTGCTTGAATATTGCCTTTCTTTTCGTCAAGCCTTCATTGAAATCGTCGTCCACTTCTACGGGACAGACTTCCTCGCACTTCGCGCATCCATCGCATTTCTCCGTCATATAATCCCGAGACTCAATGGTCACCTCGAAGTTCCCAACGTATCCTTCGACCTCAGCAACCTCGGAAGCTGGATAGATATTCAGGTTTCCCGTTCCGATTGCAGATTCTATCAGGTCTTTTATCAGCTCGGAACCCGTGGACTCCTCGGGATAGACCCTGCTCAGCTTTGGGAGCCTGCCGCCCAGAAAAGGTTTCTTCTCCACGAGATGAACCTGATAACCGTTCTTTGTCAGGTCCCTTGCGGCGGTCAGACCGGCAACTCCCCCACCCACAACACAAGCGACAGGCGTCACTCCCACCGTGGACCTGCTGAGGGGATCCAGATTGGCCGCCCTTGCCACAGACATCCTAACCAGATCCTTTGATTTCTCCAGAGCCTCCCCT
>CP070767.1:1561885-1566925 GCA_020345725.1 Methanobacteriota archaeon | reverse complement strand
TGTGATGCTCAAGGAGATGGGATTGTACCAGATTGTGAAGTGAAGGCCTTGAGAATCTTCTCCACCAAAATCCAGAACCTATCAGATCTCACATCTCATCCGGCAGCGCCCCGTGAACCTCGCACTCCTCAATAAAGGTCCAATCGTACTCATAAC
Source organism: Methanobacteriota archaeon (assembly GCA_020345725.1). Lineage (GTDB taxonomy): Archaea > Thermoplasmatota > Thermoplasmata > RBG-16-68-12 > SOIM01 > SOIM01. The sequence goes on along the minus strand of CP070767.1, from coordinate 1,566,769 downwards.
CATCCTTCACCGGAGCCCCGGTGAGCCGCCCCACCGAGTACTTCCTCTGATGCTCCTGCCACCTCTCCCGGGTGGTCAGCCTCTTGGACCTGCATATCATGTCGATGCTCTCGGACTTGACTCCCTCCAAACTAGTAATGTTCTCCCTCACGAACCTCCTTATCGTCTCCCAGTCCTTCACTATCGCTGATATCCTAATGTCATCGTACCCGAACGAATACCCAGCATATCCGAAATAGGTGTCAATGGGCCTCTTCATCCTTATCAATTGGTCAAAAACGGTGTGATAGGCCTGGGGGCTCACCTGCACCCTTATCATGAACCTCCTCAGGTTCTCGGGCATGTCCCTGGGCACCGGAAAGAAGGCGGGCTTCATCAATGTTATAGTCCTGGTGTAGGCGATCTCATCGCACTTGCTCACTTCATCTATCAGGAACTCGGTGATTGAATCGACGTCGTTAGTCTCGAAGAGCACGCTGATGTAGTTCCTGTTCTCCATCTGAGAGGCCCAGAGGGGGAGCACGTGCTCGGATTCGTAGTGTCTGAACTCCTTCTGGACGAAGTCCCAGATCTTCTGCACCTCGAACCTGGGATGAAGGCGGACTATGAGCATCATGGTAGCACCTTGGACGGTTTACTAAGAGTTGATTTGGGTTTAAAGGTTTTGATGAGTGGCAAATCGATGAATTGATCAAGAATCTATTCCTATCTCAAATAATACAGATCAACGACTCCGAATATGCCGATAACGATTATCTGTACGGCTATGGCGGCAAGTATGAGGCCCATGATCCTGGAGAACGCTGCCGCTCCCGTCCTGCCCATCCTTCTGGTTATCATGCCGCTGTGCCTGAGCAGAACATAGGATGCCGCCATCGTAGCCATTATGGCCAACAGTATGATGACTATCTTGACGAGATCGAAATTAGGCGAGGAAGCTTCCGCCATGAACACCATCACAGTTGTAATGGACCCGGGCCCTGCGAACATTGGTATTCCCAGAGGAACGGCCCCAACAACATCTTTTTCGAGGGCCTCGGACCTGTCCCTTTCAGTGAGTTTGGGTCCCGGTCTTCCACCCCAGACCATTACAAAGCCAATTGAGAAGAGAAGTATTCCACCTGCGATCCTGAAGGCTGGTATGGACGTGTGAAATATGGCGAATATGTAGTTGCCAGCAAGGGCGAATATCAAGAGAGTAACCGAGGCGACCAGTATGACCTTCTTGATCACCCTCCTCTTGTCCTCCTTGGAGTACCCCTCGGTAAGAGCGACGAAGAATGTAAGATTTCCCACTGGATTGACTATGGCGAATATGGCCGCGAACGCTGAGAGCGCGAAGTCTATCATTGCTGACGGCTGAAGCCACGACGGCTATTTAAACTTGACACTCCAAGGGAAGGGGAATCATGGTGGCGCTTTGATCGGACTATTGACACTTTGTTTCTGCAAAGGTGTCTTGATAAGTGGCTTCCAACGATGACCTGGCCCCCTACCTCTCCATATCTAACCTATGTATCACCAATAGTCCATACCGTCTCAGTATCCACCCTAATCCAATACCCATACCCAGCCTGCAAGAAGTCCCCATCCGCCATGGCTCTCAGGAAATAAGGCGAAGCCAGTTCGTCAAATCCCTCCACTCTGTCGGATGCAACAGATAACTTGAGGTCTGCCACTGTGCAATCAGTGTCAACTGTTGGAAAGCCCAGGAGATTCCAACCTGCTCGCAGATTGATGGTTGTTGAAGTTGGTACAACACCTGCAACAGTGAGATTCGAATCCTGAGTTACGTTCACCCAAAGAGCCATTGCGTGATTGATGTTTTGGAGAGTTACGCCATAGGGCTTTGATTTCATGTGGGATTTCCACTCTTGGCCAGCGGAATCGTAAGACCACGCATTGTCATATGTAACTGTTTGAAGCACTGTCTGAATGCTCTCATTTGATTGTACTAGGGGAATTGAAATGAGATTGAGTCCTTTCGACAAGGGACGTGTGAACTTCCCCGCCTGGATCTCTGCACAGGCAGTGCTGTTGTTCATCCCCACCACACAAATCCGATAGAAATAGCTCTCAGCATCTCCTTCGCCTGCCGAGCCATCCGAGAACAAACCTGTTCCGTTGGGAAAAGTGGCAATCAATTGATAACCCGACCCTTCGCAGTCGTAGGTTGTGTTTCTGAAGACCTCGTAGGCCTTGGCTGACTCGAATCCCATTCCATCATCGAGTGAGAGTGCCCAAACCAGAGTGACATTCTCCAATTCCTCACCACTCAGAAAGGCATCCAGATTCTCGGGTGGTCTGGGATGAGCGAAGTCAATTGGAGACATCAAAGGGTATCTGTCCCGGCTATCGCCATCAATGACATAGGCTGTATCGCCCAATCCATCACTGCCTTGCTGATCCTGATTTACTCCTCTCTTATTGTCGATTCCGTCATAGTCACTCCAGTAGTTTCCCCCATTTGGGTGACCATCATCCCACTGATTGCTGTCGTCGTCGTAAGCTTGCATCGCGTTATCCACGAAGTTGTTGCCATGAACCTTGTTTGAAGCTGACCATTCAAGGACCAGGCCTTGAGGATTATTCAAGATGTTGTTGTTGAATATCGAATTGAAGGAAGACCACCACAGGTTCATACCACTCCTCTTGCTGCTCAATACGGCATTGCCATCTACCACACCGTTGCCGAAATAGGATAGGTATATTCCCCAACCTCCGCCAAGCACTGTGTTGTTTATCACAGAGCTGTCATCGGTCGAATGGACAGAGATACTGAAGCTCTCGGTCCAGTTGACATCATTGTCCGCAATCGTCACACGATCTGAGTAGCTCACCGAGAGGCCATAGCGGACGTTGAACGAGACGGTATTGTTTGCCACGGTATCGTAAGTTGAATTGCGGAGCCAAATGCCATCCTCTGTATTCCTCTCAAACCTGTTGTTCATTATCGTGCTGTCACTGGAGGCATAGGAGTAGAGTCCTATCCAAGAATTGGAGGAGGCCGTGTTGTTGGTAATTGTAGTTCTTGATGAGTGACCAAGAGATATTCCAACCGTCCCACTATTCAGATTTTGATTCTCCACGAGTACTTCAGTACAATTGGCGAGGATTACCTGTCCGGCACCAGCGGGAACAGTTCCTGCATTGGCATTCTTCCAGTAGTACACTGGATTGCCGTTGACAGTATTGGAAGTGTCAATCGTGTGAGTGTTCCAGTGCTCCAGGTCAGGGCCATCAACTTCGATGCCACTTCCAACCATCACATTCTCAGTGAGTGTATTGTTGACGGAACTGTCTGAGAGGATGCCCCATCTCCCGTCGGAAATAGTGTTGTTGATCAAATCGTTGTTGTTGGAGTGCTTCAGTGAGATCCCAAAAGCATGGTTCGAGACTATGTTGTTCGCCACCGTGCTGTTGTTCGCATGAACGAGGTAGATGCTGCGCCAATTGTCGAAACCTCTGTTGAAGGTTATGGAGCAATTCTCGACAGAATCGAGTTCTATCCCCGCATCATATCCCCACGGACCGTGCCCACTGTTCTCGACGGTGAAGCCTGTCACGTTCACCCAGTCAGCGGTAATGAGCATCACATCGTCAACTTCATTGGCGTTTACGATTGTCGAGTCTCTATCTTCTCCGATCAGGTTCAGTGTCTTGTAGACTCTCACGTTCTCATTGTATGTTCCACTGTACACAAAGACGGTACTACCAGAATCTGCCGCGTCTATCGCATCTTGTATCGTCGTGTAGTTGCCGGGACCGGTGCCCCCAACATACAGAATGGTTGCCCTCACATCCATGGGAATGAATGAGAACGCAGCAAAGACTGCGCTCAATAGGACAATCAAGGCAACAACCAGACTGCCTTTCTTCACTTCCATATCTCAAGCATCCTCAATTCCAAAGAATCTTCCGGACTAATAATGATTTTCCAATCAGACAGACTCAAGTTGTCAGTCATCAACCTGAATGACAAACATTCATCTTCGGAAAGGATATTAACATGATTTGGATACAATAGAATCGAATCCGAGTGAGTTAAGTGACCGAATCTCAACCAGAATCCTCAAAAGAATCCTTCAAGGCCAAACCGAACCTGGCCAACTACCAGACCACCAGAGAAAGCTTCGACTGGAACAGCGCCGAAGAGCTCTTCGACTGGCACCAAACGGGAAAGGTCAACATGGCCCACGAGGCCATTGACAGACATGCCGAGGGGTGGAGGAAGAACAAGGTCGCTCTCTATTACATAGATGATATTAGATTCGAGAAGTACACCTTCCGGGAGATGAGAAGGCTCTCCCACCAGTTCGCGAATGTTCTGAAGAAGTATGGGATAGGCAAAGGCGACAGGGTTTTCACTTTTCTACCAAGATCACCAGAGGTCTACATCAGCTTCTTTGGGATACTCAAAGTTGGTGCAATCCCAAGTCCATTGTTCGAAGCGTTCATGGAGGACGCGGTAAGGGACAGGGTCCAGGACAGCGAGGCATCCGCTATACTCACAGTTCCCCAGATGAAGGGCCGAATCCCAAAGAAGGACCTGCCCAGCCTCAAGCACACATTCGTAGTGGACGCCAAGAAGCGGGACCTGAGGAAAAGGGACGTGGACTGGAACGCCGAGATGAAGGAGGCATCTCCGAAGCTGGACAGTATTGAATGGCTAGATAGAGAGGACCCTCTGATACTTCACTACACGTCAGGCTCAACTGGAAAACCAAAAGGTGTTCTCCACGTACAGAACGCAATGATTGGACACATAATGACCGGCAAATGGGTGTTGGATCTTCACGAGGATGACATCTACTGGTGCACATCAGATCCAGGATGGGTAACGGGAACTTCCTACGGAATGTTCGCTCCATGGCTCAACGGAAT
>CP070767.1:1556632-1561785 GCA_020345725.1 Methanobacteriota archaeon | reverse complement strand
GCCCCTACCTTCACAAAACATTGGTCTTATGAAAAGGGGAACAAAGCCTCCAAAATCGAAAGCGTTCTGGATGCCCGCCTGATATGCCTGACCTCTTATGTTGTTGCCGTAATCGAACACGACACTGCCAGCCTTCTGAAAGCCGAGCATAGCAGTCACGTGAGTTGCCATTGAAGAGTATGACTTCTCCAGGTACACATTCGGATCGCTCTTCCTCAAATCCTCCGCTTCTTGGACCGACAGTCCAGCAGGGACATATCCGTTCAAGGCATCGTGAGCAGATGTCTGGTCGGTTACCGCATCTGGAGATAGGTCCACTTCGAGCAGTTGGGGATGTGTCTCGGCACAGTTGGCAATCAGTCCAACAGACTTCGGACCCTCTTCTAACGCATTCCTGGCGATTTGCACAGCCTCATCCATCTCCGTGACGATCTCATCACAGAAACCCGCTTCTAGCCTTCGCTTCGCCCTTCTCTCATCCACCTCGACTGTTATTGAGACACCTTCATTCATCTTGACCGCAAGAGGTTGCGCTCCGCCCATTCCACCGAGACCACCAGTCAGCACGAGCTTCCCCTTCAAAGAACCGCCATAGTTCTCCCGGGAACATTCTGCAAAGGTCTCGTACGTCCCCTGAATGATTCCTTGCGTTCCGATATAACACCAACTACCAGCGGTCATCTGGCCGTACATCATCAGCCCCAGGTCCTCTAGTTCGTAGAACTTCTCCCAAGTTGACCATCTTGGAACAAGGTTTGCGTTTGCAATCAACACCCTGGGAGCACTCTCACTTGTCTTGAATACACCCACAGGCTTTCCTGACTGGACCAATAGCGTCTCATCATCTTCCAGTTCCTTCAGGGAATCCACAATAGCGTTGTAAGAGTCCCAGTTCCTTGCAGCCTTTCCTGTTCCTCCATAAATGATGAGCTTCTCGGGCAGTTCAGCATTCTCCAGGTTGTTCTGGAGCATCCTCAAAAGCGCTTCCTGCCTCCACCCCTTGCATTTAATCCTAGACCCTCGGTTGGCAACAATCTTGTTCATGAGAGATCAAAATCAGAATAAGCTCTGGAGAGTTAATCCTTTTGGAAATCAGAGTTTGGACTCCACTTCCATTATCACATCGGAACGGAGGATGTCTGCTTCCTCCTCCATCTTCCTCAGTTTCCCCTCCACGTCCTCCATGAACTCCTTGTCCATAATCTCCTTGAGATTGATCCTCACGTTCATTGATGCTGCATGAAGAGCCGCGAATGCCATCATAGCTCCTGATCCGGAATCGGACACCGCCCCCTCGTTCCCCTTTCTAGCAACAGTATGGGCCAACCTCATCGCTTCCAGGGAGAGTTCCATAACTTCGTATGGGACTGCTATTGCCCTTCTGAAGGCGCTCTGCATCGCCTCCATCCTCTTCTCCTTCTCCTCATCGGTCTCTTTGGGAAGGCGTAGTGAAGCTATGACGCTCTCGTAGGCCTCGGCATCCTCATCGATGAGCTCTGTCAGTCTTTCCACAAGTCTGGAGGAGTCTGCCAGTACCCTTTCCATCTCCTTCCTCACGTCCTTGTACTTGTCCTTCCCTATCGTCAGATTGCAGACCATTGCCGACAGGGAGGCGCTGAGCGCACCGCATAGTGCCGCAACACTTCCGCCCCCTGGTGTGGGAGATGAAGTACATACCGATTTCAGGAACTCTCTCACTTTCTCATCTGCAAGCATTCTATTCCCTCAGCTTGTATTCGAGTATCTGGCTCTTCTCGAAGTCCTCAAGCATCAAATACTGTTCGGCACAGTCGACCAGAGCATTCTCCGGGACCAAGCCCACGATCTCAGAACCAATTACGGACGCACCATGTTTCTCTGCCTCCGAATTCACCATCTCGAAGACCTTGAATATGGACGTTTCCTTGTAGTTGACAAGGTTCATGGAGACTTGAACGACATTTTCTCTGTCAGTTTCAAAGCCGAGGGCTTTCACGTGTTTCAGACCGCCACTACTGAACCTGACGGCCTTGGCTATTGCCTTTGCTATCTTCACATCACCAGTCCCCAAGTTTATATTGTACGCGATCAACGGTTCCCTTGCTCCGACAACGGTTGCCCCGGCGGTGGGATGTAATTCGGATGGACCGAAATCTGGTGCTCTGTCTGGATTTGTTTTAATCTCTTCCTTCAGTCCCTCAAACTGCCCTTCCCTGACCTTGGCAAGGTTCTTTCTCTCCGGGCGTGTGGCTGCCTCTTCGTATAGATAGACTGGAATCCCCAACTTCTCTGCAATCTCGGCCCCCAACGATTTTGCCAGTTCTACGCAATCATGCATAGTAACATCACTTATTGGTATGAAAGGAATAACATCTGTTGCTCCCACTCTCGGATGCTCTCCAGTGTGGTTATTTAGATCAATCTGTTCAGCGGCTTTTGAGGCGCAGGCGAATGCGGCCTCCCTCACCTTATCGGGCTCTCCCACGAACGTCAGAACCGCCCTGTTATGGGAAGGATCCATCTCCACATCAAGAACCCGGACTCCTTGGACATTTCTGGCAGCATCTGCAATAGCATCAACAACTTCCTTCCTTCTGCCCTCGCTGAAATTCGGAACACACTCAACAATTCCTGTCATGCCCTTCGACTCGGAAAATAGGTCGTGTTTGTATTTAAGGCTATTCGATTGCCAAGGGCGTGGTATGCCTTCTTCGAGATGAAAAAGGTATAAATATGGATACTGCTTTCTCACCAAAAGCTCTTTCAGACTGAAGGAGGAGGAAGTGTATGAAAAGATTTACCCCTGTTTGGGCTAGTGCATTAGTGGCTATCATGGTTTTCAGCGGCATGCTACCTCTCACTATGAACGTGGTGGCCGCGATCCCGATACCACACAACATGTGGGGAATTCCCTACGATGAAACTGGCGTGAGAATGGACGTGGGCGAGCTGATAACATCGTGGATAGACGGTGTGCAATACGGAGACAATGACACATTTGTGTTTGGTCCTGACATCCGGTATGACATTGATACGGATGGCAACTGGGTCACAGCTCCTGGAGACCCAAATTCTCCCTGGGAGAAGGAAGGAGGGGACCTCACTGAGCCGATAATGTATGTTTGGGGCGACATGACCATGATCGACCTGGATCCTGAGGATGATGGCATACTGAACCATGGTGTGTTCGAAGAGACAGAACCCTGGGACACAACGGTCTCTACCCCCTCGGACTTGAACCTGGCTGTTGGCCAACCGCCAATATTCCCGAAGATAAGCATGATAATACCAGAACCCACTGATACATATCCGGACTATGTTCTGATCTATACTGAAGAGCCTTTCTTTGACATGTCAGGCTTCTACCTGGAGAAGAACGATGGAGTTCTGAGCGGTCCATCCTTTGCACTGTCAGGTCTTTCTAACGCCACGGCATATTTCTATGCCAACCTGACAACCATGGACCTTGATGCATGCGGAGATGAACTGAAGTTGGTCTGGAGCAATGCAGGACTTGCGTTCGGTGGAAATGACATAGTTGTGGACAGAGTCGAGTGGAACGCGACAACTGGCGGTACACATAATGTTGGTTTGGACCATGAGCCTGACAACACCATAATGACCGATGCGGCTGCTCCTGCCTGCGCGGTTACTGATTTCGCTATGCGAAGGGGTGGAGTCTTCCCGGTCTTTGACACTGACACCAACGACAACTTGCTTGACTTCGTCGTGGATACACCATGGCCGAGACCCATTATCGGAGCTCCGGTGGTCAATGTAATTATTCCAAACGGAGGAGAGGACTGGACAGGCGGATCTACTCATCCGATTTCTTGGTTTATGTACGACAACAACTTCATCAACACCCTACTCACTGCTACGGTCAATTACACTATTGATAGTGGAACGACATGGCCTGCTGCAGTCCTGGACGAACTGAATCCGATAATACCAGGACGAGGAGACGCATTCACACCTGTCGTCACGAACTGGACCCTGCCATTTGCTGATGTAACAGATGCGCAGATTCGAGTGTGCGTCGAAAACCCGGCACTGTTATCGAGTTGTGATCTCTCTTTGCCCTTCGAGATAGATTCGACACCCCCGACTGTGACAAACACTGACCCGCTGGACACAGCAATCGAGATTCCGGTGAACAAAGTAATCGAGATCTACTTCGACGAACTGATGGACATTGATGCAACAAACGCTTCTTTCCAAATAACCCCGGATCCGGGTGGCGTTATCGCATTATGGGGACCTAATGACCATGCAAGCCTGAGCCACAACAATTTCTTGCAGAATACGACCTATTGCGTTGACGTATTGACACCGCTAGCAGAGGATGATTCCGATCCTGGAAATGCTATAGCTGCGACTTACACCTTCTGTTTCACCACTTACGAACCCAAGGCTCCGACTATCACTCTCACATATCCTGACGGTGGACAGATATGGAGTGGAGGGTCGGCCCATAACATATGGTTCAACTACAGTCACGCGGACGGACTTGATTTGACGCGAATCTGGCTGAATTACTCTTGCGCCGGAAATGAGTACCACATTGTGACTGCAAGTGGTGATCCAGTATGGGGCAATCCATATAGTTGGAATCCACTACCTCTTGAAGACGCGAATGATTGCTTCATTCATGTGAAGATCGCGGACACGGACGGCGACAAACTAGATGATGAGAAGTTCAGTCCTGACTTCACGATTGATTCAACCGCACCAACAGTCCTTACGACCGACCCATTGGATGACATGGGTGGAATCGCTATTACTACGAACGTGGTTGTGACCTTTAGTGAGCCAATGGCAACAGTCCTAAGCGAGGCGGCCTGGTGGATGAGAACAGGAATAACCACAGTAACTGGACAATTCAGCTGGGACCTGACCAATGAAGTTCTCACTTTCGATCCAGATAGTGACTTGGCATACTTCACAGACTACACAATCACAATAGATACGGGAGCCTGCGATATTTCAGATCCAGGCAACTGTATGGACGAGGATTACACATTCAACTTCACCACTGAGAACACACCACCACCAGTTGTTCAAGTTCTGTACCCAGTGGCGGGCACGACCTGGATTGACGATGACGTACTGAACATCACCTGGAACATGACGGACGAGTTCACACCCACATCGCAGCTCGATGTTGAGCTATT
>CP070767.1:1552192-1556532 GCA_020345725.1 Methanobacteriota archaeon | reverse complement strand
ATCGTCGGGTGCACCGGCAAAGGCATTCACTGTGACGTGAGCGCCATCTGCGTACTGAGTGTCCCAGTAACCTGGATTGACCATGAAGGTGCCCCCAAAACCCAGAACCCCGTCAAATGAGATTCTACCCTCGGGAACAATACCCACACCTTGCGAATGTTCCCAATTGTCATCGTCAGTTGATTCTCCCATTTGGCTCTCCCACACGAAGCCATTGCCAATGACAGTACCAGACACCTGAGTTCCATGCGACAACCCGCTGACATAACCGTCAGGACAAGACCATCCAGTTCTGTCCACCAACCTGATGACCCTGTCACCGTGAGTACCTTTGAAAAGGTCAGGATGGCCATTGTTGGGATCGCAGATATCGAGACCGGTGTCCTGTAGACCAAAGACCTCGAAGTAGTCATCTGCAGTCCCCTCGATACCATCAGGTCCAGGTGACTGTCCGGTCAGTGAAGAGGGCAATCCGCTCCTCAGGGTGGTCCAAGAATCGAAGGACCCATGAACCTTGGTTGACATGAGATCCGCCGGCTTGGCCAAGTAGTCCCTGCGAATGTCCATCACATCGGGCATCGAGGCAATCCAAGGCAGAAGTCCAGAATCGGTGTAAGCGATCAATGTCCTGGGTGGAGATGAGGCTATCACACCGACACCCATTTCAACCAGCCTCTCTGATACCAGACTCCTCTGAGATCCATCAAAGACCATTACAGCAATCCTCACACCACCCTCACTCTCCAACAGCTCACTCGAAATCTTGTAGAAGGGTTTGTAGGCGCCTACCCACTTCACATACGGAAGTTGACTGATTCTTGATTTCACAAGAGGGGACATTTTCACGATGGCTGCGTAGGTAGGCGCGAGTTTTCCTATCCTCCCCTCCTCTTTCTCTATCGATTCAAGCCACTCTGGCTTGTACGGACCCACGAACTGCACGATGTAAGATTCGTGGTCCCAATTGAAGTCCTCCATCCGGGAAGGTGTGGTTGGAGGGCTTTCACTTGCATCGAACATGACATCAGAGGGAAACAGGTCGAGCATGTTGCTCATCCTGCTGATCGAACCCAACCTCTTCAACGCGATGACCTCCGACTCTGTTGACTGGGTGATGTAGAAGCCGTTACCGTAATCCACCACGACATCTGTCCCAATCATTCTGAATATACCTGGAGAGGTCTCATCATCCATTATCACGAGGTAGGTTTCCTTCTCATTCGAACCGACGGTCGAGAACATCGAAAACGCGGACCAAGTCAACAGTAGAGAAACCGCTACCACATAGAATCTTTTCAACACTATCGCTCTATCAGAAAACATGAAGATGCCTCCTCCATAGCATCTCGCTAATACTTCCACGGTGTCTGCCCACTGCCACCGCTAATTAATCTGGAACTGATGATATATAAAACTAGTCTTTCTAGTGTGATTTGGAAACATCCTTCCCATAAGAAACTGCCTATCTAGTTACATAATGTGTATCATAGAATTCTTGAATCTCCTCCAAAGAAGGCACTCTGCACTTCTTCCAAACATCAATTACATTTCTCAATTCCTCACTACCTTCCTGCCCTTGGAACAAATCCTCCAAGAATTCGGTCCTCTCTTTGATATCTCGTTGTGCAAACTCTACGATCTGGCCAGCTGAGTAGTAGTTCAAAGGGTTGAACCTCTTCCCGAAATCTATCATTCCGTGCACTTCCTCCAATTCCTTTGGTTCCGGCACGAGGTAGCCGTAAACGGGGTTTCTGATCCAATTGCTGATCTTCCTGTGCTCAACTAGGTCCACCAGCCTCTTTGAATCCTGAACAGTTATCTTCTCCCCCTGACCCAGGTGTAGAACCTCGCCAATCTGGTTCTTCTCGACCTCGCCAGTTTCCTCATTCATCTTGGGGATGGGCTCTCCGTCCTCATCCAATTCCCTGATTTGGTCCCCGTGAATGTCATACTCACCAACAAAGCCTGCATTATTGATGAAGAACACCAGCTTTCCATCCAAATCTAGACCCATGTCCGTGTACATCTTCAGTTTCAAAACCGCCTGCCTAGATTGCTCTCCAACCATGAAATCCGTTGCCGCATATGACCTGACCCTTGTCCCAACCTTCTGTGCTGCAATTGCAGAAGTGATTATGCTTTCACATCCTGAGTCCAAAGCCACTGCCATCGCCGGGTCTGTCACCCTGAAGACAGGTTCTAGCACGTCAAATCTCTTGAAGCTTAATGACTCTGTCTTGAGATATTTGGACTTGCCCGACCCCCAGTCTGGATTGAGCTCACTGAACAGGAAGATGAATCTGCCGTTCGTGGTCTTGCTTTTCTCATATCGCATAGGGGTGAGCGAGCCTATGTCCTGGCCTTCGATTTGCTGGGGAATCTTCACTTCGTAGTTGCCTATCTTCTTCATTCCAAAGTCAACACCATCGCAGTCGATGTTCATTGCCAGGACTATTGGTCTTTTGCCGTCCTCTCCAATCTCTGTGGATTTCATGAGGCCGGGCCATTCGGGACTTTCTGGGTACAGTCCTTCAGACTTTGCGAAACTGGCTGCCTCCAATCCAATCAGTTCAACTGAGGTCATCTTACCGTCTTCAAGGATTGGTTTCCCAAAACACGCATCATCCTGCTCCAGTTCGAGCCCGACGGTCAGTGTGGTCTTTCCGGTTCCGCTCAGACCTTTCAGAACCCTATCCGAAGTGCATCCAGCATGATAGGAGACGAGCCCTTCCAGCTCCCCTTTGTTCCAAACCATGGTTAGATTTGGCTTCTTGAACGCCCCTCCGAAGTAATCAATGCCAAGACTTAGTACCTGACGAACATTTCTACCCATCTCGGTCACATCATATAGCGTAATGGGCTCCTTTGAATCGTACTCTGGCCAGAACTCCTTGATTTCATCGATATACTCCTGCGGAAGAGGCTCGGGAATCACATAATTCCAGCAGTGGACTTCCATGCCCTCCTTTGGGGGGAAGACCATCATCTTTGCCATCCAGGCAATGTAGGCACTGTGAGGATTCTCGACACTGATCGTGAACCTCAACCCAACTTCATACCCTGCTTCGCCCTGGATACCATCAAGAGAGATCACCCTCGCAGTTCTGAGGTATCTCTTGGCAACTTCGTACAGCTTCTTTCCGATTTGGACATCGAAGGGTCTTTGTCTCTTACCCAGTTTGTAGCCATCAGGAACCATGTAGAAAGCCCGGTCCGGCCTTCTGCCAGCTTGCGTGCACGCAAAAAGATACTGTCCGTCCTTTGTGAAAACGTAGTAGGGTTTCAGGAAGTCGATGTAGAAATCGTCATGGGGGTTGCGGATAACGTTCTTGCTATCCAGCTCCAAACCCTCTTCAACAAGAAAGGTCTCGCTAGGCATGCATATCACTGCGTCCAGAACCTAGATTCATTAGTACAGAATAAAGGTTACCTATCAAAGAGTTGCCTATCAGAACACAACATGTCAAGACTGCCGAATGTCCAAGATCTCCAGAACATCCCCCAGAGAAGACAATACAAAATCAGCCACCATGTCCTTTTCACCTCTTTTGATGAATGCTGACTTCATTCCTACTTTTCTCGCCCCAACTACGTCAGCTTCGGAGTCTCCAACATGAATTGCGTTATCTGGTGATACGCCCAACTTCTCTAGAGTTACAAGAAAGATGGACGGGTGAGGTTTTCTGAAACCATGTTCGTAAGAGGTTGTAATAACGCTGAAGAATCGGGAAAGATTCTCCACTTCATCCTTTGGAAGTCGCCAAGACGTGTTAGTTATCAAGCCGAGCTTCAGGTTCCTGGTAACAAGTTCCGACATTGTCGGTTCGAAGTCTGGATACGGGACTGACTCTAGACTCTCCATGGCTTTGTCAATTGCCTCAACAAGTACGGGATCATCTGAGGCCAATTCTACCCCAAATGTCCCAAGGGCGATAGAGATCTTTTCATCGATCAACATCTCTTGATATGTTGCTCTAATCCTCTCTCGATAGGATTTCTCTATGATTGCCATTTCCTCCAGAAACCTATCCCTCACAACAGGAACTCCCTTATCGACAAGATATTCCCATATGAGGCCCACCATCTCATCGGGTCTAGTCCAGACACTCCACGGTTGGCGTAGAGTTCCTCCAAGATCGAAAGTCATGGCCCTATAGATGGACTAGCTCACCTCCTCTCAAGCGAATTGCCATATTGGAGATATATCTTTTCCAAATCATCCCTGAAGATACTATTCCTTTCGCCCAACAAACAGTATGTGCTCCCCCATCCCAACGATTGTTGGATCGGTGCAAGTATCAAGAAGTATCTGGAACCACTTCTCCCATTTCTCCTTGTCT
>CP070767.1:1545277-1552092 GCA_020345725.1 Methanobacteriota archaeon | reverse complement strand
TGGTTGCTGTGATTGTGGGAGCCACATTCAAGACAAGTACATAGGTCTCATAGACCACATACCCACCATCATCATCCGAGACATTGAGCGAGATCGTGAAGTTGCCGTCATCACCATAGGTGTGCGTGGACATATCAGTTGCAGAGAACGGATGTGTTCCCCACGGGCTGGGGAAGGGATCTGGTCCGGTGCCATCGTTGTAGTGAGTGCTGGTGTGTGTAGGTCCATACTCCCAAGTCCATTCGAAGGTAAGGTCATCACTTCCGGGATCGGTTGCAGTGGCTGTGATTGCCAATGGCGTACCTTCATCAACGACAAAAGGACCAAAGGCTTCGATAGAGGGTGCAACGTTCATAATATCCACATCCAAAATCGCTGTGCCTTCTCCCCCATCATCATCGGTGACCGTAGCCTTCACAGTGAACTTGCCATTGTCTCCGTATACGTGTGTTCTAGTGAAAGAGCCAGTAGCATCTGGCGGGTCGTTCTCTTCCGTCGGAAGCTGTGCCTCCTCAATGCCGTCACCCCACTCCCACAAGACTGTGTGCGTATCTAGCCAACCTGGGTCCTTGAAGCTTCCAGACAATGTGCATCCAGAAGCACCTTCAAAGAAAACGCATCTAGGCCTTGGAAGATCGACGGACGGGGCAACGTTGTAAATCCCCATTGGTGGAGTGTCATCAACACCAACACCACCATCATCATCCGTAACGGTCAGGGTGACAGTATAGTCATCATTGTCTCCGTATGCGTGTATCACGCTTGGACCCGCATCCAGAAGAACAGTTCCATCTCCGAAGTCCCAATCGTAGGTGTGGGTGTCGTATATCCCCGGGTCTTCCACAGTAGCCTCGAACTGTATCTCCTTGCCCTCTGGATAGGGTGGATTGATGATTGATCCGTCAGTACTCTCGCTGGTCCACTCCGGTGTTGGTGCGACATTGTAGATAGTCACATCCGAAACATCGGTATCGCTCAAGGGTTCCTCTGGGTCCTCCTCCAATGCCTGATTTATCTGGAATGCCAAGTCATACCATCCGCTGTCCTCGGTCTTGGTCCATCCCACTCCCTTCCTCCACATCCAGTGAGCTCCTCCAGCGTAATCGGCACCAGTACCGCATATCTGATACTCTCCGCTCGGGGTCGCCAGTGGACTCTCAACTTGGACGTAGTACAGTTCTCCAGGCACAAGAGTGACATCCTGGAAATCGAATTCCACGAATATCGGCGGTTTGTTCAAGCATGTCTTGGGAAGCGTATCGAATGGAAGACTGGTCTCAGTCAGAACAGTTCCGTCCAATGACTCCCTAATCGAAACGTAAATGTCGTCCTCGGAATCCGAGCGGCCGTTCCCAACTGCAAGGGAAACCTTCGGAATCACAGATTCGGTGGGCACAAATGATTGAGCGTGGCTTATGTCCTTATTGACCCAGGAAGAGAACCGCATGTCCTCCTTATGTTCGATCACAACTCCGCCTGATGCTTCTCTCACCTCAACTGCAACTTGTCCCACGAAATCGTCCCAGTAGGTGTTCTCGACAGTGGGATCTGAAGACCAACCAGTGTCCCACGTTCCGTCATTCTCGAAGTCCCATCTGTACTCTAGCTCATCTCCATCGGGATCAAAAGAGCTGCTTGCATCAAACGTCACAGGAGATCCTTCAAACCCGAAATAGGGTCCGTTGGCATTCGCCTCTGGCGGTTCGTTCTTCTTGACTGTGATTGTGTCCACATTGCTATCCTGCACCGCCCATTCCTTGATTGAAGAAGCGGTAACAGTCATCGTATCAACCTCTCCTTTTGTCCCAGGAGGAACTAGGTTTGTCACAATTATGTAGAGGCTGGCGTTGTTTGGCAACAGAGGCGTCTCATACATCTCAGGTTCACTTGGATCAAGGACACCGTTCCCATTCTCATCGTGATATATGTGCGTCTCCCACGCATGAGAGGATTTTGCGGTGAGCTTGTAATTGTCTGGTAAGCCGGTGTTGACCAAGTAATGGTTGAAGTATAGTGTATTGTCAGGTTCTGTCTCAACATCATGATCTGGAGTTAGCGTTGGCGGTGGGTTTATCGGAAGAGGAGGCTCGGGTTCGGTGAATAATTCATGTTCAACATCCAGGAAATACACATTGTGAGCGTCCAATCCAAGAATCTCATATTTCCACAATCCCGCTGACAACACGTATGGCACTTGAACATCCGCAGTGCTCTCATTGGAGATTATGTAGTTCTCCCACTCCGTGTTTCCCGAAACATCACTGTTCGTGTAGAAGTTATCATCCGGGTCAGTCACCCTGAAGTAGACAGCTGGGTTCACCCGATAACATGCAGGCGTATAGAATCCCCCATCCTCAGGCATTCCAGGGTTCTGGCCCTCTGCAACAGCAGGACCACCACCATCTGGATCTACATTCGGGGTGTTTGGATCATCAGAATCATAAACGTAATCAGCATCCCCATCCCTGAAAGTCATGGAATTGTCATCCTGAGGTAGGTAGAAGTAAAGGTTCCAGTGACCATTGTATGAATTGGCATCCGGGTCGTTTGTCTCACCGGGATTTGGATCTCCAGACCCAACACATGGGTCTTCTGGGTTCTGAGGGGCACCGAGAAGTGCCACTGCCTGACCTTGCCTGATGCTTATCTGTCCGTCAGTACGGACCTTGAACTCATTGACGGCCGCGAACGGCACATAGTATCTCCATTTGATCAGAAGCCGATAGAAGTAGTTCCCGCTGGGAGCCTTTGCATCATCACTTGTGGAATAGGTCATGGTCGTCCAGTCATCATTGGCCATGCTGCTGCTTGTCCAACTGTCCAGAAGATTCGACCCTCCGTTCTTGTATGGATCCTTGTACAGCCAGAATCCGCTTAGACCGCCCGCCAGATCCCAGTCATCACCCGTGTCCCCGTCGAAGATTCCTACCTCGAATGAGGTCTCGCCGGCTGGAACACCTATGAAGAGCTCTATCACATTTCCTCCAAGGGTCTGTATCCCGGCGCCCGCTAGAGCGAGGAACTTACCATCATCCGGATCTCCTGTTGGCATGGCATTGTATTCCTTTCCATTCAGAGGCTCCAATCCTGAAAGCAGTCCTTTGGGTTCCTCCACAGGCAAGGATGGAGACAATGTTCCAGTTATCATCAAGAGAACGGTCACGTACGAAAAGGTCTTCTTCGCGACAAGTGCGATACTCCCACTCCTCATTAATACACTTCCTTTGATTCGGTCGAGAGGACTACCTCGCGAGAGCGTTTCGATGACAAAACTGCGCCCACAGATGTCCCCGCTCCGTTCGACATAGTAAATGGGACTGGGAGGAATATAATCTTTGTGGAATTTGTCTTTATAAACTCCACAAGATTTGCTTTCGGTCGCAATTCAAAAAAAAAGGGGGGAGGAGGTCATCCTGACCTGTGAGCTCCTCTCTTTCAAAAAAAAAGAGGAGGGGTTCATCGTCATCTGACTAGTGGGATTCCTACCATTTCTTCGTGTACCTCATGTTCCACCAGGCCCACCGCAGGGCTTAGCAGATTGGGAGATTTCACCCCCGTGATTATCGTCATGACCTTGATCACGCCCTCGTACTCCTTGTCCACCCTGGCTCCGAATATTACGTTGGCATCATCACTGAGCGAGTTGGTTATTCCGCGTATGACTTCGTGCGCCGTTCGCAGACTCAGTCCTGGCCCTGATGTGACGTGTATGAGCGCCCCATTGGCACCTTCGAAGTCGATGTCCAGCAGAGGGTTGTGCAAGGTCTCCAACACCACCATGTCCGGATCGTCCGCTGCATTCTCGCCGTAGAGCATCGTTGATGTTCCCCCGGTGCACATTATCGCCCTCATGTCAGCGAAATCGAGGTTGATCAGGGAGGGCATCGTGATAGTCTCTGTTAGACCCTTGATCACTTCGGATATGAGCTGGTCCATCACGCTGAACGCTTGTTCCACCGGAAGGTTCGGAACGATCTCCAGCAGCTTGTTGTTATCGAGAACGATAACACTGTCCGCGCTTCTTCTCAACCTTTGCAGGCCGACCTTCGCCTTGGCTATTCTCGATCTCTCCACAGTGAACGGTGCGGTCGCAATAGCAACCACAACGCTGCCTGACCTTCTAGCTAGCTGGGCAACGAAAGGCGCTAGCCCGGTTCCAGTACCACCACCCATACCAACGGTTATGAAGACCAAATCCGCACCCGCAACGATCTCTCTGAGCTTATCCTCTGCAAGTTCGGCACACCTCAGACCTACCTCGGGGAGACCTCCGCTGCCCATACCTCTGGTGACAGACCTTCCGATGAGCAACTTCTGGTCCGCTCTGATTCTGTCGAGATGAAGCTTGTCCGTGTTGATTGCGAACGTCCTCGCTCCATTGACGCCTATGTGCATGAGACGGTTGACGCTGTTGCTGCCCGCTCCACCACATCCAACCACGATGATTTTGGGAGGGCGATAGTCTAGCGACTCTTCTTCCTCGTATTCTTTCGCCTCATGGAGTAAATGTTCCATTCCCATCTTTCATCCCTCGAAAATAGATGGAGCCAGTGCTTGGCAGCACCGCTCCGAGTGCATCCCATAAGATCGGTTTCCCGATCTCCCTTCGAGGCCAAACACTCCCTTATCCTTCGAGGTCCTTCATCGCCTTGGAGAGATGTCTTCGAACGTACTCTCGAACTGCATTGCGTATGGCGTCCTCAACCGAGACCGAATCTCCGCTCTTTACTAGTTCCTGGAGATCCACCACGTTCCCCTTGGGAAGCTCAATGTTCATCTTCTTGATGTAGTCCGGTGCGAACTGAGACTCTATGAAGGAGTCTATGGCGGCCCTGACGGCATCGGACAATGTTGCATATTCGCCGCTTTTGACTAGGCTATGGAGAGCATCCACTGTATCACTAGGTATTCTGACCGTTACGCGTTCCGTGTCCGATGCCATGTTCGTTCCCGCGTTGATTGTGTCGGACGAATATCGCTGTTTTGTCCGACATTTGTCGGTATAGCATGCGGATATATAAAAGTTTTGAAGGTCGGGTTCTCCATCTGACAAAGGGATACTCCCGAGCCTACTTCTTGAAAAGCCTGTGGACAATCCACACATCTAGATATTCCTTCACATACGCCCAGTCATCGTAGTCATACAGATTGCTATCAAGAGGATCAAAGTCGATGTCTTTGCCGGCTGTCCAGTTCTTCCAGTTATACGCAATCTCACCCGTCACGTTGTCTGCATACACAGAATGAGGCACGAGGGTTCCATCACACTTCATATTGAACTGTCCAATAGACTCATCCAAGGGAGGGTTCAAACCATGTGAGTAATCCACTACACCGCTCCCGCATGTAGGCCACGCGTAACGGTAGTTCATGATACCATTGTAGTTCAGCTTGTAGTTGGTTTTCCAAGCTCCACCGTGCTGAAGGCCCAAGTTGTGACCGAGCTCGTGCATGAGTGTCATCGCCTGCCTTCGGGGCGTCTGCGTAGCCGCACCGGCAGCCACTAAGAAGTAGTCCGTATGGTTACCCAGCGGATCGCCACTCTTTCCACCACATCGCCTGCAACCCGATACGTCAATGGCATAAACCAAGAGAGTATACCTGCTGATTCCGTGGAGGACGCTTTCCCAGTGTCCGCCATCGAAGCTGTTGTTGAACACCCGATTGGCCTCGGAGGCACTGATTACGTTGTCGGCACCATCAACAGTTCCGGGAAGCTCGTCATCGTAGATAAGGAGAAGATTCATTCCCTCCAAGTCGAAGGCGACCACAGCGGGTTCGTGGTTGTCAGGTATTCCATTTGCACCCGCCACCCAGCTCAGGGCGTTATTGGGGTCTCCAAGGGGTCTGCGTTTGAAGGTCTTTGTATCGCTCCTGGGATCAAGCCCAGAAATCCAATCCACTTCAACAATCACATCCTGAACCCTCGGATCTGTATCCAATCCCGACATCCAGGTCTGGTGCTCGTCATAGTTGGATATGATGTCCCTGTCAAAATCCCTGCGAAAGACAAACTCGTCCGGGACGAGCGGATCGAATTCGGGATCCATGTATCGCTCCCAACCATCAAGGAAACGATCTCCGTCAGAATCGGATTCGACCAGGTATTCTGTCATCTCTTCCACCTGCGTCCAGTCGTCCAAATGCAGGCAGTCCTCATCCAGGACATCGCATGGTATCTTGAATGGATCGAGACGATCGAGCGCGAGGTCCTGGAAGAAATCGAAGTCCATGTCAGGATCACGCAACGGCCAGTAGCCAAACTCAACTCCGTCAATCATGTTGTCATAGAAGGCGTCATCATCGGTGTCCTTGTCGTTCAGAGTCGTCCTGAGAAGACACTCCAACCAGTTCACCAAACCGTCAGTGTCCACATCAAGAATACCGTCAGTGTCGTCCAAAGGATCAAGCCCACCCCAATGCTCACAACCGTCGCTTGCAAAGTCCCCATCGCTGTCCGGGTCGTGTGGATCTGTTCCAATGATTCTTTCTGTAGAAGTCTTGAGCCCGTCATCGTCAAAGTCAATGTCTCCGAAAGCGGCTTCGATTTCGAGTCCGGCGTGTGCTAGTTCGACTGCAAGACCCGGGGGTATCTTCTTCCCTGCCTGGGCATCCACTTCGTTACAGAATGCGTTCATCGGACCGCGAGCGCTTTGTGGATTCTCGTTGCGCATTATAGAACGTTGCGAGTGGTCCAGCTTCTTGATTAGACTATTCTGGATACCATGATGAATTCCTGATGCCAGAATCTTCGAGCGTGCCTCTACAACGAGATCGATGAATATCTGGAAGGAATCGAAGTCCTCCTTCATCAG
>CP070767.1:1534064-1545177 GCA_020345725.1 Methanobacteriota archaeon | reverse complement strand
GCTGGGTACAGAGGGCACTATCCCCCACGCCAGGATTCCCCCTCGGGAAAGAAACTCCTCCACCTTGTCCGAATATAGGGCGAGAACATCGCCAGCATTGTAGGCATCCAGAGATATGACATCGACCCCTGTTTCAATCATCAATCCCCAGTCCGTGTTCCCGCAACAGTGCAAACCTACCAATCCAGGAGCTCCGCCCTTGACCTCGTTAATCATCTTGAGTACATCATCCTCGGTCAGGTTGAGAAAAGCAGATCCAAACATGGTCATGTAGGGTTCATCAAAGACAATCATTGTCTGAGAAACGACCTTGGCGAGAGCCCTTTGCTGCCACTTCGCTTTCATGCGCAAATATTGGATCAGGATCCCACTTAGAGTCTCATCATATATTATGGACCTTTTCCTCTGATCAGTCAGCTTTAGTCCAAGACTTATGGGCCCGGTCACCTGACCTTTCAGAATCTGGACATTCGGGGAATCCTTCACCTGCTTGAGCATTTCGAAGAACCCTGCGAAATAATCTTCACCATAACTGAACTCGTCTAACTCCTCCTTCTGAACCTTTTGCAGGAACTCCTCCAGATGAGCTGCCTCAAGTTTCTCAATGTCAACATAGATCTGCTCCTTCTCTTCATCTACGAAAATGTCAGGGAAGTCATACCCATACTGAACGTACATTGATTGCTTGAAGCCCAGGTTGGGGAGTTGGGGCCAAGCTGGCACTACATCACAATACTTGAGAATCAATCCACAAGCCGCCGAAGGGTCTTTGTGGGGCAGGCTGCCAAGAGATGTTGTGGCACATCTGGGCAAAAACGAGGTCATACAAGCAACTCTTTTGCAGTCGGGAACAAACCTAGGTTCGTATGCGGAAAGAACAGGGCAGAAGTGAACTCGTCATAGAACGTTGTGTTCACGCTCAGCTCTATGTATGTCATCTTCTTGACGATCTCCTTTGCTTCCTCCAGCTTTGTTCTATCCAGCAACACCAATCTCGATCCTGCTACGGCACCATTACCGATGAAGGAGTACAAGTCCGGGTCAACATCAGGTAGGAGGCCCAAATAGACAGACTTCCTCACATCTAGGTAGTTGCCAAAGCCCCCGGCCACGTACAGTTTCTGAATGTCACTGAACTTGTGGTTCGTGGATTTCAGAAGAACAGAACAGGCGGCAAAGACAGCGGCCTTGGTTCTCATGATGTTCTGGATGTCAACCTCACTGATGACCATATCTTTCTTGATATTCGTTTCCTCTGACCAGACAACAACAAACTCCTTGCCTTCCTCTCCCCCTCTGATTCTCTTGCTGCCAGTTTCCTCAAGCTGGCCTGCTTTGTTCATCGCTCCGTGCATAAACAGTTCTGCTAGCAGGTCGATCAGACCAGACCCGCAGATGCCTTTGGGTTTCACATTCCCTATTGTGGAGTATTTTACCTCAAGGTCGGGAGTTAGAGTGACGCGCTCGATTGCTCCTGTCGTTGCCCGAATGCCGAAATCGACTTCGCCGCCTTCAAAGGCCGGACCAGCGGAACAGGAACAGGAAACCATCCAGTCCTTGTTACCCAGAACCACTTCCCCGTTTGTGCCCACATCAATGAGCATTGCCAGTTCCTCCTTCTTGTGAAGACCCGTTGCCAAGATGTCCGCAGTTATGTCCCCACCAACATAGCTACTCCGTCCCGGAAGACAATACACGAAACCGCTCCTGTTGATCTTGATTCCAGTCTCCTTTGTTCGTACAAAGGGAAGGTTATTCGCTACAGGAATGTAGGGGTCAATTCTGATCTGCGCAGGATCCAGTCCTAGGAAGAGGTGTGTCATGGTCGTGTTCCCTGCCGCGGTCATGAGTTGGATGTCCCTCCTCCTCAGCCCATTCCGTTTCGCCAATACTCCTATCAGATAGTTGATGGTGCTCACGATTGCTTTCTTCAGCTTGGGCAGGCCCTTCTCCTCCTCGGTTGCATACAGTATCCGCGTGAGAACGTCCTCTCCGAACATAACCTGCTTGTTGTAGTCAGCTTCGCAGTCTATCACTTCTCCGGTGTTCAGATCTACCAGTTCCACAACAACGGTTGTGGTCCCTATGTCCACTGCCACCCCGTACAATTTCCTGGTGGTATCACCGCTTTCTATGTCGACCACGGTGCTGTCCTTTGCAGCATCGGCAAATGTCAGAGTTACCTTCCAGTCCTTCCTCCTGAGAACGCGGCTCACATTCTTCAGCAAGGGAAGGCTCACGCAAGTATCGCAGATCTCCCTCTCTTCCAGTGCCCTCTCCAATCGTGATAGGTCGCTTATGTTGTCCTCGAGCGTCGGTGGCTCCAATTCCAGATATTGCTTGCGAACCAGGGGGTTGAGTTTCTCTATAGCAACAATCTCACTCTTCTTCAGGATCTGATGAAGGCCCAGTCTGCTTTCCTCTGGTACCAGTATTTCTGTGTCATCATTGATATGGGTCTCACAGGCCAGAACATAGTCTTTGGCAATCTCGTCTTCACTAAGGAGCTTCTTGCTGTCTATTTCAGGCTCCCCTTTCTTCAGAATCACCTTGCACTTCCCGCACTTCCCCCTTCCACCACAGATCGAGTCGATGTACACTCCTGCTGATATCGCCGCCTCCAATACGGAGGTTCCCTTCTTGACTTCAACTGCTATGTCGTCAGGGCGGAATTTGATAGGAACAGATTGAGACATGAGACCCTAATGAATCAGTAAAGATGTCAGATAGATAAAGTTGATTGAAAATGCCAATATTCGCCACCCTCAGATGCTTAGCCTTCGGATGGCCGAATCGCTTCATCAATGTCATTGGTTAGGCAGTATCCTCCAGTAACCACTTCACCTTTGGTGATGAGCTCTCCGTCCTCAATTTCCAGATTGCCATCAGCGAATTGCTTGATAGTATGAACAATCAGTGGGAACTCCCTGACCAGACCATGTTTCCTGATTTCTATGAACAAAGGCTCCTCCTCGTCCTCCTCCTTCTCTATCTCTTCCACCGACATGGTCCGCCGCTTCTGTTCCATCGCCTCCCACAGGCTTGTGAACGCTCCCCCTGTTAATGGGAAATCGCAGTAGGTGATTACCGGCCCACGGTCCAGCTCAGCCGTAACAAGGTGCATCATTACTCCTGTCTCTGTGACCCTGTTCTCGATCAGCTCCCATATCACTTCCTGCCAGCTGCCTTTCGGACCGTCCGGGGATGCGGGATGCAGGTTTATGAGGGGATATCTCTGACAGAATTCCTCTCCGACTATGAGCATATAACCAGCAAGTACGCCCAGGTCCAACTCGAACCCTTCAATGGCCTCCTCGATCTTCCTGTCGTATTCAATCCTCCACTGCCTGAGAGTCTCCTCGTTCGTTCTACCCTCCTTTCTCATTTCAGGCTTGAAATCCTTGGAGGATACCGTCACGAGCGGAAATCCATAGCCTTCGACCAGATCTAAGAACCTGTCGCTTTGGGCATGCTCCCCTCTGTTCCTGTTGCAGAAGACGAATGATATCTTACCGTCTATCGTCCCGTCCTCTATGTTGTTTACTACAATACGAAGCAAATCCCTTGCTGCCTCGTCCCTCCCCGTTGAGAACCATCCAATTTCTAGCATGAATATCTGGATTGGGGAATGACTACAAAGTGCAAAAAACTTCTGTTGTGTTCGTCATTGATCTATCTGATAGCTTCCGGACTGGTATCCTTCTCGGATTGCGTATCCGGAATCTCTCAGTACGCTGACAAACTGTCCACAGTTGCTTCCGATACTGTTCTCTTCCAGTTCACCGATGCTCAACAGTACATCAAAGCCTTGGGACTTGAAATCGTTCACGGTCTTCTCCGAGGTCTCCAGAACGTATGGGTCTATGGCAGATTGGAGTTCATTCCTTGCAACGCTTTGTGTAGGGTTCAATGGTGTGAGCTTGATGAAGAATATGGATGGGTCGAAGTACTCACGGACCACGGACGTATCAACGGGATAGTCCCTTGCCATCGCAAAGTTCAGTGTGACCATCCTGTCGCCGTCCTGATAGAACTCTTCCCCGAATCTTGATATGTCCTCGAAGCCCCACTTTTTGCCGGGCATTAACTGATTTCTCTTCTGATCGTCTGTGGAATGTATTGAGAACTGCATTTGGAACATCCCGTTCGGGTAGAACTCGTTCTTTATGTCGGTGAGCTCCCCAAAGAAATCCTTTCCACCATTAGGAGCAATCGTGGATATGCAAGGCATCATGCCAGGCGCATCATAGACTGTTGGTAGCTTTCTCAGCACTCCTAGAACGGCCGGATTCAGAGAGGGCTCACCCATCCTCGCGAACTGAACCTTGAATTTGGGTATTGGGACATTACCGTCCGGGAACCTGCTGCGGATCATGTAGTCTACTTGAGACAGTATCTCTTCTTCAGTCAGTTTTCCGTGATACTCTCCTCCTGCATCACACATGAGGCATCTCATCTGGCAACCAAACGATGATGAAAGGATCAACACCCACTTCTCTTCGCGCGGAACTGGCGGCTGAAGCGACTCTACGAATTCCACCAAATACCTGGGGTCATTCCTCATTTGAGCGACATAGACCTTAGCTAGATCGTCCTTACCATAGCTGGCAACCACTTTCACTTCTCCTCACCTCTCTTGAGAAACTCAGCAATTGACATAGCAGAATGAAGACCATCGCCAACGGCAATTCCAACTTGTCGGTAGTTACCTCTCTTCACATCACCAGCGACGTACAGGCCCGGTAGGATTGTTTCACAACTCTCTCCATCGACAGAGGAAATCTCGAACCCTTCAACATCGACCCAGTTTGGTTCTCTTCCGCAAGCGATTAGTGCATACTCTGTGTCGAAATGCTTCTCTCCCTCTGAAGTTGAGCAAGATACGCGAAGTCTGTTATCAACCTCTCCCAGGGATTCTGGTTCAGTATCTGGATAAATGTGGATGTTATCTAGGGCACGGGCTCTTTCAAGCAAGAGATTTATGCATTTGGGCTCCGAAGATCTGAAAATGATGTCTACTCTTCCTGCTCGCCTCGAGAGGTTAATGGCATAGTCAAAGGCCGCATCCCCACTTCCTATCACAACATAATCCCTGCCTTCCTCTTCCGGTATGTCTCTGATCTCATGGAACACTCTTTTACCTTTCAACGTATTCTCTCCAGGAATCTCTGCTGCTTTAGGTTTGGTGCCTGTTGCCAATATGACAACTCGAGATTCGATCTCATCTTCTGAAGTAGTCAACTTGAAATGCCCATTGGCATAGGCGACCTTCTTGACCTCACACTTCTCAACCTCGACGTTCCAGTGATTCAACTGATCTTTGAAGATATCCACCAGTTCTCTTCCCCCAATTCCTTCCGGAAAACCAGGATAATTCTCCACTAGATTGGCATTCAACAACAGACCACCAGTTTCATTCCTTTCCAGAACCAGAGGTTTCAATCCGATTCTCTGCAAATAGACGGAAGCGGATATACCCGCAGGACCTGCACCGACTATCACCACGTCACGCACTGCATTATCCCCCAATTGCCTCCAGGACCTCCTTTGTGGTAACAGGAACAGAGAATCCATGTGAGCTGGTTCTGAGACTGGCAAGGTGCATATCATCTTCCCAGGTAGCGGTGCCATCAATCACAGAATATACTTCGAAGTCCAACATGAATGCCGCACGTGCGGTGCTCTCGCAACACAGATGCGTGGTCACGCCAGTAATCACCACCTTCTTGACTCCCTTATCCCGAAGCATATCAGCAAGTTTTGTGCCGTGGAACATGCTGTACCTCGTCTTCCTCACCAGAATATCCGAATCCCCGACGTTCATAGAATCTGAGATCTTGGTGAAAGGGTCATCATCCATCATAGGGTCGCTCCACCACTTCCCCATCATGCCTAGGTCTTCGGGGCCTTTGTGCGCATGCCTTGAGAAAACAACTGGCAGACCTTCCTTCTTGTAAGCCTCAATCAATGCCTGGACATTGGGAACGATGAACTTCGATGATGGAACGAATGCATGCGATTCCTCGCTAAGAAAGAAATCCTGCATGTCGATCACGAGCAGCGCAGATGAAGACAGGTCAAGCGGAAAGAAGCGTCTCCTCTCTCCAAGAATGCTCAGCATCTCCTTTACCTTGGAATTGAAGTCCTCTTCGACAATCTGATACTCGTCCATGAGCCCTCTTCCCTTCCTCTGGGTACCTTCCTCGGTCCTGAGCCATTTCCTGGATTGCGTGGCTGGAAACGGCAAAAACAATGCCACTTTCCGTCTCCTCGTTTGTGCCTACAGGAGACACTACCTAGATTGCGGACGTATTTAAAATCATTACGCCAACAAACTTTTTATTCTGTGATTAACTCTCCCCCATGCGAAAAATCGCGTTCTTTGATTTGGAGGGACCCATATCTACGCAGGACAACGCCTACGAAGTGCTAGGTCTAGTTCCAAACGGTCACAAGGTATTCGAAGTGATAAGCAAATATGACGACATTCTAGCTCTTGAGAGAAGGCCTAACTACGAAGCTGGAGATACGCTTTCCCTAATTGCCCCTTTCCTGGTCGCTCATCAGATTGGCGAAAATGAAATCTACGAAGTATCGAAGAAGGCCTATCTGGTCAGAGGTATAAACAGGATTGTTACTCAGCTGAAGGAACAGGGTTGGATGGTCTACATCATCTCGACCAGCTATGAACAGCATGCAATGAACATCGCTTGTCAACTGGGGATAGCGGAAGAGAACGTAAAATGTACACGATTCCCTCTGGACAGATACTTGACAGAGTTCGGTGGAGAGGACTACCAGCCCATTCTGAATGCGGAGAGGGAAATTCTCTCATTGCACCCACCCCAGAATGAAGATCAGATAAAGGAGAGGCTCGATGGATTCTTCTTCAGAGACCTCCCTAATGTGAACGTCGGGAAGGTATTGACAGACATGAGTGTGTGCGGAGGCATGCGCAAAGTGGATGCGATGAAGGAACTGGCGGCAAGGGATGGACTCGATATCTCCGAGGCTGTGGCTATTGGAGACAGCATAACGGACATGAGGATGCTGGAGTTCCTGAAGGAGCAAGGTGGACTGTCAGTCGTATTCAATGGGAACGAGTATGCTCTGCCCTACGGGACAGTGAGTCTGGCCACTTCGGATATGAGAAATCTCTCTATAATAACAGAGAATTGGGAGACGGGAGGAAAGGATGCAGTTCTTCAGGCAGTGAGAGAGCGGGAGAGCGCAGGAGATGACCCCTATTACCATGTACTTGAA
The DNA here is from genome assembly GCA_020345725.1 of Methanobacteriota archaeon. GTDB lineage: Archaea > Thermoplasmatota > Thermoplasmata > RBG-16-68-12 > SOIM01 > SOIM01. Next base: position 1,537,914 of record CP070767.1, on the reverse strand, counting down.
GGCAGAGACACATTTGACGATGTATTGCAGGTTCATCTGGATATGAGAAAGATGGTCAGAGGAGAGGCTGGCAGGCTCGGTTAGGAGATTCATATGGTTGACGTTGTGGGTTTCGGGGCTCTGAACTTCGACAGACTCTTCAAAGTGGAGGAGATCGCTGAGAGAGGTACCGAGGTGAATGTGATAGATGAGATTGGAGCTCCCGGAGGGTCTGCAGCCAACACCATATATGGCCTTGCCAAACTTGGGATCGAAACGGGTTTCATCGGTGCAATTGGGGACGATTTGGAAGGAGAAGAGATAATCGCGGAGTTTGTGGAGATTGGAGTTGACGCATCTAGAGTAATGCTCTTCGATGAGGTTCGCACTGGTATTGTGATCGGGTTTGTAGATGATGTGGGAGAACGCGCGCTGTATGTGTCCCCTGGAGCCAACAACGAGATCAGTGTCAGTAACATAGATATGGAATTCCTGGAGAGCAGCAAGATAGTCCATATGAGTTCCTTTGTGGGCGACAAACAGTTCGTAATTCAGAAGGAAATCTGCAAGTCTCTAGGCGACAAGGTCATAATCTCTCTCTGCCCGGGTGCTTTGTATGCAAGGAGGGGGATGGAACAACTAAGATCGATGTTGGAAGTGAGTGACATCGTATTCTTGAACGAGGCTGAGATTGAGGGTCTCACCGGAAAGAGCCACATAGGCGGCGCAATGGAACTGCTCGAGCTGGGCTGCAAGATTGTGGTCGTAACACTGAGGGAAGAGGGTTGCTTCATTATGGACAAGGATGGCGCACACGAAGTTCCAACGCAAGCTGCGAAAGCAGTTGACACAACTGGAGCAGGAGATTCGTTCGCAACCGGATTTCTCTACGGCTTCCTAAAGAACTTGACCCCTCATCAATGCGGTATGATCGGGAATAGGGTCTCCGCGAAATGCATTCAAGCCGTTGGTGCCAGGGCGTGTCTCCCGACCGAAGATGAGCTTCAATCAGCAGATGATTTTCCGAAGTAGGCAAGGGCCTCGCTTGCTGTGAAGATGGATCCTGTGATGCAAACCAGGTCGTTCTCTCCTGCTTCTTCAAGGGCAAGATCAATTGCTTCTTGGATGGTGGGCTTTGTCTTGACACTGTCGGCGAATCTCTTGAACTCCTTTTCCGCGAAGTCTGCTGGCATGGCCTTCTTGTATTGAGCCTGGGTTGTTACGATCACAGTGGAAAATGGAGCCAGGATTTCTGCCATACCTCTCACGTCTTTGTCTTCCAAGGCGGCGAACACGAGGATAGCCTTCTCAAATTTGAACAGCTCCCTCAGAGATTCAACCAGTTCCTTTGCACCATCCACATCATGGGTGGAATCAACCACAACAGTGGGCTCTCTTCGGACAATATGCATTCGTCCTGGCCAGCTTGCATTCTCTAGGCCAATTCGTACATGCTCATCTGAGATTTCATACCCCAGTTCTTTCAATTTCTCAGACACTGCATATGCTGTCGCCGCGTTCTGAACTTGATAGTTGCCGAGTAAGCTGATGTGGAACCGTTTGCGCTCTCCATTCCCAACCCAGAAACGCTGTCCTGAATGGTCGGATGATTCCCTACCGAATCTCGTATCCCTTCCTAATACAGTCAAATCACAGTCGTTTTCGTCGCAACGGCTCTCAAAGACCTCAGATTCCTCCGATAAAACAACTGGAACGCCTTCCTTGATTATCCCAGCCTTATCCTTGGCAATCCGACTCAAGGACCTCCCCAAGTGTTCGCTATGTTCCATGCTCAGATGGGTTATGACTGATAGAACAGGTTGTATCACATTCGTGGAATCGTATTGTCCACCCATGCCAGCCTCGACAACTGCTATGTCAACTTCTCTTTCTTGGAAATACTTGAACGCTATCGCAACACACATTTCGAAGAAGCTGGGACTCTTGAGACGTGAATCTGAAGTCATCTTCTCGGCAATTGACTTGAGTTCTGACACCAGCCTGACAACATCATCTCTCGATATCGGTTCCCAGTCGACTCTGATTCTTTCCGTGAAGTCCACAAGGTGTGGGGAGGTGAATGTCCCGACATTGTACCCAGCTTCTTTCAGGATTGAGGATACGAACGCACAGACGGATCCTTTGCCCTTGGAGCCAGCCACATGAACGAATTTCAGAGAATGATGAGGGTTTCCTACATGAGAAAGGAGCTCCTCCGTATTGTCAAGGCTCAATTTGGTCCCGTGTCGAACCAAGGGGAAAAGGTAGTCTAACGCCTCCTCGTAATCCATTTCAGCGGAGGGATACTCAAGACCGATTATAAATGTGGTTGATGAAGAAGACATATCATTCAAAGCAAGGAAATCGATATCCGAAGCATATTTAAGGTGTCTTCATATTGGTGTCTGGAAGGGGAGGACCATGATAGTAATCAGCGAGCGAATAAACGGCCTTTTCAGGTCGGTAATGAAGGCGATCGACAATAAGGATGAGAAGTTCATACAGGACCTTGCGGTCAACCAGGTTGAAGCAGGAGCTCACATACTTGACATAAACACGGGACCAGGTGTTGACAACGCTCCAGAGGTGATGACCTGGCTCGTTAAGACAGTCCAGGATGCGGTCGATGTGCAGCTTTCGATAGACACGCCCAAGATGGATGCCATGGAAGCGGGTGTTAGTGCCTCATCGAGCAGCGTTCTGATAAACTCAACAACCGCAGAAGCCAAGAAGATGGAGACCCTCTTTCCGATGGCTGTTGAGCATGGTTCGGACATCATATGCTTGACCTTGGATGAGAAGGGAATTCCCAATGATGCGAACAGCAGGTGCGAGCTTGCCATGACGATGGTGGCAAAGGCGATGGAGTATGGGATAGGACCTGAGAAACTGTATTTGGATCCACTGGCCCTTCCGGTTGGCGCAGCACAAGATCAAGGACCAAAGGTCTTGGAAGCTCTCGGAATGTTCAAGGCCATATCGGACCCTCCACCGAAGACAGTGGTCGGATTAAGCAACGTTTCCAACAACACCAAAGAGAGACCTCTCCTCAATCGCACCTTCTTGGTCATGATGATGGCCAGTGGTCTTGACGCAGCAATAATGGATCCGTCCGATACCGAACTTGTGGCAGCGGTCAAAGCATCCGAGGTTCTGCTCAACAAGAAGCTCTACGCGGACGATTTCCTGAGGGCCTAGTATCCAAAGCTGAGATTAAACAGTCGGCCTGGGAAGCAGACCAGCTTCCTTTGCGATTTCAGGGACCTTCTCCTCCCACTCGATAGCCATTATGTGGACGCCGCTGACACCTTTCATGTTCTTCAGTTGCTCAATCGTCTCTACCGCTATCTTTATTCCTTCCTGCTTTTGATCCTCAGCGTTCTTCATCCTGTCAATAAGTTCATCGGGCACCAACATCCCTGCCACCTTGTTCTTGATGTATTTGGCAGCACCCGCGGATTTCAGTGGAATCACTCCTCCCAGGATGTGGACCTTTTCAGTCAATCCTCGATCATTTGTTTCGTTCAACCACTTCTCGAAAATGTCAATATCATAAATCCCCTGGGTTTGAATGAAATCAACGCCTGCATCGATCTTCTTTGCCAATCTGTCCACTCTGAACTCGAACGGGTCTGCGAACGGGTTGGCTGCCGCCCCAAGAAACAACCGTGGCTCCACATCAATCTCATCCCCGCACTGGAACTTCTTCTCGTCCCTCATGTCCTTGAGTATTCGGATAAGCTGCATTGAATCCACATCGAAGACGTTCTTGGACTGAGGATGATTGCCGAAAGATTGATGGTCACCAGATAGACATAAAACGTTCTTAACACCCAATGCTGAAGCTCCAAGGATGTCGCTCTGGATGGCT
>CP070767.1:1530851-1533964 GCA_020345725.1 Methanobacteriota archaeon | reverse complement strand
GTTGCTGGTGCTATGATGATGGTTTTCAACGGAGCAAGTCTATCTCCATTCTTCTTGCCCCTGGACGTATTCTTGATTGTCACGCTCTATCTGTTGATCGTGCTGAGCGTAATGAACTTCTTCTTCAGGGACTTGGAAGTGAGGTACAATGTGAGAGATAGCCAGAAGTATCTCATGGCAAAGAACTCTCAGCGAGCTGCCTTGGTGATAGTAATCATCTGCGTCTTCCTGGGCGTAATCGTCGCTTCACCCTTCACAGAAGTGAGCGCCAACAGGATTCTCTCAAAGAATGGTTCCGAGACACTAGTTGTGGCTACCGAATACACGCTTTCATTCGACAATCAGGACCGGCTGGCACTTTTCAAGACTAATTGGGTGGAGTTGGAATTGGAGTCTGGTGCAGCAGACTTCTCCATATGTGAAAAGCAGGACTATGAGGTTGATGACATATGCAATACACCTTTCATACAAGGATCACTTCCACTCGGATCCCCTAGGAGATTTGACATCCCGCAATCAGGTTACTGGCAGTACGTACTGGTGGTCACAAATACAGGTGGGAGCTCAACATCATTCCGCTATCACCTTGAAACCACCGTTTCTCCTGCCTTTGTGGGACTGCAGCCGTTGATAATCTTCGTGATTTTCATTGTAATCAACTCTATCTGGATTGCCTATCTACAGCCCGTCAGAAAGAGGTTCGCAACTTCATCAATCTACAGTGAGGACTACTTGGTCGAAGCTCCTGCTGAGGCAAGAACCACAGCAAGGGAAACCCCGGTTATCACTGTTCCGGGGAGAGAAGCCAGACCTACCGCGAAAAGGATCCTGGCACGTGCACCTGAAGAAAGCGAAGAACCGCTTCCACCTCCACCACCCCTTCCTGGAATTGCTCATCCAATGCCCAAGGGTGCATTCCTGAGGGAGTTGATCATTCTTCTTAATGCCGAGTCGGATAGGATCCAGACCGAGGATTTCCTCCGGACACTGATTGAAATGGAACCCATGAACAGTGATGCTCTGGCTTACCTGGGAAACATGTACCAGGAAGACGGGAAGTATGATTTGGCATATAACCAGTTTGACCGCATCACCAAGATCGACTCGAAGAATGAGGAAGCCTGGGTCAGGAGAGGAGATGTCCTTCTTTCAATGAACAGAGATTTTGACGCCATTCAGAGTTTTCGAGAGGCACTCAAAATCAATCCCGAGAATCCGGGTGCCACGGAGTGGATTCGGAGGATCAGACGTGAGAACCAAGGATTCATGGCAAAGGCCATAGACCGTTCAGCAAAGCACGATTTCAAAGGGGCCATTGAACTGTACGACCTGATTCTATCACGGGATCCGGACAATGTGCAGGCCCTTCTCGGCAAGGGCACGATGTATCGTCGACTTGAGAAATGGCCTGCATCTCTGGAAAGTCTGAACAGAGTCCTGGAGCTGGAGCCAGACAACCTCGCAGCCCTGCACAACAAGGCCGAGGTCTTCGAGGGTGCAGCGAAATGGGAAGAAGCCCTGGCTTGCTACGACAAGATCGTGGAGTTGGCTCCGGGCAACTATCTTGACTGGATCAGAAGGGGAGATGTACACTTCGAACTGAACAACTCAGATGGAGCATTGGAAAGCTACAAGGAGGCCGAGAATCTCAAGCCCGATTCTGAGAGGGTCAAGAAGAGGATAGAATTGCTGGCAGCCCCTTCAAAGAGCGTGGCTATCAAAGATCTCAGGAGAATCCCTGGGATTGGGAAGTCAAAGGCAGTCATTCTGTATGAAGCGGGCTACATGTCAATCGAGGATTTGAGAGAAGCAAGTGTAACAAAGATCTCTAAGGTCAAGGGAGTAAGCAAGAAGATGGCCAAGAAGATCAAGGACCACTTGAAAGAGATGCAATAGCACCAAGGTTTTTAACTCAAGACTTCATACTATCGACGAGTGAAATGAAAGCGTTCAGGATAGAAGGAGAATTCCTCATGAAGGACAAATGGCAGAAGTTTGTCCGTGAGGTCGCAAGCAAGGACAAGAAGAGCGCGATGGAATACATCCTCTCTGATATCGGCGGAAGACACAGAACGAAGAGGAAGAACGTCAAGATCCACGATGTAAAACAGATCAAACCCGAGGAAATCCAAGATCAGTTCGTCAAAGACACGTTGGAAGGTGATAGGGGTGACAACTGAGGAGCTTCAGCGAGCTGTGGCGGAATACGAAAGGCAACGGGCAGAGCTTGAGGCACTGGCTCGTCAAGATGAATTGCTCAGTCTCAGTCTTGAGGAATATATGAGAGCAAAGGAGACCATGACAAGATACCAGAAAGGGGGAAAGGGTGCTGAGATTCTCGTCCCCATCGGTGCGAATTCCTTTCTTTTTGCAGAGATCAAGGACTCGGACAAAGCTGTGGTTGGCATAGGTTCGGACCTAAATGTTGTGGAGAAGATGGATGATGCCATCACACGCCTGGAAGGGAGGATAGAGGACCTCACCAACGCACAGAAGGGGGTCGCGGACAGAATGGTCGAGCTCAGCGAGAAGGTTAGGGAGAACTCTGAACTGGTTCGGGAACTCTATGAGAAGGTTCAGGGCCAGTCCGAATAGAAGATGACCTTGGAAGTAGAAGAGCATGTTCAAGATTCTTAGAGATAAGTTAAGCGGCTGGAAGAAGAAGACAGCCGAGGAAATGGATGAGGTTGTCTCCACCGAGAAAGGCAAGAAGATTAGGAAATCAAAGCTCGAGGACTTCCTATGGGAGCTGGAAACGGTTCTCATGGAAGCGGATGTGGCTTTCCCCGTCATAGAAGAAATCAAAGGAAAGATCAAGGAAGACCTAGTTGGCAAGAGGATAACAAGGAAGGTCAGCTTCTCAGATGGAATTGAAAGGGCTTTGAAAGATGCTGTGAGGGACGTTCTGCTTGTGGAGCCTCTCGATTTCATAGATTATGTGAAAGGCCATGACAAACCTGTCGTGGTCATGTTCGTGGGCGTGAACGGCACAGGCAAGACTACGGTGATAGCCAAGCTGGCGCATCTACTGCGAAAGAATGGCCTTTCTTCTGTCTTTGCAGCTTCGGACACATTCAGGGCAGGAGCGATCGAACAGTTGGAAAAGCACTCGC
>CP070767.1:1525541-1530751 GCA_020345725.1 Methanobacteriota archaeon | reverse complement strand
GTACACTCTCCCATCCTAAACGGCCGGTGATGAGTCAACAATTCCCAGCATGTTGTATCACCAGTTGTAGCTAGGAGGAACGGACTGGTTCGCATCAAAGGCATACACGTAGCTACTATTTGACCCAATGAAGACCTGACCGGAAGCAATGGCTGGTGAGGACCAAGTTTGACCTATCAGGTACTGCCAGATGACCGTCGTTGTTCCGCCGCTTCCGTACGGATCGAGAACGTACAGGTTTCCATCCACTGAACCGACATATAATTTGTCGTAGGCAATCGCGGCTGAGGATAGAAAGCTGGTTGGTGCGCCAGGATAGAACTCCCACACCACACTCAAGTCAACCGCATCCAGAGCGTAGAAACGTCTGTTGGAGTTAACGGTGGTGTAGCCATTCCCTATGTACACTTTCCCATCGAATATTACAGGAGAACCGTACATTGCATACCCTGTGAAGAAAGAGTGATTTGCGACCGCAGTAGGCCCTGGTTGGTCGATTAGAATCTGATATACCCATCCATCACAGGCGGCCACATATATGTGACCGTTGTAAACAGCAGGAGCGGCATAGAGACCGTAATTGGCCCCCCCAGTGGACTGAGTCTGAAATGTCCAGAGAACGGTGCCAGTATCCTCATCGATGTTGTACATTCTTCTATTACTGCCTCCAATAAACACCTTCCCGTCCGCAACGGTTGGAGTTCCGTCACCCCAGTTCCCGTTCCCGGTAGGTACCGTCCATTTGACCCCGCCAGTGTCCGCGTACAAGGCATAGATCCTGTCTCCACCGAAGAAGACAACTCCATTGGAGTAGGCCGGTGAAGACGTAACTCCGTAGCCCCCTGAAACGCGAAGAGTGGTCTGAGTCTTCCAGGCAAGAGTCCCGTTCTTTTGGTAGAAGGCGAACATGAAGTCCCCAGTGGCATTCCTTGCCCCGATGAAGACCTTCCCATCTGCTACAGCTGGTGAACCATATGTCCAACTGCCAGTGAAGTTGTACCATAGAAGATCGCTCGAGGTTGGAGCAGGAGCCTGTGTGAACCCGCGATGGAGTTCATCATGCAAGTGCATAGGCCAGGGGTATACCGTTACATCGGAAGGAGAAGGATCCGTTTCTCCCCTGCTTTCATGAAGATTTCCTATGATATCGTTACCCGGTAGTTCCCCAGACTGGAATTCGAATTCGTTTCCAACACTATGTGAGTTTGGAACGACAATGAGGGATAATCCCAACATGACAATCAAAAAGATGGATGCCAATATCCTAGGCGTAGATTCTGTGTTCATCTGCCCACCTCTCCATAATATTACTCAAAGATGGCGTGGAAAGTATAAAAACATAGCGAGCCATACAATTCGTGTTCAATCATTTCCAATCACCAGTTTCCAAATATCTCTCAAGTTTCCGGCACCATGACAGAGCTGCAGCAGGACAATAACGACACCTGAACTTGACAGTCGGGCATTTCACCTTGACTCCATCACGTTTCTCCATCTCCATGACTTTCCAGCGCATCTTCTTCATTTCGATCTATCCCGCATAGCAAATATCCAGATCTGACAGGTCTAATTTCTCCTAAAAGGGCAAATCCTCCTTCCTCGTTTGAATCATCTCAAGGAACGCCTCAATCCTTACTCGCAGTTGCTCCTTGTCCCCTTCATCATATTCACTCTCAATCTTCAACATGGGTATGTCATGCTTCTTTAGGAACACAGATGTCTTTGCTGCGTCCATGCTGTTTAAGTGGCAACCTTTCAGAACGTGGAAGATCACTCCCTCGACCTTATACTCCTCTATTCTCCTGAGCATGTTGTCCTCCCTCTCCAGATTCGGACTGAAGCAAGGACAGGTGCAGGGTAGAAGATATTTCTCCGCAATGGCTTCTATCATTCCCTTTTCTGTCCACTCATCCACCACTACCGGGTCATACAGAACCCTCATTCCTGAACACAGCTCGTCACAAGCAATGTAGGCACCCGATTCTTCAATCAGATTTGGAATCTTCCAGTTTGGCCAGATGATAGGAGAACCTGCCAGCATCACTCGAGGCGTATCATCACTACACACGAAGTTCTTCTCCTTGACCCTCTTCTCCAGCTCTGCATTAAGCTTCTTCATATTCTTGGTCCATCTCTTGATGTCGTCAATGTAGGTTAGCCAGGACAAAAGCAGAGCCTGCCTTCCCCATATGACGTTTCCTTTCTCCCGAATCTTCCAGAACTTCCTCCAAGTGTTCTGAGCATCCTGATATGTCTCTATTGACTCCCTGAGTGTCTTCTTGGTTATCTTCCTTCCAACCAGCTGTTCGACTCTCTCCTTCAGGTTCCAGACTTCCTGGATCCACTGCTTTCTGGCTGAATACCCGGTCTTTATCCTGGGTACATTCATGGTAACAATTGGAACGAAATCCTGCAGGATCTCCCCCATTTTCAGCTTGGCATCGCAGGGAGTTGGGTTCACTATCATGTCGCATCCCTCGAAATAGGGTGAGCTGCCCGTCATCTTGGTTCCAAGCGTCGAACGCATCAGTGGACACAGTCCAGCATCGGACAATAGGTCGTTCGCAGGTTGGACGGCCTCGCAGAACCCACAAGAGACCTGTATCGGAATGGCTCTGCCCGCTCGGATGATTTCATTCGGCACGAACATGCAGAATGTTCCAACAACATGCCCACCCTTTCTCTTGAACCCCTGAATCTCTTCTGCCCTCTTACCGAAGTAATCAGACATGTTTATGAAGTACTCAAGGGACTCCACAGGTTTGGAAATGGCTCGAAGTCTCTCCGACTCCTTAGCAATCTTGTCCTTTGCCTCATCGAGGACCTTTCCCTGACGGTCTCCCATTCGCTCTTCCACGCGTTCGGGGACGTACCTTCGATCTGTTGCGACCGAGCCAGCATTGTCAATATCGTGCGGCTCATTCTGTTTATTCCTTCTCAGTTTCAAGTGGAAACACCTTCCTTTGATTCTGTTGAAATGTCATCGGGATATTTGGATTCCAGAACCACCTTACCCATCATTGAGACACCAAGGCATCCTTCTTCAGGGCAGGACTCTACGCACCTGTAGCAGTGTACACAATTTGCCACTGAGACGTTCTCCTTTTCTCTCTCGGTGTAGACCTTCTTGATCTCCATCGGACAGACCCTGGCGCAAATTCCACAGTGAGTGCATTTTGAGGTATCTTTCTTCAGGTGAATCATGGCGTACTTGTTAAGGGGGGCCATCATGGCTCCTGCGGGACAAATGTGGCACCAGAATCTCCTTATCGGGAAGCATGTGATAACAAAGAACCCGAACACAAGAATGGACATCCAGGGAACAACGGTGCTTGCCGGTAGAAGGCCCAGCCATATCTGTGGATACACGTACATGGCTCTGTTTGGATCCAGAATTTCATATGGCAAGAGAAGACCTGATTGGAAGTTTGAGAGACCCAGGTAGGGTATGCTCAGGGCTAGCGTATAGAATATTATGAGGAATAAACCGAGGTATTTCATTTGATGTATGAAGACAGACCAATTGGGAGGAAGGTTCACTCTCCTGAGCCCGACAGACCGTCTCAACCTGGTCAAAAGGTCCTGCGGAAGTCCAAGAGGACAGAGCCAGGCACACCAGAATCTTCCCATGACAAGGACAAGAGCGATGAAGAGTAGTATTGGTATCACAAGACCCATGTAGAAGGTTGCAAAGTCACCGACAAGTGTATCCTGCAGCATGTAGACAATCGAGTAGGTCGGGGCGTTCTGAAAGAACTTGGTGGTGGCATCCGGGAAGAAAACGTTCCTCATGGCAGGAACATCGGCAAAGGCTGGAAGGCCGAAAATCACGGCATTTGCGAATATCAGCCATCCGATCTGGACGAACAATCGAGGAGTGCTTATCCGCTGCCGCAGCTTCATTCAGTCACCTCAGAATCCTCCTGCTGGGTGAGCCGTTGTCAGCACGTTTATGATCGAATAGACACCCACTGCGACAAGTATCAACGCAGCTGCCACCTTGACGTACGTGGCATGTTTCTCAACAGAGCGAATCAGACTTCCTGACAAGAATCCAATGACGGGGTAGATTGTGGAAGTTAGGGCATAAACAAGTATCATTGCCAAGGCCAGGAGGATGTCTACCGAAACCAGAAGCGGAACGAGGACCATTATCTTCAGACAAGGAGTTGCACCCCGGGCTACGCCCAGAGCGAAGACATAGCTGTTCTTGAACTTCCTCATCTTGTGCCCTTCTTTCATTCCCCCTTTGCATTCTCCCTTCTTGTGGTGCTTCCCGGGATTATGTGCGTGACCAGGATTGCCTTCCACTGGTTCCTTCTTCAAACGGAAAGCGCCTGCAATGCGGCCTCCCAGACCCGTTACTTGTGATATTACGATGAAGCCGAACAGAATGCTCAGAATCCCAAAGATAATCACGAAGTAGAGCGGAGGGATATCAGCGAAAAAGCCCAGTGTCGCTATTACCAGACCCAAGAAGACCAGACCCACGATCCTGCCGAGGATGAAGTTGAGCCCACGTATTCTATCTTCAGAGGCCACGCCAAAGGATACAAGAGCACACAGCCAGGCACTTCCGAAGGATATGCCCACGCTCGCGGCGGCAATCAACTCTCCGATGATGCTGCCACCTCCTTTGGTTTCTCCACCGCTACCTTCTGGACCTTTTTCTTCTTCACAAGAATGTTCAATAAAACTAGGAGGATAATGACCATGCTGATTATGATGATCTGGAATGCCCAGGCGAGATAATCAGATTCGCCGATTCGTTCTTCTATTGAGTACGTCTTGCCATCAATGATGAATATGTGTGGAGTTGTGTATGCACTGGTGAAATCCGCCTTTCCTTGATATCCTCCCTGAGCGGCTATAATCTCTACCGTTCCATCCCTGTCTATGTCGTACAGCTGTATCCCAAGTATGTCGGATCCAAGAAGCTCGCTCTTCCATTCCACCTCTCGCGTACTTCCGTCAAAGACCCAAATGTATCCAGGTTGATTCCCTATCACAATCTCTATTATGCCATCGCCATCGATGTCCGCTGCATCCAAACCGTAGGCCTTGGGACCAATGTCGTCACTTTCGAAGACCTTCTCGTAGATTGCAGGAGTGCCAATGCCGGCGCCACCGGTATACCTGAAGATGTTCAGGTAACCAGGATTGTATCTGTATCCGTTCCCGGAAACGATCTCCGGGTTTCCATCCCCATC
>CP070767.1:1521450-1525441 GCA_020345725.1 Methanobacteriota archaeon | reverse complement strand
CCGACCCCCGACGGAAATAACGAAAGTCGTGTATGAGTTTTTCGGATAGCATTTTATTCCAATACCCCAAATCTTTTATATCGAACAAACAGTATTTTCCCCCTGCCACACCAAGGTTCTGGTCATTCAAGCACTGGCATGGTAATGATATACCGAGGAGCATTATGTTGGGCAGACAATTCCCTAGAAAGATTGTGTCATTTGCTTTAATCTCAGTTCTAGTTCTTTCAGTGTTTTCCGCTTTCAGTGACGAATCCGAGGATTCTGAGGAAGAGAGTGGAATCTACTCCGTGTACGGGCCCTCCAGGAATCTGGTCAGCGATGATGATGTGATTGAATCCTACGAGTCCTTTGTCTTGACCCAACTCACTGATTCTGAAGTTTCAGAACTCAGGCAGAAGGGCATAGGTGTAATTAGGGAAAACAGACTGAGCACGATAGCTCTGGATGGGTTCATATTTGATACTACAGAAGGAGCACCAGAAGTCCCAGAGTTGCTGCAAGTTGGTAAACTCCGAAGCGGAGTGACATACAGCTACCTACTTCAGTTCATAGGTCCGATCAAGACAGATTGGGTAGAGATATTGGAGTCTCTGGACGTTCAAGTCGAGGACTACGTTCCTTACAACGCGTTCCTCGTGAGAATGACTCCTGAGATGAAGGAAACAGTGGAGATGTTGTCGTTCGTCCAGTGGATTGGATTCTACGAACCCATGTATCGAGTAAGACCGGTCTTGTGGACGATGACAGAAGAGACGCTGGTGGAGATTATCCTCTACATCGGCGAAAGCAACTCACAAGTTCTATCGCTCCTTGGAAACCGGGTCGTAGATGCCTATGATGCTGGCGGTTACAACATCGTGGTGGCGGAAATCCATCCTATTCATCTTCCTGTATTGGCGAAGCTAAACGAGGTCTTCTACATCGAACCCAAGAACACCATGGTTCTCTTCAATAGGAATGCCCAGGCAGTATTCCAGACGAACCTGACCCGTAATGACCCTGGCGCTAGGAAAATCTGGGATATGGGCATTGACGGTGAAGGACAGATTGTCACTGTTGCAGATACAGGCCTCGATTACGACCACGCTATGTTCAGGCAGTCGAATGAATTCCCCACGTGGGGGGACCAGTACAATGTCACGGACTTGAATCGGAGGAAGATGGTTAGATACATGGTCATGAAGAAGTCCAATCCCGAGGATGATCCATGGGCATGGAAGGACAGCGCACGCGTTTGGGAGGAAGGGAACGCAACCTCTGGACATGGAACTAGCGTCGCTGCGGCCGTGGTGGGAGATGACAGCAGTCTGGGCAATAGTCCCAACGATGGGATGGCAAAAGGTGCCAAGTTGATAGTTCAAGATATCGGAACGGTCTGCAGGAGCCCGTTGCACGGGGGCTGGTGGGCGGATTGCTTGACATACATACCCGCCAACTACACTGAGATGTTCTACCCAGCATACGAGAACGGGTCCAGAATTCATTCAAACTCCTGGGGTTCTTGGACTTCAGCCTATGACAATGACGCAAGAATGGTCGATCTCTTCATGTGGAACTATCCAGATATGTTGATAACAATCGCTAACGGAAACGGAGGTCCCTGCTCCTGGGGAACAAAGCACAATACTGGAAGCCCGGCCACTGCGAAGAGCATAATGTCTGTAGGCATGACTGAAGGTTATCGTAATCATCACAATGTGAGCTGCGGAAGCAGTACTGGCCCAACTGGAGATATGAGGAGGAAACCAACAACCCTTGCATTTGGGAGTGGTAGGTCAGCAACATCCAGTGGAGACCCCTATGACGAGTTCAACTACACTTCAGAAGGTTGGTTCGGTGGTTCAAGTTACGCTACTCCATTGACGTCCGGAATGGCCGCTATGATAAGGCAGTATTTCGAAGAGGGATGGTATCCAGGCGGAACGCCGATTGCAGAGGATTCATTCAATCCTTCTGCTGCTCTTGTGAAGGCTATGATTGTCAACAGTGCTCAAGAGATGCCAGGTAACAATTCGGACATGTCAGGCGAAGGCTTGTACCCAAACAACTCCCAGGGCTGGGGAAGACCGCTTCTGGACGACGTGATGTACTTCCAGGGAGACAAAAGGAAACTGATTGCTGTGGATAACAAGACGATAGATTACACCGGGCAACAGAAGAACTTCACATTCAACGTGAAATCTGACACTGAGCCATTGAAGATAAGCTTGGTCTGGACGGACTACCCTGGCTCCATTTTCACCTTCCACGCGCTCGTAAATGACCTGAACCTGTTGGTCACCGATCCTCTTGGAAACGAATACAAGGGCAATGTCTTTTGGAACTATTCAGACCCGAATCCAGGAGAATCCAGGCCTGACTACGGGCTCTATGATATGTTGAATCCAGTAGAGGGTGTCAAGGTCAAAAATCCGATTCCTGGTGAGTGGTCGATTCAAATCACTGGTTATGACATTCCCAAAGGTCCCCAACCATTCGCGTTCGTGGTGAGCGGGATAATTGAGCCCAAATACATCCAGCAAATCGCACCGCCTACAAACATCTGGGCAGAGGTTGATGGAGTTTCGAACCAAAACGTTAAGATAGCTTGGGACTTGTCTTTGGACGATCCTGGTCTGGTGGACCATTACTCGATATACTTCAGCACTGACTACAACGAGGAAGGAGCCGGATATAGGTATCGCGGTCAGGTTCCTGCCGGGAACAACACCTTCATTCATCCAAACGCCGGGGACGGAAATATCCTAAGTTTCTACTATTATGTACAGGCAAATGGCACCGGGAACGAGACTGGACGAAGCGGGCAGCAGGTAGGCAAGTTCGCCAGAATGTTGTATCAGGGCATGGAGTTCGTATCTATTCCTCTTGAGCTGAAATCGGACTCCATCCAGACGGTCCTGCAGACTGTCTGGGACAGCTTTGATATGGTCAGGATCTATGATACCATCACAGGTGACTGGCAGTCATACTGGGGCATGAAGGCATATGGTGAGATCTCAACCTTGAACCACGAGAAGGCATTCTGGATTAGAGTAACTGAGATGGATGTGTTCATTGTTGCTGGAAGGGTCATAGACACCGTTTCTCTGCAATTATTCTCGGGTTGGAATATGGTAGGTTATCCTAGCTTGAGGAACTCCTCTGTTTCCGATGCTCTTTATTCTATTTCCTATGTGACAATAGAAGGATACGACAACAATCCACCTTACTATCTAAGGACCTTGAACGGGACATCTACAATCGCCACTGGATACGGGTATTGGGTATACGTTCAAGAAGACCAGACCTGGACGGTCTATACTTACTGACTGAGAACGGTTTAGTCCAGAGTCTTCAGCTGAGACTCATACATACTAACTAGCTCTTTCACACTGGTTGCTTCCTTTGGACCTTTATCTTCCCTCCATCTCCCTGTGAACCTTGGGAATCGGATTGCCAGTCCAGCGTCCTTTCTTTTCAGATTCAGGGCTGTGGTATGAGAGGGACTTATCGTTATCTCTGCACCTAGGACTTCGAGCACAACAACAGGTTCGAACCAGAAGTCTGCCACCATCTTGGAATCCACCATCATATGGATTCTGTCAGTCTTGTATTCATCCAGTTTCTCGGGAAGGGCCAGCAACATCTCGTCGTCAAAACCGCTTCCCAGCTTGCATACCGTCTTGAACCTGTCCTCCTCCTGATCATAGGAAGCCATCAGCAACGCTCCGTAGGTTCCTGCCCTCCGACCCCTACCAGCAAACGCACCCACAACAACCAGGTCCACGGTGTCGCTCATCTCTGACTTGTAGTCCTTCTTGTACTTGATCCAGTTCCATCCCCTTGACCCAGCTGCGTAGTAGGATTCGAGGCTCTTGGCAATCAGTCCCTCTGACCCATCCTCTATGCTTCTGTGGAAGAACTCCTCCGCCTTGTCCGCTTTGTCGGTCACCAGTTCTTCTGAGAGCATGTTTGTTTCCGAGGACTTCACAGCCTTATCCAAGTTCTT
>CP070767.1:1513078-1521350 GCA_020345725.1 Methanobacteriota archaeon | reverse complement strand
GACCCAGAAGTCCAGCAACAGGCCCAGTTGACAAACACACCACATTCCCAGGCCCAAGTGGATTCGTACCAGGTGAGACAGAATCGAACAGAACCTTGGCGTCCATCCCGCGGCCGCCGATGAACTTCTTGCAGTTGTCTTCTGACAGCTCCACTCTACTAATCTTCCCACGAGTGAGATCTATGTGAAGTTCCTTACCAGCATAACCGCCTAGGCTGAATACCATTGACTGACTTCGCCTCCTTCTGATATTCTCTCGGCCACCTTCTCCGCGATCGCCTTCCTCTTCTCCCTTCGGTACTCTTCGAGGGATTCCACATGCTTGATCGCACCAGTGAAGCACCACTTCACACACTCAGGCTCTCCGTGGCACATGTCACACTTGTACACTCTCTTCGTTACAGCATTATGAGAAATGGCAGCAAATGGACAAGCTGGAATACACAATCTACAGCCAATGCAGGTGTCATGATTTATCAGGACAGCACCCGTCTCCGAGTCCTCGTACAAGGCATCAACGGGACAAACAGCAATGCAAGGAGCATCATCACAGTGCTCGCACCCGACCGGGACATCAATCCCTTCTTCATCTATCTTGACAATTCTGACCCTGGACTTCGTTGGCGAGAAGACCTGATCCTTCTTGAAACTGCAGGCTAGCTCACAGGCTCTGCAGCCAGTGCACAGATCGGCATCGAATACGAGTTTGGCCATTGCACCACTTAATTTCTTTCCAGATCCGCTACTGCATCACTTACAATGTCCATTCCCTTTTCAATGTTTTCAACAGAATTCGCATACGAGAACCGTATATGACCTTGTCCGCGCTTCCCAAAAGCAGACCCATATGTGGATACAACACCTGCCTCCAAGAAATGTATGGCAAGGTCGGTATCGTTGATCTTGAAATCGTAAGATGGGAAGACGTAGAAAGCGCCGTGGGGTTTGAGGCAATCGAAACCATCTATATTGTTCAGACGGTCGACAATCACGTCCCTTCTCCTTCTGAAAGCCTGAACCATGTCCTGGATGAAGTCTAGTGGACCATGTAGGCCAGCAAGAACGGCACGCTCCAGTGGCGTGGATGGACATGCGATCGCGTAGTACTGTAACCTGGAAATGTGCTCTATGATGTCAGGAGAACTGACCATGTATCCAATTCTCCATCCAGTCATTGCAAAGGTCTTGGAGAAGGAGTTCAGGCAGACCACGTTCTCGTAATCTCCAAGGAAGGAATGGTGCTCCCCTTCGTAGATTATCTCATCATAGACCTCGTCCGAGATTATCACAATATTATTGTCCTCAGCAATCTCGATGATTCCCCTGACAACTTCCTTCGGAAAGGCCGAGCCACAGGGATTCGATGGCGAGTTGACGATTATTGCCTTCGTTTTCTCAGTTACGAGTTCGTTAATCTCATCTGGCTGTGGAACGTACCCGTGCTCGTGTTTGAGGGCGTAGCAGACCGGCTTGGCCCTGTAGATCATTGAGTGGGGTTTGTAGAACACGAAACCTGGATCCGGAAATAGGATTTCATCACCCGGCTCATAGAACGCCATTGAGGAAAGCGCAAGTCCGGAGGAGGCACCCATGGTCACCATGACATTATCCATTGTGATGTCCGACTTGTACCTCTTCATCCTCTCTACGATGGCCTCTCTCAGTTCGGGCAATCCAAGTATCGGGGAATATTTGTTATAGCCAGCGTCCACCGCTTCCTTCAAGGCAACGGCGATGTGTGGTGGTGGATTGAAGTCGGGCTCGCCTATCCCAAGATGGATAGACTTCTCATCCGCCATGCCGAAAATCTTCCTAATACCTGATTTTTCGATACCATCCAAACGGGTGGAAAACACGTCAATTTCCTCCTCTTGACCTTCTATTACACTCATCGTACCCTCTCTCAAATGCCTTGATGTTCATCTTTACAATCTTGGGGGCGAAGGAATCTCGAATCGTGTGTTTGAATGTTTCGGTCGAAACGGGTATTTTTCGGGTCGAAAATGCCGCACCCAGCATGACAACATTTGTCGTGAGTGAGTCAATCTCGCACGCCACTTTGTTAGCGTCAAAAACGATGGTATTCTTGAAGTTCTTCCTGATAAAATTGAGGGTATTTTCAACGTCGGATAATGCCTTTCTGTCCTTCTTTCCGACGGTTGAGGGGAGGATTAGGTAGGAGTTCACAATCGCTGTTCCGTCCTTCTTCAAGTACCTGCAGTAGCGGACAGCTTCGATAGGTTCCATTCCGATCAAGAGATCTGCGGTTCCCTCCGCGGTTGCTGATGTACCTTTGGCATCGAAGATGTTCACGAAGGAGCCAACAGAGCCACCCCTCCTGGCCATGCCCATATCGCCATATGTTCTGACCGAAAGACCCTCCTTTATCGCGGAAGATGCTAGGATACCACCGGCCAGTACTGCACCCTGACCACCGACACCAGCTAGTACAATCTTCACATCAACAGCCATCCCAGTCCACCTCCTTGATGGCGAGCTGGGGACAGACCATCTCATTGGCGCAAACGCCGCACCCGTTGCAGAGGGCAAGATCTATCTCGATCTCTTCTTCCTCCATTCGAAAAGCAGGACAACCGAACAAGTTCATGCATAACTGGCAATTGGTACAAGTCTCCTGGTCTATCTGGTACTTGGATGTCTTCTTTCCCCTCTTCCTTTTCTTTCTTACATCCAGTAGAATGCATGGATGTCTAGCAACTACCACGCAAACTCCCTTTGTCTTCACAGCTTTCTCAAGGGCCTTCACAAGGGCATCCAGGTCAAGAGCGTCCACGACCGCAACACTGTCAACTCCGCAGGCCTTTGCCACGTCCTCAATCAAGATTTTCTTTGTTTCCTCTCCCATCGCTGTCATTCCCACCCCGGGATGAGTTTGGAATCCAGTCATTGCAGTGGTGGCGTTGTCCAAGACCAGAACATTGATGTCTGCCTTGTTGTAGACCGCGTTCAGTAGTGGGGGAATCCCTGAATGAAAGAATGTGGAATCACCGATCGTACACACGACACGATTCTCTATGACCTTTGAAAGACCAGTTGAAATTCCGATACTGGATCCCATGCAGAAATTGGTATCAACGGCGCTTAGAGGACTCTGGTAACCAAGAGTATAGCAGCCGATGTCCGAGGGTTTTACTATTCCTCCCTTCTTTTTCAATTTCAGGTTCTTCTCAACACGATTGATTGCATAGAAAGCGGTTCTATGA
This sequence comes from Methanobacteriota archaeon, assembly GCA_020345725.1. GTDB lineage: Archaea > Thermoplasmatota > Thermoplasmata > RBG-16-68-12 > SOIM01 > SOIM01. The sequence goes on along the minus strand of CP070767.1, from coordinate 1,518,126 downwards.
CCGCACCCAGGACAAAGCACGGGTGGCCTTGGAGGTATGAGAGCCTGAGCCTCCTTCCAGATCTTATCTGCCTTTCCGAAATATGAAGGAGTTTTCCGACCCAAGAACTTACTGAGACCATCTGCAACCTCTCTCGGACCCATCTCACCTGCCTTTGGAAGAATGTCCTTCCCGTGAATTTCTGTATCCAATGACAGCTCGTGCGCGATGCTCCTCAGACATGTCTCCACGAAAGCTTCCACTTCCTCAACGACGATTATCTTCTCATTGGCAGAGAGAAACTGTTTTATCTTCTTTCTGGGAAGTGGGTAAGGCGTTCCAATCCTCATCAGTCCGACCTTTTTGCCCAGGCCCAAAGCCTTGAACGCCTCCCTGACCACGTTATGGGTCACGCCACAGGAGACAACACCAAACTCGCCATCACCCTTGGAAATGATCTTGTTGAAGGGGAGCTTGTCGACCTCTTTCTTTATCTTCTCCATTCTTTCTATGAGTGCAAGCCTCATTCTCCTGGCATTTGCTGGTAGGTTGACCCATTTCTCTGGAAGACGTTGGAACTGCCCCTTCCTCTTTGTCTTCGTCACAGGGCCAAGGGTAATATCAGCTGAAGAATGACCTATCCTTGTGGTGGTTCGGAAGAGAACAGGCTGGCCCCATTTCTCAGAACACTCAAGAGCGGCCTTCGCCATCTCATGAGCGCCTTTGGGTCCAGGTGGTTCGAAGATGGGTAGGTATGCTTCCCTGGCGAATAGACGGTTATCCTGTTCTGTGTGAGAACTATGCATTCCAATGTCGTCTGCAGAGACGAGGACTATGCCGCCGACCGTACCCATGTAGGTGAATGCCTGGAAAGGTTCGGATGCAACGTTGACACCCACGCCTTTCATGGAAACAACAGAACGAAGACCGCTCATGGCAGCAGAAATAGCAACCTCAGCAGCGACTTTTTCATTCGTAGACCATTCGGCATAGATATCGTATTTTTCAGCTACAGAAAGAATTGTGAATAAGATCTCGGAAGCAGGAGTACCCGGGTAGGAAGAAGCAATCTGTATCCCGCCTTCGATGAAACCTCTCGCGATGGCTTCGTTCCCAAGAAGAAGGGTTCTTTCACCCGACCGACCAGCCACGTTCGAGATAGCCATCTCTCCTCCTTACCCCCTTACCAGTATGCCATTGCCAATGACAGTCAGAGGAATACGAACTCTCAATTTAGACTTTTGGTAAGGAGATAGGAGAGGACTTGGTTGGCACCCATTTGAAGAGAAAGAGAAATGTATCTCAGCGCCCAGGATTGATGACTCTTATGGTATCGTGTAGTTCGAAGTTTTCACCATCCTTCCACTGACCAGTGATCTTGATATCAACAGAATCTGAGACAGGTACGATGGCTTGTACAGCGGCTCGGTTGAATTTGACCATCAGGGTAACATTATCTTGCACATCCCACCAACTAGGTGAAACGACGTCATTCAACAGTAGGTATGAAGCGTCGATACTGTCAGGTGTGGTGTTCTCTGTTGTCAGATATGCAGTAATCCATTTGCCTTTGGATTTGAGATTGAGAGTATCGGGATCTATATTCAATGCAACGGAGCGCTGAGGAGATCCCGGTTCCCCCTTCTTGGCATACTTGAGATCACGATGAGTGTCGTCGAAGTAGCTTATATGTGGATGGTCAACACTGTCGAGAGTCAGAGAAGTGAACACGCCAACTTCATCCTCAGAGTCTACTATTTCGATGTTCCACGAGCTTCCTGTCCACTCTGCATATTTGAGATCGTCGTTGGGAAAACCTGCGAAATAGCTAATGTGGGGATGGTCACCACCATCAAGTGCTATAGATGAAGTCCCCCCAGCCATATCATCGGAGTCCACTATTTCGATGTTCCACGAGCTTCCTGTCCATTCTGCGTGTCTGAGACCGAAGGCTTTGTAGCTTATGTGAGGATAGCCATTGCTATTAAGGGCTATTGAAGTCCATTCATTCATTCTAGTGTCAACTGTCTCGATGCTCCATGAGCTTCCCGTCCACTTGGCATACTTGAGGTCGTAGTTCGGATCATACTCTGCATAGCTAATGTGCGGATAGTCACTACTGTCAATTGCAATAGAGGTGTCCCATCCTACGTTGCCAGCATTGTCGACAGTTACGATGGACCAGATGCTTCCGGTCCACCTTGCGTACTTGAGTTTGAATTTGGCCCCGTAGCTAATGTGAGGGCAGTCGAAGCTGTCAAGAGCAATGGATGTGGACCATCCTACCCTACTAGCATTGTCGACAGTTACGATGGACCAGATGCTTCCGGTCCACCTTGCGTACTTGAGATTATGATTCGTTATGTCATAATAGCTTATGTGCGGATAGTCAGAACTGTCGAGAGCCATTGAAGCAAACATGCCCACCTCGCCAACAGAATCAACGATTTCCACAGTCCAGGCGCTTCCATCCCATTTCGCGTATTTCAGATCCCAGTTGATGTAGTCAAGGTAGCTTATGTGTGGATTACCATTGCTATCGAGCTCCAGAGAACTCCCACGGCCAACATCACCTGGAGAGTCCACGGTTTCGATATGCCAATCGCTTGCTAATGTAGGTTCAGTCCAAGGTTTTTGTATCGATGACACGGCCACTACGGACAGAGTAGCAGATATGAATATGGACAGAATTGTCTTGGTCAAACCTGCCATCATTCTTCAACCCCCCTCACTGAATCCACCCTCGATCGCATTATTCTTCGCTCAACTTCTCCAGAGACGAGAGTGATTGCAGGATTAATATGAACGACCCACCATATAACCCTTCTTCTCAACTTAGTGCCAGATATTCACGAATATTAAAGAACACAGATACCTCTATTCAGAAGTATTCCCAGTGAGTGTTATTCTTGACAGAGAGACTATCCCACCCAGAACCGCCTCAGGCAAACCTCGTCTCCGTTGGGCATAGATTTCACCGTCTCCCACTTGATGTTGGTGCCAAGCTCCTTGTTGATGTAGTCCACAAAAGTCTCCAACCACTTGTCACATCCAGCCTGGTCCTGATCCAACTTGCCAAGTCTCTGGTGCCACTCAAACCAAGGACATCCAACATGCTGAGCAAATGCTTCCTTCTCATCCTTTCCCTCAATGAACTCTGCATCCTCACCCATCGACCGGCTACTGAAAACGAAGTTCTCCGCAATCTGCCTGGGTAGCGGCTTCTCAGGGTCAATGTGCTTCAGGTAGCTCTTCGCAGTATCGTGCCCAACAATCTCCCAGAACTTGAGAACCAAATCCAATTCACTCACATCTGGACATAGCTCTTTCGCAGCCCTCAACCACTCGAAATGTGATGCTCTCTGTATCTGGCTGAGCATGTTGAACTTCTTTTCTATTGGAATTTCCAACGCAAACACCTCAGATTCTCATTCCAAGCAGGTACCCTTCCCTCATGGCCTGGGTTATGTTCCTGGGCGCGACTGAGTCTCCAATCATATAAATCTCTTCACAGAAGTCGTACAACTGGAAGAACAGGTCGTCATTGGAGAACATCGTGGAGATTACCACAGTATCAGCAGGTATCTTCTCCTTTCCTTCCGCATTTATAATCTTGACTCCATCGTCCCTGATCTTCTTCACCTTGGTGCTCGTGTACTGCTTCACATTGCCCTCTCTCAGCTTCTTCATGTACCGCCATCGATAAGATGCGTCTATGTCCATCCCCAGCTTCTTCTGCTCTCCGATAATCGAGATGTCATGGCCACCCTTGTGCGCCAGGAACTGAGCAGTGGAGACGCCCATCGCAGTTCCACCTATGATTACAATCTTCTCGCCCAATTCCACCTTGCTCTCAACAACATCGAGGCAATTTACCACGTTAGGTTTGTCTGAGCCCGGTAGATGTTCAGCCCTTGGTGTTGCCCCTGTTGCCAGTACAATCACGCCAGGAGTAGGCAATCCTGTATGAGGCCTGGGGAATATCTTAGGTGAAGCCACGGTGTTGAGCTCGAACTTAACTCCATGTTTCTTGCACTGAGCTTCGAGGTAGCGTATTGGCCTCATCAGTTCATCATCTCCATATGGTCCCATAGATGCAGTATATGCTTGGCCACCGATGTGATCCTCCTTCTCGTAGACCGTGACATCATGACCTCTCTCTGCCGCGACGGCAGCACACTGAAGACCTCCTGGTCCCGCACCTATTATCGTCACAGTTCTCTTCTCTGGAGCGGGTTCGAAACCATAGTATCCCCATTCTGGATCCCTCTCATGTCCGAGGTTTGGCCTCACCATGCACAGGATGGGCTGATCCCGAAACAACCTCGTGAGGCAGAGATTGCATGCGGTGCACGGTATGATGTCTTGCTGTCGATCCTCAGCAATCTTGTTCGGGAGCGCGGGGTCAGCAATCATCGGTCGACAGGCTTCCCAGAAATCGAGATTGCCGGCCGCAATCGCTTCTTCAGGATGCTCGGGAACAAACAGGCGATATGCCATCACAACGGGTGCTTTGACATGTTTCTTGACGCGCTCAGCAATGTACAGCCAGCTACCCATTTCGCAATCCCTGGTTATAACGGAAACAGGTGATTCCTGCCATCCAGCCGTCACGCTGTGGAAGTCCACGCCAAGCTCATCTGCTATCTTGATCGTCTCAAGGCTCTCTTCCGGAGTGTTGCCTCCTCTGTCATCTATCAGCTCTTCCGCACAGAGCCGGATACCAACCGGAAAATCATTGCCCACTTCCTTCCTGACTCCCTTGAGAATGTCAATCATAATCTTTGAACGGCCCCGAACATCTCCGCCATACTCGTCCGTTCTCTTGTTGGTGAATTTGGAGACGAAGTTGGCAATTAGATAACCCACAATGCCGGAGATCTCCATCATGTCGTACCCAGCTTCCACAATTCTCCTGGCACCGTCGATGTGGTCCTGGATACATTGCTGGATTTCATCGACCGACATCTCCCTGACCGGATGGAACAGCGGGATCTTCTGCTCGACGGCCGATGGCCCGACACAATACTCCAAGCCGACGCCACCGTACCTTCCACAGTGCATGAGCT
>CP070767.1:1510402-1512978 GCA_020345725.1 Methanobacteriota archaeon | reverse complement strand
GTCGCCATGATTAGCATACCCTTGTTCTGGCAGTCCCTGATCATCTTGGCAAGTGCCTTTGGGTCCTTTGCCTTTCCAACAAAAACAACAGCACCAGGTATGGTGTCATCCACAAAGGCGATGCCCAAGGTTCTTAGAATCGGATCGCCCACGAATCCACAGTATTCCTGTGTGCCAGGAGGAGCTTCATCCGCGTAGGGCGTATCATCATCGATGTAGCGTATCGCCTCGACTATCTCCGCCGCCCACATTGTGGCCTCCCCAGCTGTCAGGGCATTCTCGTATGTTGGCTCGTGGCACAACTTCTCTCTGACTTGCCCGAGCAATGAAGGAAGGTCTCCAAGCTTCTTCACTGGAGTAGTGGTCCAACCGAAAAAGCAAGGGAGCTCATAACCCGTATCGGGATATCCAACTTCCTTTTCTGGTCCGTGCACTCTCAATGCCCTGTTGAGAAGTACGTCCGCGTATCCCACTGCTGAGATACCACCAGTGATCGCCATGGAGTAGATTTGCTGTTGCGAAATCATCTGATCACTTCCCTCCGTTTGCGGTGTTGGCTTTCTGTGGCTCTGTTTCCTCGAAAAAGTCAGCTGCAGTCTCACCTGTTGGATAGACGATCTCTTCATCCGCGTCGATACCCAGCTTCCATCTTCGATGCTTGATGATATTGCTTAACCTGCGTGCCGCCTCATTCGGGTCGGTCTCAAAGATGAAGAATCCTCCATACACATCCCGAGCGGTAAGCTCGGCTACCTGAACAACCAGTGGACTGCCGTGTATGAACGGGAATATTCCCACATGGACTGGCCAACCCGAGGCGACCAGCCAGGTTCCAATTGCAGTCGCCTTCTCGCTCATGTCCTCGGGAGCAGAAGCAACTATTGGAAGATCCTTGATATCCACGCCCATCTTGTTTGCAAGTGTCGTCATGAAGAATTGTATCCTTGAGTTGTCCACACAGGAACCCATATGCCAAACGGGTGGCAGCGCGTCCTCCAAGCCCATCCCCTTGCCAAGCGTGGTGAGGAATTCCTTCAGACCTTCGCTTGCCATTTCTTGGGTTGCTTTTGAAGAGGTGAATCCGCCTCTCACCAGAGCTCCAGCAGCGCATCCAGTGGCCAGAACCATGATATCATTCTTGAGGAACTCTCTCGCTAGGGTTAGATGACTTTCGTCTTGACATGTTTTGAGGTTATTGCAGCCAGCCATCGCCGCGAATCCTTTGATCTTTCCTTCCTTCAATTGGTCGACAATGTACTGATACGGGTCATCGGACTGTGTTCTGAGAATCTCCTCAATCTGTTCCAAACTGAATCCCACGACTATGGTCTCTCTGTAGTCAGGTATCTCAATGTCGGTCTCCTTTCTGTTCTTGTACGCCTCGATAGCGAGTCCGATGATGCGCTTTGCATCTTCCTTTGCGGTCTTGGGATTGAATTCTATGTGAACATCACCAGCTTGCCTGCAGAGATTGGAAGTTGAAATGAGCTGTGTATGGTAGCACTGTGCCCACATGCCCAAAGATGGCATCACACATTGATAATCAACAATCATTGCGTCAACCGCACCTGTCATTAGGACAGCTTCCTGGGACGCGAAGTTGGTAGCTAGTGGGATCCCCCTTCTTGAGAGTAGCTCATTGCCAGTGCAACAGACTCCTACGAGGTTGATTCCTGTCGCTCCTACTGCCTTGGCCTCATCCACCATCTCATCTGCCATATCAGCGATCACTTCGCTAAGAACGGGATTGTGTCCGTGCATCGCCAGGTTGATTTGGTCCTCCTTCAGGACTCCCAGATTGGTCTGGGTTACCACCATCTTGGGAACACCGAACAGTATATCCGAAAGGTCAGTACTGATAGCCTCTCCTGCTAGGTCTGCCATCGCGCACTTCACACCATTGAATATCAAGGGTACCGGATCCGCATCCACTCCCATGGTGGTCCTGTGCATCGTTTCTGTCACCATAGCATCTATGTTGTAGGGCACGACGTCACATCTCTCAAGGATCTCCATCCTTTCAGGTGTGAGGATTGTCTTCAACCATGTCAGAGGGACGTTCTCATCCTGTCTTGCAAAATCCTCCAACGCCAGGTCAACAACCTCCTTGGCAAGCTGCATGGTGTCCTTTCCCTCGGCAGTTATGCCGACCTTTTTGGCGACAGCCTTCAATTTGTCCTCACTCTTGATTGAGTAGGCGTCCGTTTCCCCTTCTATCAGCGCATGCAGAGTGTGTGCGATGTGCCTTCCATGGTCTGAGTGGGCTGCCGTTCCTGCAGCAATTCGCCTCAGCAGGTTCCTGGATACGATCGTGTAATCAGTCGCTCCGCAAATCCCCCGTACTGGTTCCTTCCCTGTTGGGTTTATTCTGCATGGACCCTGGAAGCACAATGTGCAACATACTCCCAGTTCGCCGAAGCGACACTGAGGTTGCATTGCGTCATATCGGTCCCACATGGTGGTGGGAAGCCCTTCACAAGACTCGCATTTCGCCAACAACTGCAAAACAGCCGGGTCTGCCGATTTCTTCTTCTCTTCTGCCATCAAATTCCTCCGAATCATGATTGTTTAACTTC
>CP070767.1:1507727-1510302 GCA_020345725.1 Methanobacteriota archaeon | reverse complement strand
CAATATCGAGTTCTGCTCATCCAGGGGCTTCTGTGAAGCGACTCCATCATTCATTTTGACAGCTCACCACTTGTGCAGAGTGTACCTCTTCGGCTTGTTCATCGACTACCGACGCAGATTCTAGTTGGACCCCACTATTCTAGGTATTTTTCAGGATCCTGCAAGAACATGGTCTTGCATCCAGGTGCGCAGAAATAGTACGTTTTGCCCTCGTACTCCGCAGTTGCAGCCGGTGAGTTCTCATCCACTTCCATCTTGCAAATAGGGTCTATCGCCATTTCCCCACTTCCTATCCTGACCTGACTATCGGTCATTCTCTATATCAACTCTTCTTGATTGGAGAAGGACTCAAGCTTATCCAAATACGTCCGCTATCTCCTCCGCGACGGATATCTTGCTGGCATCGCTCTCTACCGTGTCAGTGGCAACCACTTCATCACAGTCGTAGAGCTTGTCGAAGACACTTGGAGCAAAAAGACCGTGAGTGCAGGCGGCCCTGACTTCGACAGCTCCCTGCTCCTTAAGCTGCTTAGTTGCCAAGGCAATAGTTCCACCAGTGGATATTATGTCGTCCACGATGGCGACTCTCTTCCCTTCCACAGATAGGTTCTTTGGAATCATCTCCACTGTTTCTGCATCTATCCTGGTCTTCTCAAGGAAATCGAAATCGCAACCCAGGATATCGGATGCTTTCTGGGCCCTTTCCGCACCACCTTTGTCAGGCGATAGGATGGCATCCACCTTTCCACTGAAGTATCTGGCAAACGCAGAAGATGCACTCAAATCAGAGGCTGGTTTGTTGAAGTAATCCAAGACCTGCTTATTGTGAATGTCAATGGTGATCACCTCGTCACTGAAGAGCTCGATTCTCTCTGCCAATGCCCTAGCACTGATTGCCTCTCCTGATTCGAATGCCTTGTCCTGCCTTGCATATCCGAAGTAGGGCGTGATGGTGATGAGGCTGTCTATCTCGAAATCGTTTATCGCATCCTGCCACAAGAAGAGCTCCACAATATTCTCATCAGGATGGGTTGTCTGAATAAGGATTACCTTCTCGCCTGTCAGGTCCTCCGATATGCGAACATATGCTTCTCCGTCGGGGAACCTTCGGAACTCGGTCTTGGTCAACTCGATTCCCAGAACCTGCGCAAGCTCACCTGCCAGCATCCGTGATGCGGACCCTCCTATAATCTTCATGCTATCAATTCGGACATGCAATGAAATTAGTTAAGTTTTGCTTCACATCAAATGGAACAAGAACTGCTCGGAAGGGTTTTTATATAAGCGTCATTTTATTTTATGAAGAGGCTAATGGCCAGACTGGACAAGCTGATAAGTAATATGAGAAGACGCAGATTTCTCTGGCTGCTCATTTGGACTCTGATCATATTTGCTGGGTTGGACTTGCTTTTAGTTCCACCCAAGAACGCCGGTTTGGAGACGGCCATTCTCGGATTGTTCTTTCTGATTCTTGGGCTGGCATTTGCACTTCTGATTCTGGTCCCGAAAGAGAAACTGAGAATCGAGACAAAGGAAGGGAGTCTTGCGACAGGACTGCTCAACTTTCTGACCATCAGGGGCAGACTGAAGCCTTTCTTTCCAGTCATCGGGATTGCCCTTATTGTTGCCGACATCCTGTTCAATGTATTCTTTTCTGCATCTCCCGACATACTCACGCACGATACAATAGTGATTCTATTCGCTGTTGTGATGATTGCGTACAACTTCATTCCAGAGAGGTTCGACAGGGAGAGAGACTTCATTTTCCTGTTCTTTGCTGCCCTAATCACAATTCTCGTCATTCCTCTGATGCTTGCGAGGATCTTTGTCGGAAACTTCGACGAAGGCGTTGGTCTGTACTCGCAGTATCTTCTCGTCCCGGAAGTCACTGGTATGCTGAACCTCATCGGTATCAATGCTTGGGTGGTTCCCTCGGTTGACCCTCTCACTATCCATTTCATCACTCAGACAGGAAGTGAGGTTTCAGTCTACATCAGCACGGCCTGTTCAGGCATCTACTCCTTCGGAATCTTCGCTTCCGCTTTCTTCTCATTCATTCTTACCGAGTACAACAAGATTGACAGGAAGGTTGGCCTACTATTGGGCCTGGGGATACTTACCGCTTACTTCGCGAACATACTGAGAATGGTGATCATAGTACTGGTTGGATTCTATACGTCCACTCCCCAAAACGAGCTGGGCTATATGTTGGAAGATCACTCAAATGCCGGATGGATAATCTTCCTTGCTTGGATCGGTCTCTTCTGGTTCTTGATGTACAGGTTCCTCATAAGAAGCAAGGAGCCTGCTGGAGAAGTGCCCGTGGCAAAGCCTGGTGTTAAGTGTGGCGTCTGTGGAGATATCATGAAAGTGGATATTCCAGGCATTAGATGTGAGTGCGGACAGTTCCTGCACACTGAGTGTGCGATGGAGGCTGGCAAGTGTCCAAAATGCGGTGCTGATTTTATCTCTCAGCAGAGCACAATTTCAGACCAGAATCCGTCCTGAAGCTCTTTTCCACGCCGTTCTTCTCACATACCAGATAACGTTAAATATTCAGTATGCGATTAGTTTT
>CP070767.1:1497135-1507627 GCA_020345725.1 Methanobacteriota archaeon | reverse complement strand
TTGCCGAATCAGTCCCACAAACCGTCGTCGTCGGAATCGGCATCCCTCGCTCTCACATCAACATCATCCCATACTCCATCCCCATCACTGTCGACAGTCCGGGGATCAGACTCTGCCCCTACAGGTGAACCAGAATCATCGACCGTCCCGTTGAGGTTCACGTCCTCCTGACCATCATTGAGACCATCTCCGTCAGTGTCAACAGTCCAAGGATTCGTGTCATCTTCGTCTATTATCCCATTGTCGTTCAGGTCCTCCAGGCCGTAGAGTATCCCGTCCTCATCCGAGTCATTGCAGAGAATGTTGAAGCTGGATGCATTCGGGTATTTGTAGAATATGAGCGTCTCCTGATGCCACCTGGAGAAGGACAAGATCGGGAAGATGGACAGGACAATGTCTTCCGAGCCGTTTGCGATGAATTTGTCCCAACTGGAACTCTCTCCTACATATGTCACGTCCGTGGCGGAATCGAACTTGATGTCCTTACCCTCGGGCGTCTGTCCGAGAAGGACGCCAGACGGGGAGCCGACAGTGGAGTCCCACATGTATCCAGCCAATTCCCATCCCGTTCCAGGATCCGATGTTTCGCTCCACGCCGATGTCTGATTGATGATTGCCACCCATATCTCGTTACCGTAGGTTCCGTTTTCAGCGCTCGTTCGGTAGGTGACTCTAAGCTCGAGAGAGTCCATCACTCCATCTCCATCGGAATCAACATCGTTGGCGTTGATGAAATCATCATCATCCGTGTCTTGATTCCAATCCTTCTCTTCGTTATCCCATATGCCATCGTGGTCTGTGTCAACGTCGATCATGGAGGTTTCGCTGCCTTGGACCTCACCGTCACCGTTGATGTCTTCTCCCGCTGTACAGCTCCCAAATGAGGCGTTGCCATCGCACAATCCGTCTCCGTCAGAATCCACGTCGATTGCATTCTCATAGCCATCTCCGTCCAGGTCGAGGTGATATAGAGTCTCTATGCCGTCGATCACCGTGTCATTGTCAGCATCAGTGTCAATGATGTCATGGATCCCGTCTCCATCATTCGAGTTCAGAACCACAACCGTCTGCTGTCTGTGGGCTGCGAAACTGGCGAGTGCATACCTGTCCAGCTCAATGTCGGCATCCGTGGATATGTTGAAATAGGCGTCCTGTGAAGGCTCAGACAGATTGACAATGCGAAGAGCTTCGTAATCGGTCCCGTTGTGGTAGTAGTAGATTTGCCTATCTTCTTGCGTTTCGAGACCTGAGATCTGTGTCCATGTCATATTCGGAGACTGAGTGTAGTTGTAGAAGAATCCTCGGAGAATCCGGAAAGCATCCGAGAGGTTGAGGTCCACAGCCGCCCAAGTCCCGTTTTGATAATTCCCATCCTCTGCATTCGTCCTGTAAGCAACGCGAACTTCACGTCCGTCAGGTGCACCGTCGTTGTCCGAATCTGGATCAAGACCATCCAGAAGCCCGTCACCATCAGTGTCTCCGGTGGCGTTGGGTTCGTCTGAATCGTACACGCCGTCCGCATCCGAGTCAACGTCGGTAGGATCGAGTCCCTTCTGCATCTCCATGTGGCGATAGCCATGCACGGGTCCAGAAGTCATCACTGGAATCGAGCTTCCCGTGAGATTGTAGACGACTATCCCCGGATTCGTTTTCCATACGTAGAGATGATCTCTGTCCGGATGGTATGTCGCAGGCGCGTAATCATCAATCGTGAATGCGAGAGTGAGATTGTATCCAAAGATGTCACCTTGTACTGCATCATATCGGTAATCGATCCAAGCATATTTCTCTCCCCAAGTGGCGGGTTTCCATTGGGCAGTGGTATTAGTTGTAATGGGTATCGTAATACCAGTAGTCAAATTATGCATGTATATGTCCCAGTTGCCTTCTCTGAAATCTCCCCAAACAACCCGATCTGCACAGATCCTGGGATATCTCTGATTCGCACTGTGGGTGCTGATTGGGAATTCGACATCTTCTTGCATGTCGTATCCGTAGATGTCCCAATTGCCGTTTCTGTAGTCTTCCCAGACCACGTAGCGAGGTCCTATGTCCGGATTGCCCTGTGCCGCGCTGTCGTTTGTGATCCTCGTGTCCCCAGAATACTCGTGCAAAACAACATCATCATGTCCTTCGGCATCGTCAATCCAGACCATGTTCGTCCCGTATATGGCAACAGAATGCTCGGACGGAAGGTCTTCCGTCGTATTGGTCCACTGCACCGTTACTCTGACCTCAGAACCTCTCTCAAGGTCGTACAGGTACAGTTCTGTTTGATTACCGTTGGTGGTGTTTGCATGTCTGTCGTCTATCCAGACAGCGAAGGTGTCTGACACCACTGGATCGGTCTGATTGGAGTCATCCATTGAAAGCCGAATGAAGTTGGCGTCCGATATGCGATATGCCCATATGTCCCAATAGGCTGTGGTGTTGTTGTTTGCCTGCCAGACAACGTATCCGCCACCAATGGAAGGATTCTTTTCGTCCGAGATGTTGTCAGTCAATCGAATCGTCTCGTTTGTGGACCATTTGTGAAGATAGATGTCATAGTCCGTTGTGGAGTTGTAGTCGTCGTGCCATACAATATAGTCGTCCCACGCCCGGAGGTGGCCCTGAGGGCCCTGTGTAGTGAAACGAAGTGGTGTCTCGACATCGTCCTCGTTAAGCTGGAACTTCTTCACAGATGTGCCATTCCACACTATCCACTCATAACCTCCCGTGCTCCCATACTTCTTGGAGGAGACTGTCCCTTCTGGAACGTTTGTTCTCATGAGAACTCCAAGCGGTTCTTCACCGTCCTCCAAGCCATCGTCGTCTGTATCTGTGTCGGTCGGGTCCAGGTCGTACATGTACTCGGCGCCGTTCTTGTAACCGTCCGAGTCAGTGTCGTTCTGATCGTCCTGATAGTTGGGATCGATGTTTGCACCGTCCTCGAACCATTGTGCCTCCCACCCGTCCGGCATCGTGTCGTTGTCCGTGTCAGGATTGGTAGCATTTGTTCCGTAGCCACCATTGCCGTTCCAGTCCCCCAGTTCGCCTTTCTCCTCGCCTGAATCGTAGACTCCGTCCAGGTCATCGTCCGACCATCCGTCCTTCAGACCGTCCGCGTCCGTGTCTGCCTTGGTTGCGTTTGTCCCCGAAGTCAATTCTCCTCTGTGCCAGACCCCTTCATAATATGTGTTGTTCCCATCCCAAAGACCGTCCCCTTCCGTGTCCTCTATTGTGGGATCACTGCCTACAATGTACTCCAGGAAGTCGGTGCGTCCGTCATTATCGCTGTGAGCAGAAAAGGGATTGCTCTCCAGTTGAAGCTCCAGACCGTCTGATAGCAAGTCCAAGTCCACATCGGCCATATGTGGGTTTATGCCCATCCGCGATGGCACGAAGCGTTCAAAGGTCAATGTCGCGTTCGCCCACGGTTCGCTCGTGTCAAAGGAGAATGTGAGATTGTAATTCCCGGGTCCGAGCTCCCTATCAATAGAGAAAAACCTCAATTCGGTCGACAATAGACTCTCGTTCACTACTTCGCAGGACAGGATTTGAGCGCCTGTTGTGAAGATTATTGTGCCTAAGGATGCTCCGTTGCGAGTAAGTGTCATGGATACGTTGTCGTAGAAGAAGGCGTCATTCTCATCCGCCACATTGTCGTAGTCATCGCAGGATCCGTTCCCATAATGTGACGATGATCGGTTGACTTCGGTCTCGACATCAAACTTCAGTTGGTATCTATCCCACGCGTCAAGAGAGAATTCCACTGAGGTCGAATCTCCGTCTTCCACGACGTCGGTGTGGTCCTGCCGCCACATGGGCACAAATTTGTGGACCTCAAACCAATCATCCAGATTGTCATTGTCTTCATCGTCGTCAGTTGGATCTAGGGCCCAGAAAGCCTCCTCTCCGTCAAGCAAGCGATCCCCGTCAAAATCTGGAATCTTCGCCCTCTCAACGGCTTGGCCAGATTGTGCCACCCCCCATTTGACCTCCCAATAGTCCACCTCCGCCTTGTCCCACAGTCGATCATGATCGGTATCCGGGGTCACCGGGGAGAGGCCTAGGCCATCTTCTATGAAGTCCGAATAGCCATCCAGGTCCGTGTCGGCTGCCAAAGGACTCGACAAGGATTGAATTGTTGTGTTGTTGAGCGACAACTCGAATTTGCTCACATTGAGGAATGCCAATCCATTGGCTTCGAAGTTCAGGTCCACGACCGAGCCATCATTGTCAAAGGAGAAGTTCACCCAGATGTTGACTTCACAGAAAGTGTCGGTGAGGCTACCACCATCTCTGGTCAATGAGTATGTTAGATTGGTGACGTCCTCTTGGTCATCTGTCATGGAAATGTTCAGAGAACTGGCCAACAGTGACTCGGTGGAAGAGTTCACTTTCGCTGTGCCATTGATGATGACCTTGTAGCTGTTTACAATAAGATCTGTCACGTTGAGTGACTTCTCTGAAGTTGATCTCCATACGGGCAGACCCAAATCCGGGTCCCGCTCGACGTGATAGGTGGTTGTCTCATAATAGTCGTTGAGGTTGTCATCGTCACTGTCAGTATTGAGAGGATCTGTACCCCAAACCTTGACTTCCAGACCGTCAAGCAGTCCATCATTGTCCGTGTCCGAATCCAACGGGTCGGTGATGTGAGAAATGGAATCAAACAGAAGCATGAAGTACTTACTAGGTTGACTCGTGTCTGGATTATCATACACATCCAACTCTATTCCGTCCGTGAGTCCATCGTTATCGCTGTCGACATCATTGATGGAATATATCCCATCCTGGTCAGGGTCCGAGGTGCGGAAGTCCACCGTGCGGGAGGAGAGATAATAGGCCTCATTCGTATCGGAAATGCCGTCCCAATCTGCGTCCTCGAGAAGCGGATCGGGGTCGGCAAAGGCATCCTCGAGAAGAGTGGCATTGATTATCAGAGATACGTTCCCGTTTTCGAAGGAAATATTCTTCCCCAATGGCAATTGAGGATCGGTCATGTTGACCGTCACCTCGAATTCGGCAATTGGAGATTCGGTGAGATGATTGTACACGTCCAGAGGTACCTGCTGGACTATTGTAGCGTTTGACAGGTCAGCATTTGGTTCAATCCATCCACCTACGCCTGGTTGCAGTGTTATTGTCCAGAAGGATCCATTGGTGGGGACCCTGTATCCACTGAATGGGAAGTGTTGACCGGTACTAGTCCCGTATCTGCTCATATATAGATAATAATCATCTGAGGATTCGTTGTAACCAGGCTTTATGGTCAGGTTCAGAAGGACGAGGCGGATCAGCGTGTTGTTGTTGCCGTCCAGGAATGTATCGTTGTCACTGTCCGAATCGTTCAGATCGGTCAGATTCTGATATTCGTGAAGGTTTGTGAGACCGTCCAAGTCGGGATCAAGCGATGCGTCACTCGCATTGCTCTTGTCAAGGCCGTGGTCATCTTCCCAATAATCGGGTATTCCGTCCCCATCGTCATCCTCAGTCATGTTGAAGCCGTACTCATCCTCCACAAGTACCTTCAGAGATGCGAGATTCGTCTCGTTCCATTCCTCCGTTTGATTGAAAGAGTCGAGCAGAACCCGGAGATAGTGCTCTCCCCTCTTGGTAATACTCCAATCATAGGATAATAACGTAGAGCTACCGGGACTGAGACCGGGTATGTTATCTGAGTCGAGTATTGTCTCGTTTTGGACGGTATTCAGATAGAGGTGTGAAAGGACACCACCTCCGAATTCATCACCAACATTCTGCACTGTTACGTTCACGTATGCCTGACTAGAGTTCACCAATTCCGATGGCCAGTAAGCAATGTCATCGCTCTCGCTCAGGAAGTCCGCTTTCTTGAATTTGAAGGGGCCAATAAGGTTCTGTAGAGGTGTGATGCCAACGCGGAACCTGATCGCAGAATTGTCGGAGTACAGTTTCACCATTCGAGATGTACCTAACAGCTCAAGGGTCTTGTTAGATCCGGGTTGAATCTTGCTGTAATTGGATATGCCTGTGGTAGTGATGGCGAAAACGTCAAAGCTCGATGTTGCGCTTGCAGGTATCTTCACAAAAGCCTGGTGTCGGTCAGTCCTTGGATTCGATCCACCAGGTATTTCGAAGTGAGCTCGGAAGTCTTCGTAACCCGTCCCGTTGTACCTGGGATACTCCTCGCGGTAGAGTTTTCCCGTGAAGACTACTGTGTCAAGGCTGTTGGGGATGGTTCCGTCCAAGGAAACCCGATCGATGTAGACCCACGTCCAATCGACGACATCGAACCTGACTGTTGCGTTACATTCCAGTGGTACAGAAACGACAGTGTGTCCTGGCTCGATGTCACCTATGTCCTCCATTTGTGCGCAATCTGGAGTGAGATAGATGGGATGGACATCCTGGGCTTGACTTGAGTGATTGAAGTGAATGTATACTGCCATGTAGTGTGAGACATTGATGAAATTCAATTCAACTTCGATTAGCCCCATACCTGACACGAAGTATTCCTCAAAGGGCAGATCGGTTTCCACGTCTATGAAGCGATGCGTCTGGCTTCTGACCACGGCAGATGTGAGTAGAAGCATCGCTGCCGCCAAGAAGGCGAAGGCCTTTATCGGAAGTGGTATCTCCCTTTTCCAACGTCTGTATGAATAGCTACTCGCACTCCCTGCACTATCATTCTCGTCTACAAGCTCAACTTCAGAAAGTCTGATATTTCTCAACTTCAAACCCTCCATTTTCCAAGTATGTTAGGAATGGCATATTCTCACGTTGCGCAAACTTATTGACCAGTTCTTGCGACATTTCTTTTCCTGGATCGTCAAGGCCGACTCTGTTGCACATGGCGCTGTTTGAATTGCACTTGATGGCGACTGCGATTGACACACTATCAGGCATTGAGAGTGAACCGCAAATTCCGAGACCATGTTCTCTCAGTGGTGCCGATTGAAATCCGTGGTGGAGTTCCCCCATCATTCAACCTCCTCAACGACCAATTTCCGCGTACTGATATCATATTGAGTCTTCTCTGAGTTTCCCCCTGTCCAAGCAAGTCTCTCCTTTACATGAACACTCCTTCTATCATGTTTTCCTGCTGAGACTCCCAGATCTAGCATCTTACGAGTAAAAGAGCGAAGTCCTTTCCAGCTACGATACATCTTCTCCCTCCCCTGGCGAAGCCGTCCTCCATTGAGGAGAACGGACGCTGCAATTTCCGATACGCAGTCGTTCATTTATGTCTTGGTTCGTCCTGATTTTGGAAATGAAACAGACATCCCGAGCCATCCAAAATCATCACTTCATATGTCTTGGGACTCTGGATGATCAATCCAAACCTCCGGGGCACTATGCTCCATTTGACGTGTCTTGCTCCGAAAGTAGAACCTTGGAGAATCCTAAGGATTAGTCATTTCGTGATCCAGTCTCTTGTGACAGAGGAGGTGAGATTTCAGCCACATTTCTCTCGAAATCCAATCGGGTTGGACTCGGTTCCTGATGATAGAGCCTGTTTTGATTGACTATTAGAGCATTTGTCCGTACCGATTTCTGAACCATTGAGGAGGTTAGACTCGGCATCAATTCTGTTTACACGTATGAATCCCTATGTATCGCTGCTGGGAAGTACCAGTCTCACTGTTGTCCGAACGCCGCACTCTTACTGGATCTCTTTGAATTCTCCATCCAATTCAACTGTCGGACATGAGGTTTGTGCGAGTTCACGTCACAGATGTCTTTGCGAGGATTCTCTGTGGCAAAGCTCAATGATCGAGATTCTTCATTTCCTCCTCAAGCGTGGCAATCTTGTCTTTGGACTTGATATTGTTGAAGATTGACAGAGACTTGTCCAGCATGACTCTGGCTCTTCTAGCTTCTCCTCTGTCTCTACACAACTTCCCGAACTTGAGAAGTGCTTCCGCAAGCGAATACTTCTCTTCTATCTTTTCTAGAATGGATAGCCCCTTTTCGAAAGACTCCTCGGATTCTCTCCACTTTCTTTCGCGTCTCTTCATCTCACCATATTGAATGTATACATTAGATATCATCCCTTTCTCACGCAATTTCCTGAAAATTGTCAGGGCTTCATCAAGGCAGTCATTTGCCTTCTTGTGCAACTCCAATTGGAGATAGCATCCAGAGATGTTGAACAATCCATATCCAAGCATTCTGATATTCCCTTGTTTCCTGGATGCATGAATGCACTTCTTGTTCCATTTCAATCCCTCCTTGATATCTGCACGCATCGCTACCGCGCCGATGCTCCCGTATGCTCGAGGGAGTTCCTGATTCTCTCCAAGTTTCTCCAACTCCCTGACATCCAGCTTCATCACTCTCATCGATTTTGGAATACTCCCTCTCTTTGCGGACACTCTGCCAACTCCCAATAGAGCCCTCGATCCCAACAACCTGTATTTGTATCTCTTGCAGTATAGGATGCAGTCTTTGTAGTAAGAGTCTGAACTGTCTAGTTCCCCCAGACGTTCCAGAATAACTGCCAAAAGGTAATTGCTTTCTGCGACTCCTCTAGAGTCGTGAATTTTGGAGGAGATTTCAAGACTCGTTTCCAGCACAGCCATTGCGTCATCGAACCTGTTCATGCATTGGAGGATATGACCGAGAGTCCTATTTCCCTTTGCAACTCTCATCTCATCGGATACGCTTTGTCCGAGTTTTATTGACTTTCTAGAGTAACGGATGGCGTCCTTCCATTCTCCCCTTTCGAACTTGAGACGTACAAGTCTCTCAAGAAGATTGAGCTCCCTTTCTATTCTCGCATTTGTCTTCCTTCTTGAACTCAATTTTCTGAGCTCACACTCAATCCCACGAACGGTTCCGTCAATGATTCTTTTTACAGGAATCAAAGACTCTACCAGTTCCTCTCCTCTATGGGTAAGGTTGTAGAAGGAATATGCAGGCCAACCTTTTCTCTCCCTCTCGAAGACAAACCCCAAATCTCTTGCTTTTCCGATAGATGAATAGAATGTTCCACGACCAATACCTAGGTCTTCGATGATCTTCTTTACGTTCGACTCTCCTTCTCTATGGAGGTAGACGAGGATATCAAACATCTTCGACGGCATCTCTGATAGTCTCATCCCCAACGCTCCCCCAATCTTACGCTCCAATCTAAGACTTCAAGATATTTAAGAATAGTCAATCGTTTTCAGAATCTTCATGGACAACGGTAACCAGATGACTGTTGCATCTGGACCATCTTCTTTTGCCCAATATGGAGTTTCATCTAATAAGAGCCAGTGTTTCCAGCGGGCCCGAAGGGATTCGAACCCTTGACCTATCGGTTAAGAGCCGATCGCTCTACCAAGCTAAGCTACGGGCCCCCGTCCAGTTGAATTGTAAGTTCAATATTAAAACTATCGCACACATAGAATGAATATATGTATGGTTACAGAACAATCATTCCACGAATATCGCGGGTCTCCAGGGCATCGCGAACCTTGCCTTCTCTTGCGGATCGTATCTGGATCCGTCCTCGGCATCATAGATTTCCACGTCACAGGAGAACTCAGTCTTCAAAAACTCTATAGAATCTGAAAGATATCCTTTCTCATCAATGAGGTTGCCATACTCTTCCAGATCGGATGAAGATATCTTCTGAATGTCTTCCAGCATCTTTCCTGCGAACTTCAAGATTTCCTTTGTCTTCTCCTTGAGCTCTTCATCCGCAGTGACCTTCTCCATAACAGTCTTCATTGAAAGCTCCCGGGATTTAGCTAGATTGATGGCCCATTTGTAGACCTTGTTCTTCCATCCAGGTGATAGATACAGTACTATCTTCCTAGGAGTGATCTTGATGACCTTCAATATCTCCCGGATGTCATCTAGATTGGACTTGAGGAACTCCTCCGATCTCTCCGCCACTCGGTCTATCTCATCTTCCTTGTATTCAGGACAGGACGCTTGGCTGATGTACCCCTCTTTGCCAAGAGCTTCCCAAATTTCCTCACACAGATGCGGGACGAAGGGCGCCAACATCTTCGTTTCCGTTTCTATGAGGTCCGAAAGCAATCCAGAGTTTGGAATGCTTGAAGTCCTCCTCATGTACCACTGCCATTCTCGCTGTAGATCGAAGTAACACGCTTTCAATGCGGTCCTGTGGTTCATCAATTCCATCGCATCTTCCGTTTCCTTGATTGCCCAGTTCATGACTGACCTGAACCATGAATCGATGGGGCGCCACTCCTCTCTTGACTCGTGCTCTTCCGTCGCGAACGAATACCACTGCTTCAGTTTCCTGCCAATAGTCAATGCGAAATCTGGATCAAAGGACGGATCGTCCAACCCCTCTCCACCCTGTGCGAGCGTTATTCTTGTCACATCTGTTCCCAGCTGGGCCAACGCATCTCTGAGGATCTGGACATTGCCCAACGATTTGGACATCTTCTCCTTCCTCATGGTGATGTAACCGTTTATCCCGTATCCTCTGGGCCAGTACTTGCGCTCGAATATCGCCACATGGTTAAATAGTGCAAAAGCCAGATGATTCTGTATGAGGTCCTTT
>CP070767.1:1493602-1497035 GCA_020345725.1 Methanobacteriota archaeon | reverse complement strand
CTCTTGGCATTAGGTATATCACTGGTTATCGGTGGATTTCTCTAACAGACCGCAAGCGCTGCGGCTCCTTTGCCGGGCGCGATTTACACGAGTCTGGGAGACGGCACAATGGTGAATGCAAACCATTACGCGGACAAGAGGGATGTATACCTCAACGGTGGTCCTGGAGCGCATGCCCCACCATGGGCTGCGGGGCTTCCTGACGGGAATTACTACTTCCAAGTCACAGACCCGTCGGGAAAGAAGCTACTGTCCATGGATCCTGTATACTGCCGCGAGTTTAGAGTCGAGGATGGGGTGTTTGCAGAGTTTGTCTCAATAGGCCGGGACTACATCCCGATTAAGGGCAATGGAAACGGCAACGGGAAAGGGGGCAATGGTGATCCAGTACCTTGTCACATTCCGGGATGGGAACATGGGCAACACGACCTCGGATGGAATCTATGGGCAAACTCATTGACAATACAGCTGATGCCATACAAGGATACGCCGAACAAGGGTGGAGTCTACAAAGTCTGGGCCACACCAACAGGATTTTTCGTGGGAGATCCAAATGACGTGGACGCTGGGTACAGCCCTGGAAACTTCCACGGGTTCATACCTGCACATTCCAAGACGGACAACTTCAAAGCGAAGAGAGGCCCGCCCAAACCAACACCTGAAATAGAAATCTGCAAGTTCGAGGATGTCAACGGAAATGGCGAGTGGGACGTAGGAGAACCTGGAGTTTCCGGCTGGGCAATGTATGTCACTGATCCTTTGGACGTGACGAACACATACTACACGGGCGAAGACGGCTGCATCGTCATAGATGCCTCAGTAGATGGAATCTACACGATCGAGGAAGAAACGCAGAGTGGTTGGAGCATATCCGCAACGATAGTCGATGGTATGCCAATATCACCCACAACCACGGTTGATGTGGATGTGAACTACAGAATGTCTCTACGCTACAGCGTTGCCTTCGGCAACTTCCATGAGTTCAGAGTAAGCGGCTGTAAGTACAACGACCTCAACGGCGATGGTAACTTCGATGGTGGAGAACCGACGATACCAGGTTGGACGGTGACTCTGTACAAGAAGAACCCGTCGGACGGTTGGGATTGGTATGCCGAAACGACCACTGGCGATGATGGCTGCTACGAGTTCATAGTGGCTGAAGGCGGTGAATTCAAGGTCGCCGAAGAAGACAGAAGTGGTTGGGTCCATACGAGCCAGACGAGTTTCACATTCACTGGCACCAGCGGAGTCGACCAGGGACCATTCGACTTCTACAACTTCCAGTGCTTCAAAGTCTCCGGGTACAAGTATGAGGACATGAACGGAGATGGAGATTGGGACGAGGGAGATGACGGAATCGAGGGTTGGATTGTCACGCTCTACAAGAAAGACGGACTCGGAGCATGGCAGGTCTATGCCACAACGACGACAGACAGCAACGGAAAATACGAATTCTGTGTCTGCGAAGGCGGTGAATTCAAGGTCGCCGAAGAAGACAGAAGTGGTTGGGTCCATACGAGCCCGAGTTACTTTGAGTTCACGGCTGTGAGCGGAGTATCCCGGACATTCGACTTCTTCAACTTCGAACTAGGCGAAGTCTGTGGAAAGAAGTGGTACGACTCTGACCGAGATGGAACGAAGGACGGCGATGAGGACTACATTGAGGGCTTCAAGGTCGAGCTGTGGAAGGATGGCTCGCTCTTTGCAACTGACTATACAGATAGCACTGGCGAGTTCTGCTTCTATGAGTTGGGACCAGGAAGCTACGAAATCAAGGAAATCATGCCTCTCGCTCCGGGTGACTACTGGGTCTGGGCCAGCACATATCCTGCTGGCGGAACCTGGACCTTTGAGCTGACAAGTGGTTTCTTCAAGTGCGATGCGAACTTCGGTAACATCGTCGAATACACTGGCGGACTGACATGGGGCTATTGGAAGACCCACACTGGGTTTGATTCTCCACCGAGAGATCCGGCCTATGACTTACTACCAGACTATCAGATGAGTGTAGATGTCGAAACATCGGACGGCGACTATCTTGTTGAGACAGATGAAGAGGCCAAGTGGATCTTTGACGGAGCCGGGGACTACCCAGCTAACTGTGCAGGCACCTGCAGAAGCCTCTTCAGAGCACAGCTACTGGCATTGCATATGAACTGGCTCAAGTTCGGTGATGACTTCTTCGGAGCAACGTACATCTATCAAAGCGATTCATACAGCGGCTGGACTGTTGAGGAGATCTACGATGAAGCCATATGGAAGCTAATTAACGAGGACTCTGACTACGACTTTACGTCCTTCCAGGAGACCTTGGACAGGATAAACAACAACGGCCACTACGATCCCGGCAGCCACGTCTTGGTGATGCCGGAAGCGCCACCGATCGTGTATCCATAGAAAACAGAAGGCGGGAAATCTCCCGCCACTTTCCCATATTTTGGGCTGACGCTAGCCTGCAGGCTCAGTCATGATTCTAGCCTAGGAAATCCAGGAGCCTACTCCTCAGGCCGTGGTGTGGCCTCAAAGATAGCCTGAGTTGACCCGTCAGGATCCTGAAAGACAGCAAACCAGCCAATTTTGGGGACCTCGGTCTTCGGCACGAGAATCTTGCCGCCCAGGTCCTCGATCTTCTGAGATGTTTCGTCGACTGAATCCACGTTGATGTGGTTCAGCACACCTGTGCTGGGCTGATCCTTCTCTGGCACAAACAATCCACCGTGCGGAGGATCTGGAGCATAGAAAAGCGTATACTCCATCTCGGGCACTTCCTCAAACTTCCAGCCAAACACTTCGCCATAGAATTCCTTGGATTTCTCCTTATTCTTCACAGGGATTTCTATGTGAGTGAAACTTCCATGCTTAGGTTCTTCTGGCATATTCAACCCCCTTGTGGGGAGGACTAACAGAAAAGCACACTTAAAAGGTTTCGTGGGGGAGATGAGTGAAAATCGAAATGGTGGAAAGGGACCACATCCATTGCTTGGACCCCTTTCCTATTGGGGGCGAAGACCGCTGGAAGCAAGCCAGCCATCAATCTTGCCTCGTACGGACCTCACATGGTCAGGTGAGGACTCTACACCACCCTTCTGGGCGTTTGCGGTTCTTCTGTTCTTTCCGGGCACATCAATCACCTCAATCTCTAATGAGCACGGTCACAGGGTTAGATAAGAGCGGAAAGAAGTGAACGAAAAGTGACCACTTTCGGGTGCTTGGAAGAACTGGCCTGCCTTCAGTCAGTTAAACAAGGTTTATTTACCAATCCAGCGGATGACATACCGGATGAAGGAGATCACAATCAAGAGATGGAGAGAGGGCAATGTGGAGGAATTGGATGATGTTGTAGCTGAATAGACTTTCCTCCATCTGGAGGTCAATGAAAAGATTGGCTTTGACACAATCATTTCACCTCATTCCATCAAGGATTTCGTCTATG
>CP070767.1:1489836-1493502 GCA_020345725.1 Methanobacteriota archaeon | reverse complement strand
CTCGTTCCTGGAGAACAGTACATGGGACCCCCCAATGTCATAAGTGAAACCATCTTTGGTCTTGCTTCGACAGAGCCCGCCTACGACCTCTTCCTTCTCAAGGATTTGGGATTCTGGGATTAGCGAACCTAGCGTTAGGCCAGTCAGACCACCGCCGAGTATGCCAATTGTCGTAACTAATCCCCTGCCTCGATTTCCACTCTCTTCTGCCCCGTCTCTGCCAGTCGTTTCCTCTCTTTCTTGATTTTCAAATAAGCCAGCACAGCGCTCATGGTGATGACTATGATTACCATTATCAATGTTATGGTTCTTGCCACCGCAGCTTCCGCGACCGTGAGATGGAATATTCCCACGAGCGATAGCAGGACGGAGTATTTTGCCAAACCTCCTGCAGCGATATACAGCACCGACTTCTTGTAACTCCAGTTGCATGCAGCCATGAACGCCCCAACAAAGGGCACGACCGGCGCTATCCTGTTCGACAGGATCAATCTTTCATCTTTCAAGAACAGAAAATTGACGTACTTGTTCATCACGCGTCTCAGGAATCTGGGCATTCCAATCTTCTTCACCGCGAAGTACAAGGTTGAATTGCCGAGTATAGTCCCTGTTTCTGCGATTAAAATGACAATCAATCCCCATTCGAATGTCGGGTGAACAGTGAAAATGAAGACAGCAAAAAGTTCTGGTAAGAGTGGGAGAATCATTGCATCGATGTAGAAAATCAGAAAAATGGCAATTAGCCCTCCAACGGGCCCGAGTCCCTTGAAGAACCCGTAAAGCGCTTCTTCTATCATCTTGATCTCCCAGTGGTTCCCTTCATGCAGTTTTCATTTGTAGACAGTGGTGGCGACCACACAGTAGCCACCTTAAAAATCTTTTCGTTGACAGTTTCCCCTATCCAACGCTCTTTCTGAAGGCAATTACCCTATCGTACAAGTCAACCAGCCTTTCTGTACATGCCTCGATGGAGTATCCTTCGGCCATCCTTCTAGCATTTGGAACCAAGCTCTGAGCGTTATCCAGGGTCTTCTCGATGGCGTTTGCACAGCCCTCGGTATCATTCGTATTGAATAGATACCCAGTATCATCGTCCTTGACAAATTCTGGTATGGCCCTGTACCGAATGCCTGCAACTGGCTTTCCGCTTGCCAATGCCTCTAGAACCACCAGGCCCTGGGTTTCGAATGTGGATGTTATCGCAAATGTATCACAGGCCGCATAGTATTCTGGTAGTTCATTGTCATTCACGAAGCCAGTGAATATCACATCATCAGACAGCCCCTTCCTGTTCACATAGCTCTTGCAGTCCTGATAGGCTGGACCCATTCCAACAACCATTAGCTTTACAGAGCCTCTCTTCTTCCTCAAGGATGCAAATGCGTCAAAGAGCATGTCCAGGTTCTTTTCAGGCGAGATCCTACCAACATGGAGTATGACCTCCTCTCCGTCCAGCCCCCATTTCTCCTTTACCCGGGATCCATCAACTGAGGGGTGGAAACGTTTCTGGTCGATTCCTGTCGGAATAATGTCAGTCATCCTCATCTTCGGAGCGAGTTCCTTGAGTTCATCCAATATCGCAGATGTGGGGGCAATGACACCGTAGCATCTGTGGAGAACGTACCTTACCCATCTCTTGGTGATGGATTCCATGAAGCCAAGCTTCAATCCGAATGGATTGTACCAGCTAAGGGCATCCAGAACCATAGTATGGAATGTGAGTATGAGAGGAAGTTTCAGTGTGTGCGCGATCCAGATTCCTTTCGCACTCATTACAGCCAACCCATGGGTATGGATAACATCGAAATGGTGCTCTCTGAAATACCTGACCTCCTTTCCGGGAAGCAAAGTGGTAAGTCGGTATCCTGGATACATCTTCAATTGCCTAGCTCTCAAATATACGGTGCGCGGGTCATCCGTGTTCCCATTCTTCTTGTCTTCTGGCGCGAAAACGAACACCTCGTGCCCAAGGTCCTCAAGAGCCTTGCGCGTGGTTATTAGGGAATTGACCACTCCATCGATGGTTGGCAGGTAGGTATCTGTCAGGACGGCTATTCTCATATTGAGCCTCTAATGTCTTCAATTGAGCAAGTTCCACTCATCTGGCACCCTCTTCCGAAGACGTATTACCATTCCTTCTAACTCCAATAGGTTCTGGTATAAAAGAATATTCGCATTGCCTGAATCTCTGAAATCTACTCATTCAGCACCAACTTGAGCTTCTCCAGCAACTCCAGAGGTGATCTTCCAAGGATTCTAACCATGGGCTCCTTGCCGACCGATCCTCTGTCAAATACGACATCTGGGACCTTTCCAAGATTGGAGATTGCTCTCTCAGTGCCCCATTCCATCGTCGAAACTCCCCCAGGCTCTTCAGAACGGTCAAACTCCGACACAACCAATCCTTTGTGTTTGAATCTATCCACAATCTCTTCAGAGAACCTGACATTCATTGCGGACCTGTATCTGTGGTCGAACCTCAACACTGTCAGTATTATCCTGGATATGTGAACAGAGGTCCCAAAATCAATATGCGCAGGTGTATCAATGCCTTCACCAACCCTGATAATCCTTCCCTTTAGAGCAGCAACTTCGCTTGGATCTGTGGCAAATGGAACGGCGTAACCGATATTCATTCCAACTTCTGGAACCAGGTCAGCTGGAAGGAATTCCTTCAACTCTTCCAATGCAATGTCAAGCTCCTTCCAGACCGGATACCTGTCCGCCGAATAGTGGCTTTGGATTACGGGAAAACCCTTTCCGATTTTGCGGGAACCGAAGAAGCCTGCAGTTACCATCTTCTTTGATTCTCGAATACATTCCTCCAGTTCCATCCCCAGGGTAAGACCTCCTGCAATGAAGGCCGAAAATGCACAACCGCTCCCGTGTACGTCCTCCGGATATCTCTCGGCAGAGAACTTCCGGAACTCCCCTTCAGATAGGAGAATGTCTACTGGTTTGTCTCCCAAGTGTCCCCCCTTCACCAACACGTTCTTCGCTCCGAGGGAATGTATCTTCTCGCACGCTGACTTAGCCTCATCTTCGCTCTTGATCTTCAATCCAGAGAGTGATTCCGCTTCCATTATGTTGGGCGTGACTAGTTCGCACAGGGGAAGTAATCTGGAAATCAGGGCTTGGGTCAGGTCTCCTGTCTCAAGCGAACCTTGGGTGGTTGCAATCATGACAGGATCAACCACAACAGGAAATGATCTCCCTTCAAATACCTTAGCGACCGTCTCAACGATCTGGGCGGAGTAGAGCATGCCAGTTTTGGCCGCATCTATCGTGATATCAGCCAGTACGGATTCCAGCTGTTTCTCAATCTCGGTGGTTGGCAGCGGATAGATGGAGTCAACTCTTTCGGTATTCTGGGCAGTGACACAAGTGACGACTGTACAAGGATGGACCCCAATAGAAGCCATCGCCTTCACGTCAGTCTGTATCCCAGCGCCTCCGGAGGAATCACTTCCGGCTATGGATAGCGCAACCTTCATCGCCACTACATCTCTGAAGAGACTATTAACTTGACTTCAAAAGTGTTATATAGCTGGTAGCTTCGTCTGGCTCGTCTGTTTTAGGTACACTTTTTGGTGCATTTGAGCCAAACCCACTTTTTGTTTGCTGAGTTGAGCACCTATGTAATCTCTTGTTTGATCCACCGATTCG
>CP070767.1:1486537-1489736 GCA_020345725.1 Methanobacteriota archaeon | reverse complement strand
GCTGTGCCACCTTCCCCGCAGAGATTAACGTACTGAACTGAACCATCTATCTCAGTACTCGGTTTGACACCACTGGCAAACTCCAGGCTGTTTGGGTGGATTATCTTCTGTCCCCAGTCGCTCATGATCGGAATAACCTTCGCACCATGACGGATGAGTTCTCGAATCAGTTTGACGCACTCTACCGCAGCTACGCTTCCGGTGACTCCCAAAACTATCGTTCTGTCCTTCAGTTTCTCGCTCTTCTGGCAGTATATCGCCTGACTGGGGTGCACACCGAACGATTATAGTCCGAGCATAAATAGTTTCTCTCTCAGGAATCTGGACAGGCGTCTGGCCATTTACCTCTCCTTACGCAATGTTTATTCGCATTTAGGGGATACTCAATGTGGAAATGAATATGAGCGGAGGAGGTGGAGTCGGGTATCTGCTTGGCCTGGAGAAGTTCGGCATCAGACTGGGTTTGGAGAACATAACAGAGCTTCTTGACAGGCTGGGAAATCCTCAGTCAGAGTGGAAGGCCATTCATGTCGCTGGTACCAACGGTAAGGGATCGGTCTGTGCATTCGTTTCTTCTGTCCTGCAGCATGCCGGTTTCAAGGTTGGTATGTATACGTCTCCCCATTTGGTGAGATTGAATGAGCGCATCCAGGTGAATGGAGAGAGTATTAGCGACGAACGTCTGGAGGAATTGGCAGTTCAAGTAAGAGCAGTTGCGGAAGACATGGTATCTTCGTCTTCTGAGAAGCAAGTCACATTTTTCGAATTCCTCACTGCTTTGGCTCTCTCTCATTTCCGAGACCAGCAGGTGGACTTCGCCGTTCTGGAAGTGGGGATGGGCGGAAGGTTGGATGCCACAAATGTGGTGGTCCCCGAAGTATGTGCGATTACACACCTAGCAGTTGAACACGTAGAGCATCTGGGAACGACAATTGATCAGATTGCGAGGGAGAAGGCCGGCATCATCAAAGACAGGGTGCCTGTTGTTGTTTCAGACCACATGGTCCCGAGTAGTATTCTCGAAATCTGCGACAAGACTAGATCCGGTCCGATAGTTATTGGCAAGGACATCCCATATGAGAGAGAGGGCTTCGGGTTGGACGGTCAAAGAATTCTATTGAAGGTAGAACCAGAACAAGAGATAGAGATAGCTCTCCTGGGTGCACATCAAGCTCGGAATGCTGCCACAGCATATGGGATGATGGAGATTCTAAGGGAGAAGGGTTATGAAATCCCGGACAGTGCTATCGCCAAGGGGTTTTCCGAAACGACTTGGCCTGGGAGATTCCAAATCGCTATGAGGAATCCTTTTGTGGTATTAGATGTGGCTCACAATCCTGATGCCGCCATTGAATTGAGAAAGACGATAATGGAGGTCTTCGGTCGTGAAGAATCGACTTTTGTCCTTGGCATGCTGGATGACAAAGACTCCAAGGGGTTCGTACACGAGATCGCTTCTATCGCGGAAAGGGTCTACGCCACCAGTCCCAAGTCTCCAAGGGCCCTCCCAGCGAGTAGAATTGCTGAGCATATGAGAGAGTACTCAGTGGACGTTGAGGAACAACCAGATGTAGCAGAAGCAGTAAGTAAAGCAATATCATCTAGCACAAGTAACGAGGTGATCTGTGTCACTGGCTCGAACACCACCGTGGGGGAGGCAATTCAGTATCTTGAGACGGTGAAGCAGTGAGCAGAATCGATAATATCATGAAGTCCCTCAGGGAGAGGTATAATATTGGAGCATTTCCCGGAAATGTGTCGGGGACAGCTCTTCAGAGAGAGATGAGGCATCCATATCGGGTACTGATATCCACCATTCTATCCCATAGGACCAAGGATGAGAACACACACAAAGCCTCTTCAAATCTATTCAAGAAGTACAAGACCGTCCAAGATGTTGCCAAGGCCCCGTTGAGGGAGATAGAAAAGCTCATTCTCCCATCCGGATTCTACAAAGTCAAAGCCAAGAGAATCAAGGAGGTCTCCAAAATACTGTTGAAGGAGTATGGCGGTGAGGTTCCAAGGGATTTCAATGAGTTGATGTCTCTACCTTCTGTTGGAAGGAAAACCGCAAATTGTGTTCTCGTCTACGCCTTTGGTGAACCTGCTGTTCCTGTTGATGTTCACGTGCACAAGATATCGAATCGGATTGGTTTGGTTGAAACCAAGACACCGGAACAGACGGAGGCCAGACTCGTCAAGACCGTTCCAAAGGAGTATTGGCTGGATTTGAACGAATTGTTCGTACGGTTCGGTCAGGATGTTTGCAGGTCTGTGAGTCCAAAATGCGGGGAGTGTGATTTCACCTCATTCTGCAAGTACTATCTGAGCTCTAATCGACAGAGAGGCTAGGAACTCGGCGAGGACTCAACTTCTATAAAGCTCTTGCGGATACTTCTCATGAGACAACGTCAAAGGTCTCTCGCTGTCTTTTCGCACGGGACCACAGATAATATGCAACGTAACCAGCCCCGATGAGACCTGCAACGATGGATGCAATGAACTCCCCTGTGTATTCTGTCACATACAGGGCAAACGCCTCTGGTAGGTATCCAAGGGGAATTCCGTACCCAAGTAGTACGAACGTGACGAACAGGACTTCACCCAATATCACTGCGAAGAGGGTAAGGGAAATTGCTATCCCTATGACTCCTCCAGTAATCTTCTTTGTTCCATACGCAAGCGTATAGCCGACAAATAGTCCAATTAAGAAGCCCGCAAAGAAGAAGAACGTCTCGAAGACGTAAGCGATTAGCCCCCACACGACCGCAGACACCAAGGCAGCCCCGGTTGCCAGAGCTATCCCTTTCTTGTAGTTTGGTTTCGCGGCTTCAAAGTGCTTCTCGGCACTCTTAACCTCCTGTTGAAGCTTATCGAGACAAGAAGAGCATTGCAGGCGGGGAATGCCTTCCAAGAGGACAACATTTGAACTTGATCGACCACATTCCTCACAAGTATCCTCGTAAAAGGGAGTGGTTGACGTGAGAATCTGCACAACGGCATCTATCAGATTCTTCATCTGAGTTGCATTGGGAGGCTTCCATTTGGACATGAACGTGAGTATGAAAATGCCAGATTGCACTTGCACTTGACCCATGGACTTCACGGTTTTTAGAAGGGCCTTCCGATCGATATTCTGGGTAACTCGAAAGTCATCTTCCGCTTTGGGGACTCTCACCAGAAGACGATACTGCCCCAT
>CP070767.1:1478308-1486437 GCA_020345725.1 Methanobacteriota archaeon | reverse complement strand
GGTATCAACTGCATGGATTACACTACCTGAACCGAGGAAGAGAAGGGCCTTGAAGAAGGCATGGTTCATCAGATGGAAGATGGCGAAGGTGTATCCTAACGCTTCATGATGGTGGTGGTAGATGTAGGCTCCAGCTCCTAATCCTAACATCATGTAGCCTATCTGGCTGATGGTGGAGTAGGCAAGGACCCGTTTGATATCGTTAGCAACAAGTGCCATGGTTGCAGCATAGAATGCAGTGAACCCTCCTATCACACCGACCACTAAGATCGCCTCAGGAGATTCTGCAATCAGAGGGAAGCTTCTTGCTGTGAGATACACACCAGCCTTCACCATGGTGGCAGCGTGAATGAGAGCACTCACCGTAGTCGGACCTTCCATGGCGTCTGGTAACCACACGTGTAACGGGAACTGAGCAGATTTTCCAACTGCCCCTCCGAACAGAAGAAGCGGAACGATGGTTATGAGATGCGCGGGAAGAGTAGCTCCCTGTATGTCCAGGATGTTGAATGTACCGGTTACAATGAACAGAACAATGATTCCAATCAAGAACAGGATGTCTCCAACTCTTGTTACGAGGAACGCCTTCTTGGCGGCACTAGCAGCCTCGGGCTTGGTGTACCAGAAACCGATCAAAAGGTAAGAACAAACACCCATTATCTCCCAGAAGATGAGCATCTGGAGGAAGTTGTGGGCGCTAACAGTCCCAAGCATCCCTGCCGTGAACAGGCTGATCTCTGCATAGTACCGGGGCTTCCCCTCCTCCTTGTGCATGTATCCTACTGAGTAAATCGCAATGAGCAGACAAAGGAAAGAAACGAGAGCCAGTAATAGGGCACTCAGATTGTCGATGAGCAGTCCTATCTCGATGCC
The DNA here is from genome assembly GCA_020345725.1 of Methanobacteriota archaeon. Lineage (GTDB taxonomy): Archaea > Thermoplasmatota > Thermoplasmata > RBG-16-68-12 > SOIM01 > SOIM01. Next base: position 1,485,564 of record CP070767.1, on the reverse strand, counting down.
ACCAACCCATTCGAAGGCGATGACCTCTTCTCCCACTGCTCCGAGACCACCTGTTGTGAATACATCGATCAGAAGATATAGAGAAACGACAAGCGAGAACGCCATTGAACCGATCGCAAAGGGAGCTCCGCCTTCCCAGACCTTCTTACCAATGAGAATGGAAAGAAGGAACCCCACGAGGGGAGCTATGATGATCAGCCAAGCGTACTCAAACAGTCTACCACCTCAACATTCTCCCTTGGTCGATGTCTATCGTCTTGTACCTTCGATAGAACACGATGAACATGGCAAGTCCAATGGCCGCCTCTGCAGCTGCCACAGCAATCGCGAACAACGCAAACACCTGTCCGCTGGCACCGTTCGCTTGAGCGTAGGACGAGAAAGCCACGAAGTTCATTATGGCTGCATTAAGCACAATCTCCACGGACATCAGCACCACGATGGCGTTCTTCCTTCTCAGTATGCCAAATACCCCAATCGCGAAGAGAATGGCAGAGAGTATCAGCTCATACTCGAGAGATATCAATCCTCCACCTCCCTTGCAAGGAAGATTCCGCCCAGCACGGACGCGGTGAGAAGTATTCCCAGTACAACCAGAGCAAACCCGTACTCATTGAAGAGCGAGTCCGCAACATCTGTCATGGGTATCTCGTTGATTTCCGAGGTCTCCCAAGTTTCAGTTGAGACCAGAGAAAGAGCCATCAGGAAGCCTAGAAGGACTGCGGCCGTCACGATGACGGCAATTGTGATATCCCTGCGCTTACTCATTTGGCTCCTCCATCATCTTTCTACGGGTGAGCATGATTCCGAAAACGAAAAGAACCGGCACGGCACCGGCGTAGACCAGTATCTGCACGACAGCGATGAACTCGGACCTGAGCAGGATGTAAATCGCTCCCATGGTGATGAGCGTGATAGCCAACCAGAAGGCACTGTGGACCAGTTTCTTTGATGCAATCACGAGAATGCTGGCCACAACCTCAACCACGGAAAGGGCTATGAAGAAGAAGAGATCCCACTCAACCATCTAGATCTCCTCCATCAACAGTGAATCAGAGGGACATATTTCGGCACAGGTTCCGCATCCGATGCATTTCGTGTAGTCGAACTTGGGATTCTCAATTGGCTTGTCCTTTCTCATCTTCTTTCCGGGAATCATCACTATGCATCTGGTGGGGCATTCCCTTGAGCACCGCTTGCAGCCTATGCACGTCTCCTCATCCAGTTGCGGATTCTCCTCGATCTTGTTCTTGAGAACCTTGGTGGGCTTTCCCTCTGCCTTGAGCTTATCAGCTGAGTAGATTATCGCCTCTCTTGAGAAATCAGCCAACTCGATGTGAGTGGTATTAAGCCGGGCACTTGTAGGACAGTACTCATTGCAGTTCCCGCAGAAGAGACATCTGCCCAGGTTCACGCCGGGTCTAAGGACTACATTCTTCTTCTCGTCCGTTTCCGACCGCGAGGGGCCCTTGTAGTCCTCGGGAACCTTGACCTTCTCCATTGTGATACATTGATTTGGACAAACCCTTGAACACAACTGGCACCCGATGCATTTCATCCAATCGATTCTGTGCTGTCCACGGAAGTACTTCCTGAGCTCCGCCCTCTCTTCCTTCTTCTCATGCGGGTAGAGGATGGTCTTGGGCCTGATCAGAGCGCTCATTGTCTCCTTGAAGGTTGCCCGAAGGGGTTGGATCACCCATCCTTTAACACCTGCGGACTTCCTCTTGGCCTTCGCCATCAGAACCACCCCACCCATTTCAGCGCAGCAGCTATCGCTATGCTAATCAGAGCTGCAGGAAGGAGTCTCTTCCAACCTATCTCAAGAACCTGGTCCATTCTGGTACGGGGCAGTGACCAGGTCGTCCAAACGATGATTATGAATACAATATATGATTTTATGATGAACCATATCTCGCCAGGAAGAATTGGTCCCGACCAGCCTCCTAAGAAGAGAATCGTGATCAACGCAGCTCCAGCATAGGTCCTCACCCATTTTGCCACAAAAATCAATCCGAACCTCATGCCGCCATACTCTGTGGCCCAGCCCTCCACAAGCTCCGCTTCCGCCTCCGGGATATCGAACGGGAGCCTTTCCACTTCCGCCACTATTGCGACTAAGAAAACAAGCAGGCCAAGAATGAGGGGAATCCCGAACCAGATAGTCTGTTGCTGAGCAATCACTATGTCCACAAGGTTGAGGGAACCGGCCAAGAGAATGACCCCTACGGCCGCCAGGATGAGAGGAATCTCATAGCTCAACATCTGGGCTGCGCCGCGCATGCCTCCAATCAGAGTGAACTTGTTGTTACTGGCCCAACCACCAACGAGCACCGCAAATGGCGCAATAGCTAGAATGGCGAATACGAATATCAGCCCACCCTCCAAGTTGGCGACCACGAAAGTCTCGCTTAACGGAATTGCCACGAACACCAGAATTGAAGTGGTGGCGATTATTGCAGGGGCGATGTGGTACATCCATTTATCCGCGTTCTTGGGCGTGATGTTCTCCTTCTGTATCAGCTTCATCCCGTCAGCCAGATTCTGAAGGAACCCTGTGCCCTTCTGCACCTTTCTGAAAGGAAGCGGGAGCATGATGCCTCTCCGGGTGTGCAACCGGGCATACATCTTCCTCTCGATCCACATGATGATGAACAGGTTGATTATGGAAACAAACAAGAACACGATCACAACCTGGATGGTGATGGCAAGTACATTCAGCGTCTCCCAGCGCATCAACCAGTCAGCTAGACCCTGGAAAGGCTGGATCCACTGCCCGAAGAAATCCAGGATGGCTGCAATGATTCCCATGAACCATTTGCCTATGCCGTAGCTTATTCCATACAGGTCTATCATTTGTCCGTCTCACCTATGCATACGTCAATGCTTCCCATGATCGCCAACAGGTCCGCGTAAGTATTACCCTTTAGAATGACTGGAGCTGCTCTCAGGTTGGCGAAAACAGGGCTTCTGACCTTGACCCTATAGGGAGATGTTTCTCCTTGGCCCACGATGTAAATCAACGCTTCTCCCCGGGCATCCTCCGTCCTCCTGAACGCCTCTCCCTTCGGTCTCTTGGGAGGCTTCACTCTGACCGGCCCCTTGGGCATCTTCTTCAAGGCACCTCGGATGATCTTGGTGCTCTCCCACATCTCGTTCATTCTTACCTTGTAGCGAGAGTAGCAGTCCCCGTCCTTCTCCACCTGGACCTCCCAATCCAGCTGGTCGTACACTTCGTACGGGTCATGCGTTCTCATGTCTATCGGAACGTTGCTTCCCCTCAGTGTCTGCCCAGTAACCCCGAGGTCCATTGCGTCCTCCTTACTGAGGTAACCCACTCCTTGAGTTCTCATTAGGAAGATGGCACTGTCGTCAAACAGCCTCTCGTACTGCTTCCTCTTGCCATCGAAGTAGTCCATGACTTTGAGGCACTTGTCCGTGAATTCAGGAGGGACATCGTTCCTCACTCCTCCAATCCTAGGATAGTTCTGGTTCATTCTTGCGCCACTCATCATCTGAAGCATATCGAGGATGTACTCCCTCTCCCTCATTGCATACAGGAAGGCGGTGAACATGCCAACATCGGGACCGAAAGCGGCCAACCACATCAGATGAGAAGCTATCCTCTGCAGTTCAAGCGCGATGACCCTGAGGTATTTTGCCCTCTCCGGGATCTCAATCTCCATGAGCTCTTCTGCCGCCAAACAGTAGGCGTGGCTCCAAGTCAAGGATGAAACATAGCACAACCTGTCCATCAGCGGAATTATCTGAGTATAGTCCCGCCTTTCGCAGAGCTTCTCAACTCCACGGTGAAGGTATCCCAGAAGTGGGTTCGCATCCACAATTATCTCGCCGTCCACACGAACCCTGAGATTGAACAGTCCGTGAGTCATGGGATGTTGTGGACCCATGTTTATCCAGATGTCGGTCATTAGCTCATCCTAGCCCTTGAAATCCTTCCTCAGCGGGTAGTAGAGATAGTCCTCGGGAAGCAGAATCCTCCTCAAATCCGGGTGCCCAACGAAGGTTATCCCCATCATGTCGTAGGCCTCCCACTCAGCGAAGTCCGCTCCTTTCCAGACCGGGCTCAGAGAATCCACCTTGGGATCGTCCTTTGGTATCTTTACATGGAGTTCAACCATGTACTCCTCAAGATAGGACGTGATGTGGTACACACACTCAAAATTCTCCGGCCAGTCAACCGCTGTCACAAGCGAAAGATGCTCGCATGACAACTCGTCCCTCAGAAACTTGCAGAACGGCAGAATGGACTCCCTGGGAACGTAAAGACGGACAACTCTGTCTCTTGGAAAACTGACGTTGCTGACCAAGTCCTTGAATTTCTCTTTCACGGCCTGGGCAACCTCGGTCCCCTTCATCCTCTGTCCCCACTCTTAATCTGTAGGAAAGATTCTGTGAATATTCGTTTTGATATATGTTCATTTTGTCTGCTTCCATGGGTTGGATGTGAAAAGCCCACATCATTTGTTGGTGACCATGTGATTTGTGTCGGGACATCGACATCGGGAGATGAAATATCGACAAAAAAATCAGGATAGAAAGAGCTAGAACATAATCAGGAATAATGGTGTTATATCAGAGGCCCACCAAGTCACCTCTGTGCAACAATAATCGACGTCCTCATTTCTTGGCAGGTTTTTCAAACATGAGGTTCTGCATCTCCCTGCAGACAGTGCATATCCTCTCTTGGCGCTCTTTGGGAGACAGGCCGTTGGTCATGTCATCAGCCAATCCACGTAGCGCTTCTTCAACTGATGGGTGACGCTTGAGAAGTGATTCATCCCCCCTCTTCTCCTTCGTGTAGTAGCTCACAGCAGCCTGAGTTATTCCCAGCATATCGGAGACCTCGGTCTGGTTCATACCGGAGTTGCTCATCAGAATCTTTGCCAAGGATGACCTGAGGGCAGGAAGAACACGAGAAACCGTCATCTCGCAGGGTTGTCTAATAGCATCCATATGCGTTCTTCAATAGCATTGTTATGGTATTTAAGTGTAAGGAAAGACCGACGCTGGCTGACATAACAACAACATCGATTTTCGCTTTTTCGCAATCCCATTCTTGATGAAGTAGTGCTCGTTGCGTGTCCATGCCAATGCCTTGTAGAATAGTTTTTATAATCGGTTTTCCGTTTCCTGCACCAATGCTGTTGGAAGACTATCTGCCTGTTCTGATCTTTGCGATTGTATGCATAATCTTCCCTCCAGTCACATATTATCTGTCCCGGCTTTTCAGACCTCAGAAGAAGTCGCCACTCAAGGATACCACAGACGAATGCGGGGAGGTTCCCATCGGCAAGGCACAGGTCCAATTCACTTTTCAGTACTACATCTTCGCGATCCTTTTCGTGGCCTTTGACGTGGTGGCCGTCTTCCTCATCCTTTGGGCCTTGGTCTTCAGTCCCCATATGAGCTATGTGGGAATCGCGTCACTGATCGTTTTTGTTGCCATGGTCGGATTGGCAGTGGGGGTTTCTCTCAGGAAAGAGGAGAAGATAGTGATATGAACGAGGAAAAGATGAACGTACTGGGGTTCAATTCCTCCGAGTTCGTCCAATGGATGGGAAGAGGTATCGATAGGACACTGGAAAGGACCAAAATCAAAGCCTTCGTGAACTACCTGACAAGGAGGTTGTGGAACTGGTCCAGAAGGAACAGTCTATGGCCCTTGCACTGGGGACTCATGTGTTGCTCAATAGAGATGGCGGCCGCGTTTTCTCCCAGGTATGATGTGGAAAGATTCGGGGTCCTATTCCGATCCACACCCAGACAGGTAGACATCCTGCTCGTGAACGGCCCGGTAAGTCACAAGGTCGCCCCTGCCGTGAGGAGGCTGTACGAACAGATGCCCGAGCCCAAGTGGGTCATAGCGATGGGGGAGTGCGCCATCTCGGGCGGACCGTACTACGATTCCTATAGCGTGCTGCCAGGAGTGGACAATGTGGTACCTGTGGATGTCTATATACCTGGTTGCCCAGTGAGACCAGAAGCAATGATGGATGCCTTCTTCAAGCTCAGAGATAAGATCAAGGAAGAGAAGGGGGACATGTTCCTTCAACCGAAGGAGTAGACATTTGGCAATCTTATCCCACCCAATGCTTTTGTATGCACGGGCATTGTTCCCCTGCAATATGATTTCGGGAGCGGTCATTCAGGACTAGAGAGTTGATACGCGCCATGGACAAGACATCACCTGAGAAGCTTCAGAAGGCAATACTCAGAGGTCCAATCTTCAAGACGCTGTTCATGCTGGGCTGGCCCATAATGCTGACCCACTTCTTCCAGATAGCGTACAACCTCACGGACACATTTTGGCTGGGAAAGCTGGGTATGAACGAGGTTGCCGCACCAACCATGGCCTGGCCCATGGTTTTCCTGTTGATTTCACTTGCAGGGGGATTGGGCGTCGCAGGGGTGGCGTTGGTATCCCAATACGCCGGAGCGAGGAACGAAGCTGAGGTCAAGAAGTCGGCCGGTCAGGTGATGGTCCTCCTGATAATCGTGGGAGTGGCGATTTCTGTTATTGGTGTCTTGATAAGCGATCTACTTCTACAATTCCTGGGACCGACCCAAGAGGTGTTCCTACTCGCCTCACCGTACATCAAACTGATCTTCGCCAGCATGCCCTTCATGTTCATCATAATGGTCTACTCGTTCATACTACGTGGTTGGGGAGATACTAGAACACCGATGTACATTTCCGCATTCAGCGTGGGACTGAACATAATACTGGACCCTTTCCTGATATTCGGCGTTGGGGGATTCATACCGGCTTGGGGAGTTGTTGGTGCTGGTGTGGCGACACTGGTTTCACGAACCATCGGTGGATTGGTATGCATCTACCTCCTGTTCCGTGGAAAGAGAACGCTCACGATATCGAAATCTGACCTGAGAATCGAAAAGGACAGGGCGAAGCAAGTCTTCAAGATAGGGATCCCTGCTTCAATAGGACAGGCAACCGTTGCATTTGGTTTCTTGGTGATGGTGGGGCTGGTTGCACATGCAGGTGGCCAATTAGGAGCGCAGATGAATACAGTAGCGTTAGCCACGTATGGAATAGGGACCAGGATAATCAATGTCGTATTCGTGGTGATCGGAGGCCTGACAGGTGCTGCTGTGACTATGATCGGTCAAAACCTGGGTGCAGAGAAGAAGTACAGGGCATCGAGAGTACTGCGAAGCACCATCGTAATGACAATGCTCATTTTGTTTGCCTGTTCCCTCGTGTTCTTCATCTT
>CP070767.1:1473713-1478208 GCA_020345725.1 Methanobacteriota archaeon | reverse complement strand
GGTGAGCACCCGGTCGATGCATTCAATGAGCCCGGCATCTTCCAGTGTCTTGATTTTCCGGTAGCAAGCGGCTATCGGAATGCCGTACTTGGTGCTGATTTCTTGGGCACTCATCTTTCTCTTGAAAGTTGCTAGAAGTATCTTGGCAGAATACTCATCCGTCAACATCTGAGAGGCTTCCAGGGCATCCATGGTATTCCCCCACCCTAACACATTGCGAGACGGTTGTTGTAGAGTAAAACACGCGTAAAGGTTTCTACTACTTAAAGCTCACCCTTTCGTTATCCGGTGACCTTCGACCTCATATTTGCTTTAATCCGGATTCCTGAGACAGAGTCGGTGACGGTTCTTAAGAGGTCTGGAGGATCTCGTTAAGCATCTTGATTGACCTTTGATCGAAAAGCATCAGAGATTGAGATGGAATTGGCTTTTGGGTAGAGCTGCATTGGGTCATCTTCTCTTCCAGATGTGCCGTGGCGATAAACTATTAAATATGCCCGGTTCAATTGCTCAATTGGAGGATATGATGCAAGAGGAGGGTTTGGAAATGGAGAATGTGAGGGTGGATCAGCCATCTGATATTGATGTTCCAAAGAAACCAGCTAGTCCTATTGCCCCGAAAGCCGTTAAGGGAAAAGGTCTCTTTGCAATAGGGGCTGTGGGGGCGGTTCTTCTGGCGGTCGCATCAATGACCGCCGTTGTCTACTTCGCGTTCAATCAGTTCTATTGGTACTACGATTATGAATACCCAATCTTCTTCATCGCCGTCTCAATTCTCATATTCGCTGGAGTGCTTGTGCACTCGTTTGCGTATTTGGGCTTCTATGCGCATCACAAGAGCTACATGGGGCTGGCTACTTTCATTACTCTAGTCATCATCTCGATCCTGTTCATTGCAATCATGGCAATCTCCCCGAGAGATTACTCCGGTTGGGGATGGTACAGCTACATCATTGATCCATTTCTAGTTTGGGTTGCCTCGATACTCTTGGGTGTTGGAGTCATTGTGATGGCTATAGCCCTTATTGTTGCCCGCAAGTATCTGGCGGCGCCGAACCTCTATATGGCGTCTGGTTGCATCCATATCATCGCTGGTAGTTTCATCATATCTCTCCTCCTTGCTTTCTTCTTGCCCGTTGGTTGGATTCTCCTGTTTGTAGGAAGCCTTCTAGCGACAATCGCTCTGTTCGTCGCTATCCCGAATCTTCATAAGAGGCCAGTATGGCGACCACCCATGGTTCCTGTCCTGGTAGAACCAGGCAGCATCCAGACAACAGCAGCTCGGGCGAGGTTCTGTCCTGAGTGTGGTGGAAGGATAGATGGAGCCAAGTTCTGTCCTTTTTGTGGAGGCAAAACATCTCTTTGAATCTGATGTGAATGTAGAAGCCTGGAAAGATCCATCTCCCTAGTTCCATTGTCTTTTGGAAGAAGTCCTGTTCTGTTCTTGAGCAACCTGAGCGTACGCTCAGCTATGACCCTAGCAATATCTGGGAAAACGGACCATGCTTCCTAGCTACGAGGAGTATTCAACTGTATCCACGTATTGTTTATCGGCTCCTCGTGCTTGAACTCCAGCCTGACCTTGAAAACTCCATCTTCATACATGAGGCAGGCCGTCTTCAACTGCGAGCGGTAGAGCTTCATGCTTTTTCCTTTTGGTGTGGTCACAATCTTGAAGCACTTCAGCATGCCCGCATCCTCCAATTCGTGGATCTTGCGGTAGCACGCAGCTATGGGTACATCGTACTTCTCGCTGATCTCCTGGGCCGACTTGGCGGAGTAGTATGTTGCGACGAGAATGCGTTCTGCGTAGTCGTCAGTAAGTAGCTTAGATATCTCCTTCTCTCGCATTGTATCTTCTACCGTCCACGTTTTTAAACTACTTTTCATCCAATTATCATGGCTGATACTCTTTTTGTCCTCTAGACTATGGATGTAAGTCTTGCCTTAGGATATCCCTTAGACACGTCATAGGACAAAGCGAACAACTCGGTGTGCGGTTTCTCTCCGAAGATCACGACCGAGCCATCTAGGTTCTCGATCCTCAAATGAATGTGGGCCTCGTTTGCGAGCTTGTCCGTGGATTTGTCGGTCGGTATGAGAATGCCCACGAAGATGTCCTTGTTCCTCCTTATGGAGGTCAGGTGGGATGTCAACTTCTCTATCACGTTCTCGCCGTAGATCGACTCCAGGGTGTCAAAGGCTATTAGCGACATGAAAGGATGTTGTGCATTCTTGAGGTTGTACTCAATCGTATTCCACTTCATCTCGTTTGCCAGGTCCTGCCCTTCTAGCTGGATGGCATTCTTGGAACCTTCCAGGGACCCGAATTGAGTTGCTTCGTACGCTCGGACATTGTTCTCGTACGTGTCCTCGCCCACGTAGGGAATGATTTCCGCTTCTATTGTCTCGGCCGGCGCTCTCTTTGAGGGCAGCAGGGCCACACCTCTGTTCTGGCAAGCGAAGTTGGATATTAGGCCAGTCTTGATGTGATCGATGTAGTATCCAGGGACGTTTCCGCCAACTTCCAGAGCAATGATTGACCCCTTCTTTATTCCTCCAACGAGGTCGTCCAGCTCTTCGTTCCCTGTGGAGATCACGTTCTCGGAGATGTCCTCCACCGCCTTCCAGTGCTTTGTCTCGCTGGGTTGTTGTTCTCTCCTGAAGAGGAAGGTTCTCAAGCGCCCGTCCTTCAGTGTGTAGATGTACTTGTGCTGTTTTATCTCGGTCCCTCTCAGCTTCGCTATCCGGAGAACTCGGAGCCTTCGTCCGTTGTACTCCTCGTTCACGAAGGAAACCACACCATCCCCGAGATAGTCCAGTCTGTTGTCCTTACTCGTCTCTAGGATGTACAGAACATCCGCATTCGAATGTTCTACTAAGTCTTTCTGGAGGGTATTAATGAGCTTGGACGCGTGAACTCCGTATCTCTCGCTCAGAGCGTCAATGCTGTCGATCAGAACGAGCGTCTTGTCAGGCAGCGTTTGCTCAACCATGTCGTAGGCAAGGTCAATCTCAGGAAGATCTGAGCCCAAATCGAATATGATGGTGTCATCAAGGACCGATCCCTCTCCAAGTGGGCTGAAGGCCTCCTCACCTTCTTCTCCCATCTCTATCCTGCCTTCTAGCCTCTGGAGTTCGGTGCGGTCGACCTTGCTGCTGTCCTTCAACGCTTCTCCGATGGACTCGAGGAGCTGTTGTGCAGTCCTGATTCTGACCTCGAGGGCCACATCCGTCTCGCTTTCCTGGTGTACGAAATTGGAGCTAAGCGTCTTGGCATAGCCCTTAGCCATTTTCAGCTTCCCTTTCTCTTCCAGCTTCTTCCTAAGCCATGGGAATTGATTGTACAGGGACTCATCGGATACCCTTACGGAAATGTAGTGGCTCCTCGCCACGCTGCCCAGCTCTTCCGCCAACTGAAGGGCAAATGTCGTCTTTCCAGTTCCTGCAAGTCCTTTCACAATCAGCGAGTGTCCGCCCGTTCCTTTAAAGAAATTTACGAGTTCCTCTGGTATACCTGTGGAATCATTCAAGTTCCCACCTCATGATTCGAGATTGAGATGGGTATAAGATATTTTGGTCTCTCGTTATCACAATTGATAACAAGAAAATGACAGAAGACTAGCCCCCTCTACTCCGTTTTGCTTGCGATTTTGACTTGGCTTTCTTCAGGTCCGATACTAGTTTTCTCATCAACTTTCGATTGTATAGAACAGCCGCTGGGTGGTAGGTTGCAATCACAGGTGTTCCTTTGTAATCCAGCCTCTTTCCTCTGGTCTCTCCAACCTTCAGTGTCTTACCGACCAATCCTCTGAGTCCGTAACTGCCCAGGGCCACCAGAACTCGTGGCGAGATGGTTTCGACGTAACTCTCCAGATACGGGCGACATGCTGCTATCTCCTTTGCTTTGGGGTTCCTGTTGTTCGGAGGCCTGCACCTCAATACGCTTGTTATGAAGACCTTGGACCTGTGGAGCCCTGCCTTCTTCAGAGCCTCGTCAAGTACTCTTCCTGCCATACCTACAAATGGTTCCCCCTTCTCATCCTCCGCCTTTCCCGGGGCCTCGCCAACTAGGAATATTCTAGCATTGGACGGACCTTCGCCTGGGACAGCGTTCTTCCTTCTTTGGGAAAGGGAACACTTCCTGCATTGCCGAATCTCTTTTGCCATTCTTCGGAGTGTTCTGTCCTTCCTAGCGGAGGGCATTGTGCATCACTCACCGGGTTTTGGTAATCCTTTCTCGAAAATAAAGAATCCCATTCTCCACCTCATTTGAGATAGTCGAGGATCTCCTTGGCACTCCAGGTGTTCAGTACGTTCTCGCCTTCCAGCCATCCGCGCCTGGCCATGCCAACGCCATACTTCATGAAGAGCAGGTTGGAAGCAGATAGTGAGTGCGTGCGGTGGGGGACCTTGGGTCCTCTCTCTTGTGGGAGTCTTCGGAGTGTTCTGTCCTTCCTAGCGGAGGGCATTGTGCATCACTCACCGGGTTTTG
>CP070767.1:1468477-1473613 GCA_020345725.1 Methanobacteriota archaeon | reverse complement strand
GAATCCGCCTCTCAAGTCAGCCACTATCGATTCGGGCAGCACAAACCCAGGACCGTGTCCCATCGTCAGAACACCCCTCTTGTCCATGATTGCACAATGTTGCACGAAGAAACCTCTCTCCAACTCTGCATTAAAGAAAAGCCCGCACTCTATGCCCACGCCGAAATCCGCCTTCTGGATAGCTTCCTTTGCTCTTCCAATTGCACCCTCGATTGCCTCTTCATCAGTAGGGATCTCCGACGCCTTTGTTTCGATCTCGACACCATGGATCTCAACCTTCTTGAAGACCTTGAGGAAGATGTCCCTAGTGGCCCAGATCTTTGCCTTGTTCTTGGAGCCCACATTGACGACCAAAGGTCTTTGGAGCTTGCCCTCTTCGTCTATCTCCCCACTCCTTATCCGAGACGAGCTGATTGGACAACTGTCATCCGCCAGAACCATGGAGGTTAGGTGGATGTCCAGTGGCTTCAGGCCGTTGTCCATTCTCATCCTGTTGATCTCTTCGGCGGTCTTCTTTGTCTCTTCGGAAGCAATGATCCCATCAAGGTTCTCCAGGAACGGCGCTGGCCCATAGATGTCGGATATCTCAACAACCTCAAACTGCTTGTGTCCGAGGGAGCGTAGGAACGCCTCCAACCCTTCCTTTCTCTTGGCGACGGGAGATACTGGATGTCCTCTTGCCTGCTCCGCCATTTGATCTGAGGTTATCCCTACGAGGACTTCGTCCCCGATGGAAAATGCCTTCTCAATGATGGCTCTGTGACCCCTGTGGATTCTATCGAAAGTCCCACCGAAAGCGACCCTCAAAACTGCACCACCGAGAGAATTACTGCCAGCAGGAGAACTACAATGCTCCCCACGTAGAGTATTAGTAGCTGTCTCCTCTTCCTTCGCAACATGCCAATGCGCTCGGTCTCGCACTCCTCGGTACAGAATTCCTTGCTTGGTGCAACCGCTTTGCCGCAATTCAGGCAGTGTTTGTGTTGGGGTAACCTCTCTGGCATTGGTGGTTCATCCTCCGCTCGTAGATAAAGGTTGATGGTTGACAAAAGATTTTAGTCTTTTTCGGTCAGAATTCATTCCTAAAGATAAAGTTTTCCGAAACATTTAAATACTAATAATATCATCAATTTAGACTAGAACGGCAAGGGTGCTGGTTGAGAAGGCTAGGTGTTGTAACAGACATTACATACAGCGGACTCCTCCTTGTCCGCGCAGATTTTGCGCCAAAAATCGGGGAGAAGATCACAGACTCTCGAAAGAGGAAGGTGGGTAGAGTCACCAGAGTGTTCGGGCCAACAAGAGCACCTTTTGTCACTATCAGACCCTCTGAGAGGAAGACCTCCTTGAGCCTGGTCGGGCAGGAGCTCTTTCTCAAATGACACGGAGGAGGTTGATAAGATGGCAAAACCGAAGAAGAAAAAGAAGATAGAGTCAGACGAAGGCGTGAATAGATGCCCTGAATGTGACAGCGGACATCTGACCAAGGACTATGAGCGGGGCGAGCTGGTCTGCGAGGAATGCGGACTGGTCCTTGATGACCAGATGATAGACCAGGGGCCGGAATGGAGAGCGTTTGACGTAGAACAGGGGGAGAAGAGGGCCAGAACCGGTGCGCCGATGACCTACACCATCCATGACAAGGGCCTTTCCACAACGATTGGATGGAAGAACAAGGACTCCTACGGGAAGAGCATTCCCACCAGGAACAGAGCTCAGCTGTACAGGCTGAGGAAATGGCAGAGGAGAATCAGGGTCTCGAACGCAACCGAGAGGAACCTGGCTTTTGCATTGAGTGAGCTAGACAGGATGGCCAGCGGTATGGGGCTTCCCAGGAATGTAAGGGAAACTGCCGCCATGATCTACAGGAAGGCCGTCAACAAGAACCTGATCAGAGGAAGAAGCATCGAGGGTGTAGTAGCTGCTTCGCTATACGCTGCGTGCAGGCAGTGCAACGTCCCGAGGACACTGGACGAGATCGCCAACTCAAGCAGAGTTGGAAGGAAGGAGATCGGAAGGACGTACAGGTTCATGACCAGGGAGCTCAAGCTGAAACTGATGCCCACCAGACCCCAGGACTACGTATCTAGATTCTGTTCGGAGCTGAAGCTCGGAGGAGATGTCCAGACCAAGGCGATAGAGATACTGAAGGAAGCCACCGAGAAGGAGCTTACGAGCGGAAGAGGCCCAACAGGCGTAGCTGCGGCCGCGATATACATCGCCTCCATAAAGTGCAACGAGCGCAGGACACAGAGAGAGGTCGCGGACATAGCCGGCGTGACTGAGGTCACCATCAGGAATAGATACAAAGAGCTCACAGAGAAGCTGAATATCGAGATCCAGCTCTAAGGCCGCACTCTCTTGAGTGCGACATATTCTATTTCTTTTCCAACCATTCCAAACAATATGTCCTTCTTTACTCCGTGAGATACTCGTACAGCCCTGCTCACCTCTGGCCACATACCCTTATGTCCTGCTGAAAAGGCGTGAACCAGATATTTTGCGTGTGTTTTGTCCGGAGCCATTGTGTAGGCTCGGAAATGGGACCCGTACTTAAACCCAGTCTTGACAACAATCCCCCTTTCCTCGAGATCTCTGAAGACCTTCAGCCTGAGTCCGAAATCGGGTTGAATCTCCCTTGCCTTCATGAGAAAGGAGTCCAGACCTATCTTACGACCAGTCTTGGCGTTCTTGACTTCGATCATACCCTTCTCCAGGAGATATGCTGTCTCCATCAACGACAGCTGGAGCCTGTTGCCTATCATCTTTCCATAGAATCCGTGCTCATGGAGCGTCCTGGCTTCCTTTTCATCGGTCACCATTACCCTATCCTCTAGGAACAATGATTGGGCCTTCGGCTTCTTCCTTTTCTTGCCTCTCTTGCCCTTTGGTTTGACAACTCTGGCTAGGTAATATGTCAAATCGCTCTCCTCATCCACGACAGCAAGCAATAGCTCCTTCTTGACCTGCTGGGCCTTCTGAAGATGTTGCTTCAATTCCCTTAGGTCGAAAATCGATCTCTCGGAAAGAGCGGAAACCCAGTACTTGGAAGGTGTCGTGCTGGGGCCCCCTCCACGGGGAAAGACGCGGAAATCCAACGGATCCACGCAGGGTTTCACAATATATCCGCGCAACCTGAGGGCACGGTAGACCAGATACTTAATCTCGAAATTGGGGTGGATGTTGTTTGCAACGTGCAGAAGTCGCGGAAAAGTCAGTCTCTTGCCCTTCTTCTTGACATCGATTCTTCCAGACTCGAAGAGAAATATGCCTTCCATCAGTTCGAGCTTCAGGGCTCCGCCTGACTGGGGAGTCCCGAAATACCCCTTATTGTATATCTGACTGGCCTCGGACTCCTCCCTGATGACCATTGAATCTTCCAGTAATTCCGCTTCTGGCATCTCACTTCGCCAAACCGATTGGGATATTTTAAGAGTGTGGTTGCTCAGGTAGCCATTTGTCCTGACATCAACTTTAAATAGAAACTCAATCATATCAAACCAGCATGAACCGCCAGCAGCTGACGGACGATTTGAGGACGGTTCTGGGAAAGGCAGGTTTCTTTCTCTCAGACAAGCATGACACGAGACTAATTTGTTTTGACATTGTTGCTAGGAAAGACGACCTTCTAATGATAGTGAAGGTTCTGACCAATATCGACTCCTTCAACGCTGAGTCCGCAATGCAGCTGAAGATGATTTCAAGCATCCTGGGTGCTTCCTCACTTCTCGTCGGCGAAAGATCGGGAGCGGGAAAGATAGAGTACGGTGTGATATACTCCAGGTTCGGAGTGCCCATCCTTTCACTGACAACTATATCTGAGTTCCTACTGGAGGGCGTTCCGCCTTTCGTGTTCTCTGCTCCTGGTGGCCTCTATGTGAAGATGGACGGGGACATCATCAGAAGAATAAGGGAGAAGAAGAGAGTGTCCCTGGGCATGCTGGCTGAGACCGCTGGTGTGTCCAGAAGAACCATTCAGATGTATGAGGATGGCATGGGAGCTACTCTGGATGTTGCAATCCGCCTGGAAGAGTTCTTGGGTCAGCCCTTGGTCGTAGCATTGAATCCCTTTTCGTACAAAGACGCCCCTGTTGGAGAGGTTCTCGACCTTGAGATGTTCGAAGGTTTCGAAAGGGAAGTCCTGACTCATTTGGGCAAGCTTGGATATAGTGTAATACCAACTGCCAGATGTCCTTTTGATGTCTTCACAAAGGACCCAAAGACGGTGCTCCTTACGGGGTTGGGGAAAGTGGCCAAACCGCTGGAGAGGAGAGCCACAATCGTCGCCAACATATCCAGAGTGGTGGAGAAGGACTCTGTTATTTTTGTGGACAGGAGACGGGTGAGGGAGAACATCGCAGGAACTCCGCTGATCGGCAGCAAGGAACTGAAGAAAGTGAAGGACCGGGAGGAGATTCTGGAGATAATCTCGGAAAGGAAGAAATGATATGGAAGTGGTCTACGTCGGCTCTTCCAAGGTTGCAGTTCTCCCAGTCGTCAGAGGTCTGGTTTCTGAGGAGAGGAAGGTGGAAAGCAATTTCAACAAATGGACACCAGGTTCTGTTGCTTTGTCCATATCAAAAGAAGAACTGGAAGCTCTGAAGCAGTTCAAGGACGAGGGTGCGGAGCTTGAGACCTTCGAGGAAGAGGTGTACGTATCGCGTCTCAGCGAATTTGGGGAAGTGAGGAAACCTCCGCCCTGCTTTCACAAGGCTGTGAAGCTGTGCACTGAGAACGAGATTGAATGTGTTGGCGTGGACATGACGGAAGTCGAGTACACGGACGCGTACTGCCACTTCGTATCTACGTTCGAGGTGATGCGGGCGTCCTGGTTCAAGAAGAGATTGCAGTCCGACTCACTGAAATCCGAGACACCTGAGGAGTTTGTCCTCAAGTTCGACCAGACGGTAAACAAATCCAAGGGTTTCCAAGAACTCGAGAAGGAGAGGGAGAAGGTAATAGCTCACAAGATCTGGAAGATGGCGAAGACCCAGAATAAGATAATGGCTGTTATCGAGCTAGAAAGGTCTGATGGGGTTCTTTCTGAATTAAAAAAGAAGAGAAGGTAGATGGTTTTACCTATCTGCTCTAACTGGATCGAGTAATATTCCACGATCCGCGTCGCCAAGGTCAATG
>CP070767.1:1463771-1468377 GCA_020345725.1 Methanobacteriota archaeon | reverse complement strand
GCTGATTTCGCCTGCTGCTGATTGTCCTATGTAGATGTAACCTGTGCCAGCCGGATCGTATGTTGCTCCCCGCATGATTTCGTATCGAACGACATCGGCAGCGCCTCCGACGGCTGGGTCATCAGGAGACAGTCCCCAGTTGATCGTCACGTCGCCGAAGAGGGCGCCTGTCAGCTCTGCAGATATGGAAGTGGGTGCCTGTACCGTCACGTCCGGTGGAGGATGAATGACTTGGAAGGTGGTACTGAAGAACGTTCCCCAGTTCTCATCACCTGAAGACGGAACTCCGTCCGGATCATCCCTTCCGTGTACCCATAATGTGTAGTTGCCAACAACATTCCACGGTGCGGCCAAAGCTCCCTGCCATTCGACCTCTTCCTCGTCAGTATCAAAGATTCCGTCAACTGCACTCATCGGTGTTCCTGTCCCGAAGACTCCTGGCAGGGGTTCGGTGACACTCACGAAATACTCAGCCTCTCCTATCACCGAATTTCCGGTGAGCTTGTCAGAGATGTTACCGGTGAAGAGGATTGGAGCCGCGGTCGTTGCTGGATAAGGGAAGGCTTTCACGCTTCCAGGGATTGTCCTTGGTCCAATGTTATCTCCTCCGGGTCTGTTGATTGAGAATGTTCCGTCCGAGGTGTCCGTTCCGTTCAGTGCAGGCGAATTGGTGTCCTGAACCACCACCTTGACCATATACCGATCGCAGTTGGCAAGGCCAGAGATATCCCAAGTGTAGGAAGTCTGTCCAGCAGCCACGTTGCCGTCTATCAAGAACCATGTCTGCCCTGAATCGTCACTGTAGTACAAGGCTTGGTTGTTCACTGCCGGAGTGGCCGTTCTGTTCCAGTGGATGTTGACAGTGTCACTCGTTAGGGTCTCGCCTCCGTTCGGATAAGACACCTCGACAACCGGATGGTACGTGTCGTTAAGCAGCCAAAGTATCGTCCTATTGAGGACATCCCCTCGCTCGGGCGATTGTACATCGGTGTAGTCCAAACCAGTGAACTCGAAGAAGAAGACCACGACCTTTGAGGTCTTGTTATCCCAGACTATGTTGGGGTCATCGCCTGACACCGAATCGTTCAGTTCAGAAGAGAACCATCTTATTGCCATATTATCGAAGTTCGCGTCCAGACCGTAGGATTTCCAGACGTAGAATGTGGTTCCTCCAGCCGGCTCTGCGGCGACTTCGTCCCCGGTTGCTCCGTCCCTATGGTATCTGTAATAAATCCTGTTTGCCCCGGCATAGGCATTGCTTATCGGGTCCCCGATTATCCCCTCCACATAGGTGATTCTCCTCGGGTCTTCCTTGTGATCTGCTTTCAGGGTGGACCTCAGGAACGCGTACCGATCTGGTGTCGAGAACTGGGACCCCGAGGTGGGTGAGAATGCCCATGACACATCGTGGGAGGATACGAACAGCCGACCTCCTGCGTCCAAGTAGTCTCTCAAAAGCAAAGTCTGATTGTCCTCAAAGGGTGGATATTGTTCCAGACCCGTCTGCCAAATGACAACTTTGTATTCTTGAAGGGTTGATAGAGACGGATCTCCGCTCCTCTCGATGTACCAGAGGTTGTAGCCCCATCCTCCCCATTCCAAAGCATTTCTGTAATATTGCACTCTCTCTGGTGGGAAGGTATCATCCCCTATGACGAGGAATATCTCGCCCATATCAGTTGTTGTGAACATGTAGTGGAGACCAGTATTAGAATCCAGGGTTGTGTGAGAGAACCAGTCAGTGGATTCAACATCGAAGTAGTACGTTCTTCCCGTTTCAAGGCCAATAAGATCGACTGTATGGTATGTCGCTAGATCCGGCTCGTAGTCGATCATGCCCAATGAAGAAGTGCTCCCCCAGTATACTCTTGAATCACTCGGTACGTCCGTCTTCCATGTAATTGTTGCCGCTGCGTTGGTAATGTCCCGGACGAAAACATCGTAGATTATCGGCCAAGTCCCAACCACCTTCGCATCAGCGGTTGAATAGTGATCTGGTAAGGTGTCATGATACGTAACTACAATGTCATCATCGTGGGCAACCTCCAGTGTTCCGTTAGGTGATGGTGCTTCGAACCTGGTGTCGATTGATCCTCTGAAGAGCCCGTTAGGAGTGCCTCCGACTGGATCCAGAACAACTGTCTCTCCGCTAGGTTCTGTGGTGCTTGTGACCGTAACGGTCACTGATGCGGCATTCACATCCTGAACTTCTATGTTTATGGTGTCCTGGTCGCTGTAGACCTCCTTGTCTATGAACACCTGACCGTATTCAGCATCAAGATCTCCTGAGACGACCAGTGCGAATGGTTGAGGTCCTTGGGGAACGTTGGCGGCAATCACTCTGACCTTCCATACGCCTGTCCCAGGGCTACTCAACCTGACTCCTTCTATCGGATTCACGGAATCGAAGCCACCAGCGATTCTCGACTCACTGATGCCGAAGGGCACGCTGAAGACATTCCCTTTGTATATGGCAGCGCTCGGTGCCGTCACTTCCAAGTTGAGGTCGTTGACAAGCGCATATGGCGCTCCGAGGGTTCCAGGATAGTCCGTCCAGACAAGTTGGATCTTCAACTCTTGGCCGGCATTCACGAAGAACCTGTATTCAACTTCATTCCCGGTAAGAAGTCCCTCTTTATGTTCCACCACTGCCAGTTCTTTCGTGTCCCCAGAGAAGTACAGAGCCCTGTCCAAAAGAGGTCTGCCCCATCCTTGGGAATTGTTTGGCCACATCTGCTCTCCCAAGAAGTCCCGATAGGAACCTGTGATCTTCTGCCCGCTGACCGCCATCACGCCCTTCATCAGGGCTGCGCTGGGCTCAAATCCATTACCGGCAACTGCCGTGCCAGTTGGATAGAAGCCATCCACGAAGTACTGCCTGATCATCGAAGCTGCTCCAGCTGCCGCAGGAGCCGCGTAGCTTGTGCCAAGCCAGTTGGTCTCCCGGGCAGTATTCGTATTGGACCAGGGGTTACTGTCGCTCCTTGAAGAACGACCCTCCCCCACCATGGTCACTGTCGGCTTCAACCTCCCATCGGCCGTGGGTCCAAGACTGCTGTATCCGGCCACGTCGTTCTGGTCCCAACCAGTTATGGACCTGGCGTTTCCCGCAGCTCCTGCAGAAACGATGGATTTCGCAGTTGCAGGGCTGCCAACATCGTATCGGTCACCGGACGCGGGACCACCGTTCCCGTTCGAATAAATGACAAGCATGTCGGGATGTTCCCACATGAACTTGTCAGTCATCATCGCTTCCAGGTCGTAAGTGGAATCATGCGTCCCCCAGCTATTGCTGTGGATTCTGACACCATCAACGTAAGCAGGACCGTAGAGGTCATCATAGTCATCTGGAATGAACCTGAGACAATCGTCCATCGGGCTGCTGGGCTGGGGTCTGCAAACCGTCCCAATGTCCTGTATGTAGATTTGAGCGCCCCTGGCCAGGCCGTCATTGAGGCTTGCGCCTCCAGCATCATTATCTCTGCCTGCTCCTGTGCCTGACACCATAGTTCCATGACCGCTAGTCGCCCATCCCATCTGAGGTCCGCTGTCCCTGTGAGCCCAGACATCCCCACCTGTCCAAGGATCAATGCCCACATACGTGCTCATGGGCATGTATCTGACCAGCTTCCTTCTGGCATAGTCCGTGACGTTGTAGATGTCTCCTAGGGTAATGGTCAAATCATCCTGTCGGAAAAAACGGTGATCGTAATCCAATCCAGTGTCTGCAAAACCAATGACCTGTCCCGAACCGTCTATACCGTTGTTCCACAGTTTCCTGTTGCCAGCGCCATTGGTCTGGTGAATCCACTGCATGTATTCATTGGTCAGTGTTGGCTCATAATTTGGCTCAATGTATCTCACGGCTCCGAGCTTTGCCAGATATGGGAGCTTTTCTCTGCTGATCTCCGCCTTCACCAATCCAAAGTCCTCGCCTTCATGGAAGCTAATAATCCTATTCTGGTCCAATACCCTGAGAACTGTGTAAATGCCCTCCCCAGTATTGGTCATGATTTCTACTTCGAAATCACCTTCAAGCTCAATGAGCTCCGGCCTAACCTTGTATGCCGGCTGGAAGACGCCTGTCCACTGGACAAACTCCAACTGGGAGATGCTCTCCTTCTCTTCTGTGCTCATCCTGACCAGGAAAGCGTTGTTCGGAAGGTAATCGCTGATCTCGACTCCATAACTCCCAACCTGGTTCTTCCAATCTTCCTTTATCGGACCCTTAAATTTTACTATATAATATCCAATCTCTCTGCTTTGATAAACATCCAACTTCAGTTCCTCGTCAATGAAAGGCTCTCCGAATCTGGTGTCAAAAACATATCCGTTCAGGGCTATCGTGTGAAGGAATGGCTCATCCTCGACCACATAACCGCTCAACTCCAGGATTCTTTTTTGCCTCTCGGTCACTTGTGCGATCGCAAAGCCGTCATACATTTCCTTGATCGCAAGGCCATTCAATGCTTCCCTATCACTTCTTCCGCTGAAGTAAATTCTTACGTCACTCATCTCGTCAGGTGTCTCGGAAGAACTCAATGCCCAGATGGTGGGAACAGTCAAGGTGAATACAACTGCCAATGAGATAAAACTCACTATCGCT
>CP070767.1:1457481-1463671 GCA_020345725.1 Methanobacteriota archaeon | reverse complement strand
GGTCGCTCAGAGCTTCATCAGTGGTGCGGGCTATTTCTTGAGAACAAAGACATATGAAACCATCGCGGAAGCTCAGGCACCAAACTTCAGCCAGATGGCTTTAGCTTTCGGAGCAGTCTCTTTCTACTTATCTTTAGCAGCCCTGGCATATTCCTTCATTCAAATACCCAAGAGACTGGAGCCGTTCTATCTGTTTCTGGTCATTTGGAGCGGAGCCTCGCTATTCATGGCGCTATCCGCTGCCAGGTTCATATTCAATGCAGCTCCAGCCATCGCCATGACCGCTGGGTGGGCTCTCATAATCATAGTGGACAAACTCGACTTCCGTAGTATCAAGAAATCATTTGATGAGCGGAGAGCCAACAAGCTGTACGCCATAAGAAAGAGCATCAAGCTTAGGCACATAGGGGGAGCCTTATTCATCACTGGATTGATCCTGCTTCCCAACGTCTGGTACGGCGTAGATGCTGGGATGCCATTTGAGGAGAAGAGGAAATATGATCAAGCCATAGTGGACTTCCTGCCAGATTTCATGGAGCCTGCTGGGGTGACGGAAGGACGGAACTTCTTCTTAGGTGCGTTCGGCTATTCGCTACCTCTGGAAACGCGATACTGGCCTGCCGCATGGAACTGGTTAGCTGAACAGGATGCAGATATCTTACCCATAGCCGACAGGCCGGCCTTCCTCAGTTGGTGGGATTACGGTTTCGAAGCTGTCAATGACGCCAAACATCCTACGGTTGCGGACAACTTCCTGAACGGATACCAGCTTGCCGGTAACTTCATCATGGCACAGGGTGAGAACGATGCCATAGCACTTCTGATTTCGAGACTTATTGAAGGCGATTTCATCATGAATGGGGGAAGCGAGAGACTGAGTGATGGTGTGAGAGACATCGTCACCAGACATGGATTGGACTACGAGAAGGTGGAGGATATACTCAACAACCCCAGGAACTACATCCCGGCAATACTCGCGGACCCAGAGAAGTACAGTCCCCGCGACAGTCAAATGGATGTGCAGAATGCCATGTACATCGCCTTACGCGTTGAATTCACCAGCCATCTGAACGCAGACGAAATGGCGGACTTCTATCACGATATCAGAGAGGTCACAGGGAAGAGTATCCTCTATTTTGCGATCGACTCGCGACTGTTCCCCTTCTCGGGACAGCAGACTGGAATCTTCTATGCCCCCGCGAAACTGTCAGATCATAGAATGGACCAGAACCAACCCATAGACTTTTTCAAGCTCATTGCCGAGACGGATATGGGCGAATTTGCCCCACACGATGTTCCGATAGGTGCCACAACCAGCAATGTGAGAATCGAATACCAGGAGATGTTCTGGGACAGCATGCTATACGGGGCTTTCGTGGGTTACAGCGGAGAGGATCTGGGACAAGACAATCTGTGGATTCCGGGTCTGAGCGGCGAATTCGAGCAGTATCAGCCCATACAAAGCTGGAACATGACTCATTTCAAAGTTGCCTACAAGACAGCCTATTTCAATCCCTATCCACAGGAAGACCTCGCGAACCATACCGAGGCCTGGACAGCCATCAACTTCAAGGATGCCATTGACCTCCAAGATAAGATAAGTGCTGGTGAGATGGAGGGGACCGTGGACATTAGTGCCCGGTCGGCATTATACAACGGAGTCGTGATTCTGAAGTACTACGATGGAGCATATGTCAATGGAACCGTGCTTGTGGACGGCGTCTCACCTCTATCGGGCGCTTGGATCACGGTCAGGGACGAATTGCAGACTGTTCATTATCTCACCAAGACGGATTCTGAGGGAAGATACAGCGCTCTGGCCCCCTGGGGGGAGATTCAACTCCAGGTTTCGGTCGGAAAACTGCAGGATATCACAAACCTGGGTGAAACGGAACTTGACATTGTGGAGTTCAACGTGACCGAAGATCAGGCTATGAGAAGGAACGTCGATGCTGACCGAGATGGAATCCTGGATTACATCATAACGAAGGACATAGACGTCTCAGGCGGTTCGCTGAAAGGTACCGTGTATATGGACAGGAATTTCAACGCGGAATACGACGAGGAAGAGATTGTCTTCCCGAATGCAGAGCTAACATTCAACCACACGGACGTGGACGAGATATGGCACATCACCACGGACGAGAACGGCAGCTACAGTCTGGAAGGCGCATTCCCTGGCAAGTACCAAGTGACCCTTGAAACCGAACACAGAACGCTGGGACTGGCAGAGCAAACGGTGGAGAGAGAAGAGATCACGGAGAAGAACATCAACGTGACTGCAACATCACTTACTGGCAGAATCGAAACCTACGAAGGGGTGCCCGCCCTGAACGCAACGATACGGTTATACGACAGCACCAACGACACCACAATCACCGCCAATTCCACATCCAACGGAACCTACGCCTTTGAGAGTCTGCTTCCTGGTGAAATCAACATAGAAATCACGACCCAGGAGGAATCGAGCCTCCCGATCAGGATAATCATTGCCATGGGGACAAATGAGAGCCATAATATTACGCTGGTACCGACCGGAACGGTCTCGGGCAGAACACTCATTGGTGGGAAGATTGCACCATACACCCTCATCGAATTCAAGTCACAGTCAGTATACCCGAAGGATAGAATAGTCTATTCCGATGGAGCTGGCAGATTCTCAGTGTTGTTGAAAGAAGGTATCTATAACGTCTACTCGGTCTATGATTCTGAAGGACAGAGATACGCGTATCTTGGATCTACATATGTGAAACGAGGTAAGGAAACAAGCTTGGATGTCCTCATGACGTACTCGGCGGTGCTGAGGGGAACAATGATGAGCGGGGAGGACCCCTTTGTAAGAGGCAGAGTGTTCTTTATGGGCGACAAAGGGACTTTCAATGCAGAGACCAACCAGGACGGCGAGTACAGTGCTGTGTTGCCTATTGGAAGTTATAAGATCAGCGCGTTCAGTCCAGAGGAAGTGTACGCATCCATTGTTGCTCTGAATGTTGATATGGTACATGACATATCTCTCGAGGAGTCGGAGAAAACAAATGGCTTCGTCTACTACGACATGGACAATTCCGGTGAGATGGATCCGGATGAAGGCATTGAAGACGTTATTCTCAGTTACACTGATGTGGATGGAAGGACGCTCGTCTTCATGACTAGCTTCGACGGA
Source organism: Methanobacteriota archaeon (assembly GCA_020345725.1). Classification (GTDB taxonomy): domain Archaea; phylum Thermoplasmatota; class Thermoplasmata; order RBG-16-68-12; family SOIM01; genus SOIM01. Next base: position 1,460,508 of record CP070767.1, on the reverse strand, counting down.
GCATATGAAGGTCGTCTTATTCCAGATATCGAATATTCGCTCTTGGTGAGTGCAAGAGGTTTCGAGGAAATCGCTGTACCCTTGTCCTCGATTGAGACATTGAATGAGGAGGGCAACTTCTCTGTCATTCCGAGGAATATCACAGTCTCAGGTGACGTCTTGCTGGACGGCGTCCCTCTAATCGAGGATAACGTGGACATCGAGTTCCAGTCATTGACTGAAGGATCCTTCAGCACCACGACACGAAGCTCCAATGGAGCCTACTCAGTCAACCTGAGACCGGGAAACTACCAGATTTCAGTCAATCAGAACATATCACTCTCAGGAGATCTGAGATACCAGAACAGAACGGTTGATGAAATACGATTGATTATTGATCAGGACGATTTGGACCACGATCTAGACGTAGTCAAAAGAGGGCTTGTCCAAGGTTCTGTTGAATTGGATGGCGAAGCTGTAGGCGCGTTGGTGGATATCGTGGGTCCCGATGTCGTGACCCTGAATGTATCAGATGGCGATTTCGAAATCTTCCTGGCTGTGGGTGATTATACCGCCTCCTCGACTGAGATTTTCGATGGTGATGAGTATTCATTCATCGAGGGCTTCCAGGTTGCAGGTGGAACCACTCTTGTTTTAGAGTTTCAAGAGTCGACCAGGGTGACAGGTCTTCTGAGACATGAAGGTTCCATTGTCAGAGAGGCTCTGGATATTACTTTCCAAAGGACCGTTGGCGGTTCTGTCACATTCAAAACCGAATCCTCGGGTAGGTATGAGGGACATCTGCTCTGGGGGGATTATGTGGTGCATGTGGACCACAGCACGACTGAATCAGAAGCAGGCGCAACGAGATATATGAGATACACGCATGATTCGACGCTGCATATAGATCGAGGGGAATCCACCGTCGTCTACGACATCCAAATCGAGAAGACGTTCGAGAACTCAACCATCTATGGACAGACCACCATTGATGGGCAGGGGGCATCTGTCCAGATACAATTCATAGCGAGAAGCTTGTCCGCGCAGAACGTGACAGTCCTTTCAGAAACCACGGGCAACTACTCGGTGGAGGTCATGCCAGGCGATTACACGGTCTACGTCCACAGACTCTTGGGACATTACACCTTCCTTGGGGAGCTGGCAATTCCACCCTACAGCGAGAGTGAGTACAACATACCTCTTCAGGCAGGCCACAGGGTCTCAGGAGTAATCACTTTCAGAGATAATGAAAGACAGGTCTCGGATGTCGAATTCACCGCCAATGGGTCAGTGGAGCTTCAAACAGACGAACTGGGGCGTTATGAGTTGTACCTCCCGCCTGGAGGATATCTGGTGGAGGCCAGTACTTCAGTGGAAGAGAAAGGCGCTCAGGTCATCTATGAAGCCTCAGAATATGTCGTAATCTTGGATGTTTCCACGGTGAATCTCAAGCTCACCAAGACACTCAGGAGACTCGTCTCAGTAGAATGGGATGCAGAACAGAGGGAGGAGATTGCTCAGGGTCAGTCCGTGAAGTACACACTGACGATCATCAATGAGGGGAATATTGAAGACGCTTTCACACTGGAAGGATCTGGACCGTCAGAAGATTGGGAGTTTAACTTCAACCCGTCTAAGGTTGTATTGGATTACGGAACAGTTGGAAACTCGGCCACTGTAGAGGTGACCATTGGCACCCCTGCAAACGCATCCGTCGACCACACGCCTCTCACAGCAACAGTCCGCTCGGAGAACAGCAGTACAACAACGGACTCGGTCATCCTGGAGCTGGACATAGAGAAAATCAGGGGTATGGATCTTGAGCTCACAACTTTGCCTGCCGCCTACGACGGCACTCACGTTGAATACGAACTTGAATTGAATAATCTTGGGAACAGCAAGGAGGAGTTCTTCCTAAGCATAGTCAATATTGGGGATCTCTCCTCGAAGGGTTGGATAGCAGAATTGCAGGACCCAGTTCGCAAATCATATTCCAGCACCCTGGAAATGGTCGAGGTGGAAGGGAACTCAACTCTGAAGTTGAAACTCAGATTCACTGTGATAGGAGAGGGGACATCGAGCCGAGCAATCATACTCTGCTATGAGGAGGATGACCGAACGGTGGACGATGTCCAGGAAGTCCCAGTCTTCCTGCCCGCTTTCAATCTGGAGGTTGTTGCTGCAACAGTCACGGGAAGAGGGATGGCCCTGGTGGAAGAAGCGGATGTGTACTTGTACGTGATTGTGGGCCTCGGGTTGTTCCTGTTGATGATGATATTCTACAGGGTTCTCAGAGGCAGAAGAGAGAGGAGAGGACGATGAAGAGATATCTGGCTCCCATAATTGCTGTTCTGATGCTCATTTCCTTAGTTCCACTTTTCCAAGGAACGGTTGCCCAAGATTCCGAAGTTAGGGTCTTTGTTGTTGGACCTGAAGCCATAGAGGTCGGCAAGAAGGCAGTCTACAATGTGACAGTTGTTGGTGGGCCAGCCGAAGAGGAAGGAGGCAAATGGCAGGTTGCTGCCGTTCTGACAGGAGCGAACGTGTCTGAGGAAACTGGCGCCAGTCCAACCTTAGCAAGCAAATTCAATGAAACACAGGACTCGAACATATTCCTTATCAACGTGTCTGCTCCTTCAATCGCACAACACATGGTGTTGAACATCGAGGCGTTCTCACATCACGGAGCTGAAACTGTCTTGACCAACGAGACATTCGACATCTTCGTTGTGCATCCGATAAACTTGAGAGCCACGGTATCCAATCCGTCCAACTCTACCCTCAAGAATGTCCTTGTCAATTTCTATGTGGATGGTGAGTTCGTAGGAGGCACGAGCATAGAAGAGATATCCCCGTTCAGCGAGGGAGCTGCGACCTTGAAATGGATTACGAAAGATGTGTCACCAGGCAGACACATCATGACCGTTGAGATAGATCTTGATGGTGATGGTACAATCGAGGAGAGATTCGGTGACACTCTGTACGTGGGGAACTTCTACAGTCCCAGGGGAGACCCTGGTCTGGTGGTCATCATTCTCATCATAATTC
>CP070767.1:1451064-1457381 GCA_020345725.1 Methanobacteriota archaeon | reverse complement strand
GGCAGAATGGGTCCAATGAACGCCCAAGTGCTCACTCCTTATTCATGAAGTGTCTTCAGGGCGGACAACCGGTTCTCAATGGGTGGGGCCCTGGGTTCGAACAACTTCCTCGTTTCTTCACTCACGAAGGCGGTGGTGAATCCAACCTCTGCATCAGAGAATTTGGCTATCATGTCCAGATCCCTCAGAACCAGGTCAGATTTCGTTTGTATGCAGATAGGAAGATCTTCTTTCAGCAACTGTTCCAGTGACATCCTTGTTATCTTGTACTTCCTTTCCTTCGGCTGATAAGCATCGGTGACCGTACCTATTCCGACCACACCTTCTCTCTTCTTCTTAACCTCCTTTGATAGAATGGTAGGCAAGTTCCTCTTCACATCCACAAAACTCCCCCACTTTCTAGATTCCCTGAGAACATCTGGCGCATAGCAGTAGATACAACCGTGGCCACACCCTCTGTACGGATTGAGAGCATAGTAATACCCAGGCAGGCGAGACCTCGATAGGGCAGATTTGCAGGAGATTTCGTTCACCTTCATGATCTCACGAAGTCTTCTATTCTCCTCTGATACAAAGCGTCCTTCAACAGGCTGCTGTTCTTTATCCATCTCTTAACAGGTATGGACATTCTCTTGCCCACATGAGTCAGAGCGTTTCTCAGTGTGTTAAATTTGTAAGGTCTCTGTGTAAGGGCTTCCCTCACACTCTCTCGAACATTCCAGACCCCCACAGGAAGTATGTATCCTGGATGAGATTCCCTGAGAATGACTGTTCTTGCCTGCCTTCTTGTGCTGTTGAGGTGTTCGCCCACAGCCAATCGGGCAGCATAATAGCACCCCCCTATCTGGGCATAGGTTGACCTTCCTTTGTACCCTTCATGATCTGATAGAATCACAATCTTCCTTCCTCTTGGGTTCCAAACGGTATCAGGATACCACGCTTCCATCAGTTCATATTTCCAGCTCATGGGCATCATCAAGACAATCCATCGGTTGTCCAGTCTGAATGACTCATAGATCCTGAACTCGTTAATGAGCGGGTGTTCCTTGACTTCCTCTCTGAGGTTCTTTCCAATAATGTCGTCCACAGCCGTGATGCTCCATCTGGTTGGTACGAATCTCCTGTTCTTTTCTATACCAAATGCACCTGCCGAGAAGGCTCTCTGAACTCTTGTGACAGATATTTCCTGATCAAATAGCGAGAGCACAGCATCCTTCGCTTTTAGATCTCCATCACTGTAGGCCTTGTCCAGTCTCCTATCTATCTTCAAGGTGTCTAGATCCAGTCTCCTCAATGGTGCCGAAGGTCCCATGGGTTGTACCGAATCGTTCAGAACAAGTTTGTTTGTGGGTCTCCTGGTGAAGTGGGTTTCAGCGTCTGTGGAACTCTCACACAGGGCGATCTCTCTGGTGAGGTCGACTATCCTTCCACTTGTGCTAACATCCTCAACATGGGTCCTGTACATTCCCCTTACGAGCTGCATTCTGTAGTTGATGATGTCCTCAATGGTGGCCTTTCCCCACCTTTCAGGTGAATCCAATAGTGATGTGTCTCCTCTGACAGGGGGAACCAATGGACCAACATAGACCTTCGGCCAGCCCATCCTTCCAACAAATATAGAAGGTGGAGAGGATCCCTCAATGTTCAGTGTGTCCAGCATAGGTTCGGATCTTACCGAGGAATAGAATCTAAGTAGAACTGGACAGCTTCTCTTTCCACAGTACATCTTGGAGCCTTTACAGGCAACACACATGGCATTCCTGCTATTGCTGGTGACATCCTCGAATATGGAATCTGTGTCGGAAATGATCATTCCGATGATGAATGGATAACTGCATTCATATAGTTGCTTGGGGGAGGTGAATGAAAATACTCGCCCCTCGCTCCCAAATTTCTAAATACATCTGTCCTGATGGCAAACACATGGAACCAGCACTATCTCTCCCAACCGAGAAGAGAATAATCCTGCATTTGGCGGACTTCTGGGGGATGGATCAGAGGGAAGCTGTCCCACCCGCTCTTACGAATGAAGGCATCGCCTCCGCCATTGATGTGGAAGAAGCGCAGGTGTCTACACCTCTTCACAATATGGTCGATGAAGTTTCGCTTGAATCAACGGAGAGCCCTGTTGAAGGGATGAAGGAAAGGGTTTTCGTCTATTGGCTGACCTCAATTGGCATCGAAAAGGCGGAGCGGATCAAGGATGAACTGGATGGTGCAGAGATCCCAGTTCGGATAGGGCGAGTGGTCAAGAAGATGACGGTGATGGAGATTAATGAAAACACATCAGTGCACCTGACAATTACAGACATTGTCCGAGTGGCCGCCAAGGTTGACATCGTAAACATTCGTGACCTTGAAGATATCGAGAAGAGGAGAAAGGAAGAGCTCGAGGAGACGGTCAAGAAGATAGAGGACTACACCAAGGCGATGATGGCGGCCTGGCAGGACGGCAAGATGACGGCAACAGAAAGACTTCTCACGGATGAATTGAGAAGCCATCTGCAAATTGCGGATGAAGTGCACAAGGAGATAGAATCCGATGTTATTAGAAGCCTTTCAGAGTCCCCGCTGAGGAACCTGGAGATCTACGAGAACGCAGTAGAAGTGGCTCTTGAAGACGGTGAGATATCGACCGAGGAGGCGGCGATCCTGGCCGTCCTGGAGAAGCAATTGAAAATATCCAAGAAGGATGTTGTAGACATTCAGAATATCCCAAAAGAGGGCAAGTAGCTATTTCGCCACGAAAATGTGGTATTTCTGGTCTGGATCAGAGAGTTCCACATGGATTCGTTTTGAAATCAGTTTGACAGGATGGTGAATGGAACCCACTCTATTGATGAGGTCATCATAGCTGGTGAATTCTCCTCTTCTTCTCTCTTCAATGACTGACCACATGCTCTTCTTACCCAATCCTGGAAGCAACTCCAGCATGTGGAATCTGGTGGTGATAGCCTGTGCATGGTTGAAGAATGTCAGGAATTTGTCTTCCTTGTCCTTGACGATGTTCTCGATCACGAACATGAGTTCATTCATGGCCGCGTTCGTGAGTTCGTCATAGCTAATTCTTCTCTTGACATGGAGGATTTCCTCCCTCTGCTCCACTTCCTTGCCGATGTATACCCTGTCTCCGATGGTGAGGGTTGCATTCTCTTTTGGAATCAACTCGAAAAGCTTGAACTCATCCTCGCCCAGTGCGTACGCGACAGGCTCCTTTCCGAACCGACCTCCCTCATGGCGCCCCTGAGGTAAGTAATCCAAAATGTAAGCGTAATCCTCCAAAACAATCGCCTCAGAGATACTTCCTCACGAGCGCGAGAACCTTCTCAACGTCCTCTTTGCTCAGGGTGAACCTCTCCTTGGAGAAGATGGCTCTTACGTCGTTGGAATGCTCGGGTAACACGTCCGCGATCTTGAAGGCGTTCTGCTCTGTCATCTGCTCAATCTTCATCAGCTGTTTGACAAGTTGCTTCGACTTCGTGGGACTGAGTTTGGTGAAACCTTCCGCGTGCTGTAGGGCCAGTTTCTGCTCTGGCATAAGCTCTTCTCGGCTGGATTTCTCCTTCTTGAGTAATTCTTTCACTTCAGCGAGGGACAGGTATTCTTCTTTCGTCAATAGAATCCTCCTAGCGCGCCTTCCTTAAATGCTCTGGGCTCACAATCACTCTCTTCATCTTTCTTCCCATTTTGACTTCCAGGAGATAGGCGTTCCCCTGGTTGCCAACCACTGTCCCTGTTTGACCGTGAAATCGTGAATGAGGTTGACCCTTCTGGATGCTTGGGTCGATAACGATGTTTGCTTTCTCCCCTTCTTCGAACTCCACGAATGAGCGGGTGATTGGGGAGAGTCCTCTCTCTCTGGCTCTCTTCCTGAACTTCTGCCTGGTCCTCTTCCTCAGCCCTTTAGAGCTCTTCACCATCACTACCAACCTCATCGTGTATTTCAATTACATCGAGAAACTTTACTCTACAATCAACTCCCAAACTTCCTGCCAGACTCGGCTTTGTCCTCCCTTCGTCTCCGTCGACCAACTCCTTTATGTAGGTCCCCGCTTCCGCTTTTATCAACAGCTCAGCGGTTTTGTCTTCCCGCAAGCTTGCCTGGAAGCCTAATATTTTCCTCTTCCTGACCTTGTCCGCCCTTCTCCTGACGACCCTTTGGGGCGTCTGCTGGGCGACTTCTTTTGAGTGAAATGAACGAACTACTTCTTTAAGTTTTTGTTCTTGTACTGGACTGGCGAATTCGACAATGGCCTTGTAGCTTTTCGGGTATCTAGCACCCTTGATTTCAATGATTTTCTGTCTGTTCGAGGGTTGAAGACTGGTTACTTCCACAACCTTGGATTCGTTGATTTTCGATTGCACCTTTTCGAAGTCTGTTGTCCTTTTCTTGGGACGCGATAGCTGAAGTACGAAAGGTCTCCCATTTCCCAGCATCCTGACGTCCACGTCTTCCCTTCCCGCTCCGTGAAATGAAAAGCCCTCGCTCTCCGTCTCTTCCAGAAGAGGAGTCCCGATGATCTCTTCCACGCTTGTGGCGAACTCTCTTCCGGTGTTGTTACACTTCTCGCAGCCCTTGCCCCAACATGAAAGACATTGCCAGGTGGTCTGGGGTATGTCCCTTGCCGACTTCTTGTATCTCCCGTATACGAAAATAGGGTTTATGTTGAACTCCACATGATCGAACATTGTGTCTATGACTGCCACGACATCAGGGTTCTCGAAGTTGACCTCCAGGCCCGGCTTGGCCTCAAGGATTTTGCCAACCTCTCTATTGATCTCGGATTTGGCGGCCTCAAACTGCTGGAGGTTAAGTTCTGCCCAGAGAGACTCTTCCCTGTTCTCGACCTCTGGATCTATCCTGCTACCAATGAGAAAGGTCTCGAATTCGGCCTTTTCCATCTCTTTGTCTACGAGCTTGCTGAACTTCTCAATCTCATCAAAAAGACCCTCACACAGCCAACACTCCGTTCCCTTCTCTATTCCGAGTGATTCTCTTATCGCTCTCCCCCTACTCAAATTGTCCAGACCAGTGGAAACCTTACCAAAGAGCCTTCCCAAACAGCGATCACATATCGGGCGCCCAGAGAGTTTCTCCACTAGATCGTGGTCCTCTGCGACCGCGACCACATCGTCAAGATTCTCTGCTCCAGTCATTTCAGTAAACTCTCCGCTATGACCTATGCTAAGTGTTATGCCCGAAAAAAGAGTGGGGAGCTTCTTCCTTGTCCTATAGGTTCATGAATATCTCAATGCTCGAGACGTTCGCAGTTCTGCCTTCCTCGCCTTCCAGCTCCTCCGTGGATATCTTTATGTCCGCTATCTTTGCATCCTGGACGAATCTGTTCCTGACGATTTCTGCGACGTCCACGGCCTTGCTGATTGACTTACCTCTGGCCTTGATGACAACCTCTTTTGAACCGCTGTTGAACTGAGTCACCACTGCCAGTACGTAGTTCATGGTAGGCTTTTTCCCTATGAATACCGTATTCTCCTCCGCCATTGTACTCCTCCGTGTTGCTTCGCTTGGAATGGGACACTCTCATTACTGTTGGGTGTATTTATATGTTGTTGTTATCGTGAGCCAGCCAGTCCATAGCACACTTTGTTGGAAAGGACCATGTTGATGGGTCATCTGGCAGCCACAGACCTCGAAACATATTTATACCGCATCAAGCAATTGGAACCTCGAGGTTCAGGATGCCAAAAGAGAAGAAGAAAGAAGGCTTCCATTCCGCAGCTGGTCTGATCAGATACTTCGATTCCGAGGATGACAAGGCCCTCAAGGTCAATCCTTGGTTAGTTGTAGCAATGTGTGTCGTCCTCATAGCCATTGTATCTGTTGCGCAGTGGCAATGGGGTTAGTTTTTTTGGAGCGCCGAGGGGGAGATTCGAACTCCCGCGGTGCAGAGCACCAATGGCTGTCTCGATTCCTTGAGAAACACTCGAGGCCATCGCCTTGAACCGGGCTTAGCTACCTCGGCATTATGTGGAAATTATAATATCTGGTTGCATTATAACTATATCGGTATCCATGAAGGTGACCGTCCGGTTCTACCCATCAAAGGAAACGAAGGAGGTTGAGCTGGAAGAAGGGACCACTGGTATGACTCTCATCGAAAACCTTAACCTGAATCCAGACAGCTACATCCTGGCGAAATCGGGAAAGCCAATCCCCATCGATGAAGAGCTCACAGAAGGTGTAACTCTTACTTTGATATCAGTTGTTTCAGGCGGATGAACCCTTCATAGGCAAAGGATAAATAGAGTGCTAGGTTTTTGTGTGAAGTTGTATGGCATCCGAAGAACCAGAGATG
>CP070767.1:1443928-1450964 GCA_020345725.1 Methanobacteriota archaeon | reverse complement strand
GTCAATGTCGAAGTAATAGGTCACGAGCTCCGGATCTACGTTGACAGTTATGCTATTCCAGTACTGTCCTTTCACATGCCTGAGGAACACAAGTTCCTGCATACTTGTTCCATAGACGATGTCGTCCCAGTTATCTCCGTCGACATCACCAGCCCTCACAGCATAGACAATTCCTGAAGTAGTTGCCACAGCAGAACGGGTCCAGGAGCCTCTGGACTGCCCATTCAACCATATGTAGACTGTCTTGTCAGTTGTTCCAGCGGTAACATCGAGATAATCGTCATCATCGAAATAGCCTATGTCCACAGTAAGAGCGTTCGCAGTAGCCGTGAGAGGATCCGAGGCAGTCCAGCCTGATCCGTAGTACACCCTCACATAGGGACTGGCAGCAAATCCACAGACAATGTCATTCACGTCATCTTCGTCGATGTCTCCGACAGCCACATCGTTCACGACGCTGCCGACGGCTATATCTGTGGCGGTTGGAATCACCACTATTCTATCGATTCTCATATAGTCCACGGAGATTGTGTCATTGTTGAGGTTATTTACAGTTCCATCTGTGTCGATCACCCTTATGTAGACCGTGCTGCCTCCGATTGAGGTTGGCATCGAAGCCGACTGTGTCTTGTCGTCATCGTTCGCTTTGGTCACCACGAGAAGGTCGGACCAGGGTCCAGCAGCATTCAACGAATACTGGAACATGAAGTTGTCCCCTTCCGAATTGGTGGGTCGGAAAGCCTCTACATAGAACTTGTAGGCGTCTCCCCCAGCAGCAGGAGTATCCATCGTCCAGACATGATCGAGTCTGCTCGTCTGACCGCTCTGTCGTTTGCTTTCCACATACAGCTGATCTATCTTGAATGAAGTGTGGGTATTGTCGGTGTTCTTGTCCGGTGCATTCCTGGATATGTCAGTGTCCCGTATGAATATGTAGAGTGTTCCTCCTGTGAACCCAGCCGCATCCAAGTCCAAGTTCAGAGTTGTTTCAACGGTCGAAGAGAATGTCCATCCAACTGGCCAATTGAAGGCGGTGTCGAAATAACCTATGGCAAAGGGTTCAGTGCTAGCGCCGCTGTCGGGCGTCAGGAAGCCAGTGATACTCAGCGTAATTTGGTCCCCGGCGACATAGGCCACATCACCCATATCATAGAGGTGTCCTGAATTGTCATCAGCACTCTCATTCCTGAGGACGTATCTCGGGTTGGCCCCTGTAGTCGTACCTTCCGTGAGAACCTCGTAGCTTCCATCGTCAGCGTGGGTATCAGAGTAGATTCCTGTCTTGGACCCTACCTCTGGCAACTTTTCGCCAGTCGCATTGTAGATAGTAACGATGTAAGCATCTCCAGTACCTTCTCTGAGCACTTCGTAAACATTATTCGAGGTCTCGGTATCGATGTAACTGCCTGAGGCAATTGTACCTATGTTTGTGGTCTCACTGAGAGCGGTGTAGTCCTGAGCACTGAGGGTGCCGAATGTCCCATTATTGTTCCGGTAGATCCATATGTTGTTGTCGCTACAGGCCGCCACAATGTCAGGAAGCTCGTCTCCAACAACATCCGCGAGTTTGATTGAGTTAACGGAACTGCCCAAGCTGTCAACCAAGGTGGGAGCCCATGCAGCTCCATTCTTGTACCACCAGATCTGTCCGTTGGATGCCCCGGCAACTATGTCGGGATCATCGTCGCTGTCCACATCACCGACATCGATTCCATTGACTGGAGAGCCAAGGTTGTCTATCTCATACCTAGTCCAGAGCTGTCCCTCACCCGCAATGTTACGGTACCAGTATACGTATCCGGCTTCAATTCCAACTGCAACGTCCAAGTCCTGGTCCAAATCCAAGTCCGAGAACTTCACAGACAAGAATGCGCCGCCACCCCATGGCGGGAACTTCTGGCTCGGGAAGGGCTCAAACTCCTGGATGGAATATCTGGGGAAGTTGGGTGCCACATTGTCGTAGAAGAAAGCGTAGTACTTCTTGTCATGCGTGGGATGAGCGAATTCCTCTACAACGGTCGCAATGTCTAGATTCCACCGAGGCCCTCTGACCAAGATCTGCATAGATAATGCCAGCATGTACTCTTCATCGTCGTCCACCAAGCTACGCACCCAGAAACCGTAGTAGTTAGCTCCTTGTAACCATGGATCTACGTTTGGTTTGGAAAGATCAATACTGAACTTGTAGCTAGTTGTCCAGTTGTACTCAGCATCACCTACAGGAGTTACTCCTGGAGGAGCCCAAACCTGCTTTCCGCCAACATAATCCTCAATGATTACATCACCGATATCGACCTCTCCCATGTCAGTATTGGCCGTCTTCACTATTATCTTGACGTAGACCATATCTGTGAAATTGAAATCGCTACATGGGATAAGATGGTCCTTATCGCGGAACGTCCGCAAATCTGGATATTCAGGAATGGTGCCATTCTCGTCCGTGACATTGATCCTGTCGACGGTATGGAATCTATGGCCATAGGTGTCCCTAATGGTAACCTCCAAAGGGTACCTGCCATAGTCCAACTTACCATCACCACATCCAATGGCTTCGCTAGTAGTGTTCCAAATATACACGAAAACCGTCCATTTACCTACAGCATCTAAGAATATGAATGCATCCGTAGACGATGGCGTAGTCGCTGCACCTGGAGTTACTCCGCAGTACACGACTGGATCTCCTTTGCTATCGTAGAGTAAGAAAGTGTTCTCTTCATCGCTGGCCTCTAACGTCTTTGAGGCTACCAGTACGACCACCATCTCTCCCTTCACAAACTCCCTAGTGGAGTTGGCCTGCCATCTCCTGGTCTGCCATTCTGTATAGTTGAAGACGTCAAATCTCTGCAGCCTATTGCCGAAGCTGAGGTTGCCAGGTCCGCCTGGAGGTAGCGTCAGGTTCTGCTCCAAATGGAGTTCCTGCTTTGTAGCTTCCGAGAGAACCACGACCAGGTTCATTCTGGATTGGGTGGTGTGATTGGCATCGTCAGTGGCGTTGAAGAGCATCACTCCGCCATCCCAAGTAAGCTCCACGCCTGGGAATATAAGGCCAGTATCATCTTCGTAGTATGCGAAATCATAGGAGAATATTCCGTCGTTCGCAATCCTGTCCCCATGAAGACCATTGTCAAACAATCTTGTTTCAATCTCAAGCCAGGTTAGCAGAAGGAAGACCTTCGCAGGGTCCAGATCATTGTCTTCGTCAGTGATTCGAGCATAGACCGCAAAGTATGGATCGTCATCCTCTATCAGATCCCTGGTGAAAACTGTCTGAGGCCATGCGTCCGTCCATTTCTCAACGAATACGGGGAAGTTGATGAGTTCTCCCCCAAGGAGCTGAGCGCTCCAAAGAACCACCCCCTTTTCGCTGTCCAATACGAGGGCTCCAACAGTATCGCTAGCTTCTATGGTGGTGTTCTTGTAGCTCCATTTCTCACCTATGTTCCACTCATTGTCCCCCATCTGCTGGTCACTTATGCCGTATAGGAATCCTTCACTAGTGAATCCTCGGAGCCTTAACCTGTCCTGCTCGTAGCTTCCGTCTACACCAGTGACTTCGATGATTACCATCGTCTTGAACTCGGGGAGAGGTTCACCACTCTCATGAGTGATGTTAACGTATGCTCCTGACCAGACTCCAGCTGTCATGATGGGTTCCAATTCCCCATGTATCTTCAACCGGATGACCGGCTCAGGCGACTCGAAGCTCCCTACCCATATGATAATGACAGAGAACAATACGACCGTTATGGCCAAAATCAGGATTGTTCCCACAACCTCGGAAACACCCTCTTCATTCCAATGCGATTTTCTTCTTATGTTAGGCCTTCTCATTTCGATCTCCCCATAATTCTGAGAGAAAAGTGGTGAGATTGGTATATAAGACTTGTGTGGTACTTACCTCAACTGCACCAAGATGTTTGTTTTGATAATCAGAAATCCGAACAGTATCTGGCTGCCTGTGGCTCAGAGTCAAACCGTCATTGTTAAATAATCAGCCCATCAATCGCGCCCAACATGGCGGAGGAGGGATTGACCGTCAACGAGAAGATCCTCCTTCATCTCAAGGAGTGTAGGAGCAGTAAGGAGAATCTCAGCCCGGGCGCCACTCAGGAGGGAATTGCTCAAGGCGTGGACATAAGGAGAAGCCATGTTCCGAGAGCTGTTAAGAAGCTGGTTTCTGACGGAAGTGTCGAGGAGATAAAAGGACGCCTGCCAGGCAGGGCCCGAAAGATGAAGATGTACGTTCTCACAGAATCTGGTATGAGGATAGCCAAGGACATTTCCGATGAGATTGAGAAGCAGACGGTGATCATCAGAGGCGTGGAGCAAACCGAGATGACCCTCCGAGACGCAAGACTGGTCTTCGAAATGACCACATTGGAGATTCTGCGGAACATGTCACCCGAAGGTATACTGGAAATCCCAGAGGAGATGGAAGAGGAAGAGATGGAGTTCCTGAACAGGAAGGAAGAGCTGGCGGAAATGGGGGAATGGATCAATCAAGACACTGCCATACTTGTAATCTACAGTCCGGAGGGCTTCGGAAAGACGCAGTTAGCCAGGAGGTTTCTCAAGACTCTCAAGAAGTTTGACGTGTGCTGGAGGGAACTGGCAGAGGACGATTCCACATTCGAGTTATACCAGACCATTTCGGACTTCCTGGCCAGAAGAGGAAGGAAAAGGGCGCTGGAGCTCTTCCAAGATGGCGAGATAGACAGTCTGCTATCCACTCTTCCAGACGAGATGGCTTCCGTTCCTTCCGTTTACGTCTTCGACAACTACTTCCACGTTGGAGAGGACATAGTGGACCTTCTTTCTCATCTGGCAAAGAACTCAAGGAGATTGAAGGATTCCAGGATCCTCATTCTTGCAAGAGAGGCCACACCGTCATACTGCCGATTCTATACCAAAGATTCAGTGGAGAGGAAGCTGGTGAGAGAGATGCACATGAAAGGACTGGATGAGAAGAACAGTTGGCTATTGCTGGGACGTCCTCACATAGATGAGGAGTCCTTCAGGAGAGTCTACCTGTTGACCAAGGGGTGTCCATTGTATCTCAGGTTGATTAGGGATGGCGAAGCTGAGGAACTGAAAAGACGGTCCAGGTTCACCAATCCCGAGATCAAGTTGCTAATGTTCTCAAAAGATGTGAAGGCGAAGTAGTACGACATTTCTTTATAGAGTTATTGAGTTAGACCTTCGATATGGCAGAAGGCATGTCAAAACTGGTTGTGGTTCTCTATATCATCGCTGCACTCATAATGATCGTTGGTATCTATGTGGCTACTTATGACAGATTCATAGGCGCAGGGATCATATTGGTCGCAATCGCTCTCATCATAATACCCATGACCCGTCCGCGTTACTAGAACTCGATACCTTTTCTGCCTACCTGGCCTTCTTGGTAGGGGTGCTTAATCTCAAGCATTTCTGTTACGTAGTCTGCAATCTTCACGATTTCTGGATTGGCGTTCCTTCCAGTCAGGACAAGCTCGACCCCTTCGGGTTTCTTTTCAATCAAATCCAAGACATCTTCCAGCTTGATGAGGTTGAAATCAACCGCCGTGTTAATCTCATCCAGAACAACTATCTGGTACTCCTCATTCATCACGACCTCTTTAGCTCTTGACAGCCCGTCTTTGGCATACTCTAGATCCTCTGGCTCAGGGTTGTCCTTGTCCACAAACTGGGGCCGACCGAACTGCTCGACAGTGATGTTGGGATTGTCCTTGCACGCCTTCAACTCACCGTAGTCTATCCTCCCCTTCATGAACTGGACGATGTGGACCTTCCACCCATGTCCAGATGCCCTCAAAGCCAGGCCGAGCGCTGCGGTCGTCTTACCCTTGCCGTTGCCAGTATATACGTGCACCAGTCCGTGTTCCTTCATTCGAAAACCGATAATGCTGGGACTATTTAAGTGTGAAAGGTAGCTTTATATCGGAAAATGGTGTTTGACCCGAAGGGAGTCCATATGTACGCAATCTTCAAGGTTCCGGACGAGAAGAAAGGGAAGATAGACGAGATACTCAAGGACGATCTGGTCAGCAGGCAAAGCATAATCGTCAGAGATGCGTCAGCGCTTTCCATGGAGAGCAAGGAGACTTTTGTTTTGGTAGAAGGAGCCGATGAGGCAATCAAGAAGGCTGAGGAACTCTTCGAGGAAGTCGGAGAGAAGCTGGCAGGCTCGGAAGCTGAGGAGATATACAACAAAATCAAGGAAAAAGAGGATGACGCGGCCGGAGGAATGGGTCTACTCTTCGGTTAAGTAGCCATTGATGTGTCGGCCTTCGGTCTTTTCGAGAAATACTTCTTTCTGGCCCAGAGGGCAACATTCACAAGGCTGATCAGAACTGGAACCTCAATCAGAGGACCAATCACAGCTGCGAATGCCACACCTGAACCGATAGTAAAGACTCCAATTGACACGGCAATTGCCAATTCGAAGTTGTTGCTGGCTGCGGTGAAGGAGAGAGTCGCGGTCTCGGGATAGCCGAACTTGAGCTTGTAGGCGATGTAGAATGAAATTCCAAACATGATCAGGAAATACAGGATCAGGGGGATTGCTATCCTGAACACATGATATGGCAGGCTCAGAATGAGGTCACCCTTCATGGAGAACATAACAATGATCGTGAACAGCAACCCTATCAGTGCGGTGGGTGCCAACTTGGGCATGAATTTCCCATCATACCAATCCTTGCCTCTGCGTCTTATCAGTACAAACCTAGTTGTTATTCCGGCAATGAAAGGAATCCCGAGATAGATGAAGACGCTCTTGGCCACATCTATCATCGAGATCGATATCCCAATTCCAGCTCCAGGGCCGGCGATCAGCTCAGGGAGGAACTTGATGAAGAAGAAAGCCAGAAGCGAGTAGAGAAGAATCTGGAATATGGAGTTGAAAGCGACAAGAGCGGCACACAGCTCATTGTCCCCCTTGGCCAATTGATTCCAAACAAGGACCATTGCAATGCACCTCGCAAGACCGATGATTATCAGCCCTGTCCTGTACTCAGGAAAATCCCAGAGGAAT
>CP070767.1:1440671-1443828 GCA_020345725.1 Methanobacteriota archaeon | reverse complement strand
CCCAATGACAGCCGCAGCTATCCATCGCATAATCACCACCTCCAAAGGTGAATGAAGGCGGGGAGCTTTAAATCTTCTCTCCAAACACGATTGGCGCTCTCAGAACGGTGGACCAGGCTCAGGTGCCTGAGGCTCCTCCCTATGTAGTGAAGTCGGAGGCATCGAATAAACGGCCGGTGTGTACGCAACTGTTGGTTTAGGTTTAGGACGCGCCCCAATCATCATTATGGTCGCAATCAAGATCATAGCAAAAGCCACGATCATCAAATACCAAGCATATCCAGGACCCCAAGATACATCCATATTGATTGAACCCATACCCATACCCAAATCCAAATTGAGAGTATCAGATCCCCAGAATCCCGTCATCGAGAAACTTCCGGTCACACCTGGGACAGTTGTCTGTTGTGCCAATGTGGAAGGAATGGCCGCCGCGAAGTAGATGAAAGCCATCAAAGTGAATATTATACCCAAGACACCAAGAACAACAGCGATACCATTGCCCATCTTACCTAATCCAACTGCGATGGCGAAGATGAAGAATAGCAATGTGAAGATCAATGCAGGTATCACAAAAAACTGAGTTATGGTGAAGACACCGATCATATCATCTCCTCCAGTGCTAGAGACCTCTGAGTAGGACATGTACACACTTGCGTCCATCCCCATGTAGTTCATGTCCACAGTAATGCCTCCAAGTCCATATCCTGCATCCGCGTCAATGTTGATGCCCATCATGGAGCCCGACATATGAACAGAAAACCAAGGTCCAAAAAGACAGATCACCACAAGTACGAATGCTATTAGCCCCAGTACAAAACCACCTTTCCAACGCATAGCTCATTCCTCCGAAAGTGGGATAAGTGAACCACTCATAAAAGACTGTCGCAGATTAGTTCATCTGATAGAATGGGCCTGCCCGGATTCGAACCGGAGTCTATGCGTCCCGAACGCACAAGGATTGACCAAGCTACCCTACAGGCCCTTGCTTCTGGAAATGATAGAAAGCAGGATATTTATAGATAGTCTTGTCGGCTGCAATTGAGATAGTGGACGACAAATAGTGATTTTGAACCTTTCGTCATAAGACGAACCGATTTTCGTCAATATTAAATATGATAATATCATTCCAGTCAGCGTGAAAGGTGCACTCAGAGAGAAGATTGCCAGCGAGATTACCTTAAGCGATTACCCAGGAAAGACGATCAGAAAATGGCGAGAGGAGCTTGAGATCACCCAGCACGAGCTGTCAAAGCATCTTGCGTTGTCTCCCTCCGTCATCAGCGACTATGAGTCAGGTCGAAGGAAATCCCCGGGTACACGCACAGTGAGGAAGATCGTAGACGCTCTCCTCGAGCTTGACAAGACAAGGAAGAGCAGCCTATATCTGGCTGAATCTGACAACCTGGACGAAATAATACTCAGCATGAAGGACTTCTCAGTTGGGCTTTCGCCGTCCACCTTTATGAAGAAGATCCAGGGCACAAACCTCAGCAAAACTGTTCCATTGGTACGGAATATTCACGGTTACACTGTTCTCGACAGCCTGAAGGCGATCACTACTCTGAAATCATCTGACTACTGGAAGATTTATGGATGGAGCACAGAGAGAGCTCTCATCTTCACAGGAGTGAAATTCGGCAGGTCACCCATGGTAGCGGTCCGCGCTCATCCTCTGAAGCCAGCCATGGTTGTGTACGTACAGCCCGAAAGAATCGATCGATTGGCTGTCAAACTTGCCGAGTTGGAGAACGTCTCTCTAATAAAGACGCAGTTATCAGAAGATGAGATTATCGCCAAATTGGAGGCGCTTTAGTATGGATGTCGGTATCGTCAGTTATGGTGGTTATGTCCCAAGATGGAGAATCCGTCCGCAGGATATCGCAAGCACATGGGGAGCAGATGGAGACGCGGTCAGCAGGGGTTTGAACATTCTGAGCAAGTCCGTCCCTTCACCGGACGAGGATGTAATAACAATCTCGGTAGAGGCCACGAGGAACCTGATGAAGAAGGTGAACATAGACCCCAAGGACATCGGTGCTATCTACGTTGGGTCAGAATCCCACCCGTATGCGGTAAAGCCAACCGCTACGATTGTTGCAGAAGCCATTGAAGCTTCGCCCAATCTTACAGCCGCGGATTATGAGTTTGCATGCAAAGCTGGTACTGCTGCAATCCAAACCTGCATGGGGCTAGTCTCCTCTGATATGATAAAGTATGGGATAGCGATTGGTTCAGACACTTCCCAAGGGGCACCTGGCGATCCTCTCGAGTACTCTGCATCTGCTGGGGGTGGAGCATTTCTTATTGGAAAGGAGGACGTAGTTGCAACAATAAACAGTACCGTTTCCTACACCACGGACACTCCGGACTTCTGGAGGAGGGAGGGTCAGACCTATCCAAGGCATGGTGGTAGATTCACAGGGCAGCCAGCCTACTTCAAGCACGTTCTTACGTGTGCAAAGAGGTTGTTCGATGAAACTGGTACTAAACCAGACGATTATGACTACGCCGTCTTTCATCAACCGAACGGGAAATTCCCTGTAAGTGCAGGAAAGAAGCTGGGATTCTCCAAGGAGCAGATAGAGACTGGCCTCTTGGTGCCACACATCGGGAATACATACTCAGGTGCAGTGTTATTGGGTCTTGCTGGTATCCTGGATGTGGCCGAGCCTGGCTCTCGGATTTTCGCTATCGGATACGGCTCAGGCGCCGGATCGGACGGTTTCGACATCACGGTTAATGAACCCATAAAGAAGATTAGAACAAATAACTCCCCCACAATTGTGGAAATGGTCGAGAATGCGAACTACATCGATTACGCGACCTATGCCAAATTCCGCGGGAAGATCAGATTGTGAGGTGTTCCAAATGAGAGACGTTGCGATAATTGGTGTCGGTGACACAAAGTTTGGTGAACTCTGGGACCTCTCTTTTAGGGAGATCGGTATTGAAGCGGGAATGAAAGCACTGGAGGACTCTGGGATAACAGGACAGCAGATCGATGCTTTGTTCGTGGGCAACATGTCGGCAGGGAAGTTCATCGAGCAGGAGCACGTTGCACCGCTGGTTTCAGATTACTCGGGCCTTTCCCCAAGACACATCCCTACATTTCGTATCGAATCGGCAGGGGCCTGCGGAGCGGCCGCACTTGCTT
>CP070767.1:1424363-1440571 GCA_020345725.1 Methanobacteriota archaeon | reverse complement strand
CGAGAAGTAGTGTAGTAAGGAGCCTGTCCCTCGAGAATTTGGCTATTAGCTCTTCTTCTTCGAGGATGAGGAGCTTCTCTTGAATAGTCTTCTTTCCAAGTTCCTTCCTCTTGAGATTTGCCTCTCTTCCATTTCCCTTTCTGATCGGCAAGGAAATGTCCAGCGGCTTTTTGAACGCCAAAACGCCTCCGAAAATGGCAAGAATCAAAGTGAAGAGGAGGGCGATGAGAGGTTTGTTATTCGGCTCTGATTCGGGTGCCGCTTTCACTTCTAACCGAATCTCAGCGACGTTATTCTCCTCATTCAATTCCCGAACATCGTCATCATAGTCTGCCACAAATATGATTGAATATTCCCCCTCCTTTGACGGAGCACTCCAATCCATGGTAATTCTAAGAGATCTCTCTTCAATGTCCAGTTCAGAAATCTGTTTAATGAGGATGGGGTATTCATTCTTTTCCCCGAAGTAGAATGCAATCATTGAAGGTTTCCCATTTGAGTGAGTCCCAATATTAGCCACGAGGAGAGAAATTGTGATTGTGTCCCCTGGCTCCATCTCCACATGAGATATGTACTCTTCACCGTCAATCTCTATCTCTTCCGGTATTAGATCAGGTCCTTCAACTACTACGTCCAAACGCAGCCAATTGTTGCTCTCATCCTCCTCCATAACATCATTCGCGGAATCGACTGCTATGTAGACACGATAGATTCCTGGAGCAGTTGCACTCAATCTATGGGTGAGGGGTTCTGCCGATATCTCTCCGACCTCCAAACCTTGAACCTCTATCAAGCGGAGGGTTGTCGAATCTATGAGATTGAGATAGAACCAATTTACAGCTTCTCCTGTTCCCACATTCTTCGCCTTGACTGAGATGTCAACTTCACTTCCCAGCACAGCGTGCACGGAATCTACATACGGAATGCCATTCACTCGAACATCCCACGGTATCAAGTCGGGAGCAGTGACTGCAACTGATGCAGTCGTTACCGTTTCCCCTCCATCATCATCGACAACTGTCAGCGTAACAATGTAAGAACCAGTGTTCTCATAAATGTGGGTAATCCTGTCCGTCGCTGAGAATGGATAGGTGCCCCCTGAGCTCTGATAGGGATCCTGGCTCACACCGTTGTTGAGAAACTCGGTAACACTATCGGGAGTTCCATCTCCCCAGTTCCATAGGACGGTCAGGTCGTCACTGCCAGGGTCGATTGCCATTGCATCATAGGAAATGGTTTCGCCTATGTTGGTCGTTCGCGATGTCAGTGAGCTGATTACAGGTGCAACATTCTCCACGGTAACATTGATGCAGAGTGACCCCACGCCAGTATCATCATCCTCCGCTACGAGGCAGGCCGCATAAATCCCATCATCGGCATACTTGCGGACCACTGGGTCTACATCATATAGGGTGAAGAATGAGCGTTGAGAGAACGTTGCATCCTCCCTTGTGCCATCACCGAAATACCACTTAGCATTATGAACATCCTCCCAACCAGGGTCGTCAAAGAACCCAGAAAGGCTCACCTCACCACCTTCTTCAATGGTCACATCATCCGGAGGGACAGGAGGAGGTGTGTAGAAAATGGTAGCATGCGTATTCATGTCAAGTTCGATCGCATCACCGCTTGCGAAGTGATAGACCCAGCGATCAATGGCCACCCAGTGTTGCGGAGTAACGGTGATGCACCATGGGATATCCAGAGGAAGTCCAGAGAGTACTCCTCCGTCTGTGTTATGGAAGAAACGCCACTGACCTTCTCGATCTGGATAGTCCAAAGAGAACTCTTCACATCTCGGTGGATCCCAACAGTGGGATGTGTCATCGGATTGCGAGACATACGCTCCTGCAGGTATCCCGCTCAAATCGAAATAGACCTCTGACAGGGTTGATGGCCCGTTGTCAATGTCATGGGTCATTATGAGATGGAGGTCATTGGCGACAGTGTCCCTATAAAGGAACACCTTGCTCTCATAGGCCTTCTCAAATCCTGTGTGGCTGGAGGCGCTATAATAGTCGTAGAAGGAGACCATATCTTCGGCTCGTTCGACAGGGGGAATCGCTACGGTCATGCTCCCCTGGGTCATTGTGAAGATGAGGGGTGAGTTAATGTGAGCATCTGGTGGCACATTTGATGTGGTAAGACTCTTGGTGATTGAATCTTGGAGGCCCATGGCATCGGTAACAGTGAGCGTTACTTGGTAGAGTCCATTGTCACCATATGCATGGGAAGGATAGGTCAACGAACTGGTCCCACCATCCCCGAACTGCCAAAGCCAGGAGACGATGGCGTCGTCTGGATCTGTACTAAGGTCAGTGAATTGGACGACTGCCCCTTCATCAGGGGTGGAAGGAGACCAAGAGAAATCGGCAATGGGAGGCTCGATTGCTTTGACAGTCGTGGAGTCCATTGAAAAAACCGCAAAAGTTACCATCAAGGAGAATATCACGGTCAGAATCGTTCTGGTTGTGTAGCCCCGGACACTAGCCGTGTGACTGCCTCCTTAACACCCATCCTCAGTATCATTTTGAGAATGCTACGCTGAGTATAATAGGATATCGCCCAACCTGAAATCCCATGAATCGAGGCACAAATCCTGCTTTCTACTCTCGAACCTGCTATTCTCCCTGGGAATGCCATCGACAGCCTTAAATTAGCCTTCCCCTATCCCGCCCTCAGATGAGAAGTCTGGAGAGGACTTCTTGAGCGGAGGATCACATATGTTGAGGCTTGGAAGAGGTATTAGTGGGCTTGGTAGGAGAATGTTTGTGTTTGTATTGTTGCTTGCCCTCTGCGGTGCTTGTTTTGTGGTTACGCCCGCAACCGTGACCGCTGATGCACCAACGAGCGTTGCGCTCTTTGAAGATAGAGATCCCTGGGGCACCACGAGCAACGAGGACGCAATGACCGCGTATGGGATTCCGTATGACAGCTACACCTCAGCCGACTTCGGGTCTATCAATCTTGCAAGTTATGAAAAAGTCCTAATGGCTGCATGCCAACCCTACTCCTTCTATCAGGCTATGGAGAACAATGCTGCTTGGTTCGAGGCATATGTCGCCACTGGGGGAATCCTTGAATTCCACGGAGCGACCTACTCTTCTGATGACTGGGCAGGCCTCACAATGCCTGGTGGTTTCACATCCACATCCGGATTCACTGACGAGATTACGATAACTGACCCAATGCATGAAATCGCGAACATCCCGAACATGATAACGGACGGAGAGTTGGACGGTTGGGGCTACTCCTCGCATGGATATCTTTCAGGCATGACATCTCCCTTTGACGTTCTTATGGAGGACACAGCGACGGGGAATCCAGTGTCCATTGAGCTGTACTTCGGAGCTGGAACTGTGATAGCAACCCAGCAGACGCTTGAATGGGGATACGCCCGAGGATATTCTCCCGTTCTGGAAAATTTCATATTCTACATGCCTGCAAGGTTCGAACACGACATCGCGGTTGCCGGCATAAACATGCCAGATGTTCTGGAAAGAACGGAGCCTGCAACGATTAATGCCACGGTGAAGAACGCGGGCCTGAACGAGGAGATCAGTATCATAATCAATCTCTACATAAACGGAACCTTCATGGACACCTACATGATACCCAGTCTGGGATCAAAGAACTACACATTTGTGGAATTCCCATGGGTACCGATGTACAACGACATTTACAATATCACTGTTGAGGGATTTCCGTTCCCATTCGAGAATGTGACTACGAACAACAATGCCACTAAGTTCGTGGAGGTCGTGGACACTATTGCTCCGATGACCCCAACAGGTTTAGCAGTGGATTTAGTCGCCAGTGGTAATGCTCTCAACGTGTCCTGGGACCGGAACCCAGAGGCTGACCTTACCTTCTACAACATCTACAGGAGTATGGATGCTGTAACATACTTACATGTGACTCAAGTCCAGGCCTGGACAGAGTTCTATGTGGATACGGATGTCGTCAATGGCTTGACGTATTTCTACCGAATCTCTGCCGAGGACTTCGTTCCTAACGAGTCTCCCTGGACCATAGCAGTTGCAAACTCCCCAGATTTCGATACTGATGGGGACGGTACGGGTGATCAGAGCGATTTCGATGATGACAACGACGGTGTTCCCGACATCATAGACGAGTTCCCGCTGGATCCAACAGAATCCGTTGATACTGATGGTGACGGTGTGGGAGACAATGCAGACCAGGACGACGATGATGACGGTGTTAATGATAATGAAGACGCTTTTCCGAGGAATCCCTTCGAATATGCCGATTCGGACGGAGATGGCATAGGCGATAATACAGACATGGATGACGACGGTGACGGCCATCCGGATGAGAACGATGATTTCCCGAAGGACCCTGAGGAATGGCAAGACACCGATGGTGACGGTGTGGGTGACAACGCGGACCTAGATGACGACAATGACGGCGTTCCAGATGACGAAGACGCCTTCCCGAAGAACCCCGACGAATACGAGGACACGGACGGTGATGGAGTTGGTGACAATCTTGACAACGATGATGACGATGATGGAGTCCCCGACGAAGATGATGACTTCCCGAAGGATGACACCGAGTGGAGAGACACCGATGGAGACGGGATCGGGGACAATGCGGACCCAGATGACGACAATGATGGCGTAGACGATACCGAGGACGATTTCCCAACAGATCCTGATGAGTACGCAGATTTCGACGGTGATGGTATCGGCGACAACCTGGACCGGGACGATGATGGCGACGGTGTCTTGGATGAGGATGATGACCTCCCGTACGATCCAACCGAAACTGTGGATACCGATGGCGATGGAATAGGCAACAACGATGATCTGGACGATGACAACGATGGCGTGGACGATGACATGGACGACTTCCCAGAGGATCCCAACGAATGGGAGGACACGGACGGAGATGGTATCGGGGATAACAAGGATCCAGATGATGATGGTGACGGTGTTCTTGATTTCCAGGACGCCTTCCCAAAGGATGATGAGGAGTCAAAGGACACGGACGGAGATGGCATCGGAGACAGAGCAGATTCCGACAGGGATGGTGATGGGGCAATAAACACCATAGACGAGTTCCCAGACAATCCATTTGAACATGCAGACACTGACGGCGATGGCATAGGCGACAACACAGACAACGATGACGACGGGGATGGAATCCTCGATGTTCATGAAGCAATACCTCCGAAGGTCGAGGATATGACACCCATGCTGGTGATTGTAGTCATCGTACTGATGATTATCATCCTAATCGCAATGTTTGTCATGGGTCGATCCAAGCCGGAAGTGGAATCACCTCCTCCGCCTGAGGAATAGGACAGTTCAGAATCCGACAGGAAGACAAGTGGGCAACCCCAGTTAATCTACTTCCCACCTAAAATAGAAAATCAAAACTAATAACTAGTTTAACCGCTTTCAGTACTTGAGAGGAGGAAATGGCATTCGAACTAACTGTTGTTAGTAACACCCCTTTGACTCCAATCAAGGACAAGAACGAAGTTGCAATCCTATTCCTGAATCAGATTGGATACTTCCCAAAAGGATATGATCCCAAGACAGATGCCAAATCCATAAAGGAAAGTGTTCCCTATCGACTGTTGATGGAATGCTTCTTTGAGAGAATGGACAAGGGCTGGACGGTGGAACAACTCTCCACCAAACTCAAAACCACGAAACCCACAATATATCGCCACATTAACAAACTGAAAGGTATGGACATAATCGAAGACTTGGAAGTCAAGGATGGGAAGGAGCGGAAGAAGGGGTACAGGATAAGATACGGAAATCTGGCAAAGGCCTGGAATTTCGTGGAAGCTCATGTAGACGTCGCAATGGAAAACTACAGGCAGACTGTGGAACACATACAGAAGCTCTGCGAGAAGAAGAGGTGATTAAGTTGGAAGAAGGCAAGAAGGACTTTGTGCTTACGAAAGGGTCGAAATACAGGGTGAAATCCCTTGAAACGAGGGAGAAACCGCTGGTGTCACACGGGACATTCGAAGGATATACGGTAATCGGGCATGATGAGGCAATTGTGATTTTCTTGGACGACTCCCACAAGGATTCAGCTGGTCGGAAGAGAATTATCCCGACTCACATGGTTCTGGCTATCGATGTAGTGGAAGCAGTTGAGGAAGGAAAGAAGCGAGAGGATCCCAGCCGAATGTACATCTGAAGGGCATTCTATGCCAATTGAGATAGAGTCCGATTCTTTGGAGGCAAGAATACTTCGCATCCTGCTTGAGACCTATCCCGTGACCACGTCCGACCTACAATGGGAGCTGAAGATCTCTCCTAGTGTTCTTATGAGAACACTGAAGGCCCTCCAATCTAGAGGGATACTCGAATTCGAGGAGCTTCCCGACAAGACGTTCATCAGGCTGCTGCGTTCAGACATTGCGTTCGTGGGCCGTAAGGCAACTCAGAGAAAGAGGTACAAACAGAAGGGCAAGAAGAAACCTAGAAAGAAGGACTACGATGGGATGATGTTTGGTTGAACTGGTGCATTCCAACACACCTTAATATCGAGAACAGGATGGATAGGACGTGGAACTCGGTGAGGAAATCATTCAATCCATTGCTTCGGGAGAGATAAGCACTCCAGACCAGCTGCAAAGGGCAAAGGTTCGTCTCTGCAAGAAGTACGGCCTTGAACAACTCCCCACCAACTCAGAGATCCTGGCAACGTGTCCAGAGGATATGAAGAACCAGGTAATCTCCCTCTTAAGGACCAAACCCTCGAGGACCCTTTCTGGAGTCGCTGTCGTAGCGGTCATGACCAAACCCAGTCCCTGTCCCCATGGGAAATGCTCGTACTGTCCGGGTGGCATAGAATTTGGAACTCCACAATCCTATACAGGGAGGGAACCCGCTGCTTTGAGAGCGATTCAGCACGATTTTGACCCTTACCAGCAAATGGTTTCAAGATTGGAGCAATTGAAGGCTACGGGACATTCAGTGGACAAGGTGGATGTGATAGTGATGGGTGGGACATTCACTGCTTTTGACATTGGTTACAAGACATGGTTCGTCAGGAGATGCCTAGATGGGATGAATGGCAAGGATTCGAGTAGCCTGAGCGAAGCACAATCACTCAATGAGCATGCCGAGTCACGATGTATTGGATTGACAATCGAAACCAGGCCTGACTGCTTCAAAGAAGAGGATGCTGAATATTCCATGTCTTTGGGTGCAACCAGGATCGAACTCGGTGTCCAGACAACGGATGATGATATCCTCAAGAACATCAACAGAGGACACGGGATCCAAGAATCCAAGATGGCAACCAAGCTTGCCAAGGAAAGCGGATTGAAGGTGTGCTATCACATGATGCCGGGACTGCCAGGATCATCGTACGAGAAAGACCTGGAATCCTTTCGCAAGATCTTCACCGACAATGGCTACAAGCCAGATATGATCAAGATCTATCCAACACTGGTTGTCGAGGGAACTGAACTCCACCAAAAGTGGAAAGCTGGAGAGTATACGCCCTATCACGAAGATGAAGCAGCAAAGCTACTGGCTGACATTAAGAGACAGATACCCAAATGGGTCAGGATACAGAGAATTCAAAGAGATATCCCTGCTCCACTGATAATGGACGGTGTCAGGAAAGGGGACATCAGGCTTCTTGCTCAAAAGCTACTGAAAGATAACAATGAAAGGTGCAATTGTATTAGGTGCCGTGAAATCGGTAGAATCGATGGTGAATTGCCGACTGGGGATGCCGAGATTGAGATGAAAAGGACGGAATACGAAGCTTCTGGAGGCACTGAGAACTTCATTTCCTTCGAAGAGAAGACCACTGAAGGTCTTGTGGCCTATGTTAGGCTGAGAAGATCAAATGAATCAGCAAGAGTCAGAGAGTTGAAGGTCCTGGGAGAGGTCGTACCTATAGATGAGTCTTCGGAGGAAAAGTGGCAACACCGAGGATATGGAAAGAAGTTGTTGGAAGAATGCGAAAGAATTGTATTGGATGAGTGGGGAATGGACGAAATGTCAGTTACCAGTGGTGTTGGCGCCAGACCCTACTACAGAAAACTGGGCTATTCTCTTGATGGACCTTATATGATAAGACGCCTCAGCTGAAAGAGCTGATACCCAGCTCACCTAGCACCCCTGATCAATGCCAACCTTCGGTTTCTGTTTCTTGTCACAGTCTGATGGTCCTTGATTGTCATTTCAACCTCGGCCAGCATATTAACGGCCCTAATGAGACCTTCTTTTGTGGGGTTTTTGATGTTAACCCCTGCCTTGATGAACTGCTCTCTTACTATGGGCATCCCAGCTTCCAGACCACCGAACTGGTTGCAGAAGTCCATAATGATCTTATCAGAGGCTCGAACGATTGAAGGAGGTGCATCCATCTCTACTGACTTCTCAACCTCTTCCACCCTCTTCTCCTCAAGTATCTCCTTTCCAATCATGCGGAAGATCTTCTCAACATTCTCCCCAGACTTGGCACTACTGAGATATGATTGGGCCTCATATGCGTCCGAGAATTCCTTCGCGTCCTCCTCGTAGGACTTCCTTCTGTCTATGAGGTCAACTTTGTTGCCAACCATCACGAGAGGTATCTTGCCTGCAGATTCGAATATTTGTGGAATCCAGTACTCTTCGAGAGATTGGAGCGTTTCCGGTCTAGTCAAATCATAAACCATCATTGCTCCCTGAGATCCCCTGAAACTGCTCGCTTGAACTGCCGAGTAACCCTTCTGCCCCAGAACATCCCATATCATCAAAGAGACGAAGTAGTCCTCGCCATTGACCTTCAGCTTAATGTCCTTCTTTGTCACCTTTGTTCCTATTGTGGCGATGTAGTTGTCGCTGAACTTGTCGACCACGAACCTCCGTATCAGCGAGGTTTTGCCGACAGCTCCGTCACCGAGAAGCAGTATCTTCTTTTTGACGTATTCAGGCATAGGACCCACAGCATACATGCTACAAGCTTGGCATTTATAACTCTTTATACGTCAATCTCAAAAATGAAAAACGTGAGTCCTAGCCACATTAGTTGTTGGGTTGGCAATATTGGTCTAGGCCCTGAACTATCACAATCTGAGCCAGAGTCAGGATGATCATCGCGTGGATGTCTTCCCTCCACAGAGTATCGATTATGAAGTTGTAGAGCTCGTCTAAGCTATCAGAGCCATCTGGCACGGATGAGGCCACTTCAGTTTCGGAAAGCTTTTCCCGAATCCATTCCTCATGTCGCTGGAACTTCACTCTTCCGTTCTCTGTTGATATCTCAGCCTCGTCCGGATCGAGGAAAACGTAAGGATTCCCCTTTACTTCCAGCGTCTTCTCTACCCTATCCAGCTCATAGAACAGTATATCCAGCTTCACTGGAATGTCCAGATCCTGATTTAGGAACTCGTAGTCAATGATGTTTTGAACTTCAGGCAACATGTGACTCATTCTTCTTTCGAATCTTGCCTTCATAAGATAAACCTTTTTCGGTAATTATCGACTGTGAAAATCTTGCTGGTCATGTGCAGCTGGACCGCACATTCTAAGAACAGTGTCCATTTCCCGCTCAAGCAGGTTCAGTTCCTGGAATCCGAGGGTGGAGGGATTCAATGAGATTATCATGATAGCCAGATTCATCGCAATCTGGTCCCTCAGGCTTTGAACTAGCCTAAGAACAGTCACGAAATCGTTGTTAGTTATCAGATATTCTATTCCATCAACAAGTACCACTCCTTTCCTGTTGGATATAAACTGTTCCAGTACCAGGCTGAGCCTCTCCAGATCGCGAGGTCTTATTGAACCCTCCTTTCCGGCATTCGAAAGCCAGATCATGGCACAATTGTCGAGGTCATATCTCTTTTGCAGTATCTCTGGATAGACTCTTGTGGCGCAGAGACCGGGGTGTCCACTGGCAAGTGCCTTACGAAAAAGCTGGTAGGCCTTCTCTGATCTTTCCTCCTCCACTAGGTAGATGGAGGATTTCTCCACATCTGGTAGTTCACTGGGATGGGGTTTCTGGCTGGCAGCCGCTTGCTTTTCAACCGCAGGTCCATTCCCTTTAGGAACATGACTTGATGCGACGTTTCCGTTATCTGCAGAAAGGGCTCGGGGTGCGTTGTTCCTCTTCCCAGATTCTTCCTCAGAGAACATGAATTCGACTCATTACTCCCTACATGGTCAGTCTATAAACCAATTCTTCTTTCGTTATCGAAGATGATAATCTTCTCAAAGACTGGTACGTAATGTGGAATATGCACCAAAAGGCTTCCAATCGGGCCCAGTTCATTCTCCAGAATCCAGTATCGAACTGACCTTCTGTTCGAGTGCTTCATAAACTCTTGCCTTGAAGAGATCGATACCTGGGTATTTCGGGCTCAGTAGAGTAACCCTGTTCAGATAGATGATTGACTCCTTGTACTTGCCCATCTTTGCCAGAGCGACTCCTTTGCAGAACAAAGCATCAACGTCCTTTGGGTTCTCCTTCAATCTCCTCTGACAGACGCCTAGCAACCAAAGTGCCTTGGCATCCTCGGACATCTTCTTAGATCGAGCCATTCGAATATTACTCGTTGATTTCGATATTAACTATTTCGACACAATAATAATTGATGATACTGCTTTTCAAGCCGGTTCTTCATCTTTGAGTAGTGCTCTGAGGCTATCAGCCAGACCATCGATGCTGATCCTTTTCTGATCAGTACTATCCCGCTCTCTCACCGTCACGTCCTTCGCCTTGAGGGAGTCGAAATCCACAGTCAGGCAATAGGGCGTACCTATCTCATCCATCCTCGCGTACCGCTTTCCGATGGAACCTGACTCGTCATAGAAACAGCTGAAATCGTGCTTCAGTGAGTCGTACACTTCCCTGGCCAGTTCTGGAAGGCCCTCCTTTGACACTAGTGGGAATATACCAAGAGTAATCGGAGCAACTTCTTTGGGAAGTCTAAGCACAGTGCGGTCATCCTTTTCGTAGAACACATCCAAGAATGCCCAGATGTTGCGGTCCACACCAAAGCTGAGTTCCAGGACATGTGGCAGAACCCTTTCTCCACCTACGTTAACCGTCATCTTCTCATTCGATCCAGCCTGATGTCCCTTCAGATCGTGATCGGTTCTGTAGTGTATTCCATTGATCTCCCCCCAGCCTCCAAGAGAATCTATGTTAATCTCGATGTCAAAGTGCAACTTGTGGTAGAAAGCTCTCTCCTTTTCTCCTAGCTCAGCAAACCGGAATCTCTCCCTGGGGACTTTCAGAATGTCAAGATAGAACTGCTGCATTTTCGCCATGTGGTAGACATAGAATTTCGGCAATCTCCCCAACAGGTCCCCGGCCTCTATGCCCTCGACCTCGCCATCTTCCTTCGTTTCTTCGAAAGAAATGCGGATTACCTCATCCGCCACGCTCTCAAAATCCAACTCGTCGTCGAAAGTCCCTGGATTGAAGAATATCTGAAGCTCTGCCTGGATGAACTCCCTCATTCGATAGGTTCCCTGTCTTGGAGATATCTCGTTCCTGAACGCTCGTCCAACTATAGCCAGGCCGTATGGGAGCTTCCTTCTCAGCGACTCGAACTCCCTCTTGAAGTTCAGATATGCGCCCTGAGCGGTCTCAGGTCTGAGAAAGGCCTGATCAGTTCCAGTTGGCCCAACAGAAAGTGGGAACATCATGTTGAACTCTGTCGATGGCATCAGGGTACCCTTGCATTTGGGGCAGCGAATGTTCAGTTTCTCTATCTCAGTATCAATCTCCTGCGTTCCGAGTGCCTCGGCTGACTTCCCAGTGGCGTCTGCAACCAGATGGTCTCCTCTGTGGGATAGTCCACAGCCCGAGCACTTGACGAGTATGTCGGTGAAATGATCCACATGTCCAGAAGCTTTCAGACTCTTGTAGGGCAGTATGTTGGTGGTGTCTATGAGGTAGTACCTTTCGCTCAACCCCAGGAAATACCTTAACCACAGGTCCTCCCACTTCCTTTTCATCATTGCGCCAAGGTGACCGTAGTCATAGAAGCCTGCAAAACCTCCGTATATGTCCACGGACGGCCAAATGAAACCTCTCCTAAGGGAAAGAGACATGACCTCGTCATATCTTCTTGTCATTCATCATCCTCTCTAGCTCAGCAAAACGGTCAACACGTCCAAATCGTAGAGCATTCCAAAGAGCCTGTCATCAGTACCTCTGACAGGTAACTGTCCAAAGTCATTCTTCCTCATCAAACGTGACGCCTCGCTCACCCCAG
Source organism: Methanobacteriota archaeon (assembly GCA_020345725.1). Lineage (GTDB taxonomy): Archaea > Thermoplasmatota > Thermoplasmata > RBG-16-68-12 > SOIM01 > SOIM01. Next base: position 1,428,354 of record CP070767.1, on the reverse strand, counting down.
TCTTCGCAAACACGGTAGTGGGTTCCGAGACCATGACATCCTTCACAAATATCTTGGGAAGATGTATCTTTGATTCCTCGTAATACAGCTTCATTATGTTCCTCAGGCCCTCCCACGTCCAGCTGTCCTCATCCTCAGCCAGACCCAAATCTGACATGGCGATCGTACCGTCCACATGGCTCTTGTCAAAGAAGTCCCTGTCTGTGATAATCCCGGACAGGAAACCGTCCTCATCTAGAACTGGAAGTGCGAACACGTTTGCGACGCTCATGATCCGGAGTGCAACGGTCAGGGGCGTGAGCTCAAATATTGGGACACAAGGGGAACGAAGGAGATCCTCCACTGGAATCTCGAGTTGTGCCTTCTCGACGACTATCAGCACATCAGCTGGGGTGATTATGCCCTGGACCTTCTTCTTCTCGATTACAGGAAGGAAATGAACGTCTTCCCTCGTCATCACTTCTACAGCATCCTCGACCTTAGAGTTAGGTGAGATTGTAGGCCAATCCTTCTTCATCAGCAGAGCCAGTTGTTCTTCCTCCGGTTGGGCAAACAGGTTCTTTCTTGCAACGAACCCAACGTAGGTTCCGTCCTTCTTGGTTACGGGGAGACCGGTAATCTTGTGCTTCACAAGGCGTCTAAGTACATCTTCTCTGGAGCCGGGAAGTTTGGCAACTATTGGTTTCTGAGTCATCAGGTCCTTGACTCTTGTCTTCTTTCCAGCCAGTTTGATTCCTCCTTGAGTCGTTCGCCTCTTCTGATCCACAGTCTCTTGCCTCGGGCAACAAGGGAAATATCCCGTTCCGAAGCCCTTGCCACAACGCAATCTTCAGGGTCATCGCAGGACAATTCTAGGACAAGAAATTCCGAAGGTTGTCCGATTTGAAGTGATAAAGCCGATTGCCCATTTAAAGTTTTTCGGGACTTCAGAGCCATTCTTAGAATAGAGCCAGATGTCAGTTTTTCGATTTGCTCCGACATTTGCCGAATGAACCGCATCTCTTCGAAAATTGATGGTGAGCTCAGCATTGCGTTATCCGTTCCAAGCATGAGTGTGACTCCTTTGTCGAGCATGGTGCCTAGCCTGGGAGCCTTGCCGAAGAACGCATTCGCACGTGGACAGACCACAATTGGCACTCCTGCATCGGAACATCTCTCAAGATCAGCATCGGTCGCTTCCAACATATGTACGAGAAAGTCTGGGTTCAGGTCCAAGATAGCATCGATATCTTCTCTGATTCTCTCACTGGCATGAAAGGCAAAGCCTTTGCCCGAGGATTCTGCGTCTCTCCTTAACTTCTCCAGGACAGACATTTCATAGTCCGAAATGCTGCTTATTCCCAGACCATCAACTGATCTTAGAAGGGATTCTACCTCTTTCTTGTCATACTCCATTCCAGATGGCCTGCCAAACACAATTGGGGTAACAGAGTAGTCCAGAGCGGCGCGGAACAACAGGGATGCACCTCTCAATCCCCCTTCTCTGAAATCAATGAAATGGGATATTCCAGAATCATTCATCCTTTCAATCGATTCCCTCATTCCACCCAGTATCTTGTCGTCAGTTGCATTCTCCAAGAGTCGGTGCTTCAGTCCGTTCGGCGGAGCCATTATTTCCTCCATCGATCCCTCCAACTCCTCCTTGATAAATGAATCGCCGATATGAGTGTGAGCGTTCACAAACAATGGAAGAACCAGGCCTTCTGCCAGTGCCTCTTTGGATCTTTGGCCAGTGATATCCTTGATACCATCTTCACCGAACTCCAGACTACCCTTCCGGAATCCATCTTCTGTGAGTATCTGACCATTCACCCAGGGCATCGAAAAAGGATTGTGTTCCTGGATTTAAACCTTGGCTGAAACCGATTTGCGAAAGCTATTAATACGCCGGAAATCAATAATTACAAATAACAGTCTAAAAGACTGACATTCTTAACAGAATGGGGGGCGGGAGATGGAGAAGAAATCCATTAAAAGAGTTGGAGTTGGCCGACCACGTAAAGGTGTGAAAGTGGTCGATCTGGCTCACAAAAGGTCTGCTCCTAGGAAGAAGCAGGGATGGGGCAAGATCGAATCAGCTATGATGATTTACATGTAGGAGTGTGAAAGAAGGGAGGAACGAACAAAGACAGAAGGGGGAGAGAACTTTGGAAGGAGAATATCCGAAGAAGGAGGAGAACAGTGGACTAGAAAAGGGGAAAAACATCGAAAGAAAAAAATATCTCTTAAACGTTATGCTAGATGTAGATGTGGATGAAATAGCTGCGAAAGTCGCGGCACAGTACTTCTTTAGACAGGCCGTGGCACACTCGGAGCGAATCCATCCCTTCTCGGCACAATGGAGGCAATCACTAAAGAGGGCAGGAGGAATAGTATTTCTTCCCCGAAGAGTCTTACAGGTGGGGGCTGAGGAAACCGCGCAATGATGCGATCTCTCCACTAACCCGATGCCTTATTTGCTAGCCCGGTTTCCAGGGCTCCCACCCTTATTTCAGTATTTTGATAGAAGAATCAGGATAGAGAACCAATGTGCCATCTCACAAAGCTTTAATACGGTGGCAGGGATAGTCAGTTTTGATGACTTTGATGAAGAGTGCGCGAAGTAGCCAGACTCCCGAGATTGAGGAGGTGGCGAAGAAGGAGGGAATTGATACCGAGAGATTGAGAAGACTCGTGTCAAAAGGTAGAGTCGTTATACCTCAGAATCCAAGGCACTCACCTAAGCCTGTTGGCATCGGCGAGGATCTATCCATAAAGGTCAATGCCAACCTGGGCTCCTCCCCTGACCATGTGGACCTAGAAGAAGAACTGGAGAAAGCAAAGGTCTCTATTGAATACGGTTCAGATACCATTATGGATTTGAGCACTGGAGGGGATATTGATGAGATCAGGAGGGCGATTCTCAAAGAGACTGATGTTCCTCTCGGAACGGTCCCCATCTATCAGGCAGGTCTGCTGGCGGCCAAGAAAGGGTCCCTTGTGGATATGAGCGAGGATGAGATGTTCAACGGGATAGAGAAGCATGCAAAGGACGGAGTTGACTTCATGACGGTTCACTGCGGAGTTACCATGGAGGGTGCCAGGCTCATACGGGACTCCGGAAGGAAGGTCGGTGTTGTCTCAAGAGGTGGTTCCTGGCTTGTTTCTTGGATTCTGCACAATGGAATGGAGAATCCGCTTTACTCGAACTTCGATTACTTATTGGAGATGGCCAAAGAGCACGAATTCGCAATAAGTCTGGGGGATGGTTTGAGGCCGGGATGCATTGCGGACGCCACTGACGCCCCACAGTTGCAGGAGCTCATCGTTCTTGGCGAATTGGTCAAGCGGGCAAGGGAAGCGGATGTGCAAACCATGGTCGAAGGACCTGGGCACGTACCCTTGAACCAGATTGAAGCCAATGTGAGAATCGAGAAGACCGTTTGTGATGGTGCACCATTCTACGTTCTGGGTCCGCTTCCAACTGACATTGCCGCAGGTTTTGATCATCTGGCAGGTGCGATTGGCGGTGCCCTTGCAGGGTATTACGGTGCGGATTTCCTATGTTACATGACTCCGGCTGAGCATATATCACTCCCTACAGTTGAGGATGTCAAACAAGGTGTAATCGGAACAAAGATCGCTGCGCACGTTGCTGATTTAGCCCGAGGCAGAGGTTGGGAAATAGACATGAAGATGGCCAAGGCCAGGAAGTCACTCGACTGGGACGAGATGTTCAAGTACGTCCTTAATCCAGAGATGGCCAAGGAAAAGAGAAAGAAGATGAAACCCAAACTGGAAGATACTTGCTCAATGTGCGGAGACGTGTGTGCAATAAAGCTGGCCAATGAACTTGTGAAATAATGAAGATAATGCCACTGTAGCTTAGCTGGTTAGAGCGGCAGTTTCGTAAACTGCAGGTCGTGGGTTCAAATCCCCCCAGTGGCTTACCTGGCATGTAGAGAGATGTATTTCGACCGCCCTGCGCACTTTTGCTTTGTGCAACATACCC
>CP070767.1:1401719-1424263 GCA_020345725.1 Methanobacteriota archaeon | reverse complement strand
GTGCGGCGCGGAATTATGAGCGCTTTATTGTGATCTCCCTTTCTGGTGTCTGGAATCTCTTCTTGGGGAGGGACTCTGATTCGTCTATCTCCACATTGCCTAGGTGGATCTCAACCCTGCTCCACTTTTTCCCCGTTGTAGGTGCCTTGGAAATTGATAGCTTCCATAAGAGATAGGCAACATTGTCCAGTATCTCATCCTTCATTGCTGAATCTATTCCTTTCTCATCTTTCAGAGCGGTGTAGACTACAGGTGAAAGCGAGATTTGCGCTTCGCCTATGATTGAATCATTCCCTTTGGTGAAGCTCAACAGATTCTCTTGGTCGTATTCCCTACTCCTCTGCCTGGATGTATTGCGTCTCCTATTGTATGTCCCCTTCTCAATGGATAGGCTCTCTTGTTTGAGACTGGTCTTGGCAAGATCCATCAACTCCCAGCTTACCTTCCTTATAGCATCCTGGAGATCAACATTCTCCATCTCCTTTTCCAAATGAACGCTGAAACTACCGTGGTAGGATTGAAGGGAATTCTTGTAAGGAATCTCTCTGACCAAAGAAGGTTCGATTTCCTTTGACCCTCTTTTCATGACATAGCACGAGTAGTCGATTCCATTTGTGACAATAGAGAGATAGTTCTTTCTTCTGCTGGACCTAGCCCTCAACATTCTGTCATCCGTGCTACTGTGGAAGATATCGTCCAGGCTGGATATCCGGCGGAAATGGCCGCCCTCCTGTCTCATAGCGAAGGGATGAGAATGATACAACCCCACAATACCCACGTTCCTTGGATACAGACTCGCAACCTCGGCCTCTTGTGTTGGGTCTGCTTCAGCGCCGACCCGGGATTGGAATTTGTAGTTTGTACATGGAATGGACTCGGAAACGCATACCCCATCCTCCTGAAAGAATCCCATCAGCCAGCCTATGACCTCTTTTCCGTGAGCCTTTGCTGACCTGAGCGCATGGCTCAGCAACGAGTCGATTGCACCTTCCCGAATGAGAATAGAATCCTCCATGCTAGACCTTCCCGCAGACCGGGCAGTTTGGATCACGCTTCCAGTCATACCTTTCCATCTTGCCTTCAAGACCGTAGTACATCAGATATGAGGCCACTTCTCCGAATCCCAGCAGGTACTTCAGACCTTCCTGACATTGCAAACTGGAGACGATTGCCATCGTTGTGGGGAGTGAGGCGAAGTGGCACAGCCCTGATCCATCGCTTCTATGGGTCTGGGCCTTCTCCTCTCTTGCTAAGGGTCTGTTGCACCTGTAACATGCAGTTTCACCTGGTATGACAATATGCACGCTTCCATTTATACCGTCATTTGAGGCGCCGCCATCGATCAAGGTCTTCTTTGCCTTGACCGCCTGGGAGTTGATGAATAGTCTAACTTGAAAAGTGTCCACGCAACCAAAGATGATGTCGCAATTCACGATCTCGCTGACGAATCCATCATATCCATCCCCATCCGTTATATCGTACGGATAGGTCGTGATATCCACATCTGGATTGGCCTTGAGCAAATACTCCTTCAGAGCGTCCACCTTGGGCATGCCAACCTGGTCGACATTGTATATCAACCGATTCAGATTTGCCTCTTCCAGCGCATCGTAGTCCATCAGCACAAGCTCCCCCATTCCAACCCGGGCCATGATTTCCGCTGTGAGAGCTCCCAGTCCTCCAACGCCCACTATCATACCTCTCATATCCCTGAGTTTGGAGAAATACGCGAATTCGAACTGTCCCAATCGTGCATACCTTTCCGTCATATCCAGCCCTTCTCTTTCATGGACTCAATCACACTCTGGACCCAGTAGGAGACCTCCCTCTTCATGTACAGAGCGATGCCAGAATGTTCGTCCCACCAGTAGTTCTGTTCCATGTGCATATCGCACAATCTGAGACCAAGAACACTGTCATCCAGCTTCCTGTCCGTGTACTTCATCAGTTCAGGTATTCTGACCGCAGGTGGTGTTGTGGGATACGCATCCTTCAGAACCATCTCCATGTCGAACTCATATCCCCAGCCCTTGACCTTGCCCTTCCATCGAGTCGCCTTCTCATCTATAGGCTTGATTGTAAACCACTCGTTCCCTTCCAGGAACTTGAGGTACTCGCTGAACTTCTCCAATGCATACTTCTCTTCCTTCACCCTGAACGACCAATCGTCATCCCTGGGGGAAGCGACTGTTGCACACTGAAGAAAGTAGAACAAATCGTCCTCAGTTCGCATTTGTATCTCATCCAACGACAGAAGGATCGATTACGTGGATGTTCGGACTCTTGTCAGCCACTTCCTTTACGGTTCCACCCTCGATGGGTGAACCACCGGGAAAGGTTGCTGTCACCACGCTGGAATCCTTCCCCTGTTTCTTGGCCGCCATCACAAGAGCTTCCTGAAAAAGCATTTCGTCTGGTACCTTCAAAGCTACGGTCGGACGGTCCGCGTCACTGATGAATATAAATCTCAACATGACTTGCGCCATATCAATCCCGTGTATCATAGAGGAGGCTATCTATAAATCTATTGTGGTGTGGATGTGGGACATTCTCACTTCGTCAACACCAGCTCATCCATCTCTCATTCTCGAATCAAAATGGACCCAACGGGACTCGAACCCGTGGCCTCTGCCTTGCGAAGGCAGCGATCTTCCGGTCTGATCTATGGGCCCTTGGCTAGGTAGATTGCAAATGCAAACTAAATAGATTCCGAATTGGCTACTTCCCGAGGATCTTCTTGACGTTGAGTTCGTAGAGCTCTTTGGTGATCTTCCCTTCCTCGTACGCCTTTCTCAGCCTTGTCAGCCTCTCATCCTCTGGAGGTTCTTCTTTGGGTGGTTCTGGTTCTTCGGGTTCCTCTTCGGGGAGCTCTTCAGATATTTCCTCTTCTTCCTCCACAACTTCTTCTGGTATCTCTTCTTCCTCCTCAAGGAACTCCTCTTCTTCCAGCTCTTCTTCCCTTCTTCCCCGGAGGCTCATGCCAACAATCACACCGATTACAAGCCCAACGATTAATCCTACACCTATGAGTGCATATGGCAAGACCTCTGGAACGCTCATTTGGACGACCAGCCTACTGGAACGCAGATTCCCGGCCGAATCCACCGCCTCGACTATGATGAGATTGGCGCCCTCAATAAGCGCGATTTCCTCTTCGAAACTACCCGTGCCATCCACGTGTACGAACTTGCCGTTGACGGTAACAAGACTACCCAGCTCGGCCGTTCCCCGGATCAATACGGTTCCCTTATCCGTACTCGATGGAACATCTTCAAGATCCAGCCCGGGTGCAATCGTGTCCATCGTGATGTTCCTGTAAGCGCTCACCGAGTTCCCTGCCATGTCCGTGGCTTTCACCAAGTGGACATTCAGACCTTCCTGTAGTGAGACCAGAAGGCCGAAGACACCGTCACTCTCCACGTCCACAACTTCTCCGTTTACAGTCACCAGGACTGAGGATGGGTCATATGGTGTCTGTTCCGCTATGAGATCCTCGACCTTTCCACTCAGATAGGTCATGTCAGCACTGGTTCTCGCAGATTCGTCAAACTTCAGGCTGGATAGTGTAGGTGCAATGGTGTCATAGATGATTACCTTCTTCAGGCTGCGGGAGTTTGATCTCACCACTTCGTCTCCACTGGTAACACCGAAGAAGTCCACAACAACCACGTCTATCGGATTCTCGCCAGGAACAAGGCTCAGGTCAGCACTGAAGTGACCTTCCATGTCTGACATCACTGTCTTCTCTCGGATGATTACTGTCTTGTCAGATTCTGTCCAACCGCTCACGGAGGCGATTGAACTTGTAGTTGCCTCAACTGGATTCCCCTCAAGAACTAGGTATGGTGCCATGCTGTCAACGAAGAAATCGAGTTTCCCATAATTCTCATTACCAGCGATATCTGAAGCGTAGACCTCGAAGGAATGAGTGCCCTCTTTGAGTCTCTCCAGTGGAGTGAAGATTACTTTTCCCTCGTAATATCCCTGTTCTGCTCCACTTTCTGTGAAGTCTATGTTGATCTGAGCGATGCTGGTAACATTCTCTCCATCAAATAAGACCTTGACGCTCCTCCAATCCAGTTCTCCCCTTTCCTTGTCTCTCAGGGTACAAGAGATATCAGGTTGCTTGTGATTGGTCGTTCTATTTGTCTCGATGTCTACTTCCTTTCCGGGCGTTCTCAGAGCGAACTCAGTCACCTCCGGCTTCACCCTGTCCACTATCAGTTCAATCGGTATCAGGACTGTGAAGGGAGACTTGAAGGGTCCTAGGTACAACGCTCCAAGCATCTTCCCATCAGTTGTGTTCCCGGCCAAATCCCAGGTGAGGTTTATCTGAGATAGCTCCAAGGGTCCCCATTCATCGTCCTCGGCCTTGAGTCCTTCGACTTCGAATCCAGCTCCTTGAACGAGGGTCACATCGATGTTGAAAGTGCCTTGACCACCTGGAACTGTGAACCCGAGAACCTTGATGATGTATGGAACTCCCACCACCATTTCGTTGATGTTAGGCGTATCTGGATCGTCAAAGACGGGAGGTTTGATGAGTCTCACCTGCTCTTCGGCGTCCGCGTCGGCACCGTAAGCCACGAACTCATCTTCAGTGGCTTCTCCATCAGGTATGTTGTCCGGACCCCTTCCATCCAAGTAGACGCCCAAATCCAGATCAGGACAGGGTTTCTCGGTCCATTCCTCCAGACTTGTAATATTCACGGCGAATATGAGAGCGGTTGGCAGGACGTTCACAACCTTTGTGTAGCTTCCTTCTGCCAGAAGTCCGATGAAAGTGTCTCCTTCTATGTTGTCCTGTTTTATCGGCACATTGATCTCTCGGACCGGTGGGGAAGGACCTGCTGATTGGCTGCCAATTCCGAGCCAGGGTATGGTAGAATGCATACGGACATTTGTCCCTCCTTCGAGCTGGTTCGTGACTATCTTGATTTCCTCTGGTACAACTGACATGGATGCGACATTTCCAGATACGTTCTCCAAGTGTATGGTTCCGTTCACCCTTACTTGATGAATCGCAATGACATTCAGGCCACCCGATATCTTGGGTGCAACGACCTCTTCGTTCAAACCAGTGGTCGTGAAGAAGTTGGCGGTCTGTTCGCTTCCACCATTTGACCTGAAGAGCTCATAGGGTCCGTACGTCAAGGGAGATAGCACTACCTTCGGATCTATTGGACTTCTTGCTCCTCCAGGGCCATATGCGAGGACGTCTATGTCCGTTCTCTGCTTGTCCCACCAGACATCCACCATGAACTTGGCGCCGGTCTCAGAAGCAAACATGCCTTGATCTGGAACATCCACGAAGTAGTATCGCCAGTCTCCGGATTTCGCACCGTTCCCGAATCCGCCGTTGACTCTGTTGGAGTAAAGGTCGTCCTGACCCTGCTCTATACCTCCGAAGCTGAATTCTATTCGGTCCGAAGGGATGTTGACAATCACTGGTATCGTAATGACGTTGTAGTAGGTGTAGTTCACAATCACCTCATCGAAGTTGTTCAATGGGTTGATGAATTCCACCATTCCATTCTCGGCATGCAGCAGATAGTCCACACCTTCCGTCTGCAATGCTCCATTGAGGTACACGGTCGCGTCCTTTGCGTGGTATCTCTCTAGGCGAATGAAGCGCATGCCCCTCGTGCTTTCTGCAAAGGATGTTTCATTCTCATATCCACCTTCTGTCTTAAGGTAGATGCCACCCTGGTATGAGCCGACCGAGGTATTGTCGGGCACGATGACAGTTGCTGTGAATGTGTCGTTGTCACCCGGCCCAATGGGTTGCAGATTCAGGGTGTTCTTGTCCAATGTCAGCCAGTTCCAATCCCTCTTCTCAAAGAACTCCAGGGAGACCATGATTTCTGCACCAACAGCTCCCAATCGGCCAGGCTGGATGCCGGGTCTTGTCCCAATTACCAAACCATCATGCGTTCTCTGAGCAGGGTTGTGCACCCTTCCTTCAAAGATGTTTGCATCAGGATAGGAAATCAGCATTCTGTTCATATCGTGGTAGTCAGATGGATGCGGTTTGTCCTCCATGTCGGCCGGGTTCTTCGTCCAATCATATACATCCAGGAAGTAGCTGTAATCCGGATTCCCGTCCATGTTGTCGTCCAGATCGGACCATCTCAAATACATGGTGATCCGCAACAGGTCTGCGTTCAGCCAGTGTGTCAGATTCACATCTGCCAGCTTGTTGTAGTCCATGTCATATACGCCCGGTTCATAGACTCCAGGTTGACTCTGATTAATCGCATAGCGACTTGTCGCAAGGACCATCTGCCATTCCGCCCTGTCCTCGGCAACAGTCATGAAGGAGTAGTTCACCTCATCCGTTTTGTGATACACGGCATCATAGACATCAACTGTCTTAGCAGCGCTTGGGTTGTGGTTGCTGACCGTGAAAGTCTCGGTATTGTCAATCACCTGACCTGGATACATCAATTTGGCGAAGGATTGGTATCTTGTTCCCTTGTAATTGCCAGGTACCCAGTTGTTGGGATCCACTTGTACGCCGTCCTTGTCCGATGCGAGATCTGTTAATCTCTTGGCATTGAGTCGTCCTGCCCCCTGTGAGAGGATATCGTAATTTATGTCGTCTCCAGAGCTCATCACCATCGATTTGGCGGTGCTGGCATCGGGATAGACACCGTGTTCTTCCATGTACGCCTGGAAAGCCATGGCCAACATTGCTGCAACTCCAGGAGATGAGAGGCTTGTACCCGCCCAGAGGTTTGTCGCTTGTGACCCGTCGTAGGGACGATAATCGACCTGATTCAGAGCCACGCTTCCAAACGCCATTCTCCCATTCGCCAATATATCCGGATCGGGCTCTCCCATCATGGTCGGGCCCCTGGCAGATTCTGCTGGTATGTCTCCATGCGTCGGATGGGCGCCGTCCTCAAGACCAGAGAGATGCCTGTAGAAGAAGTCGGATGAAGCTCCGACTGTTATCACACCCGGAGAGGAAGCCGGTGTGGAAACAGTACCATATCCATAGCCGCTGTTCCCTGCCGAGAATGTGAATGTCAGCTTCTTGTCCGCATATTCGTTCACAAGCCAATCGAGGAATCTTGATTTGAAATCAAAGCCAGCATAGTCGATGTTGGCGAATCCGAAGCTGTTGGACACAATCTGTGGTTCATCGCCAGTGTCCCTTACTCCATCATAACCTTCAACCGCGAAGTACCATCCATCGTAGAAGTTGCTGAAGTAGATGTTCGCAACGGAAACCAGCTTCACGTCTGGAGCGAATCCTATGACGTGTCCCACCGTTGGCACGTCCATTGAAGGATCGAAGTACTCGCTCCTGCCCTGTCCCGAGATTGATGAAGCGACCAGGGTGCCATGGCCCATGTCCATATCCAGGCTGCCAGTAATCCCGACAAGCGTTCCATTCTCAGCTATGAAGTTCTGGATGTCTCCACCTAGCCTCTCAACATATGTCTCTGAGTATGGGATAGGAACCTCATGGAGTTCGTTCAGGACGTCATTGAACGTATGTTGTGCGATGTAATATACCATGCCCCCTGAAACATCAGGCAATCCGTCTCCTGTGTTCCACCTTGTGTAATCCAATGAACCTTCCTCATGACCTTTGAAGGCCCCTTTCTCATCTATTCTTATCAGCGGTCTCTGGATGCATTCCCACATACGGAAGTAAGCGTCGTCTCCACCCGTGACGAAATACGTATCATTGGTCGACCAGCTGCCTGCCCGAACGGACTCTCCATCGTGGGGTCCGATTGAACTCTTGTCAGTGAAGTCCCAAAGCCCCACATTATACCAATCCCATACTGCGACTGTGGGATCGCTTGTGCGGGTTGGAAATGAGTCTGAAGTGGACAACAGTCTATGCCCACCGGGGGCCCACTCCATGGTCCAAATCCTGTGGTCTTCGTTGTGTGGAAGCCATTGGAGGTTTCCGCCTGCGGATATGTTGTAGATTGTTATCCACCCTCTTGAAGATCCGAACGCGATCCAGTCCCGAACTGGATTAATGGAAACTGCTGTCAGAGGTTCAGGAAACATCGGGTCCATGTATTCTGCAACGACAGGGTCACTTGGAGCTGCATCCGCATCCCAGATTTTCACTGTCATGTCCTCGGAGGCGGTAGCTATCCTTCCGTCAGAGGCCCAGTGGACGTCATAGATGGGACCCGTATGGTTAGTGAATGTTTTCTGCAGAGTGCCAGTAGTTGCATCCCATATCTTCAGCGTGCTGTCCAGGGATACCGTGACCAATCTATCTCCCGTGGGTGACCAATCCATCCCCCAAATGCCATTCGTATGTCCTGTTAGATTATAGAATATGGTTCCGCTGGCAACATCCCAGATTGCGACAGTGAAGTCTTCATTACCTGAATGGTCATCATAGCCAGCAGCCAACCAGGTCCCATTCGGAGACCACTTGATTGACTTGACCCTCCCATAGTGTGCATGAAGTTGCTTCTGATAGGTGACAGGCGGTCCCAACTCCCAGATGACTATTGTGTGGTCATCAGATCCGCTTGCTATCAATGTGCCATCTGGCGACCAGTCCAAGGATGTCACACCCGTTGCAGGATCATAGAAGTCACCGTAGGCCACATCTGTATAGACCGTTCCATTGCCCACCCAGTCGGGAGGATGCCAATTCAACTCGGCATCGTACACGCCGTACTTCTTCACAGGTTTGTCGTTTCGGAAATCCCTGTTGTGATCCAAATCCATATAAATCGTGTCATACACCCCAGCCTCTCTCTCGTCAACGACGAGTACTCTTGTCAGGGGATAGTTCTCCTCGGGATGGTCGCCGTACCAGTACACTCCGCTCTTGCTCGTTCCTGTTGGAATGTATTTCAAAGGCCAAGTGAAGTTCGTGTTGGGAATACCAGCGACAGTATCGTCCGGTCGGGTGTAGGTGTGTCTCCAGAACCCTGTCTGGTTGACTATGTCCTTCCCCACAATAACAAAGGCGGACATGTTTGTCTGAATGAAGCTAAAATCAGGGTTGGTGAATACGGGAATATTGGGGTCCGTATAGGCCGTATCTTGGATGTGGCTGACATTGTATCCAGTGGTGAAGAGCTCTACTGAGATGTTCTCTGGATAGCCCAGAACTGACTTGGGGATGCTGAACTCAACAACACCTCTCAGCTCATCGTAGTCCCATCCTCCGTAGTTCAAGTCTCCGCCAAGGCTCTTGATGCTGTAACCGCTCCACATGTTGGGGCCTTCATCTTCCCATATCCATACCGTTGCATCCTCAATGGTGTCGTTCTTGCTCCAGTTGACTCTCTCTTCCCCGCCTTGATGGACCATGTAGACAGCAAACTCAGGTCTGTGCTCCGGTGTGGTTCCAACGAGTGAAACGTTCGTCATTCCATCGTCGAAGGTGTTCTCAGGATCATACGTTGCTCCAGGGTCGTTCGGAGGAGAATTAGTTGTGTCGATATAGAGCCCGAACTTCATTGTCGTCTGGTTAGCCAGGCTGTCAAAGCCAAAGTACCAGAAATCAGCATCTTGAGTGACATATAATGAGACTAGATTGTAGTCATTCCCTTCGTGGGTGGGTTGACCTGGACGGGTGATCATATCAGCATTTGAGTCGGTCGCGACCAGCTCACTTCCGTCATCCCAGAAGTCGAACCTTCCATCGATCTTTATGGTATGAGTGACGTTCCTGTCATCAGATGTGGTGTTTGCGTACCAAGTGTCAGTTGGATATCTTGTGTCGATTAGTGTTCTGAGGGAGGCAGGATCGAAGCTAATGGGCCATCCGTAGTAGGGTGAGTAGTAGTCGTAGTCAGCCGTGACCTTGGTGCCAGGTGGCAGCGATTGGTTGAAGTACACAGTCCCGTTCCAAAGATGGAGGTAGTAATCGCTGAACAGGCTCATAGGATTCCCATTTCTGTACAGGGTGTATGAACCTTCCACGATGTCGAAATGGAGAAGGGCGGCGAACCTCTGACCTGATGCGATGGAAGGCACAACAACCTCATTCTGGACTTCGAATATTGTATCCACACGCGCCATCTTGTCCATGAGATCAGGATGAGCGAAGTCTATGCCGTCATCCAGAACAGCGATCTGAACATCTCTTCCAGTGTATCCGTCGGCCCAAGCCAGATCCGCCAGGTGATTCATCGTCGAGTTCAGGTTATTGGCTATTATGCTCTCGGCTTGGAGTGGTTCGTACGAGGGTGCTTGATTGCTTACCGGAGTCTCGAACTCCTCAATATATATCGTCGATGAAAGGGAGGCAATCCTCTCTATGGCATATCCTGGAACGTTCAGAAGTGGGAGCGATATTCCCTCGAAACTGCTCTTCTCAGTACCTAGTGGGCCATCAAAACCGACTCCCTGCAGGGCTGCAGAGAGCTCTGAAATGTCTGTCGTGGCGATGATTATGGGTATCTTGTCCTTGGAGCTCATCCTGGGGAATAGGGACTGTGAGACCTTTCCCATATCCGCAGTCTCTTCTCCCTGGTATCCGTCATCCTCCGAATACGGCTGCTCAATCGGGTTCTCCATCAAAGGTTCAATATCGTTCTGTCCCACGTCCTGCTCTGCCATACCAAGCGAGACAAACGAAGAAAAAAGCATCAGGAAGACTAACACACTTGCGTAGACTTTTCTAGGCCCTCGTATCATATTTCCTCCTCCTTTTCAAGCCATTAGAAGGAAACTAGCTGTAAAGTGTAATCCGATATTTATAAGGTTTCGTTCTATCGTCTGGTTGGCCGATTTTCCATCTCTTTTTCGCACTTTCTATTGAGAGGTATGTAGTTTTCCTTTGGGAAAGTTTAACTACACTCATGCATTAGTTCATTGGAGCTTGTGCGAATGGACAGATGACTGAGATGCCACTAAGGTTGTATTCTACTGAATCCGGCAAGGTTGAGACGTTCCAACCTCGTACTCCTGGAAAAGTCACTATGTATGTCTGCGGACCAACGGTCTACAATCTTATCCACATCGGTCATGCCAGGTCTTACATTCTATATGATGTCCTGAGAAGATGGCTGGAGTTCTCTGGTTATGAGGTCGTTTATGTGCAAAACTTCACAGATCTCGAGGACAGCGTCACGAGGAAGGCAAAGAAGATGGGTGAATCTGTGAGAGCGCTGACTGAGAGGTACACCCAGGAGTATTTTCTGGATGCCAATGGTCTGAACCTAAAGAAAGCTACCCACTATCCAAATGTCAGCGAGAACGTGGAGAGGATGATCGAAGTGGTGAAGGGTCTTCTGGATGGCGGGCAGGCCTATGAGAAAGACGGCAATGTGTTTCTGAGAACTACTGGCGACGATTTCGGAAGTCTGAGCCACGTGGATCTGTCTAGCGCTGTCGTGGATGAGATTCAATCGGATGAAAGTAGAGAGAACCCCTTCGATTTCATTCTGTGGAGGAAGGCAAAGGAGGGGGAGCCATTCTGGCCAAGTCCCTGGGGCGATGGACAACCTGGCTGGCACACAGGTTGTTTTGTGATGTCCACCAATCATCTCGAGGAACCCTTCGATATCCATGGGGGCGGGTTGGATTTGATATATCCCCACCATGAAAGCGTTAAGTTGATTTCAAAGGCGTATTCCGGGAAACCCCACTGCAACTATTATGTTCATAACAGCTTCGTGACACTGGGTAAGGAGAAGATGTCCAAGTCAAAAGGTAATTTCGTGACGGTCAGAGAACTACTGGAAGAATATGGAGGAGAAGCGATAAGACTCTATATCCTCAAGCACCACTACCGCACCTTATTGGACTATGATGAGTCCGAGATAGGAAGGGCAGCCGAGGAGATTGTCAATCTAGGGGGTAGGCTGGAGCGGTTGAGAAGGCACCCAGGTAGAGGCGGGTCTAGAATCGATGTTATGGCAAAGGTAAGAGAAGAGAAGTCCCGATTCGAAGATGCAATGAATGACGATTTGAACACTGAGGAAGCACTATCAGCTCTCCAAAATCTGATTGAATGGTCTTCTGGTGAGCTTGGCAACCTATCCAAGGAAGACGTTGTTATGGTCCTCGACGCAATCTCGCAGATGAGCGAGGTCTTGGGACTCTTTCAGACCCAGTCTTCCAGTTGACCTATCCACTGTCCTAGGTTCTGAAGCTAAACTTTTTAACTCATCATAGTATTAGAGGCGTTCGAAAAGGTGCTGAAGTGGTCGAGTTCAAGGCAATTATCGCGGATCCAAAGTCCGGAAAGTCCTATTCCAAGGATGTTTCGGGTCATCATGCTAACTCCCTTATCGGAAAGAAGATAGGCGAAGAGGTGGACGGGATCTTCGTGGACCTTCCTGGTTACAAATTGGTGATCACTGGAGGGAGTGACACGGACGGTGTTCCCATGAGGAAGGACATACCTGGTTCCCGCAGAAGGCCTATGCTCGTCACAGAAGGCGTTGGTTTCCATCCCGCGGACAAAGGTGTGAGGAAGAGAAGGAACCTCAGGGGGAACACGATTTCTCCGGATATCATCCAGCTGAATATGCGAATTGTTGTACACGGACCCAAACCGATCAAGGACAGCCTGAAGACGGAAGAGGGTGATAAATGAAGGTCCCGCAACAACCCGAGGTCAATATCGGGATGATTGGGCATGTGGATCATGGCAAGACCACCCTCACCAAAGCTCTCACTAATGAGTGGACGGACCGGCATTCTGAGGAACTAAGGCGGGGAATCAGCATAAGGCTGGGGTACGCGGACGCTGCCCTCTACAAATGCCCGAAATGCAAAGAACCGAAGTGCTACACGGTCAAGAAAGAATGCTCCATTTGTGGGGAGAAGACCGAGTTCCTGCGGGCGGTGAGTTTTGTGGATGCACCTGGACACGAGACGCTAATGGCAACGATGCTGTCTGGAGCAGCTCTCATGAATGGGGCTCTGCTTCTCATAGCGGCTAACGAGGAGTGTCCTCAACCTCAGACCAAGGAGCACTTGATGGGTCTTGCGATCTCCGGTGTGGAAAACGTCATCATCATCCAGAACAAGATCGATATTGTGGACGAAGAGAAGGCAACTGAGAACTATCAGCAGATAAAGGATTTCGTAAAAGGAACGGTCGCGGATGAATCTCCAATAATCCCAATCTCAGCTCACCATGAGGCTAATCTGGATGTTCTGATAATGGAGATTGAGAATAGGATTAAGACCCCTGAGCTGGATGAGAAGAAGCCTCCAAAGGCGTTTGTGGCACGTTCTTTTGATGTCAACTCACCTGGAGTTCCTCCCGAGAAGATTGTCGGTGGAGTTATTGGGGGTTCTCTCCTGCAGGGGAAGCTGAAGGTCGGAGATGAGATCGAGATCTCACCCGGAAGAGAATCCGAGAGCAGTGGGCGCAAGGTCTGGGCCAACATAAAAAGCGAGGTCACATCCCTGTATTCTGGAGGGAAGAACCGAAAGGAGGCCAAGTCCGGAGGCTTAATCGCAATAGGCACAAAGTTAGATCCCTTCTTGACCAAATCTGACTCTCTGACAGGTAGGGTTGTCGGTTCTCCGGATACATTGCCGCCAGCGCTTTTCGAAGTAAGCGTTGAAGTCCATCTCCTGGAACGGGTTGTGGGGACGGTCGAGGATTTGGAGGTGGATGAGATAAGAACTAACGAGCCCTTGATGCTTAGCGTAGGAACAGCAACCACGGTCGGAGTTGTCACTAGTGCCCGGGAGGACTTCGCGGAGATGAGCCTGAAGATTCCTGTGAGCGCTGAGAAGGGCCAGCGGATCGCCATAAGCAGAAGAATCGGAGGGAAGTGGAGGTTGATTGGGTACGGGGTCATCCAATAAAGGTACTCCGCCCAGAGACATTTTAGCATTATTCAGAATAGCCATATCCTGAAATAGGATTCAAAAAAACAAAAAAAGGGGAAAGGGCTAGTAGGTTGAGTATGTTCTATAATACTCTCCCTCTGTTCCCTCTCTGAATGTTCTCAGATAGTAGTGCAGGTTGTAACCCTTTAGGGCATGGTGAACCATTCTCTCGATGTAGGAGAAATACTCCTCCCAGTTCTGCCCTTTTGTTCCCCAGTTGTCGCCCCACTGGTATGCATAGTCAAATGCACCATATACTGGTCTCCATCCGAGAGGTTCAAGGATCTTGGTCACCTCAGTTGGTGAAGGACCGTCGGGGCACAGATTTACGCCTATATAGGTCACATATCTGTTTTCCATTTTTCATTCCTCCGCGTTTATATCCAGTCCCGCTGGTTTTGCCAGACTAGAGAGTGAGAAGTCGCAAGTTTACTTCTTAAAGCCGACGTTGTGATTATCAGTCATGATATCGATTGCAGAGCAGAGATTAACGTGCCGGAGGACGTTCTTTTCGCTCAATCCCAGCGTTAACAAGCGACAAAAAGAAATAGCCCTCCCGCAATCGAGAGAGATTGAAATGAAGATACTGAACAGGAATGAGAAGACAGGGGAAATCAAGCTCTTGATTCAGACGCCTGACGACCTCTGGCATATCTACAATCTGGTGGAGCAAGGCGACTCCGTGCACGCAACATCCTATCGAAGAGAAGAGAAGGTTCGGGATAAACTGAGACCCGAGAGGATGGAGAAGAAGAAGATGAGGATAGGTCTGAGGGTGGAGAAGGTGGAGTTTCACGACTTCTCGGACAGGCTCCGTGTCCACGGTGTGATTGAGCAGGCTCCGCAGGATCTGGGAGAACACCACACCTTCAACTTCACAATAAAGGATAATCTGACAATCGTCAAGGAATGGAAGAGCCATCAGTTGACCAGGATAAATGAAGCGGTGGAAGCGACCCATGAACCATTGATAACCTTCCTGGCAATAGACGATGAGTCCGCCCTGATGGCACAGCTTCATCAGTATGGAATAGAGGAGTTGGCCGAGATCAGGTCTCCCAGAGCAGGCAAGATGTACCCTCAGAAGACAGTGAGGGATGAGTTCTTCAACGAGGTCGTTGGTAAGATAGAATCGATGGATATTGGGGAGGCCTTGATTGTACTGGGGCCGGGCTTTGATAAAGATGCCATGTATGAGACGATAAAGAACAAGCTCCCTGAGATTGCTTCAAAGACAAGCATGTTCCCAACAAGCCATTCCGGGATGTTGGGGGTCCAGGAAGCCCTGAAAGGTGGAATGGCGTCCGAAGTTCTGGAGAAATCCCGTTTGGCTATGGAGACCAAGCTCGTGGAGGAATTGCTGTCAGAGATTTCGATGGAAGGGAAATACGCGTACGGTCTGGATCAGGTCAGAGATGCAACTCAGCGCGGTGCCGTTCTTACTCTTCTGGTTACCAATGAAATGTTGAGGAAAAAGGATATCGAGAGTCTTCTCAAAGATGTTGAGAACGCAAGAGGAAAAGTGGTGGTGATTAGTTCAAAACATGAAGGCGGTCGAAAACTGAAGTCGTTGGGAGGGCTGGGTGCGATACTGAGGTACAAGGTTGACTGGACCTAGGCTCTTCCGTGTGATTCTCCCGTTCTCATTCCCGCTGCAATTAGGTGAGCAATTCTGATTGGCTCGGGTAAAGCGCCAAGGACAGTTGATTTCGAAATGAGCTCCTCAACTTCCTCAATCTTTGTCCCTGTGAATTGAACGTACAGCGGCTTGTGCTTCGTTTCGATTTTGTGGAGTTCCTTTCTGGTTATCAGACCCAATCTCCCCTCCCAATCGGAGAACTTAGCTTTCAACGCTTCCTTGATGGACGCGATATCTGGCTTGTCTCTGGTGACCGTGACGACGGGTATCCTGATAACATCATGTAGAGCCTCTATGTCTATCACGTTGAATCCTCCAACCGCAATACCATCTATCAGTACAGCTGCGAGGTTTTCCATGTATCTAGACCGCCGGACCATCTCCGCTATGCGGTCAGTAGCATCTGTTCCATCGACTTCCGAACTTGTTTGTAGAACTCCCTCCAAGTAGTTCGGCAACCTAACCGCAGCTCCTATGATGACTACATCCTTTTCATCAAAACTGAATGGAGAATCGTCTATCCCCAATACCCTCATGTGAGGCTTCATCCTACCACAGTTTCATTTTCCCGGTGACCTGATCTATGACGGAATTGGGTGCAGGGCCTATTCCCAAGCAGGTGGTCGTTCCTGGGGGCAACTCGGTCAATCCAGCATCATCGATCATAGCTGTAGAGATGCCCAGTTTCTCTGCCTCACTCTGCAATTCGACAAGACCTTCCACATCATCCGTCCTGACCACGATCTTCTTCTGACCCTCGTCGTACCAGTTCCTGAACCATTTTGCGTTCTTGCTCTTACAGCTTATGGCCGATATTACCGCGGCGTGGGCGACCTGTACCGCCATCTTTCCTTCCGACATATCCAGATCCTCTCTTACTGCTACCACCAATTTGTAGTCCATGTGACAACCTCAATAGAGTTCTGCAGCCCTCTTCTCCTCCATTATTCGGAGCTCCTCGTCAATCGTCTCTAGATCCTTCTGTATCTCCAGAATCCTGCTCTCAGACCTCTTCCTCATCTCGCCTGTCTGAAGTCTAACTCTCCTCTCATAGTTCTTCAACCGTCTTCGCAAGTTCTCCCTCTTCTCGGAAAGCTCCCTGAAAGCGACGAGCGTATCCTTGTCTTCCTTCAGGTCCACAATCACGGATTGGGGTTCTCTCTTCGATATCCGAAGTAGGGACGGATGTATCTTCCCCATGGATGGATACGCCCCCCTGAACCACCCGATTATGAACAGGAGTATTGCTAGAATGATGATGACCGGCCAGATTATCTCCGCCCGGAAGTAGCCCTTGGATGTCTGAGGATCCACTCCAAAGGCATTGAGGATGAATCCCACCAAGATTGCGATTACAACGCTCATCACTATCCCCAGGGTTATTCGATAGAGCAGGTCGTAGTCCTTATCCAATTCGCCTTTCCTCGGGAAAAGGGCATTTACAAGAAAGAAGCCCGGTAAGAAGAAAGCCACAACCAGGACAAGGATGATGTCAATCATCGGTTAGAAAAGTTGACTATCAATATAAATATCTTGGGTTATCGGTCTTCCGCTCATCCATCAGTCTTCTCATCCAACCCGGGACCTTGAACTCGATCTTCTCCACGTCAACTGCATTATAGGGTTTGATGTCCAGGACAGGTGTTCTATCGAAGCAGTCCAACCCCATGACCTTGAGAACTGACCCCTCTCGGGAGAGCAGTTTTACCGCACTTATGCCGATTGGATTGGGCCTGAAAGGTGTCCTTGTGGCGAAGACGCCCTGCTTTGGAATGTCCTCTCTGCTCTGGGGATGAACCTTTGGTGTATATTCGTGAACCTGATCCATCCAGAAGACCACCACGATGTGAGAGAACTGCTCTATCCCGTCAAGTGATGATTCATATTCTTCGTTCAGAACAATCTCAGATTCAACCTCTCCCCAATCCTCGACCTTACCACTGGTTATTTCGTTCTTCACATGGCCGATGACACGCACAGTTACATCTTTCTCGGGCAATGTCTCACCTCGGACTTCTGAAGTATGATGGACATTCGTCAAAAGGCAACAGTCATATAGAAATCTAGCTATCGCAGGTGTGAGAACATGCATGGGTACTGGGGCAGGCTCCTGAGAGTCAATCTGACAACTGGGGAGATCACAAAAGAGAACATGGACGAGGATATCTTCTCCTCCTACCTGGGAGCCAAGGGCGTTGGTGCCTACTACTTCTGCAAGGAGATCAAGAAGGGTGTGGAACCACTCTCCCCCGAGAATCCCCTTATTCTCTCCACCGGGCCATATCAGGGAACTGACATACCCGCAACGGGCCGATTTGCTGTCATAACGAAGTCTCCATTGACCGGGATTTTCCTGGACACCTACTGCGGAGGATGGTTGGGGCATTCCCTCAAGAAGTGCGGTTATGATATTATCATAATAGAAGGAGCAGCGGAGCGACCAAGCTACATCTCGATCAAGGATGATGAGGTTCAGATCAATGATGCCTCTGAGTTGTGGGGAACAACCACGAATGAAACGGAGGATAAGTTGAGAGAGCTGGAGGGCGAGAAGGTCCGTGTCATCTCGACAGGTCCAGCGGGTGAAAACCTGGTGAGAATTGCCTGCCTAATAAGTGACTACAGGAGGAGCGCAGGGCGAGGAGGAAGCGGAGCTGTCTTCGGTTCCAAGAATCTTAAGGCCGTGTGTGTGGAAGGGACCAAGACGGTGCCCATCGCAGACGGAAAGAAACTGAAAGAGGTCATACGCCAAATAGCAGACAACGTTAAGGAAGAGCGGGATGAGGGAGCTGCCTTCTACAAATACGGAACTTCGAACGCCGTTGATTATGCCAGTGAAAAGGACAGGATTCCAACCAGGAACTATCAACAAGGGGAATTCGAAGGCACAGAGGAAATCACTGGAGAAACATTGTACCAGAAGTATGATGTGGACATGGTGGGCTGCTGCCCATGCCTTATCAAGTGTCAGGGGGACATTGCTGGCGGTCGTGAGAGGCCGGAGTACGAGACGCTTGCCATGCTTGGGTCCAACTGCGGGATTGACGATCTGGAATTCATCATAGAAGGTAACACTCTCTGCAATCAACTGGGTTTGGACACCATCTCCACTGGTGGCGTCATCGGATTTGCAATGGAATGCTCAATGCTGGGCTTGATCGATGAGAAATTCGATTTTGGGGACGGAGAGCTGTTGGTTGAACTCATTCGTAAGATTGCTTACCGGGAAGGCGTTGGAGACATCCTTGCCGATGGAGTCAGGAAAGCCGCTGAGAGGATAGGCAACAATGCGGACAAGTTGGCTGTTCACGTGAAAGGCCTGGAAATACCTGCTTGGGACCCGAGAGGGAAGCTGGGGCATGGTCTGGCCTACATGACTGCCGACATTGGAGGATCTCATCTGAGAGATTTCTACTCAAGCAAGAAGATCCCGGACACGTCCGCTCTGGAAGTTATGGATAAGATCATATCTGGTCAGGATAGATGTATCATGCGGGACAATTTCATCTACTGCACATTCGCGAGCGACACCTTTGACAAACAAATGCGGAGGGACGCCTACGAAGCGATAACTGGTTTTGGATTATCAACGGAAAAGGAAACCGAGGTCTCCAACCGTATTTGGACCTTGATTCGCGTGTACAACATTCGAGAGGGAATCTCTGGGAAGGACGATAATCTGCCCCACAGGTTCAGGTCAGAGCCTTTGCCATCTGGCGTTGCTGAAGGATGCACCGCGTTCGTTTCAGAGGATGACATGGAGCTCTCACTTCGAACTTATTACGAGAGAAGAGGATGGGACGCCAAGGGCATACCAACAGAAAAGACCGTTTCGGATCTGGGCCTCTCTTGGTTCTGACATGGACAAGATAAATACGCTGATAGATTTGTGAAAGCTGAAATGGCCGAAAGGAGGTCAGGCGGTATCTGGACAAGACTGAAAATAGCCATGGTTCTTTGATTGGAAAATTGCATATTCCTGAATCTGTATTCCAGTTTGTGGCTGACGAAAGAACTCTTGTTGCAGATTTGAAGAGATATGTTTCGGATTTCGTGAGGGAGAGGGACTGGGAGAGATTCCACAACCCAAAAGATCTGGCGGTATCCTTATCCATTGAATGCAGTGAGCTGTTGGAGATCTTCCAATGGAAGGGCCAAGAGGATGTGGATGTGAAGGATGAGAAGGTGGCAAACAAGATGAAGGAAGAACTGGCCGACATCGTCATCTACGCCATCAGCATGGCAAACGCAACATCCATTGACATCTCGGACGCGGTTAGTGAGAAGATAAGAACGAACGAGAGCAAGTACCCCGCTGAAGAGTGGAAAGGAAAGGCCTGGCTTTAGTATCTGTGAACTCTCCAATCTTTCCCTACGGAAAATACTCCCTCTTCAATTCGTCATAGACAAGGTCTGAAAGCGTTTCCAGGTTCACGATATCTTCTAGGTTATACTTCTCGAGCAGATTGAGCGCGTTCCTGTCCCCTCTGAGATGCTTCTTCCAAAGGACCACAGCATCCCATCCGCTGAGTCCATCTGTTTCATCGCTCCTGGACACTCCAACCTGCCTCTCAATGGCCTTGAGTCCTCCGCTGTATCCCAGTCTTCTCAGTGGGTACATTATGTCTATATGTATTTGATTGAGGGCCAATTTGGGGAAGGTGGACAGAATGAATGGCAGATCGAATCTGGCACCATTGTAGGTCACGATGCTTTTGAATTTCTTGATTTCCTTCGGGAATTGGTGAAGGTTCTTTCCTCTGGTGAAGGTCCTCGCTTCTTTTCCATCATACACACCAATAAGCGTGATTTCGTGACGGTCATAGTCCAGACCAGTTGTCTCTATGTCCAGGAAAGCGGTTCTTTCTTTGAAATCGTGATAAGCACGCCAAAGCTCTCTCCTTGGGATCTTGTCCGCGAAGAAGTGATGGTTCTCGCCATCAAGATGTTTCTTGGATTCCCGCACATAGCTCTGAGCGAATTCTCTGGTCCGACCTTTAAGGGGGATTTCCCTTCTCTCTGCCAAGAACTCGTCCCATGTTTGAATCCCATTTTCCCAAATCCTCTTCTCAGTCTGGTAGCCTATGCCAGGGATGTGCACAAAGGTCCTTCTCAGCATCTCAAAACCTGTCTATCCATCAATCGGATTCGTCTTACTTAATCATTTTCTCTCCTGACGAAAGCAAAATCATATTACCAAAATGCCGATTCACTTCCAATGTTCGAGCTCAAGTCTCGTGACGGTCTGGGAAGAATCGGCGAACTGGAAACCAAGCACGGGGCAGTCGAGACTCCAAACCTACTCCCTGTTGTCAATCCAAATCAGCTCACGATAGCACCGAAAGAGATGAGCAAGAAGTTCGGAACCTCCTTCATAATCACAAATGCCTATATCATCTCAAAGAATGCGGAACTCAAGGATGAGGCTCTTTCCGCAGGCCTCCACTCCCTCTTGGATTTTGACGGGCCAATCATGACAGACTCCGGCACTTTTCAATCGCACGTGTATGGTGAAGTCCCTGTAACAAATGAAGAGATGGTGACCTTCCAGAGGGAGATTGGCACCGACATAGGATCAATACTGGACGTTTTCTCCGAGCCATCAGATCCGAGAGAAAAGGCCAAAGAAGCAGTTGATGAGACATTGAAGAGAGCAGCGGAAGCATCACAGATTAAAGGAGAGATGGTTCTGGCAGGAGGGATTCAAGGGTCCGTCTACCCGGACTTGAGAGAAGAGTGTGCTTCAAGGATGTCCGAGATTCCCATCGATATCAGTGCAATCGGAGGGGTGGTGCCTCTCATGGAGAACTACCAGTTCTCATCTTTGGTGGATGTGGTGCTGTCCAGCAAGAAAGGGTTGGACCCGAGCAGACCTGTTCATCTCTACGGTGCAGGGCATCCCATAATCTTCGCTCTTGCCACACTGTTGGGGTGCGACATGTTCGACTCTTCCTCTTACGCCAAGTATGCCAAAGACGGTAGAATGATGTTCCCTGATGGAACCAGAAGAGTTGGAGACCTTGCCCACCAGATATGCCATTGTCCTGTGTGTTCTGAACTTAGTACCGAGGAATTGAAGGAGGATGAGGTAGCCATAGCCGAGCACAATCTGCACATTTGTTACAACGAAATTCGTATGATTAGACAGGCCATTCACGAGGGTAGCCTTTGGGAACTGGTCGAGAGAAGATGTAGCTCTCATCCGGATATGCTATCCGCTCTCAGGAGATTGAAGGACTATCAAGAGTATCTCGAGAGGTTTGAATCGACCAGCAAGCGAAGTTCATTCTATTACACATCTGTGGAATCTTTACAAAGACCCCTTGTCATGAGATACAATTCTAGGCTGCTCGAGAGATACACACCACCCACCACGAAGCTCGCGGTTGTCTTTCCGGAGGCCAGTAAGCCCTACTCAAGATCCTACAATGAAGAATTGAGGAGTATTTCCAGTAAAGCAGACTCGTCCTCTCTCGTGGAATCTGTTCTAGGTCCCGTCCCCATTGAACTGGACGAGATGTATCCGCTTGCGCAGTCCTTGGTTCCAGAGACACTGGATGTTGAGACACAGAACATCATGAGAGAACGGACTGAGGGGTTTGTGAAGAATTTGGGTTTTGAGACGGTAATTCGTTGGCAAGAAGGGCTTATTGAGAAATTAGAGGAACTGGATATCGTACCCGTCAAGAGGAATTGGGACATCCTTAAGCTCAGAGCTGTGGCGGACATGCAGTTTGGGAAAGGTGCTGGCAAGGCATTGGTTGCAGAAGATGTGCATCTGGTGAAGTCCAAGAGAACTGGCAAGATCAGGAACGTACTATTCGGAGACAAGCATTTGTTGTCTCTCAGAGCAAGAGATGGGCTTTTCACACTCAGGGCGGAATGTGCTAGGATACTCCATGTCGAATTCCCCTCTCCGAAGTTGAGAGTGATAGTGGAAAACGAGCCAGGCGAGTTCAATCGGGAGGGAAAGAACGTATTCGCGAAGTTCGTGAAGGATTGCGATGATGGAATCAGGCCAAGGGACGAGGTCTTGGTCGTCAATGAAGCCGATCAACTCGTAGCTGTTGCAAGAGCACTCATGAACAGAGAAGAGATGTTGAGTTTT
>CP070767.1:1397035-1401619 GCA_020345725.1 Methanobacteriota archaeon | reverse complement strand
TTGTAAATCGCATTGTTCCCAATCGCCCCAGAGAGTGGTTGGACGTTCGCATGTATCTCCTCGGGTCTGAGCTTCACATTTGCCTTTGGATTGTCGTGAGTTGCGAACAGCTCGCATATCCTCCTCTTTGCCAGCGTTTCCATCAGATTGACGTAGTCACAACCCTTGTAGTACCTTCTGTCCGCGAACCTTCTGTGGTTGGTCATCTGGAGATCGTAGTCCAGCACTTCGTCCGTGGTCTCCCTATCCATTCTGATTGATGGCAGCCCTTCCGAATACAGATTTGTGAAAACGGAGTTGAGTGCTTGCTTCACCGGCTTTGGACAAATGCTCACGGACGCGATCATTAACAGCTGTCTGTTCTGCCTCTCTTCTTCCAGTTCGATCACCCGCGCAATGTCCTTGTCGACGGATGCTATGTCGTTATCAAAGAACGATTCACTGTAGCTTGCGGACTTCTTGACACTTCTTGAGGTTCTCTTTTTGGTCACAGAGATCACCCCTTCTCTCGGGTTCCAGAATCAAATTTCTGGGGTATATTCAGACCCAACCTTCACAGCGGGAAGGATTACAAAAATCTTTCGTGTTTTGGCAGACCAAAGAAGGGCACAAACAACGATTAAATAGGAATCTGCATATCTAAATGCAAGGGATAACATGTGTGAATCGACCGTTTTCCTGGAGAAGGGAGGGGAGACCGAGGAGATAATGAAGGACGTTGCGAAGATAATCATCGACGGAGACCAGATGACCTTCGTGGGACTTTTGGGAGAGGAAAAGACGATAGCCGGTGAACTCAGACTTGTGGATTCTGTCAGTCATAAGGTGATTGTGAGAGAGAAGTAGGTGTTGTTCTGAGATGGCTTTGAGGGTAGCTGTTACAGGAAAAGGTGGAGTTGGTAAGACCACGGTTGCTGCTGTCTTGGCAAGGCTCTTCGGAAGAGAAGGCCACAAGGTTCTGGCGATTGATATCGACCCTTCGCCCACACTTGCATCGGCATTGGGCGTACCAAAGGATGTCAGGGCAAGCACGACTCCGGTATCCAAAATGCTGGATCTAATCGAAGAGAGAACTGGTGTGAGACCAGGCTCTTCCTACGGTTCATTGTTCAAGCTCAATCCGAAGGTGGACGACCTTACGGACAAGTTCGGGATAGCTACGGAGGATGGCGTGACCCTTCTGGTCTTGGGGACCATCGAGACAGGTGCCTCGGGATGCTTCTGTCCGGAAAACGCTTTGATAAAGAGGTTGGTGAACCATCTCGTCCTGAAGAGGGATGAGATTCTGATTTTGGACATGGAAGCTGGTGTGGAACACCTTGGACGCGGGACGGCAGAAGGCGTGGACGTATTGTTGACTGTCGTGGAACCAGGTACGAGGTCTATCGAGACAGCAAGAAGCATAAAGAGACTTGCTCAAGATATTGGAATTGATAAGATTGTGGCAGTACTGAACAAGTCAAGGGGAGAAGCGGATGAGAACTTTGCTCGGGAACACCTTGGTGAACTTGATATCGAAATGATTGGTAGCGTGCCTTTCAACGATTGCGTAATCACTGCCGATTTGGAGGATGTCTCTCCGATGGATTCTGAGGATTGTGGATCGATTGTCGATTCTCTTGTACCTGTGAAGAAGAGACTGCTAGATTGATATGCTTTCACGGGATTGGTGAGTTCAGACTGGATTACTCATATGCCTAACTGACAATATGTGAGGCCCTGGAAGACCTCTCCACATGTAGTTGAGAATAAGTAGTAGAATTCCCGTTAGGAAATCGAATGTAGGTGCCGAGTCATGAGGATATTGCTGACAGGCGCGACAGGATACATTGGACGAAGGTTGGGCCAGAGGCTTGTCGAGGAGGAGCTGCAGCTGAGGCTTTTCGTAAGAGATCCCAGAAAGGTCCAGGAAAGCATAAGGCCCAGAGTCGAGATCGCACATGGGAGCACCTTCGACACAGACTCATTGAGGAAAGCTATGGGAGGCGTCGATGTCGCATACTACCTGATACATTCTATGGGCGCTGGGGAAGACTTCGAGAAGCTGGACAGGATCAGCGCTCACAACTTCTTGGAAGCATGCATTCAGGCGGGAGTCAAGAGGATCGTGTACCTCGGAGGGCTGGGTCAAGAAGACGCCACTAGCAGGCACCTGCAAAGCAGAATGGAAGTTGGAGAGATACTGAGTTCCAGAAAAGAGAAGATAGAAACCATCTGGTTCAGGGCGTCGGTCATTATCGGGTCGGGCAGTGCGAGCTTCGAAATCATCCGAAATCTTGTTCAGAAGCTTCCCATCATGACACCTCCAAGATGGGTCAGAACTCTCACACAGCCAATTGCTGTTGACGACGTTCTGGATTACCTGGTTGCGGCAAAGGATCGGAAGGTTGAAGGAAATCTGATAGTGGACATCGGCTCCGAAATCATGACCTTTCAAGACATGCTCAAACGCACGGCAGAGATTATGGGCTTATCTCGTATTGTGATACCTATTCCCGTTCTCACCCCAGTTCTATCATCTTATTGGCTGGGGCTGATAACACCTGTTCCCATGCGAGTGGCGTCCAAGCTCATTGAAGGGTTGAAGTCGGAAACTTGTGTGCAGAATGACAACGCCAAGATGTACTTCCCCCAGATCAAACCAGTATCTTACGAAACGGCAGTCAGAAGGGCATTGAAAGAAATCGAGGAAGATCAAATCCTCAGCAGATGGTGTGATAGCAGTGCAGGCGAAGTCTGTGACACACTACATGAAGACATTGCGAAGGCAGTGTTCGTGGAAAGACGAGAGTCGGACCTGGTTGATATGACCCCTGATGAGGCGTACAGAAGAATCGTTGGATTGGGAGGCAAAAAAGGTTGGCTCAGGTTCACCGTGCTCTGGCGGATATGGGGGGCGGTCGACACTCTCCTTGGAGGGTACGGCCTGTCGCGAGGGAGAAGGGACCCCAATGAGTTAAGAATAGGAGACAGCGTGGATTTCTGGAAAGTTGCAGATCTCGTGGAGGGAAAGAGATTGCTCCTGGTCTCTCAGATCGAATTTCCAGGTACTGCTTGGTTGGACTTCACAATCGAAGATGACAAGGTGATTCAGACATCCTACTTCTATCCCAATGGTGTTCTTGGTAGAGTCCATTGGTTCCTTACTCATCTGCTCCATATGTTGGTCCTTGACAGTCTGGCGAAAGCCATAGTCGAAAGCTAGCTATGGGCAAGGCAAGCAGTTGAAGGAAATCATGAATTGGGACCAAGACAAGACAAACCTTCGTCTGGCGCAAACTCAAGGTCTCTTCACAGACTCTTTCTCAATCCCTAAGAGTTCCTCGGCCAGTTCTACGCATCTGTCGAATCCAGCAGTCCTTTGTATCACCAGTCTTGCCCCGTCCGGTGAACCTCCGCCATGCATACAACCCGGAATCCCAGCTCCCAATGTGAGCCACTCAATCAACCTGGCAATCCTCACCCTAGACTCAGCAGGTGCAGCCGCCTTGAGGTACTTCTTGACAAGCTCACCATACTCCTCGCTTTCGAAATCCTTGAACGATGGCATGCAACCAGTCTCTGCAATACCCCCACCGATCTCCTGAGCGAGTCTCTTCGTCTCGTACGGCAGGGTCGCCACATACACCTTGTTCACATTCGATAGAAGGGAATCCACCTGCCAGCTTCCTGAAGGATGTTTCTTCCCCAAAGCTGCTGCCGCCACCCCCATTCCGTAGGTGGTTTCATTGTTGACCGCCATTCGAGTCAGTTTGTCACGAAAGACCTTCTCTGAAAGACCGTTCGCCCACGACATCAGTATTGAAGCACCGACCATGACGTCTCCTTGCCCGGCAACACAAGCACCAATTGCAGCCCGATAGGGTGCAATGAAATTCATAACCATCTTCAATGTGAATTCACAGTCTCTGAGCATGAAGATTCTCTCTTTCGGTACGAACACATCCTCAAAGAGAAGGTAGGACTGGGTGATTCCGCCTTTCTCCACAGGAGCGTCAAAGCCTTCCTCCAATTCCCTCAAATCACTGGGATGTCTCGTTTCAACGCATTTCAGGCCGTCAATGTCTCTTGGTATGGCAAATGCCACCGCCCAATTCTTGTCCTCTTCACCGTATTTCATGCCAGGAAGGACGAGGACCTCGTTCGCAGCTGCAATGCCGCAGATCATTATCTTGGCACCCTTTACAACAATTCCATCTTCTTTCTCCTCGATGATACGCAGGTTCATGTCCGGGTCTTCTTGTTTGGATGGCGGGAGGGTTCTATCCCCTTTCGGATCGGTCAAAGCCACGGATATCGTTACATCCCTTTCCTGAGCCCCCTTCAACCATTCCTTGAACCTCTCATGATAATCCGTGCCTTTCTCCTTGTCCATGTCGAAGGTCGTGGTCCACATAGCATTGATTCCGTTCCATCCTCCGCATCTACCTCCTGTGCAAGTGCCAGTGACGTTGAACATATACCTCTTCATCTTTGAATTGGCGATCATGTCCTCTGGACTCTTGATGATTGAAAGATAGCGAGAGACCTTTTCGCCAGTCAGAATCGAATCGGCAGTCACAAGCTCCTGATACTCTGGGTCAT
>CP070767.1:1359106-1396935 GCA_020345725.1 Methanobacteriota archaeon | reverse complement strand
GCCAGGCTTCCCTGCCCCACATAAGATAGAGTGAAGCGAACATCATGCCCATTCCATACAAGGCAATGAGAGTCACCAAGAACACTGGAATCAGCATCAGAGGAAAGACAGGGCTGGCCCCTTTGAACAGAATGACACCCACGACTATCGTTGCAGCTGCACGCGTGGAGGACATGAAAATCCCACCGACCGCCATTCCGCCAAGAAGAGACATACGTGACATGGGGGCTATCATATACAGTTGCAGGTTCCCAATCTCCTTCTCCCAGTAGAGCTGGGCAGCCATGCTCCAGAGCACGTTCAACCAGAAGGCTGTCATCGCACCGCCGAGTATCACGAACCCCACGAATTCGGGAGGAGCCTTCAGAGCGTAGTAGATGAAGACATAGGCGGCTATGCTAAGAACAGGGAGAAATATCTCGAAGAACATCCAGCTGGGTTCTCTCTGCGCTCCTATGATCCTGGGGTATGCTCGGCCAAGCAGGGCCCTTACGTTCAGCTTCAGATGGAGATTCATTCCAGAGCCCTTCCCACCAGACTAACGAAGACATCTTCCAGAGTCGGTTCCGTCTTCTGAAGCTCGTGAATTCTCTTCCCTTGACTCATGATTTCGGAAACAACATCAGAGACGGCTGCTTCGTCATCAACGATGAAGACCAACTGTGCCATCTGCGTCTCTGGATTCTCTTTCTTGGAGAAATTCCTAATGCCCTGGATGTCACGGAACCTAGAGTAATCCTTCAGGGGGTCCACTTCCAGTTTGAGAGTGGATGATCTTCTGACCATCCTCTTCAGGTTCTCCGGGGTGTCACAGACCAGGACCTTTCCCTTGTCAATGATGGCGACACGGTCGCACATCTCGTCCGCTTCCATCATGTAGTGAGTCGTCAGAAGAACGGTCTTATTCTCATTCTCCTTAGCCCAATCCATCACAAACTTGCGAATCACCCTGCTGGCATTCACGTCCAGACCAAGCGTTGGCTCGTCCAGAAAGATTATTTGTGGGTCGGTGGTGAAGGCTCGGATCATGCTCATCTTCTGCCTCTCACCGCTTGAGAGGGTCCTGAGCTTCTGGTTCCTCTTCTCCCAAAGTCCGAATTCCTTGAAGAGCCCATCCGCTCTTTCTTTGGCGAGCTTGGAAGGTACTCCATAGAACTGAGAGAACATCCAGACGTTCTCCCGTGCCGTGAGAAGTCCATACCCAGATGTCTCACCTCCAGAGACCATGTTGATCCTTGTCCTGATCTCGAAGGGGTCCTTTGCGACGTTGTACCCGGCTACCCAGGCATCTCCTTCTGAAGGCAGGAGAAGCGTGGCAAGTATCTTGATGAGAGTGGTCTTCCCAGCCCCGTTGGGACCGAGCAATCCGAATAGTTCGCCCTCATTCACCTGGATGTTAACATCCTTGAGCGCCACCACATCCTTCTTTCTCTTTCCGGGGTCTTGCTTCCGCTCTTTGCGTTTCAGGCGTTTCTTCCGTTTGAAGATCCTGCCAAGGTCTTTCGTCTCTACAGCGTAAGCCATCTTCTTCACCACATCGACCGCCTGCTACGGGGTTTTTCCCCGTGCAAGCCAAAAAGACTTGAGGGGAGCTAAGCCTCGTAGTATTTGCGGAAGCGTGTGACGTATCCAGCGATCCTATTTCTCATCATGGGAGTTTTCACGTTCGTGAGCTCTTGAACCTTCTGCTTGTTGTGTTCGTAGTCGTCCGTGAACTCCTCGGGGAACCTTTTCACTAGCTCAATTGCCACCCGTTTGATGTACGTCGGTCTTATGCTTCCCACATTTATCGCTCCATATAGGATGTCGCAAAGCCAACCCAATACGAGCGACACTAATAAAGGTTGCCATTGCTGGACACTGACTGAAAGAAGCGTGTTTTTCCCAAAGAAGTTCCGCAGAGGACCTGGAAAAGAGGCTCGAATCCCCCTCAGAATGCAATTTCCACCGATTCTTGGACAGGAAACCATAACCTTCAAATATATGACCCTTTATTCGGGAAAAATGCGGACATGGTAGGAAACCCTTCCTTCCTTGGCCAGACCTCAAAGTGGGAGTAAGAATGGAAGAATCTTTGTGCAACATCGAGTTCTTGAAGAAGGCTTCGACATATCTCGCTAGAGTGCAGAGCGAACTTGGTGGACTGAGGGAGTACCGAAGCAGTACATTCGAAGAGGTTCTGGAGCAGGTCATCATCGATTTGCAGGAAGAATTCGAGTCCACTGGATGATCAGAGGAACCTTTTCTCCAACTTGCCTCTTTTCATTAGAATTGTTGGCTTACCCCCTTTATAGGCGGTTATTGTGGGTTTATAGATAATTCCGTCCAGATGGATCATTGCTTTTGCATCTTCGTCATAATTCGAGCCCAATGCTATGTGACACGTCCCGAAGACTTTCTCGTCCTCCAGGATGTTCCCAACGATTTTCGCTTTTGGATTGAGTCCGATACCGAACTCGCCCAGATTACTTGCATTCCTGGCGTACTGGGTTGCCTTGACCTTTGTGAACTCACCTGTTTCCACCATCGACATTGCAGCCTGCTCTCCCTTCTTCACCGCTTTCCTGAGAACCCTGGCCTCTTTCTTGCCTTTCATCTTAGTTGCGAAGCCCCCATCCACTTCGACTTCCACTGGATCCTGGATGATAAGTTCACCATTTCCTGTTGCCATGCTTCCGTCGAACACGATCGTTCCCTCCGAATTGCCAAGTTCTGGAGAGACGTAGACCTCGCCGGACGGAAGGTTACCGCCCAGACCGGGTTTTCTGAAGTCTCCATCGTCTCTTCGCGCTTTCCTTCCTTCAAGGCCGATCTTAACGTCCATACCCGCTGCAGTCTCAGCTTTGAGATACTCTGATACATCCAGCACTCTCTTGAGTTTGGCAACCCTCCTTCGCAAATCCTGGTAGTTTATGGGTACAGTTCTCTTGAACATCTCCAGACTTACACTTGGGGACCAGAAGGATCGTATCTTCTTCTCTTCCAGAAGGTATCTGAAGATGTGGTCATAGTCCTTTTCTGTTCCTGAGTAGAGCTTCTTTAGGCCGAACCTGTCCTTTCCAAGTTTTTTGTGGCTTATGGAGATGACGATATCTGGGTTAGATCGGATGGCCTTGATGACAGAGTCTTCAGCGAAATCATGCTGGGACTTCGTCGGCTGGACCACCAGGGTTGGGGTGCCTTTGGAACTGAGTACTGCATCGTATAGTGCATGCGAAATTGTCAGGACATCCTCGTCCGGATTGGTGATTATCAGAACTCTCTCCTTGGGCTTGAGGGCCATCACATCTTTCATTGCGATGCTGGCTGCTCTCTTTATCCTGCTATCGAGCTTTACCGTTGTCTCGAACTTAGTTGTCATAATACCGACTCCTGCAAACTGAATCCATATTGTGGATGAATTGTCTACTTGCCTTTGAATTCTGGAGGCCTCTTCTCAATGAAGGCTTTCAAACCTTCCTCCTTGTCCTGGGTTGAGAAAGCTAGACTCACGAGCTCCCTCTCTAGGGCTAGACCTTGATCCAACCCAGCTTCCAATGCCCCGTTCACAGCAGATTTGGCAAGCCCCAAGGCCAATGGACCCTTACTTGATATTTCCTCAGCCAGAGCTTTTGCCTCCTTCATCAAATCCGCCTGAGGCACAACCTTGTTTACCAGACCTATTTTCTCCGCATCCTCAGCACCGATCATCTTGCCAGTGAATATCAGCTCACACGCCCTACCCTTTCCGAGAAGTCTTGTAAGCCTTTGGGTTCCACCAAATCCTGGGAATATCCCCAAACCAACCTCGGGAACGCCTAACTTCGCATTGTCCGAAGCCAGTCTTATGTCGCAGGCGATTGCCAGCTCGCAACCTCCCCCCAGCGCAAACCCGTTCACCGCTGCAATCGTGGGTTTTTCCATCTTTGCGAACAATGACATGACATGATGACCCAGCACTGTGAATTCTCTCATCTGCAACGGCGTTTTCCCTGTCATTTCTTTGATATCGGCTCCTGCAACGAACGCCTTTTCTCCCGCACCCGTCACAATGACAACAAGTACGTCCTCATCCTGCAGGGCAGCTTCACCCGCTTCCTTCAATCCTGTGAGAACTTCTGAGTTCAATGCATTCAGCGCTTCGGGTCGGTTGACCGTTACGACTGCAATCTTACCATCTTTCTCCAATGTTACGACATCGCTCATTGCAATCACCTGCTGTAATCATACACGCCTTTGCCAGTCTTTCTGCCAAGTCTTCCTGCTCTCACGTATTTTCTGAGCAATGGTGAGGGTCTGAACTTCGGATCTCCCGTCTCCTTGTATAGGACTTCCATGACGAAGAGACCAATCTCCAAGCCGGTATAGTCCGCCAGTTCCAGCGGTCCCATGGGCATGTTCGTACCCAGTTTCATGGCCTTGTCGATGTCTTCCGGGCTTGCCGCCCCTTCCATCAGGAGGTTGAACGCCTCGTTCATCATGGGAACCAGAAGCCTGTTGACCACGAAACCTGGAGATTCCTTCACCTCGACCGGCTCCTTGCCCAGTTTGGTGCTGAACTCCTTTGCGAATTGTAATGTCTCATCCGAAGTCTCCGAGCCACGAATGACCTCAATCAGCTTCATCACAGGAGCTGGGTTGAAGAAGTGCATTCCCACGAACTTGTCCGATCTGGATGTGGCAGAGCCGATCTCAGTCACGCTCAAAGAAGAAGTATTGCTGGCGAACACGACATCTGGTGGACATACCTCGTCCGCTTCCTTGAACACCGTCTTCTTCAGATCCATATCCTCTATCACGGCCTCGATTACCAGTTGGGAACCTTCCAGAGCTTCCCTGAGATCCACCGTTCCGTGAATCTTGGAGACGATCGCGTCCACATCCTCCTGGGCCATCTTCCCCTTTTCCACTCTCTTCTGAAGAGGACCCTTTATCCTTTCAAAGCCACCTTGGACGAATCTCTCTTCAATGTCTCTCATGGACACTTCGTAGCCAGCAACCGAGCAAGTCTGAGCAATGCCAGCCCCCATTGTGCCAGCGCCCAAAACACATACTTTCTTTACATCCTCTAACCTCATATCCTCCCCTCTTTTAAACGGCGAATCGGGAATGAGTGAAAGCAATATAATTGTTTCTTTTGAACAGAGACATCATCCTGCTGACTGGTAGACTATTTCTTATGGACCCAACGGAACCATACCCTGCCATCTTCTAGAGTGATTATCTTCAGCTTCATTTCCTGGCCTACTTCGAGGTCCTCATAATGTGCGTCATCTATCCTTGCAAGCACGCTCATGGGCTGGTTCTCCAACTCGACAAGTCCTATTGAGAAAGGAGCGTCCTGTTCCATTCCGAGCGGGGCACCATATATCACTTCAGTGAAGGCGAACAGCTTCCCTTCTTGAGGGAGATCTATCCACTCCATCTCATCTGCGTTGCAGTGCGGACAAACGGTTCTCGGTTGCCAGAGGATCTCACCGCATTTCATGCATTTGGTCGTGGTCAGCCTTCCCTCTTTCAGATTGTCGAAGAATGTGTGAATCCGAGTGAAGTCTTCGGTCTGGAGAGTACAGAAATCCAGCAGATAGGGCAACTCTATCTTGGCCATTATCCACCCCTCCTCATAACAAGAACACTATGAACATTAGCGTTGCCGCTCAAGTTGTGTGTGAGCGCCCATTCTCCACCCACGTATCTCTCTTCAGGAACCTCTCCTCTGAACTGTTCGATGACCTCAACCGTCTGAGCAATGGATGTCGCACCGAGCGGGTGACCTGTTCCCAAAAGACCTCCATGGGTATTGACTGGTAGTTTCCCGCCCACGTACGGATTGCCGTCCTCGATGTGTTTTCCGCCTTGCCCTTTCTCGCACATCCCACTGTCTTCATAAATCACAATCTCTGATATGGTGAAACAATCGTGAACTTCAGCGAAGCTCATGTCCATGATTCCCTTGCCTGCCATATCCAGTGCGTTTCTGAACGCCACCTTCAATGATTCCCACGTTGTCAGGCTAGGTAGGTTCGAAACCAAGCTTCCCATATTGCATTGGCCCAGTCCCTCGATATATACGGGAGTATCAGTGAATTCTTTTGCCTTCTCCTCAGTCGTCATCACAATCCCTGCAGCACCATCTGTTATGCCTGAGCAATCGAGAAGTCTAATGGGTTTGGATATCTCGACAGATTTGATGACATCGTCAATCGTAAACCTCTGCTGGAACTGAGCGAAAGGATTGCTGGCTGAATTATCGTGATTCTTGACAGATACCTTTGCGATCTGTTCTCTGGTCGTGCCATATTCGTACATATGCCTCTGCATTATCATGGCGAAGAAAGGTGGAGCCGACATGCCGTTCACGCCGTCCCATTCCCTGTCCATTACTGCAGCCATTGTGGTCTGAGCTTCGGCCAGGTTGGGGGTGTTCATCTTCTCCACGCCCATGACCAAGGCGATGTCACTGAGCCCAGCGGCTATTGAAGCATAGGCGGCCCTCATAGCAGCCTGCCCCGAAGCACAAGCCAACTCGGTCCTCATTATTAGATTGCGTGGCTGTACTCCAACCTGTTCTGCCACCAAAGGAGCCGGATAACATTGGAAAGCGAACCTGTCCGGCCCCGCCGATCCCAGGAAAAGACTGTCTACATCCTTCTTGTCCAGATTCGGGATGTCATCAAAGACCGCATTGCCAGCCTCTTGTGCAAGTTCCTTGTAAGTAGCCTTCCTAACACCAAACTTGGCAAGTCCTCCTCGTACAATTGCGACTTTTCTCACCTCGATACCCCCTTTCCTTCGGTCATTGGATGAGCCGTATATAATCTCTATGATATGGTATTCAATTCCGTTCAATTAGTTGTCCTGCCAGGCGAAAGTTCTTAAGGCGACTGTATATTTGCACTGCAAGGAGTGGGGTGAGATCACCTACTTGGATGGAGGTTACGGAATGAGAAGAATGATATTTGCGCAGGCAGTATTTGGACTCCTAGTTTTGTCAGGCATGAGCATGGTAATTGCGCAGGACAATGCTGAAGTTCAGGTTCTGGTAGGTTTTGATAGCCATGTGAACGTTGAGTTGATAGAATCCTACGGTGGACGGGTAGAGTATGTCTATGACAATCTCCCAATTGTACTGGCGACTATTCCTGAGAACAGGATAGCAGCTCTTTCACACAACCACCAGATAGAGTATGTTGAAGAGAATGGCATTGGACAAATTACTGCCCAGACACTTCCATGGGGAGTAGACAAAATAGATGCAGAGTTGGTGTGGGCGGATCCGAACAAGGGAACTGGCATCAAGATCGCGATACTGGACAGCGGGATGGATTACAACCATCCAGACCTGAATGACAACTATGTTGCAGGCTACGATTTCTACGGTAGTGATGATGATGACCCGATGGATGAGAACGGCCATGGAACACATGTAGCTGGAACTGTGGCAGCAGAGGACAACGATTTCGGAGTGGTCGGAGTGGCCCCTGAAGCCGATTTGTACATAGGCAAGGTCTCCGACGCTATTGGTCATGTTCCAGTTGCTGACCTCGTTCAAGGCATAGATTGGGCAATCACAAACGGTGCTGATATCATCTCGATGAGCCTTGGATATCAGGTGCACTACCAGAGTCTCGAAGACGCTTGCGACAGAGCCTACATTGACAACGGCATAATTGTGGTTGCAGCGGCCGGAAATGATGGCAGAGGGAAACTGGACACCGTGGATTATCCGGCAAGATACGCTTCTGTGATCGCCGTTTCTGCGACAGATTCCAGGAACAAAGTTCCATCTTGGTCAAGCAAGGGTCCCTCAGTTGAACTTGCAGCCCCTGGGGTAAGTGTCTACTCAACAGTTCCAAACAATGACTACGACTACTACAGCGGAACCTCTATGTCAACACCCCATGTCTCAGGTACAGCAGCACTAGTCATGATTGAATATCCATCCATGACGGCTTCTCAGGTAAGACAGAAACTAGCGAGCTCGGCAAGGGACCTTGGAGACGCTGGCAGAGACTCGAAGTATGGATATGGACTGGTTGATGCGAGGAAGGCTACCCAAGAGCCTCAAGGCGGAACGATGCACGTAAATTCCATATGGTTCACAGAGAAGAACAGAGGTCCATCTCATAGGGATTTGCTGGTTCATGTGGAAATAGTGGATGATAACGACAATCCAGTGGAGACAGCAAGGGTCTACTTGGAACTGGAGACTCCGCTTCATGGGACGCTTGTGGGAGATGGGACAACTGAGGCGGATGGAGTAGTCTCTTTCAGATACAGGGACGCAGAAAGCGGACACTACATTGCCACAGTGACGGACGTAACAAAGGCAGACTGGATATACGATCCCACTCTCAACGTCGAGACCAGTGATGAGTACGACCTAGCCTAGAACACCTTTCACTCACCAGGGTATTTGAGGACTAGCCATACTTATCACAATTGATTATTTGATAGTTAATTCAAAAGCCAACCTAGTCGTAATTATCGTCGGTCAGTGACTTGTTCGAACCGCTATCTCCGTCCGTACTTGCTGAAATCAAGAGGATAAAGAAGAAATGTGAAGAGAAACTGGAGAGGAATCCTTTTGATCTGGATGCCATGTTCACATTGGCTGCAGCTATGGCGAGGCTTGGGGATATTGATTTGGCCATTGATATGATAGAAGGTCTTCTTGCGGTCAATCCAGCATATCCAGGAGGATTGAGGCTGCTGGCCAAGCTCCACCAGTTAAAAGGTGACGAAGAGAAATCGAGGGAGTGCTACGAGAGGGCACTGGCTCTGGGCGAGGTCTGAGCAAGAAGCTATCCCAAGACTCCTTTCTTCTCGAATTGCTTTTGGTACAACTCGTTCACTCTGACGATTGAATCCACATCACGTGCGGATTTGTCCTCCCTTATCCTTTTGATCCGTGCAAATCTCAAGGCAAAGCCAGACTCGTACTTTGGACTCTTCTGTATCTCGTTGTAAGCAACCTCCACCACAATTTCAGGTCTTACATAGACCGTGTATTCTGACTCTCTTGTCTTCAGCTCTTGAAGCCTGGCTGTCATCCATTCGAACTCCTTGTCTGTGAGGCCCTTGAATGTCTTTCCAATCATATGGTACTCGTCGGTCTCAACGTCCTTCACCGCGAGATGATAGTTGCTAAGCCAACCTTCTCTCCTTCCATACCCCCAGTCCGCTGCGATGATTACTACATCCAGATAGTCTGCGGGTTTGATCTTGAACCACTTCTTCCCTCTCTTGCCAGGAGCATAATCGCTGCTCAATGACTTGGCCATGAGACCCTCGTGACCTTTCTCTATTGCTTCCTTCAAGAAGCTCTCAGCTTCCTCTGTCTTGTCAGTCGTGACCCTGTTGGCCAGCAGTTCTTCTTGGCATACCTCGGAGAGTCTGTTCCGCCTCTCTTCATAGGGTAAGTCAATCAGTAGTTCTCCGTCCAGATAAAGCAAATCGAAGAGGTATAACTTCAGTGGGATCTCTTTGACCAACTCCTCAACATCATGAACTCTCCTGAACCTGCGCATCAAGTCCTGGAATGGCAATGGCCTACCACTCTTGTCAACTGCTACGACCTCTCCATCGACCAACAACTCGTCCGCATTGAAACCGCCGGCAAGCGCTGTGATGTCTGGAAGGCTACCGGTTACATCCGACAACCTTCGGCTGAATATCCTTATCTCGTCCCTCTTCTTGTGAATCTGGATACGCGCCCCATCGAACTTGAACTCCAAGGAGCTTTTGCCTTCGTGATACTTGAACACGTCCTCAAAATCCTCCGCCAGTTCCGCGAGCATCGGTTTTACAGGTGTGAAAAGGTTCAGACCTATCTTCTTGAGCGATTCCTCTCCCTTGGTCAGGGCAATTGTTGCCACATTGGCCATGTCTCCCGTGAGCATATTGGCTCTCCTCACAACCTCCGGATCTGCGTTTGAAGCATCAGCAATGGAATCGAGCATAACCCCCTCACTGACACCGTGCTGCATCTCCCCGTAGATGTTCTTGAGGATTATCTCCTGTTCGGACTCGTTCGCTCTACCAATGAGAGCCTCCAGCATGTGCGTTTTCTTCCTGACAGAGTCCTTGCCTGTGATGTTCTGGATATCTTTGAAGACCTTTTGGAGACTGAGGATTGTCAGTGGTTCTTCCGTCAGAATGGCCTGCTTCGTCTTGCCGTACGCCTTCTGGATGGTTCGGTAGCCGATGTTCAGAGCTTTAGATTCGGTTTCGGGGAATATCCTGCCCACAATGAGAAGGACAGCTGGACCAATCTCTTCCGGTTCCAGATTCTTGAGAAAAGAAGATATCATCTCTCGTTTTTCCAGTCTCTTTCTAGTTGATGCAAGGGATTGGCAGACTGATACAAGCGAGGAAAGCGGAGTCTCAGGCATGGCAAGTCCTTCGGGGTCTGTTCAATCAGGATACAACAACAATAAACTTTCGCAGATGAGAGGATTTTAGGTGTATCCTCTCGAAGGTAACATTGAAGAGGATTGCAGAAATCGGCTGACATCCCAATGAGATTCTTCCATGCAATTCCAACATCTAGCTATGGGATCACTATGCTGATTGTGTCATGTCCAGATCCACCATCATCGTCCTCGACGGTAAGCGTCACAATGTATGTCCCGCTTCCTGGATATAAGTGAGATCTTGTCTCCTCGATATGCACTGGAAAGGTCCCGTTGTTTCGATGGAACTTGTGGAAGCCTGTTCCATCCCCGAAGTCCCAATGAAACAAGAGGTGATCAGCTCCAGGGTCAAATACTACGCCCTCAAAAGTCAGAGAGTTAGGAAGAATTGCCAGCGTCAGGTCAACTTCCCAGACGTATGTTTCTGGATGTTGAACGTTGAATGTATGGTGCAAACGGACCTCTTCTTGGTCAGTGAATCTCATAATTATCCAGCATGGATTGGCTCCGTTTGGTTGACCGTTGACAGGATCGTCTTCAGGAGTATAGCGGATGAATGCTGAGTATCCATTTGAGATTCCCACCAGAAGTTGCGTGAGATCGAGCGTTTGATCATTCGGGCTTCCAGGATATCGAGTGAGAGTTCCTTCCGCCACGAGTATGTCATCCTCATACAATTCCACTGAGACATCATGCCATTTCTCTCCTGCTATTCTCAGAGACACGTTCGCTTGTATTGGCAGAACTCTTAGTTCCACAGTTGGTGGGACATTGAGCACCGTTGCAACACAAGTGTCGATATCCCATTGTCCTGTGTCGTCGATTACCCTTAGAGTTATGGTGTAAGTGGCGTTGTCGCTATATATGTGGGTGGGAGTTGCTCCAGTCGCATCCATATCATTTGTGTAGTTCCCATCTCCATCACTATCCACCGAAGCATCGAAATCCCACGAGTACGCAAGAATGCCACCTTCAGGATCGTATGACCCACTTCCATTGAACCTAGTTGGTGATCCTTCTTCTCCTTCCTCGTCAATCTCGGCAATGGCAACTGGAGGCATGTTTTCGATCACAACAGTCTTCGTAGCATATCTCAAATCCCACGCAATACCGGCGTGAAGATAGGCTATATGAGGATTGTTATTATTGTCAAGTGCCAGGGATGGCCACCAACTCGCTTCATACTCATCATCCACTATCTCGAATGTCCAGTTACTTCCTGTCCATTTTGCATATCTGAGGAGGTGGGGTACTTCAGTATAATATGCTATGCGCGGACAATCGTGACTATCAAGAGCAATTGAAGACCACCAGCCAACGCTCTGACCTGAGCTGTCCACAGTCTCGATATTCCACCCGCTTCCCGTCCATTTCGCATACTTGAGGCTGATATTGAGAGAGTCGAAGTAGCTTACATGTGGGAAGTCATTGCTGTCAAGGGCTATGGAAGTCCAGACGGCATTCAAGTCAACTGTCTCAATGTTCCAGCTGCTACCCGTCCATCTTGCATAGCTGAATTTGTGGCGAGCGTCGTAACTTATGTGAGGATAGTCGTTGCTGTCAAGAGCCATTGAAGACCATTCGCCGACCCTGCCCTCGGAATCGACCGTCTCGATGCTCCAGTTGGTTCCCGTCCACTTGGCGTATTTGAGGTCTGCATTAATATAATCGTGATATGCTATGTGGGGATGTTCGTTGCTGTCGAGGACTATCGTTTTGTCAAAGCCAGTAGTACCATTGGAATCCACAATCTCGATGCTCCAGTTGGTTCCCGTCCACTTGGCGTATTTGAGATCTCCATCATCCTCATCATGATAGGCAATATGAGGGTGGTCATTCCCATCGATGTCTATAGATGTACGCTGGCCAGTTTCCCCTTCCGTGTCGACGGCCTCAAGATTCCATGAGCTTCCGTCCCATCTTGCATACTTGAGGTCCTCATTGGTATGGTCGTGATAGCTGATATGTGGATGGTCGTTGCTGTCGAGAGCCAAATAAGGATACATGCCGACATTACCAGGAGAATCTACAATCTCGATTCTCCAATCGCCCGCTAGAGCTGGTTCAGAATCCAGAATCTGTGGCACAGCCATCACTGAAAGTGACAGGACGATATTGAGTGATACCACAATCTTTGAAAGGTTCCCAATCATAGTTCCGGCAGTCTCTTTCCTCAATCTTCTCCCCTCCTATTCTCTCCCTCACTCAAACGAGGCCGTAAGTTGCGAAAAGGCACACACCAACCTCCTGGCTCAGGATTGCCAAATCCGCTATTAAACGATTACACCAGGAATTTGGAGTAAGCCCAAACACCTTGTAGCAAGCCATTAATAGGAGAAGAACGCATTTTCTTCATTGCGATGCCGAGCAAAATCGATGAGATGGAACCGCAGGCAAAGGGTCTTCTCTACCGCTGGTTGCAGGGACTGAGCGATGAGAACTCAGCGATGGTGAAAGTCCTGAAAGTATTCTTGGACGAGAAATCATTGGCGGCCGAAAGCAAGGGAAAGCCCTCGGCTAGGTTGATGTCCTTCGAGGAGATAGAACAGATAACTGGAATGAGCTCTGCCGACATAGCAATCGGTCTGCGAAGTCTCATCGAAACGGGTTTTGTGGTTACGAAGGAAGGAGCAGAAGGAGAGGAGACATTCAAGCTCAACGATGACCCGCTTTTTGAAGAGCTTATACAAAGGTTGGCATCTTTTGCAGAGAGCCACTGGCAGAAAGAAATGAAATCAGACTAATCCTCTATCTCTTCTGGTTCGTTCTTCAGACCTTCTTGATCCAGACTCCATTCGACCGAGGCTATCTCATCACCTTTGAAAATGATGTCCAGTCTATAGGGTCCTGGATCCAAAGCAAGTGAGAAGAAGGTGTCTCTTGCACTCAATGTGCGACTATTGTCATCATCACTGAAGCCGAGCTTTCCAGAGTCCTCCTGCTCCTTGGATAGGTTCCAAATCCGCCCAATGACGGTGTTGCCCCTGGCAAGTGTTGCACTGTATTGTGCCAATCCCCTTTCAAGAGAAACATACTTGGTGGTGAGTCTGACAACTTCATCCTCGATAATGATTGGATAGAACTCAATCGTGGGAAACTCTTCGTCTTCGATTCCGTAGAGCTTGGTTGCCAGCTGGGCTATATTGCGCAGAGCTGCATGCAGATTAGGATCGTCGGAAATCCTGTACAGCTTCCTCT
Source organism: Methanobacteriota archaeon (assembly GCA_020345725.1). Classification (GTDB taxonomy): domain Archaea; phylum Thermoplasmatota; class Thermoplasmata; order RBG-16-68-12; family SOIM01; genus SOIM01. The sequence goes on along the minus strand of CP070767.1, from coordinate 1,383,343 downwards.
CATGTATGAGAAAACCCTTCTGCTCCAGAAATCTCAAACCCTCGCGAAGGGACCCGTCCGAAATGCCAGGTATGGTCTTCTTAATCTCAGTATAGGTCATCTCCCCCATATCGAATCTGTTTTGCTCTCCTGTTGGTACTCTGGATCTCACGATCTTCCTATTCCCCAAGTAGGGTTCTTCAATCGATATGAAAGCCTCAAAAATCTTCAAGGAATGAGGTGGCATGACCTTGGTTAGCCAGATGATGAGGCATCCTTTCTCATCTCTTGTCAGATTCGACATTCTGGGTCCAAGGGTTTCATGGTTCCTTTTCACCTGGGGCCTCCACCTTGATGATAGGTTTGGCAGCGGTTGTTGGAGTTCCGCAAACCGGGCATTCCGACACCTTCCCGGGCGTAAAAGCTCTGGTGCTTCCGTCAAGGAAGAACTCGTAGTATCTCCATGCTTCCCGCCAATCCATGATGACTGACAGGGCTTGATAGACTACCAAACCGATGATTATTGAGTGAACGTAAATGACACTGGGTGCAACGCAATGCCTCTTCTCCGAGTCATCTTGGTCCTTCTCAGAGTGCCATAGACAGGAATAGCATCCAGATTCGTTATCCTGCAAGAACACGTACCCGTTCATTGCGCTGTCTGAGACGGCCGCGAACACAACTGGGATGCCATGCAGGAAACCCCATCGGGAGGCATCGTACCTTGACTCCTCGTTGTCAACCAGACACAACAGCAAATCGGAATCCTCAAAGGCTTCTGGGAACTCTTGAACCACGTCCTGGAAGTCCATTGAGAAACCTTCGATGGTTGTCTCCCCGGTACACTCTTTCGCCAGATTCTCCGCCAAGCTCAACGCCTTGTTCTTGTACAGTTGTTCGTGGTAGAAGAACTGCCTGTTCAGGTTGCTAAGCTCCACATGGTCAGCGTCACAGACCTTGATTGATTTCACACCAGTTCTCGCCAAATTCTGAAGTGCGTGACCACCCAGACCGCCAGCGCCTATGCAAGCGATCCTCGCCTTCTCCACCTTCTTTTGGTCCCATCCAGGGATTCTAATCTGCCTGTCAAAAACGCCCTTCTCGCCCTCTGTTTCGGATTTAAGTTCCTTGCTTGTGAAGCGCACTCTAGGAATGGATACGATAGGTCCTGTTTCCAACGTCTTCCACACCTCCTCCTGTTACCATTAGATTGAATTTGCTGTCACCGCTATAGAAATGCACGAAGCCATCTTCCGAGAATATCGCTCCGATGACGGGGTAGCCTCCTTTCTCCATGTCCCTGTGGGTCTTCCTATCTGTCATGGATGGTAGAACCGAGTTAGGTCCGTGACCAGGGTGAAGGTGGCAGGTGAGCGCCAGGGCATGGTTGGGTAGGTGTCTATCAATCTTGCTCAAGGCCTCGTGAACGGACTCTGGGTCTCCAACGACTCCACTCCAGCTTCTCTCAGACATCTTTGGCGTAAGCAAACCGCAGGGCGTTATTGTGTTGGCGTTCGGGTCAATTACCCCGCATGCGAAGCACATGGTTTCCCCAACTTGTCCATCATTCTGGCTTACCAGATAGCTATGCCACTCTTCGAGCATCATGGAGGATATGACGTAGGTCGGAACATCGCGAGCAAAACCTACCCTCTTAGGTACTCTCCGCTGAGGAGTCGCAGGTCTCAAAGCCTCAACTATGACATAAGCTAGAAGTACCATTGTCAGCAGAAGCAGAATGTATGGCATGATAGCGAGAACGTCTGTCGAGAAGAGACTCCATTGATAGGATGTGATGTACAGAACTGCCATGATGACGACGACAACCGAGATAGCTATCAGGCCTTTGACGAACCCATCTGGGCCTGCCTGATATTTTGGCGATTGTCCCTCTTTGGATTTCTGGCTCACTGATACCACAATCCCTCTCAGTTGTCATTGCTCAGCTTGTCCTGCACACAGTTGATCAAAGCGATGGGGTTGCCATTGCCTTCCTTACCCTTCTCCATATGTACGTAGAACCAGCCTCTTCCGCTGTAGTTCAGGCACTGCTCATCATGATCGTCAAACGCCTCCATGGGAGGTCTGAAGAGGAAAATCTGATATTCCCTTCCATATCTCCTTTTCAACAGTGCTCTGATGGGTCGCCCATTATAGTCCAGGTATCCCCGGAATCCGTTCTTGACCTGCTCCCAGCCCAAAGCCAGCAGATGTTTCTCATGATCGATTGACTGTGTCCCTACAACTCGGGGATAGGCCTTCACCGTCTTCAGAAGTCTCTTGCGAGCAGGTAATGGCTTGACCTTTACCGGCGCTTCATGAATCTCGACAACATGCCTTATCCTGACCTTCTTCCGTCTTCGAAATGAAGTGAATAGTGAGGTTATTCTTCTCCGAAAGGTCATCCTCCTCAATCCTATCTTCCGAACTTGGCCTCGGGGGAGAACTCGATACTCTCTCCTGTTTCGAGGATTGAGCCCAGATCATCCGCGTCAGAAAGGAATTCCCTCGTCTTCCTCCTAAAGGTCCGATAAGACTTGGGTACGTTCATCTGCTTCTTGATGTCCTTGGGCGTCGTTCCCCCCTCAATATCGATTGTGTACACCTTGCTTTTGTGCGTGCCAACAACCTTAGCGGTAATCCTCTTCAAAGGCAAAGTACCAACCTCCAGGCAAGAAATTGCGGTTTCTGATATTTAAGAGTTCCATCAGGAAATTGGAGTAAGCTTGTGTTACTTGATGACCCCCGATTAACCGAAACCAGTTACATCAAATACTTATTCTCACAGTCCCTATCAAGGTCGAACAAGGATGGAAGACCTCGTTGAGAAACTGCAGAAAGTGGGACTAACGGAGTACGAGGCGAAGGCCTATCTGAGCCTGCTTTCGGACAACGTGAACAGTGCTTCGAAGCTTTCCGAGAAATCGGGAGTTCCCAGAACCAAGATCTACGCGGTTCTGGAATCGTTGAAGGAAAAGCGTTGGATTCGAGTCTATTCCGGAGCACCGCTGCTGTTCCAAGCAACCAAACCGGACGAGGTCATTGGAAGGATCAGGGATAACTTTGGCGATTTTCTTGAATCGATTCAGAAGACCCTGAACACGGAGGCGACCGAGATGAGAGATAAGTTCGTGATAATGAAATCGGATGTCGGGCTTTCCAGCTTGAAGGAAGAGGTTGGGAAGGCAAAGACGGTGTGGATAAGCAATGCGACTGAGGAATTGATGAAGAAGTTGGATGGTGCTTTCAGGGACGATGCTGAGGTTAGAGTATTGATGTATCCGGGAGAGAGAGCGCCCAAGAACGAGAACTTCGTGGTGAAAGAAGCGGAGGTCAAGATAGTGTCCATAATCAAGAACAAGGAGGTCCCCTCCGTGTCAGTCATACTTGAGGAAGATAGGACCTTCACGGTACGCAAAGACCCAGTATCAGACAAGTACAGGGTGGACGAGATGCTCTACGACGAGTGTTCCCAATGCTTCATGGAATGGTATAATCTGGGTTGGAATGCGGATGAGGAGGCGAGCTGATGCCTATAGTTGATGGAAGATATGAGGCGAAGATTTCGACAACGTTTGAGACACCGGAAGACGGAATAGATGAGATCAAGAAGAGAATCAATAAGTCTAGGAAAATCCGGATAAACGGAATACCGATGGGATTACTGGATGAACTAAAGCCACTTCTTGAGAAGAAAGACCTGAAAATCATACTGCCTTTGGGTGAGAAGCCTTCTAAGGACTTGAAAGAGCTATGTGATGTGGGCACAACGAAGGCGAAGATATACGCTGAGTTTGGGGGACAAGAAGTGAACACTGGGTCGGTGGCGTTTCCGAGTCTGATTTACAACATCATTTGGCTTGGAGATGAGATACTGCAGATTTCCGCTTTGGAGTACAGTTCGTGCGTGAAGTGCATGTTGGAGTCTTTTGAGGGCGGTTGGAGGTATTCGAAGAAGTGGTAGCTATACACAATTCCCAAGAATCACAAGAAACGACAAAAGATATGCTGGCTAAAGTGTGATTAGCAAGAAATCAAGATGATATCGATTGATGGATTCTCTCAGAGGAAAACAGGGAACTTGATTGGAGAATCATCTTCTAGCAGGCAAATCCCACCACGCGTCAGACAAAGACATCTTTCACCAATCCACCCTCGGACTTCCCAGACAATCGCGAAAAGACGGCCCTTGCGAAGTTGCGAACGTGCTTGCCAAGAAAGTGACTCGCAATATAGCCCAGAACCAAGAAACCCAAGCAATAACGCCAGACAAATGCCATGAAAAGGGGAAGACTGAACAAGTAGATGATTGAGAAGTCTCGCCAATCAAGGATATATCCACCGAACCAAGATCCGATTACGTAGGTTAGATTGGGATCCTGGGCAATGAGGAAGAGGAACAACAAGCCCTTCAGAAGAAAATAGTAGATTGGTATCAAGACACATGCGAAGAAGAGGTCGGACATGCCATCCCATTGTGCGATAACGCCCAGAGAGAAGAAAATCGGAATGAGAAAGATCATGAACCATCCCAGATTGTTGATCACATAGCGCATATTCCAGGTCTCAAAGAAGTTCACGAATGGATTCATATAATCGAGAAGGACCAATATGATGCTCAGGCCGAATGTGAAACCGTAGTAGTACAGCTTCCTTTCCACAACGAATTGAAGCCTCATTGAAGAAAGATATCGGGTGATTGCACATATACTGATTTGTACTTCTTTTTGTGTATTATAAGAATCTTACGACTGTTCATGATAGTGTCTTTCAAAGAGTCAGATTGTGCATTATCTCTGAATCCACTCAAGCCTCTTCTCCACAAACTCCTCCATCTTCTCAATCGTTTCCCTATCCTCCAGCAGATGCTGGAATCTCCCCTGCAACTCCAAATAATCCTTCACCGGCTTCCTCTTCTTAGGCAAATGCTGAAACGTCCTCTTTCCATCCTCATGCTCAAATAGAACAATGAACCCGGTCTGAACAGCCAGCTTCGCCAACTTCACCGAATCCTTGGGCTCTGATCGCCATCCAGCAGGACAGGAAGAAAACACGTGAATGTAACTCGGACCTCTAATGGTAGCAGCCTTCTTCACCTTGTCTATAAGATCCAAAGGATAACCTATCGATGCGGTTGCAACATAAGGAGTATTGTGAGCTATCATGATCTCAGGCACGTCCTTCCTCATCTCCATCGGCCTGTTCTCACCTTTGATAACACTCCCAACTGGCGTGGTGCTCGTAGCAGCTCCGAAAGGTGTCGTTCCACTCCTCTGGCCACCAGTATTCATGTAGCTCTCGTTGTCGTAGCACAAATAGATGAAATCGTGACCTCTCTCCACCGCACCCGAAAGTGAACCCATCCCGATATCAGCAGTACCGCCGTCTCCAGCAACGACCAGAAGGTTTGCATCATCTCTCTTTCCAAGAATGTCAAGGGCTTGCTCAACACCCGACATAACAGCAGGTCCATTCTCGAATAGTACGTGGAAATATGGAATCTTCGGCACGGCCATCTGCATAACGACCGCCATACACCCAGTTGAGTTGATGACTATCGTATTCTCCCCCAGTGCCTTGAGAACATGCCGGAAGGCGAGTATCGCTCCGCAGCCCGCGCAGGAGAGACTGCCGTAATGCAGGAATTCCTCGTCCGTGAGGTCCTTGATCTTGGTCTTCTTTGTCATTTCGGCACCTCAATCATATATCCTGGCATCCGGCCAGTTGACCGTGTCCACTTCCTCTCCTTTGAGAGCTCTCTCTGAAATCTTGTAGATGTTCATTATCGTCTCAGGAGTCACGTCCTTTCCGCCCAGACCGACTATGAAGTTCAGGCATTTCGGTCTCTCATCTAAAGGGTACAACGCCCTAGTTACATCGGGATAAAGCATGCCAGTGGTTCCGTATCCGATGTCCCTGTCAATAATGGCAACAACCTTGGCGTTCCTGCAGGTCTCTATTACTTCCTTGTCCGGGAATGGTCTGTAGACTCTCAGTTTCAGCACCCCAACCTTCTCGCGTTTCTCTCTGAGCTCATTCACGACCCAGTGTGTTGTACTTGTGAGGGACCCTAGCCCCATGAAGACTATGTCGGCATCTTCCGTCAGGTAGTTCTCAACCAAGCCATACGAACGGTCAAACAGTTCGTTGTATTCTCTCGCTACCTCCAGAATTGTCTCTCTGGATTCCAGAAGAGCCTTGTGCTTCTTGTATTCGAAGTCAGGATACCAGTCTGGATAGACGACCTCCCCGAACTGAAGAGGCTCTTTCGGATCCAAAAGCGGTCTATTGGAACCATTGGGTTCAGGCAGGAACATGTCCGCCTGCTCTTGAGTGAGAACATCCATCCTCTCCGCCACGTGAGAAATGATGAAACCGTCATAGCAGACCATTGCGGGCAGTAGAACCTTCTCGTTCTCGCAAATCTTGTAAGCCTGAATGATGTTATCCAGCACTTCCTGGGCGTTCGCACAGTAGAATTGAATCCATCCACTGTCCCTGTTCACCATGCTGTCCTGATGGTCCGCCCATATGTTCACTGGCATTGAGAGAGTCCTGTTGGCAATACCCATTACCGTAGGTACCCTCATCCCTGAAGCGAAGTACAAGACCTCTGACATCAACTGCAAACCTTGAGAAGAACTGGCCGTGAAGGTCCTGGCCCCCGCGAGGGACGCCCCGACACAAGCCGACATGGCACTGTGCTCGCTTTCCACCCTGATCATGTTGGCTTTCATTTCTCCGTTGTTAATGAACTGGGAGATGTACTCCACAGCAGAAGTCTGGGGGGTTATGGGGTAGGCTGCCACTACCTGGGTTCTCGAGAGCTTTGCCGCTTCCGCTGCCGCCCTATTACCAGTGAAGAACTCCTCAGTCACTCTCTTCCCTCACCATGATTATCGCTTTGACAGGACATTCCTCTGCACAAATTCCACAGCCCTTACAATACTTCAGATTGATCTCTATCTTGCCCCCTTCCCTCTTTATGCACGCGTCCGGACAGACGAGCCAGCAGATGTCGCAGTTGGTGCACTTCTCTTCATCCACTTCAGGTCTCTCGCTTCTCCACGCACCTGTGAGATTGTCCTCGCTCCATCCAGGTTCGAACACCAGGGTGCTCTTGGCCTTCATTATGAACTTCTCGTGCTTTTCCAGACCCATGTCATTACCTACAGTTTCTTGATTCTATCAAACGCTTCCTTCGCTGCCTTGAAGTTCTCCTCGGATGTATCTGGGAACCTCTTCTCTATCGCCTTTCTCACGTTCTCCATTTCGACCATACCAGTTGCCCTTGAGAATGCTCCGAGCATGGTGGTATTCGTTATCGGCCTGCCCAGAATCCGCGTCGAAATCTCGGTCGCGTCCACAGTCCAAATCTCGTACCCGTTGCCTTTCAATTCGTATCCATACTTCCCTTCCTTGAGGACTTTCTCGACTTCCTCGGGAGACAGTTGAGTGTTGAACATCATCTTTCCATTGTCTTCGAAACCAAGGAGAATGTTGACATAATGCCAAATCGTGGGATCAAATACGCACAGCGTCTCGGGGCTTGTGACGGCACATCTCAGAAGGATGGGTTTGTCGGATATCCTCAGCGAACAAATAGAAGGACCGCCTCTCCTCTCAGGACCGAAGGTTGGGATGGATTGAGCGTACTGTCCTCCATAAGCAGCAGCCTCTGACAGAAGGTTGCCAGCCGTGACGATTCCCTGCCCTCCTCTGCCGAACAATTTGATCTCGTGAAGCTTCTCCATGACAGCCATCTGATAAACTTCGATGAGTATATTTAAGGTTTGTTGGGTAGGCTAGATTGCCTTTCCAATTCCTTCAATCGCATCGGGATTTTCAACCGAAGATAGGTCCCCTAGTTCCTCACCCAGGTATTTGGCTCTGATTATTCTTCTGACTATCTTTGCTGATCTGGTCTTGGGGAGATCTTTCACGAACTTCAATTCATCTGGTCTAAGAGGTTTACCAAGCTTGTTAGCGACCTGGGTTCTCAGCTCTTCTCTTAGTTCATCGCTCGGCGAGAAGTCCGGTTTCAGTACAACGAAGGTAATCACAGCTTCTCCTTTGATATCATGAGGAACACCTATGGCAGCAGCTTCTGAAACAGCAGCATGGTCGATCAAAGCGGATTCCACTTCAGCAGGGCCAGTTCTTCTCCCAGCCACCTTAATTACATCGTCCGACCTTCCGTGCAGAGACCAAAATCCGTCCTCGTCCACATAGGCCCAATCACCGTGATACCAGACATCTGGCCATTCGGCCCAATAAGTCTCCAAGTACCTGTCAGGATCCTTCCAGAATCCTCTAGTCATTGAAGGCGCGGGTTTGAGAGCAACTAAATGCCCCATCTGTTGCCTTACAGGTTTTCCATCATCGTCGAAGCAATCGATAGCCATACCCAGACCTGGCCCCCTGAGCGTGCAAGGTTTCAACGCCGTGATAGGTAGAGGTGAGAGGAAGCAACCTACGATTTCTGTACCCCCTGAGATGTTGATTATCGGTATCTTCTTCTTTCCTACTACATCAAAGAACCAGTTCCAAGACTCTGGATCCCACGGCTCTCCAGTGGAACCAAGGTATTGCAGACTACTCAAGTCGTGTTTGGTGACCCACTCGTCTCCAAATCTCATGAGCATGCGGATGGCAGTTGGTGAAATACCGAGGTGTGTAATCTTATGCCTTTCAATCATGTCCCACAATCTGTCTGGTTCTGGATAGTTCGGAGCGCCTTCAAAGATGAATAGGCTACCGCCCAGAGAGTGCACCCCAATACTCTCCCATGGACCCATCATCCAACCAATATCGCTAAGCCAGAAGAACATCGTATCGTGTTTTACATCGAAGAAATAGCCCAGTTCCTTCACGATTTGTGCAAGGCAACCACCGTGAGTGTGGACAGCCCCTTTTGGTTTCCCAGTCGTGCCGGAAGTGTAAATCAGCAGTGCAAAATCCTCAGAATCCATCCTCTCGGTCGGGCAATCAATTGGCTGGTTCTCCAGGAAATCGTCCCACCATACATCTCTATCTTCATTCCACGGAGTATCAATCCCCAGTCTCTTCAGGACCACAACCCTGTCAACACTTGGTACGTTCTCCAATGCCCTGTCCGCTTCGGGTTTGATAGAAATCTGCTTGCCCCTGCGATAAGAGCCATCAGCCGTAAAGAGCACCTTTGATTCTGCATTTGCCAGACGAGAAGAAAGTGCGTCCCCACCATAGCCAGAGAATATCGGAATGACAACAGCACCAATCTTCATCACCGCATAGAAGGCAATCACAATCTCCAAGGTCATGGGCATGTAAATGCCAACAGTGTCCCCTTTTCTGATCCCTTCAGCCTTTAGAGCGTTGGCGCATTTGTTCACCTGTTCGTACATCTCATGATAGGTCAGCTTCCGAATCTCTCCATCCTCCCCTTCCCAAACCAGTGCAGTATGGTTCTTGAGGTCGGAGTCGGCATGTTTGTCAATGCAGTTGTGGACCACGTTCACTTTTCCACCGAGGTACCATTTGGCGAACTGAATCCCCTCCGAGGTGTCCAAGACTTGCTGGTAGGGTTCGAACCACTCGATCTTTAAATCCTCCATAATCGCGTCCCAAAACCACTCCAGTTCCTCGGCAGAGCGCTTAATCAGCTCGTCATAGTCCTTGATCCCATGCTTGTACATGAAGCGCTTGATGTTAGAACCGTCCACGTACCTCCCCGAAGGTTCCCAGACAATATCAGGCATGAATGGCCTCCCTTGGCTTGTAAAAGAAATCTGGTATATTAACGCTATTGAACGCAGCGAGGGTCAGGAAACCGCAACTAACCGGTTTCCTTTATCTTCAAAGCAATCGCACTCCCAACCTCACTGCATTTCGATGTCCCGCCCAAATCGTAGGTTAGGACCTTGCCCTCCTCCAAGACCTCCACGATGGACTTCTCGACCTTCTCGGATGCGGCCAGGAGATTGTGGTCGTTCTTCCGTATACCGATCCATTCGAGCATCATCTTCGTCGCAGATATTGCTGCGATGGGGTTTATCTTATCCTTCCCAGCATGTCTTGGTGCGCTACCGTGGATAGGTTCGAACATAGCGTGATAGTCTCCCACGTTGCCACCTGCCGCCATACCCATCCCTCCTTCAAGAACGCTAGCCAGATCCGTCGCGATATCTCCGAACATGTTGGGACAAACCGCTACGTCATACCACTCAGGGTTTCTGATTATCCACTGCGTGAACGCATCAATGTACGCGTAGTCCTTGCTGACCTCTGGATACTTCGCCGCAATTTCATCGTAAATAAATCTGAACAGCCTACATCCAGCCATCACATTGCTTTTGTCCACGCACGTAACTCTCTTCTTTCCATCGTGCGGGGCCCCTTCTCTTCTCATCGCCAGCTCGAATGCGAATTTGATCACCCTCTCTGAGCCTTTCCGAGTGATGACCCTTGAATCCACAGCCAGTTCCTGTTCTCCACCTCTGTCCAGATATCCACGTGTTGGAGTATAGGCGCCTTCCGTATTCTCTCTGACCGTTACAAAATCAACCTTTCCAGGTTTCCATACATTCCTGAACTCGTTCGAAATCTTCTGTCTCACATTGGGATAGAGCTTGGTTGGGCGGACGTTAGCGTACAAATCCAGTCCGAATCTCAAACCGAATACGACAGCGGTTCCAGCTAGGTCGCCGTTTGGTAGAATAGCATCTGGATGACCGATGGCTCCAAGAAGTATCGCATCTGCTTCCTTCTTACAAACCTCGAAGGCTTCCTCGGGCCATTCCTCCCCGCTCTCAAGATAGTACTCCCCTCCGCAGGGATATGTCAGCCTCTCGAAGTCCAATGGGAAGACCTCTTCTATAGCCTCCAAGACCTTGATGGCTTCCCAAATGACCTCTTTACCTATCCCATCCCCAGGAAGGACAACTAGCTTGTATTTGCTCATCCTCTTTCCCCCAATATCATCTTGACCTTCTCAACAAGGCCTCCCGCTTCCAATATTCCAAGTACGTTTTCAGGTAGTGGGTTCGTTTTAATAATGTTTCCTGAAGATGTCTCGATTTCGCCCTTTTCCAAGTTGACCTTGATCATTTCCCCCTCTTCCACGGCATCCAACAGCTCATCGCTCTCCAGAACTGAAATACCAACGTTAATCGCGTTCCTGAAGAATATCCTGGCGAAGGATTTTGCCACGATGAGAGCAACACCAGCAGCCTTGAGAGCCACAGGAGCGTGTTCCCTGCTTGAACCGCATCCGAAGTTCTTGCCAGCCACTAAGATGTCGCCTTTCTGAACGTTCTTTGGGAAATCTGGATTCTCGTTCTCCAGTACGTGCTTTGCGAGTTCTTCCGGGCTTTGGATTGTCAGGTAGGGACTAGGTGTGATGTCATCCGTATTGATATTGTCTCCGAACTTCCAGACCTTGCCAGAGAATGTCGTTTCCATTCTACACGCTCCTTGGATCCGTTATTTCGCCATACAAAGCGGAGGCGGCCACCGTCCAGGGTGAGGCCAAGTAAACGAATGATCCGGGACTGCCCATTCTTGCCACGAAGTTCCTGTTGGTTGAGCTGATACACGCTTCTCCCGCAGCAAGCAGACCGCCATGTCCTCCGAAGCAGGGTCCGCAACTGGGTGCGCATATCGTTGCATTCGACTCAAGGAATATGTCAAACAGCCCTTCTTCCATCGCCTGCATGTAAATGCTCTGAGAAGCTGGCATGACAATCATCCTGACATCTTTGTGGACCTTCTCCCCTTTGAGGATCTCTGCCGCTGCTCTGAGATCTTCTATCCTTCCATTGGTACAAGAACCCAGAAATGATTGATGAATCTTCACGTTCTTGAGCTCGCCAACACCCTTCACATTATCCACGTTGGGGGGACAGGCCACTTGCGGTTCCAGATCGGTTACATCAAATGTCCTCTCTTCCTGGTAGACTGCATCCTCATCAGATACAATGGGTTCGTATTCTTTCCCGGTCCAAGCCAGATATTCTTTGGTTTTGTCGTCCGGTGCGATTATCCCAGTCTTTGCCCCCATCTCAGTTGTCATGTTACATATAGCTAGTCGGTGGGACATTCCAATAGAATCAATGGTTGAGCCAGCATACTCTACAGCCTTGTAGATAGCTCCTTCCACCTTGAAGTCGCCAACAATCTTCAGAATAATATCCTTACCATCCATTCTATTGCCCAATGGTCCGTTCACAACTACCTTCACATTCTCGGGAACTCTCATCCAGAGCTCTCCCAGAGCGAAGACAGCGGCCATCTCCGTGAATCCAATTCCGGTAGCAAATGCACCCAACGCACCCGCAGTGGGAGTGTGAGAATCAGTTCCAACGACAAGCATTCCGGGTAACACCCAGCCACCCTCAGCAAGGATCTGGTGAGCGATGCCTCCTCTTCCCACATCCAAGAAATTGTCGATTCCCTGCTCCTTTACGAATTCTCTTATCGTCTTGTGAAGACTAGCACTTCTTACGTCTGATGATGGAACCCAGTGATCCAAAATGATGACCATCTTGTCCTTGTCCCAGACCTTCTTTGCGCCCATCTTTTCGAATGCCGTAATAACGAAACAGCAAGCCTCATGGCTCATTGCCAGATCCACTTTCGCATCCACGACATCTCCTGGCTTCACTGATTCCTTTCCGCTTGCTCTTGCGAGTATCTTCTCTGAAAGGGTCATTCCCATGTTGATGCCTTCATTCTATTTCGGAGGTTCCAAACCAGCGCCCTTCGCTATCTCCCAAAACTCTCTGTCTGAAATGCCTCGCCTCTCATCTTCCCTTTGCCTGAACATCTTGATGAATTCGACCTGTTCACTCTTCTCCTTGTGCTCTGCTGTCTCCTTGATACCTTCAACGATCTTTGTGATTTGCTCTGGGGTTGCGCTGAGGCCAGCTTTGTTCAATTTGTCCGCGACAGCAGCATGCCCTGTATGTTTACCGAATATGAATTTCCTTGTTCTGCCTATCGCCTCGCAATCTATGGGCTCGTAGGTCAATGTCTTCTTGAGAACACCGTCCGCGTGAATGCCAGACTCATGCGAGAACGCGTTATAGCCAACAATCGGCTTGTTGATTGCCAACGGAATTCCTGTTATCTCCTCGACCATAGTGGAAAGCTCATAAATCCTGCCAATGTCTATGCCAGTTCGATAATCATATAGCATCTCCAATCCAAGGACCAGTTCTTCGAAAGAGGCGTTTCCGCTTCTCTCCCCAATTCCGTTCACGGTCGTATGAGGAACCTCGGCCCCGCACTCTACTGCAGCTAATGAGTTCGCAACAGCCATCCCCAGATCGTTATGACAGTGAATGGACAACTGGACGGGCTTGAATCTCTTCTTGATTTCCCCAATCCACCACCTCATGGCTGAAGGTGTCATCACGCCCACAGTGTCGCACAGAACAGCTCTTCGAGCACCTGCTTCAGTACAGGCATTATAGAGTTGGGTGACATAGTCCAAGTCGGCTCTGACTGTGTCTTCCGTTACAAAGGAAACCTCTAGACCGTGGTCTCTGGCATACTGGACCGATTCCACCGAGATATCCAGAACTTCCTCCCTTGTCTTCTGCAACTTGTATTTCAAATGTAGATCACTACAGGCCACAAATATGCTAGTCTCATCCACGCCCGCTTCTACACATGAATCAATGTCCGATATCACAGTTCTTGCAGCACCTATTACGGTCGCCTTCAGTCCTTCGTTCGCGATCGCTTTCACAGCCTTGAACTCCTCCTTTGAGACGACCGGGATACCCACATCCATAATGCCTACACCCATATCGTCCAGCATCTTGGCGATCTTGAGCTTCTCATCGACAGTGAAGAAAACACCAGGGGTCTGCTCGCCGTCTCTCAGAGTCTCCTCCCAGAACACAACTTTCTCAGGGAGTCCTTTTATGATTTCCTTCTCCAGGACATAATTTCGTACGAGGTCTTCCTCCTCCATAATCCGCCCCCCTTTGGAGGTTGGTTGCGAAATGGACTATTTGTTATTAAATCTGATGTGAGAAGTTATGTCATTGTTTGGGACAATCTAGAATCAAGTCTTCGACACAGAACTCTTCCGCTTCAGAGAAGCAGGCCTGCACGAAACAAGTAGAAATCAATCCAATCGCTCATCTTCTCCTTCCATTATTGACAGAGATTCATTGGCAGGTTGTCCTTCTTCAGCTCTCCCTTTCCTTCTCTTGTACAAGATTAGAAATATCGACGATATGACAACAACCATAATGACTGCCGCCAAAACCCAGAACCAGATATCTTCGAAAATCGATTTCTCCCCGAAAGGCCGAAGCAGAGGATATCGATCCTGACTCGTACCTCCTGGAATGTCGTACGGAACGTCCCCTATTCCGTCTTGTCCAGATAAGTTTTGGCCAGGACCAGAGAACCAATCAGAACCTTGGTAGTCGCTCCAGTAGTTGCCTCCGGATGGATATCCATTGTCCCACTCGTTTCCATTGGATTCGTCGTAGGAATGATTGAAGTTGTCAACGAAATTGTTGTGATAGATCTTGTTGCCCCCAGAATTGCTTATAGCGATTCCATAGTAGTTCATTGAAATCTTGTTGCCAACTATAAGAGAGTCGTTAGAGGATTGGACAAGTATTCCTACTGCACCTATGTTGCCCGAAACAACGTTGCCAGTTATCACATTCTCGTTGGAAGAGGACCCCATGACTATCCCGGTTTCACAATCCCTGACTGCGTTGTTGGCGACTGTATTGTTAACAGAGGAATAGAGTGCTATTCCCCCAGCAGAAGATGAGATTCCGGATTCATGAATACATGAAATCGTGTTGTTCGCGATGTAGTTGTTGTCTGATTGGATGAGTGCGGTTCCAACACGGCTATCAGTGACTTTGTTATTGACGATTGTATTGCCGGATGAAAACGCGAGAGAGATCTCCCTGAAAATGTTGTTTGCACCCATGCCTTCAATGGTTATGCCAGTGCCGTTGACAAGTATGACCTGCCCACCATCAGATGGAACCGTGCCACCACTAACGTTCTTCAAGAAGTATATTGGATCTCCACCTACGGTATTTGAGTCATCGATTACATGTGTAATCCAATGCTCTATCGAATCGCCAGATATCAGCAATCCTACTCTTTCCATCGCATTCCCGAAAACAACACAGTGCCTGGACTCGTAGAGATGAATCCCATGCCATCGACTTGAGTCGATATCATTGTCCCCAATGACATTGCTGTCTGAGAAGAATAGACGGATACCCACATCTTGAATAGTTGCGATGGTGTTATTCTGAATCGCATTACTATTTGAATCCCTAAGTTCAATTCCCTCCCAGGTATTGTTCGTAATCACATTGCTCACAATCGTGTTGTCGTTAGAATTGTCGAGTCTGATGGCTGTCGCACTGTCCGTAAATGTGTTGTACGCAATAGTAATGCCATTGGAGAAATACAGAGACAGACTAGCATAGATGTCCGTTGAGCCTGAGATAACATCGTTATGGACAATAGAACAGTTCTCAGAGCGCCAAAATTCCACGACTGATCGCGCAGCGGAGCCAGAACTCATCAGGGTCAATCCAGAGACATTCACCCAATCTGAATTGATATCGACTGCAGCCGTCATTCCACTGTTATCCAAAACAGTTGTATCTCGGTTTTCGCCTATTAGGGAGATTGCCTTAGTGATATCGATACCCTCATAGTATGTTCCCTCATACACAAAGACAGTTGAGCCAGGGCTTGCATCATCGATTGCTTCCTGAATGCTTGTGTAGTTCCCAGGGCCCGAACCACCGACAAAGAAGGTTGAAGCCGTCACGTTGTTCGGCACGACTATTAGCACGATGTGAAACATGCTGAAGAAGAGAATGACGGTCATGATCCAGCTGGCTTTCTCAATCTTCATCTAAACAGGACCCTCACCACATATATTCCGTCAGCACTTAAAGCTCTTCTTGAGGTTCTTCAGAGTGGTCATCTGATTCGCCCTTCTTTCCAGTTCTTCTTGCAAAGATAAGGGCAGCTAACAAGAGGACCACTACAAGAATTGTCATTGCGAATGCCATCCACAGCCAATAGCTGTCATCTACTTCTTCGGGAGCTGGTGGAGGATTATAGACCGTCACAATCAAACCCAAAATCCCTGAGTAGTCTTCTCCATCAAAACACCGCGCTGAAATCGTGTAGTTCTCATCCGGTAGCTCGGTCGTGTTCCATTCATAGACCCATGAAACAGTCCCAGTTGCAGGCATCCAGGCGGTCTCATTTATCTTTATCTCCACTATCTGTACATTTCCGTCTGTATCTGATGCAGTGCCAGTGATTGTGACAATCCCTTCAACGATGATATCTGGTAACGGGTACGTTATTTCGCAAGTGGGAGGCACGTTAGGTGGCGCAAGAGCCGTTGCACTCACTTCCGTTGAGTATTCTCCCCACCCAGCCAATGTGACGGCAGCCACCTTGTAGAAATAGGTGTGGCCTCCAATCAACCCAATGTCTGTTCGCGTGAGAACATTTCCGACAATAACAAGACTTGTCTCTCCGCCAGTGGAGTTTTCCCGATATATTACATAGCCATCGACTGGGCGTCCCCCATCATTCACAGGTGCAGACCAGGTCAATGTGATTTGCTCGATTCCGGCCTGTGCCGTCAGGTTCAAAGGCGGTCCCGCTTTGGTAAATGGAATAAGGCTGATTTCGTTCGATCCAACGCTTTCCCCCACAGCATTGATCGCCGTGACCCGATAGTAGTATGCTTGTCCATTTACCAGATTCCAGTCCGTGTAGTTCAGTACATTTCCTATCTGAGTCAAGAAGGTCTCTTGTCCAGGTGCAGTTGACCTGTAAATGCCATAGTTGGTAATGGGTGAGAAGCCATCGAACAGCGGACGATCCCAAGAAAGAAGAACCATCTCGTCACCGTCAATTCCGATGAGGCGTCGCGGAGGAGAGGGGGGAGAGGGTGCGAAAGTGGCGTTCATAAATGGGTAGCGGTCCTTGCTTGAACCACCAATGAGACCTACTGGCATGTCCCCAAACCCATCACTTCCTGGTTGATCCTGGAACGGTCCGCTCTTCTCATCAAGGTCGGAGTAATCCTTCCAATGATTGCCTCCAGACGGATAGTCGCTGTCCCAATAGTTGAAACCGTCATCCCATGATCCCAAGGTGCTGTTCAGGTTGTTGTGATAGACCGTGATGGAGCTCGAGGAAAATAGGTGAATGTCGTCCTCCTCGTTCGAAGAGAAATTGTTGAGAGCTATTACATTGTCCCGGGAGTAAGCCAGATGAATGGAATTCCCTTTGTTTGAGGTGAAATTGTTTTCGGCAATCACACTGTTGTAGGAGTGGGAGAATAATATTCCGTACGAGTTATTGTAGAATGTGTTGTGCATGATGGTATTGCCAGTCGAGTTGATGAGTTGTATGCCGTTGCCCTCAGTCTCGAAGAATGTGTCTGTGAAGCTGCAGTTCCTGTGATTCTCCATCTCGATTCCATTAATGAATTCTTCAGTGCTGTTGGGATTCACCTTGCCCCTAATTGTGAATCCTGAGATATTCACCCAATCGGCATCTACAAAGATTATGGAATCATAGGCCACAACATCGATTATCGTTGTGTTTCTGTCTTCCCCAATCATGCTAATGGTTGAGTCGATGAATATCTGTTCAACATAGGTCCCGCTGAAGACATATACAGTGTCACCATCCGTTGCGTTCCTAACAGCGCTTCGAATGTCAGTGTAGTTGCTTGGTCCACCTCCACCTACAAAAAGGGTGGTTGCCACAGTGTTTTCAGGAAGAACAGTGAACGTGAGATTGAACATGCCGAACAATAGAAGAATGAATACGATCAGGCCTCCTCTCCTCATTTCCACAATATCCAACATTCCCGCTCAACCATAATATTTCTTTCGTAAGTGTCAGTCCAGAGAGTTACAAGAAAAGATATTTATGCTGAATGCACAATTTGTATGACAGGTGCCCTGAATGCGAGACAAGGTTGAAGAGGTCCTGGAGAAGAACATAAGACCGGCTCTTAGAGCGGACGGAGGAGACATCGAGCTCGTGGAGGTCAACGAAGACGCGGGCGAAGTGAAGGTAAGACTGCAAGGAGCCTGCGCTGGATGTCCGCTTTCCCAGATGACCAGCCTGACAGTTGTTGAGAGAATCCTGAGACAGGAAATCCCCGAGATTAAGAAAGTAATGACAGTGATGTAGTCCGGGTCTTTCGAAGACCAGATTCTATCGGAATATTTATTAAGTAGTTGAATTCCATATTTTGGGGCATGGACGTGGAGGGGAACGTCCAGAGAATAGTCGTGCCCACACCTCTCCCATTGGGAGGAACGAATGTCTATTTGATAGAGGAGAAACCCTACACCTTGATTGACACCGGGCCCGATACAGAGACCACAAGAGCAGACCTCCAGATAGGGTTGGGTAAGATTGGTCTGGAGATGAAGGACGTGGAGAGGATCGTTCTCACTCACGGACATGTGGATCATTGTGGACTTGCTCACGAATTCGCTAATATCTGCAACCCAGAGATTCTTGCACATGAGAAGGACAGGGACACGATAGAGGATTTTGGTGGAGCGATAGAGAAGAGGTTTATGGAATGCAGCGATTTGCTCAGCAGCACTGGGGCACCCCCTCAGACGTTTCAAGTCATTCGAGAATTCCTGGATTTCTTGGATTCCCTTACCCATCCATGCAAAGTCACGAAGACGCTCAAGGACAAGGACAAGATTGAGTTCGAGAGCGGAGCCTTTGAGGTTCTGTACACTCCTGGACACTCATCTGGATCAATAAGCCTTCACTCAGAAGATGTGCTTTTCAGTGGGGATGCACTGCTAGTGGAGAACTCTCCCTGTTCTGTGTTTGGAGGAGCGGACAAGAAATCCGTGGGACTGGACGACTTCCTGGAATCCATGGAGAAGCTCTCTAAGCTTGAAGCGAAGAAGGCGTATCCTGGACACGGAGAACCATTTGAGAAGGTCAACGAGAAGATAGAGGGAATGAAGAAAGCATATGAATCCAGGAAGCAAACAATATTGGACTATCTTGAGAAAGAAGAGCTCACAGCATTTGAACTCATGAACAGGGTCTTCGGAATAATGTCAATAGAACAGGTCCTGATGGGGCTGGGAGAGATACTGGGACATTTGGAAATACTCGCTGAAGATAAGGCGGTTGAAACGAAGGAGAAGGAAGGGCTCACCTACTACAAGGTCTAGCCATTCTGCCCGACAAAGGTTTAATAGCCGTCTCGCTTTTTCTCATTCAGGACGGTAAGTATGAAGAGGATTCCGCGCGACGAGTACTACATGAACATAGCCATTGATGTTTCCAAAAGGGCAACTTGCACGCGGAGGCAAATAGGGTCCGTTGTGGTCAATGGAGACGAGATAAAGAGCACTGGGTATAACGGGAATCCTCGCGGTCTACCACATTGTGATGAGATCGGTTGCATCAGGGACGAGCAGGAGATACCTTCGGGGGAGAGGATGGAGGTTTGCACAGCTGTTCATGCGGAACAGAACGCCTTGCTGCAAGCTGGCAAAGGGTCGAAAGGTGCGGTTCTGTACACCACGATTGTGCCATGCAATACGTGCGCCAAGATGATTATCAATGCAGGAATAAAGAGAGTTGTGTATCTCGATGGGTATCCAGAAAAGATGGGGCTGGATTTGCTGAATCAGGCTAATATACCTGTCGAGAAGCTGGATATGGAGAGATCCGAGTAGCTTGGTTCGGTCCTAAGGGTTTTCGTTCGGTGTAATCAAGTTGAGTTAACCTTGTTTAAGGTTAACTTCTTCTGAGTGTAATGAGTGGTCCCTTCTGAGGGGTTAACCTTGTTTAAGGTTGACTTTTCATACCGTAGCCAGCAGTTGATTTCTCAGGAGTTAACCTTGTCTAAGGTTAACTCGAAAAAGGAGTTCTGGCTATTGCTCTTACTACAAACAAAAAGAAATATCCTCTCCAAGAAGACCCACTGCATCTGCCTTGCATTTGGCGCAGTGCCTCATCTGAGGAATTGAAGTTTCACAATAGTCTCTCACCAGTTTGACTTCCTTGTTGGTCGGAGACCTGTGTCCCTCGAACCCAGAACCCTCGACAGGAATGAGAGGCATAACGTTCAACATATGAGCGCCCATATCAGCAGCCTTCTTCGCTATCTTCCCTATCTGATCGTCGTTGACACCCGGTATGAAAACAGTATTGATCTTGACTAGAATGCCCGAATTGACGAACAGTTCCACTGCCTGCCATTGGTTCTGAGATAGAACTTTGAAAGCGAATTCCCCCTTGAACACATTACCATTCCAGCGGACCCAGTCATATATCTTCTTCCCAACATACGGATCCATTGCGGCAATCGAAACAGTTGCAAACTCCAATCCAAGTTCGTTGAGCCTGTCGATGTAGACTGGTGCAAGAAGTCCATTCGTGGCGAGACAGAGGTGCAGATCTGGATGAATTCTCCTGACCATCTTCAGGGTCTCGAACGTCTCTTCGTTCGCCAAGGGTTCTCCAGGGCCAGCTATGCCCACCACTGACAAGTTCTCTATCTTATTCCTGGCAAACCTGACCCTTCTGACCGCGTCCAAAGGACTCAGAATTTCGGAGGCAACCCCAGGTCTGTTCTCATTTGGACAGTCGAACTTCCTGTTGCAGTATTTGCATTGAATGTTGCAGTTGGGGGCTACTGGCAGATGTATTCTTGCAAACTTGCAGGAAGCTTGGTGGTTGTAACAAGGATGATTTGAAGCCCAATCGGGCAGAGTATGAGAACTATCTTCCTGCGGGGTCCCCTCGCTCATAGGGATATCAGATATAATTTCCCTTATTTGCTTTTTGTTTTGGGAACTATTTATATTTCGAAGGCTTACCAGAGCAGGGGATTGATGATGGAGAAGGGCAAGAACATATCCGAGGATCTTCGTTTTGACCCTGAGAAAGGAGAGCTTTCTTTCAATGATATTAGATACATGCTCATAAGACCGGAAACAATCGTGCAATTCCAGAAAGAAGTGGAGAAGGCAATGGGTGAGAGAACCTCTTTTGCCATGTCCAGCGGTGGGTATGAAGGTGGTTCGCTCTCGACAAGTGCCTACAAGGAGAAGTTCAGCCTCAGTGATGAGGAAGTGGTTGATTTCATGTGCAGCATGGGATCTCAGCTTGGTTGGGGTAGATTTCAACTTGTCGAGCTTACCGAGGACAGCTTGGTCGTGGACGTTCATAACTCAGCTTTTGCAGAGAAGTATGGACCATCAGAGAATGCCATTTGCCACATGATAGAAGGAGTGCTGGCTGGGCTGGGGAAGACTGTTCTTAAATCTGATGTGAGATCTATAGAGGAGATGTGCGTCGCAAAAGGCGATGAAGTCTGCAGGTTCGTAATAAAGAGAATGAAATAGAGCGTTCTACTTTTTGGAATACCCGTATTCCCGCTTGGCGTTTCTCAGGGAGATCTTGCCATCCAGAAGGTCTTTTTCCACCAGTTCTCTGTCTCTCTTGCGTGGGTTTCCTAACCCTCCTCCGCCCGGCAACCTGAGGCTCACGATGTCCCACTTGTTGAGGAAGCTCACTCCCTTTGACTTGGCCCTCCTTTCGCCCTTGTTGTCGATCAGATAGAACCTTCCTTTGGTACCTTCCTTTCCACCGAACAGTCCGAATGGAGCTCTTTCTTGGGTATCTCCGTATCTTGCCCATGACACGTTATCAACCAGGAACATGATGTCCCTTCTCAGACCCATTGCACCCCTGTACTTGCCTGGTCCACCGCTGTCCTGGATGAGTTCGAACCGCTCTATTCTCACCGGATATTCGAGTTCTATGGCCTCGATGGGAGTGTTCATGAACCTGGCCAGATGAGAATCTTGTCCGTCCTTTCCATCTATTGTCGGCAGAGCACCAGCTCCGCCACCCTGTATGTCGGTATACACCCATCTCTTGCCTTCGTAGTAACCGCTGAACCCGCAGGTGGAAATCTGTCCATGACTTCCGGCCATTGCCTTGTCGGGCGCGGCTTTTGATAATGCCTGAAGCATAGCTTCCACAATCTTCTGGGAACAGTTCGTCCTGGCGGCCACTGCAGCTGGGAGGCTTGGATTGACAATCAACCCTTCTTGGGCATCTATCTCTACTGGCCTATAACAACCTGAGTTTGGAGGCACGTGAGGATCAGCAACAGCGATCATGGTGTAGAACACGGCAGCGTGAGTGGTGGCAATCGGACAGTTGATGTTCCCGGTGACCTGCTTGCTGGTTCCCTTGAAATCCACCTTTGCCTTGTCATCCTTGATGTGGATGTTGACCTGTACAGGAATCAAATCATCTGTCACACCATCGTTGTCGATATATGACCTTCCACTGTACTTGCCGTCTGGCAGATTCCTTAGTCCTTCCCTCATCCTTGTCTCTGAATAATTCAGCAATCGCCTGACGCACTTGTGTACGACCTCCACACCGTACTTCCTGTAGATGTTCTGAATCTTCTTTATCCCAACATAGTTTGAAGCGACCTGAGCCTTGATGTCTCCAATCGTGTTGTCCGGCACCCTGATGTTGTTTCTAATAATCGCGAATATGTCATCATTCTCCTTGTACCTCTTGTAGAGCTTGACCATTGGGATCCGCAGTCCTTCCTGGTAGATCTCGGTCATACCCCCAGCTACTCCGCCAGGGACCATGCCACCCATGTCTGATTGATGGCCAATCGTACCCACGAAACCGACCAAATTCCTTCCATAATGAGCAGGAGCAAAGGTCTGAACATCCATTATGTGCTGACCGCCCATGTACGGATCATTCGAGATTATCACATCGCCTGGATGGAGATCTTTTGGATCGAAGTGGCTTGCCAGTGTTTTCATTGTAAGCTCAAAACCAGTTAGTAGCATTGGTGCGTGGTGGGCCTGTGCAATGGTATCCCCTTTGTCATCAAAGATAGCACAAGTGATGTCCATAATCTCCTTGATGATAGGGGACCTGGCTGTTCTGACAAGAGTGTAGCCCATCTCGTCCGCGATCTGCTCCATCGCGAAGCGTATGACCTGCATGGTGATCGGGTCAGCCGTGTACTTCATCTTCTTGGCCATCACCGACCACCCCCCACCTTCACGAGGATATTTCCGTACGCATCCACCTCTCCAGTCGAACCTGGAATCAGGACGGAAGTGGACATTCTCTCTTCAACAATACACGGACCCCTCAGAACGTTGCCGTACCTGAGCATTGACCTGTTGTAGATGTTTGTATCCTTGTAGCCAGTCTCGTCAAAGAAGACCTTTCTCTTTCCTTTCAATGCTTGTTTGGCATCCTTTGTTGATTTCTTCATCTTCGGCATCTTGAGCTTGGGAGACTTGCCGATAGCCCTCAACCGAATGTTCACGATCTCAATCTTCTCGTCCGGAGAACTGTACTGATAGACCTCCTGGTGTAGTTTGTTGAAGTCCTTGGCCACTTTCTCCATTTGCTTGGCGGTCATATCCTCGCTTCTCTTGATCGGGATGTTCAATTCATAAGACTGGCCGTGGTATCTCATATCCGCCGTCCAGAGGATCTTGGATTGCTTCTCGCTCACTCCCTCGGCCTTCAATTGCCTTCTTGCCCTTCTCTCCAACTTGAGGAATTCCTTTGCCAGCGTCTTGGGCTCAAGGTCTGACATGGACTGCTTGTATGTTCTCCTATAATCGTGCCTTGTATCCGTAATCAATAGACCGAAAGCTGAGAAGTTACCAGGAAGCATGGGTATGACGACCCTCGGGATTCCGATCTCCCTCGCCAGCTGAACAGCATGGAGAGGTCCAGCACCGCCGAAAGCAACCAGCCCAAAGTCCCTCACATCATAGCCTTTCTCTGTGGAACTCACGCTGATTCCCTTGACCATGTTGGCATTCACGACCCTGATTATCCCGCTTGCAGCCTCTTCAACGCTCCATCCAAGCTCTTTCGAGATGTGTTTCTGGATTGCTTTCTTTGCAAGTTTGAGGTCTAAGCCCATCCCCCCTCCCAGGAAGTAGTCTGGATTCAGTCTTCCGAGGACGAGGTTGGCATCTGTAACCGTGGGTTTGGTGCCACCAAGGGAATAGCAGGAAGGCCCTGGATCGGAACCAGCGCTTTGTGGACCTACATTGAGGATACCACCGACGTCCAGCCAGGCAATACTTCCGCCCCCTGCTCCAATTCCTCCGACATCAACAACTGGAATCTTCACAGGAAATCCTTCGAACTCCCCCTCGGTCGAGATTGCTG
>CP070767.1:1336668-1359006 GCA_020345725.1 Methanobacteriota archaeon | reverse complement strand
CCCCGCTCCCTTTCCCTCGAGCATGTGGAAGATGCCGACTGAAGCGGAGACCACAGCCGCGCCGATGAGGATTATAACCATGAGATCCTTGAACTGCCGGAGGAACATCTTGAGGGGTGAGACTCTCCGAACCTCAACTAATTCGTTCGGTCCGTACCTCTCCAATCTCCGTTGGGCGTCCTTGTCATCCAACCCTATCGGACCTGTGTCCAGTTCCTTCAAAACCTCTTCGATTTCGAGATTGCACCAACTAGAATGTCCCATCTACAGATGCTAATGTTCATGGACTATTTAACAAAATCGTGAGAGATACTTTTTAGTAGGATGTTTGCTATTCAGGGTCGGGATGGGAATGCACGAAATTCTACTCTACAGTGATTCTCAGAAAGCTTTGGTCATCTCATTGCAAAATGCCCCAACGATTGCCTTGCACTAGCCGTAGCTTCGCGTTGTACTACTCATTCCCTTCCCCCTAACAGTGGGAAGAGAATACGATGATAGATACAGGGTACCTTGTCTTCGAGATGGGCATCGTGATGCTCATCGCCTTCATTGGCGCGGGTCTGGCTACACGGCTCAAGCAGAGCGTTATCATCGGTTACATGATAGCGGGCATCCTGATCGGCCCGTACATGACCGTGAACATCTTCGGTCTGCAGTATGAAGGATTGATACGGGATTTCGAATTCATCGAGCAGCTTGCTCACATCGGTCTTATCCTCCTCCTCTTTTTTGTGGGGCTGGGGTTCTCTATTGAAAAACTGAAGAAGACCAAAGAGCCGGCAATGATCCTGGCATTCATAAACCTCGGAATAAACATGTTCGCCGGTTTCGCATTGGGCGCCTTTCTGGGATGGCCTCTTTTGGATACCTTCTTCCTCACCGGTGTTATCGCCTTGAGCAGCGCGACGGTCACCGCGAAGGTCCTGATCGAGCTCAAGAAGTTAGGGAAGACGGAAACGGAATATCTCATCGGAATGATCATAGTGCAGGATTTTCTCGCGATACTTCTCCTAGCAGTGGCCGGTGGGATGATCGTTCAGGATAGAGGCTCCACACTCAGCATTCTCGCCCTAGTTGCCGGAATAGTGCTCTTCATTCTCTTCTTTATCTTCCTAGCTCTAGTCGTTATCCCAAAGGTCGCGAAATATTTCGAGAACATACAGAACGAGGAAATGTTCGTGCTCTTTGCCCTGGGAATGGTGTTCCTGGCCTCAGCGATGGCAGAACTTCTCGGCATACCCGCCATCATAGGAGCCTTCTTCATAGGAATGGTGTTTGCGGACACAAAGATATCCAGTAGGTTAAAGAAAAGACTGGTCTCCTTAAGGGACGCGTTCGTAGCGATATTCTTCATCTCATTCGGAATGATGATCAACCCTGCAATGTTCCCGTCCATAATCAACATCCTGATCCTGGCCGTTCCTCTCATAATCTTGAATGACATCTTCATAACCTCAGCACTTGCCTATTTGATCGGGTTTTCTCCGAAAGCGTCGACTTCCATTGGAACGTCCCTTGTGGGTAGGGGTGCAGAGTCTGTACTGTACGCCAAGGTTGGAAGCGATGTCCAGGGTGCCACCAAAGGAGAATATCTGTATCCCTTTGCAGGAGCATTCTGTTTCATTATGAGTGCCTTGGCTCCAATCTTCATGAAGAAATCGGATGCCTTATGCCGTTTCTTGAAGAACAGGATCTCGGAGCCGTTGAAGTACGGAGGGCGACTTGTATCCAGAGTCGTCAAGACGATGGTCATGCCCCATCCGTTCCCAATTTACCGTAGAAATAAAAGGCTCGTGGTGGTTCTCACCATCTTCACCATCTCATGCATAATGATGGTGGTAACAAGCGGTTCCTTACACATATTAGCGCTAATCCTCTCGGCCTGGTCGTTGTATTACTTATGGTTCAACTTAGCCGATACCATGGGGCACCCCACAAGAAGAGCGAACTTCCCCCACAAAGCGCTTAGCATATCCGAGAAGTGGCAGGGGGCAGCGTTCGTAACTAACATGATAATGGGTGCCCTCATCAGCATTGCCCTGGTTTGCTTTGTCTGGATATACATCTGGTGGGTCAGCATACTCGTGTTGCTGGGGTACCTTGTCTATACCGTAGTGAGCATGAAATCCATCTACCACAGGTTGGTCCTGAAGAAACAGAAGAAGAAGGTGATCAAACTCAAAATCGAAGCAAAACCCAGTGCCCTGAAAGAATCCTGGAAGGTCAAATCGAGAGTGTACAACAGAAGGAACGGAGGAATGTAGACCGATTTCTGATGCGGCCGTCGGGATTTGAACCCGAGCAATGAGGTTGGGAACCTCAGATCCTAACCAGGCTAGATCACGACCGCATTTCACTGACCCTGAGAACACTACAACGTTATTTGATCGTCTCAAGCTGGCTTATTATGTTCCAAATAAGGGTCCTGCCGTGAAGTGGAATGTTCGGATCATTCGCCAACTCGTCCATCATGAAGATAGCACTGGCTACCCTTACATCCAGGGCATCCTCCTCCTTGAGGAGAAGGTCCTTGGCCTCGCTCGCACCCCTCCTGATATTCCTGGGAACTGAAGTATCCTCAGCCAATTGGTCGAGGACTTCCATGACTTGTTTGAGCCTCTCTTCAGATGACATTTTACCACCATTCTTTTGACCTCGCTCACCAACAGCAGGCAACGCCTACTCGACTACCCTAGGCACTCCCCTTTCCTTATAGGTCGTAACCACCATGAGAGTCTTGGTATCTTTGATCCCGTTTATGGGCGCCAGTGACTTCAGGACGAAGTCCTTCAAGCCGGCATAGTTCTCGAACCTGGCCTTGGCGATAATGTCCGTGTCCCCTGTCACAAGGAAGACATCCTCAATGAGTTCAAACTTCGCTACCTGGGTGGCGATCTTCTCTGCTTCCTTGGTATCCGCTTTAATAGTGATGATTGCTGCCACTTGATCCTCCCCGTAATAGTCGGACATGACCTTGTCCAGATCGGAGCCCTCGCCCACGGCATCACCACGCGATAATAGAACTGGAATCTTTTAAGACTTTCTGATTCTCATTACTGCAACGTTTTTATATCCTCCAACCATTTGAACGCGAAGTTATGGAGATGATTCCTTGAAGGAAGAGGAAGAGAAGAAGAAGGTGATTATGGAGACAATAGCGGAAGGCAGGAAGATGGAGGCCTATGCCGAGCATCGTACGAAGGACATGCATACCTGCTGGACGTGTGGAGTCATCTCCTATAAGAAGAAGCCCATGAAGCAGGTCGGTAGGAACTGGATCTGCATAGACTGTCTCAGGCAGTTGAAGGAAATCTTTGAGACTTTGGATGAGTGGGAAGAAGAACTTTCCTTAGAACGGGATGCAAAGAAACAGTTGGATGAGGGCATAAGCCGCTAGCTGGGAAGCTCCTTTCCGCATTCCCTGCAGAACTTGTCTTCCATCTCGGCCGTCTTTCCGCAGTCGTCACATTCGGTAGCTTTAGGAACCTTGGCTCCACATTTCCTGCAGAAGCTATCCTCTGGGCTCAGGAACTCTCCGCAACCCTCGCACTTGTTCTTGTACTGCTCCTCGGTTATCTCAATGACCTCTTCTTCGGGAGCGATTGTAGTCGGACCGGCCTCACCAGCACCAACCATATTCTTGCTGCGGATGGCTTCCCTTAGAGCTGTTGTGTAATCCTTGTTCTCGAACGCCTTTTCTGCATCCTGGAGGACCGAGCTGGCTGCCGATACATCCACACCAGCACTCTTGCTTTCCTCGATCTGCTTCTGCGCCACGCCTAAGGAGAACTTGGCCTGCATGAAATTATCTGGAAGCTTTTTCTGGATGAATTCCTTGGTGAGCATCTCGTCCTCGCTGGGAGGTGGTGATGGTGCCGTGGATTCCAGCTTCATGACGTCCCCTTTCTTCTGATGAGTCAGCCTTGCATACTTCATGGATTCCTTGGCTTTCTCCACGACATCGATAGTCGTCTTGTATTCATCCCTTTCAAAGGCCTTCTCCGCCTCTTCGAGCTGGTCCCAGATGCTTCCCATGGGTGTACCACTTCTTACCAGGGTCCTTGCTATGGCCCTTCCCGTTATGAGAGCATTATGAGCGTCATCCCTCAATTCTCCCTTGGTCGGTTTGGCCACGTAGTGTTTGCCTTCCTTCAGCCTCCTCTTCAACCGCTTGCTCCTGATATAGAAGATCTCGAAAATTATCACGCCTATCATAATGGCTGCAACAACTATGATCAACATGAGAGTGGTATCGTCTGCCACGATTGATTCAATGACCAACTTACTTATAAGTTTTCTCAGACTGTTCGTAGCTTACGAGAATATTGCTGGCTACAGTCCAAACCTTCAGAAGATGGGGGGATATGGATACTACTCTGTCCGATAACTCTTTTGCGGGACTGGTGTAATCACCTTCTGGAAATCCACCGATAATGCAGGTAAATGGCTTCTTCACTTCATTGAAGAGGGGGATCAAATCACCTGGCTCTCCGTCCGGGGATAGACAGATAGTGGTCTCTGGGCTACATTTCTCTATGACCTTTTCAAGAGTCATATTCCTCGTAATCGTGAGCAAGGGCTTGCCCTCTGGAACTGCCCCCTTCTCAAACAGGTCCTCCATAAGTCCAACGAAGCGGTTGTATCGTTTGGGAAGCCTCAGTCTTGGAGAAATCTCAATCAATTCATCGTTTCGAGTGTGGATGAGTGTGGTCAGTTTGCGCTCAGCATTGGCTATGGAATCTAAACACAACGCAAGTACGATGTAGGGAATGTCTGGTCTGCCCCGCCTCTCAACCTCAGGGCTGTCCCCAAAAGCAGAACGATGCAATGATATGTCCAGTAGGATCTTTGAAGGACTCTTTCCCCTCTTTTTGGCATTCTTGACTATTGATGGATGACTGGCCAGTTCCTCAGGCACAAGCTCAAGTTCGGTATCGGCAAGAATCAGATCAAGCACGAGAACACCTAGCTCAATATCTCCATCAGGAGATCCTTCGATTTGGCAATCTGGATTTCCCTGGCTATCCTTCTCCCAGTGGACATTCTCTCATCTAAGAGGTCAGCGTACGGAGAGCCTGAGACAAAGAGATTTGTGCCCGCTACAATGCGAGCGGATATCTCAAAGACCTTGAATTCTAGGTCATCAGTAACAATCGACTCCAGGCTGAACGGACCAATCATTCCATCGAACAATTCCAGCGATTTCTCAACCGTCTTCTCACCTATGTCAAAAGCCTTCGGCAGAAGAGATTCTCTCAGAATAAGGGGAATGTTGCCAGTCACTACGAAGGTTGGGTCTATTCCCATCTTCCTCAATTCATCCTGCGAGCCTGTTCTGTAGAGACCGTCTATGTTGGATTCGTCCCTCCTGTCGATGCTGAGGAACTCGAGACTGCCCTTGCTGAGCCTGTATCCACCATCAGTCACTGGGGAGTAGAAGTAGTGCATGTAGTACCTGGTTCCTACGATGTATTCCTGGATCGAATATTTCTCATTTGGATCGGATTTGGCCTTGAAGTCCTCATAGTCCTTGGCGATAAATAAACCTCTTCCACCTTTCGCTCCGTGGTATTTCACCAGAACGGGTGAGTCAATGTTCTCTGGGTTGTCAATCTCCTTTGGCATGGAAAGACCTGCTGAGGTAAGCCATTCCCTCTCCTTGTTCCTGTCTGATTCCCATTCCAGAACCCTTCTGTTTCCGAATGTGGGGAGATCTAGCTCCAAGAAGCTCTGGGCGCCCAGATACTCCACAAATGATCCGTGGGGTATTACGACAGCGTTCTTCTCAGCCAGTTCGCTTGTCTTCTCCAGAATCTGGGGGTAGCTGTCCACGATGAAGAACTCGTCCGGTTTGGCCTTTGGGAATGCATCGTAGTATTTCGGTGGTTTTCCTATTGCTATGCCAATGGTCTTGAATCCTTCCTTTCTTGCTCCATCAAAGATCTGTAGACTGGAGTGTGAGCAAACGGTTGCGATGGAGATGGAATCTTCATAGCTTTCGAGGATTTCCGCTATCCTTTCTTTTGGAATCACGGATGGCGCAATTCCAGTTCGGTCTTAAAACCTTTTTGTGAGGTGGATTGTCCAATGTAGACGCAGAGCTACTAGTACCACCGCAATTGGTAGATTTGGTCAGTCTTGCACCAGTACTGTGGTGGCGGCCCATAGTCACATTTGCAGGTAGAGTACGATATGCTGGGTATTGTCACATATCCTCCAGCTTCAGCGTACGTTCCATACCATCCATAACCTTCCCAAAGAGCGGGGTATGGATCTTGGTACAAACCCTTGGCGAACTTCGCACTAGGATCGACTATGAACGTTCCAGACCCACCATGTTCCTCCGGACAGAAGATACTGCTCATCGAATCCCATAAATCTCCATCGCCGTTCCCATCTGCGATCCCTCCCATGAGTCTGATGCGACCATATTGCAGATATTGCTCTCTCGCGTACATGAGGACACAGCGACCACCGACAGTTCCTGTCGAAGAGCCGTAATTAACCCAGTACTCAGGCAAAGGGGTATGACGGTCACCGTCCTCGTCCGATATTAGGAAGAAATAGGTGTGGTAGTACCCTCTTGAAAAACCTAGATTCTTGCAATATGTTCCACCGAATTCAAGCGGAAATGTCCAAGGATAACCCATCTCGATGTATCGCCCCCACCATCCGAATCCCCAAGCCGGGATGAGCGCTCTGAAAGTTATGGACGCATACGCCCTTCCTTTTAAGTGCCAGGTGCTATCAATGTCATGATAGAGTCGCGTGTGTTCATACAAATGACCATTCTGATTCCAGTCCCGTCCATCATTCCATTCATACGTAAAGGCGGGCGTCAGTACGGTTCCAGCATTTCTCGAATAAATCCCGCTGACCCCGGTGTTCACGACATTGTTCCTGCAATTGCCAGAGGTCGGACCAACAGCATAGTATGCCACGACCCTGTCAAGCGCATCACCATCTCCGTTCCAATCATGATTGTCATATGGTTCAAAGAGCTCATAGCTCGTGACCACGTACCCGTCGTCCCTCTTCCAAGTGGAGAATGAACCATCCATTGTACCAGCTGAACATACATGATTCTTGGGTGTCATATAGGGGAAGAAGCGCGCGTCTATGTTTCCTACGTATTGATCTGCCAAGTCATCATCCATCTCGGGGTTTGAGTTCACATAGTTATCCTTCTCCCGGGCATAATAGGAGATGAATTCACCAGCTATCTGGGGATTGCGTACGAAACCCCTAACCGAATAAGCTTGGAATGGAGAAGACACGAAAGCCCTGAAGATCTTGATTGTAAAGGCACTCGAGTACCAATCGATGTTCACAAGCAGATCACCATTGTCTCCGCCAGCTATCGGCATTCCTCCGGTCTCGTACACGAAAGCGGCATCGGGCAGGGAATTGTTGCAGGGAATCCCCCAATATCGACTGGTACCAGGCTCATCAATGCAACCGTCCCCATCGTTATCGATTCCATCAACCATTTGCGGGATATAGAGATACATGACGACCCATTCGAGCACACCATTGCCATTCTGGTCTCCAATGTCCGATTCATGTCTGTCGCCCACCACGAAATTCCCGGCTGTTTGGTGAGGATTGGCAGAGAATTCACCGAGCCTATTTGGGGGATACATCATCTTGTCCGAGACAAAACAGTCTTCCGAAGGCCAACACGGTTCGCTGTCTGAACCTGAAGCAAGATATGAACCATCATCATTTGTTAGAGGAAATGGTCCGTCCTCATATGCAAATCCGGAAGGATCATCACCCTCAGAGGAGCCTCTGTTACTCTCAATCTCATTCTGAACAATCATCCATTTGGTGTATGTGTCCATACTGATGTCCTGCTGATCAATGGGTTCTACTGCACCCACGTTCAAGAAGGCGGTCGCTACAAGAACCGCAAGAACACAAACACTCGCCCCTCTCGTCCTCGTACTCTCCCTCCGGCTCGTTGCTCTCTGGGTTTAACAGTGTGAGTGGGATATTTAAGTGTTCTTGATGAGGAATCCTCAGCTTGGCTTGAGCCTCATGACTCCTGTTGACGGAGAGATAATCTCACGAAACGCAAGGTCAACCTTAATGGCCTCAACGATATTAGGTTGGTCCCCAATACCACCCTGCGGGAGTTGTTTCTGGCCTATCTTCTTACCTCAAGAAAGACGTATCTGGTAATACGAGTTGCAATACGTCATATCTATCGACCCATCTACATTGCAATCTTCATGCAGTTCATATTCCGTTCTAACCACAGGTATTGTCACAGTCCCATTCACTAGCTCTGCTCCCGACACAACCCAGCCCAACCAAATGTATGGATATGAATCCCTGTACATTCCTTTGGCGTACTTCGATGTAGGCTCAACGACGAAATTGCCACCGCCTCCCGTCTTAGCTGGACAGTAGATGCAGTGTAGAGTGTCACTGGTGTCACCGTCACCATTGCCGTCTGCCCGACCGGCAATAAGGACGATCCCCTCGTAATTCAAGTGATATTCTCTTACGAAAATGTCGACACACTCGCCTCCGAGTGTTTGGGCTGGCTGTCCGTATGTCACATAATACTGCGGAAGCTTTGTGTGGCGATTCCCATCTTCGTCCGATGTCAGGAAGAGGTAAGTGCGATATCCCTTGAAAGCGATGTATCTTGAGTAGACTCCGCCTGACTTCAATGGGAATGACTCGTACGCGTAGTAGTCGCTGGCGACTCCCCACCATCCGAATCCCCATCGTGGGACGGGTGCCGTGAAGGTTACCGACGTGTACACTGGGCCCTTCAAGTTCCATGTGGAATCGATCTCGTGATAGAGCTGTATGTATTCGTACCTGTAGCCATCCTGGTCCCAGTCTCGCTTATCAGAGTGTTCATATGTGTAGGCAGGCATTAGTACGGTTCCAGTGTTCTTTGGAATAGCTCCGACGACAGCAGTGTTCACGGTGTTACATCTACAATCGCCAGTGACAGGATTAGTTGCATAGTAGGCCGTAACAAAGTCAATCTTGTCTCCATCACCATTCCAATCGTGATCATCGAATGATTCCACAAGGTTGAAGCTGGTCACTACCCATCCATCATCTCGCATAAAGGTGACGCCTGTGTCATACTGGAATCCTGCAGAACAGACATGGTTGACTGGCGGTCTGCCAGGGAATCCTCGAGCATCAATGTTACCGACATACCAGTCATTCTGGTCCCTGTCCATCTCAGGGTTCGCATTTACTCCGTTGACCATTTCTTGTGCATGATATGAGATGAACTCACCCGCAATCTGAGGGTAATATGTGAGGCCCCGAACTCGATAAGCACCCCATTTTGGTGAAACGAATGCCCTGTAGATTTCAATAGCGTCTATATCTGAATACCAATCGACGTTTGTCAAGAGAGTGCCATCATCTCCTCCTATTTGGGGTGAGCCTCCAGTTTCGTATACGACCACTGCATCAGGCAGTTGATCACAATCACCCGGGACACCAAAGAAGAATTTCTCGTCAACGCATCCGTCCCCATCATTGTCCATTCCATCTTTCATCCAGGGTATGTAGAAATAGAAGGCGACCCATTCCATAATACCGTTCCCATTCTGGTCACCTATCAATGACTCAAACGCATCACCCGCCACGAAGTCACCGCCTCCGCTGGTTGGATTGAGGATGCCTATACCGTTGAAATCCATGATGTCCGAAACGTAATTGAATCCATAAGGCGGGTCATGAAAACCAATAGACACACCTTCAGGCGCTCCGTTGTCTTGCAAGGTTGGGAATGGTCCGTCCGCATAACTGGCCGCGTCTGGATTGTTATCGGTAAACGACCGACTTTCTTGAACGTTCATCTGACTCTTAAGACTCATCCACCGTTTGTAAGCACTCATCCCCTCATTCTGTTGGTCAGATGGTTTCGCTGCTGTAACACCCATGAAGGCCCAGGCTACCAGGACTATAACGATACAAACACTCGCCCCTCTCGTCCTCGTGGTCTCCCTCCGGCTCGTTGCTCTCTGGATTTAACAGCGTGAGCGGGATATTTAATTGTTTCTGGGAGTGTTCAGATTTAGTTCGAATCATTGGAGAAATCTCGACAGAACTACGTGGATTTTGGAGTCGTCCTTCCGTTGGATTGGCGATTGTCGCAATCCCAGTTCTCTGTTGAGACTTACTCATGTGACAATTGAGATATCCAGGATCAGAAAAGGATCGCAATCCAACTCCTATACGTAGAACTGGTAATAGGTGCAGCACATATTAGAACCTATACCACCGTCTCCGTTGCAGTCTTCACCCAAGTCCCGTTCGTTCAACATAAGTGGTATTGTGGCCTGTCTATCTATGACGCCACCTGTACCGGGGTAGTACAAATACCCACCGAGCACGAAGGTAATGGGAGTAAGGTACAATCCCTTGGCGTACTTCGACGTTGGTTCGATGATGAAGCGCCCTCCTCCGCCAGTTTCATATGGACAGAAGAAAAGGACTGCAAACCCGAATGTATTCCCGTCTCCGTTCGCATCGCCAGCGAATGGACCCGGCATCAGCCAGACATTGGCCATTCTCAAGTAGTACTCACGGCTTGTTATCCAGAGACACTCGCCACCGAGTACTTGCGACGGATAGCCATACGCAATGTCGTACCGCGGGAGCAAGGTGTGGCGATTGCCATCTTCTTCGGCTGTCAGTACGATGTTGGTGCGGTAGTATCCCCGGGCTGCGCCCACATACACCTGGAATCCTACACCGAACTTCATCGGATAGGTCCTGAATGTGGTTGTGTCGTAGATAGCCCACCATCCGAATCCCCATGCGGGGACAGGTGCTGTCCATGTGAACGATGTGTACACATGGCCGGCCATCGGAAGGGTTGTATCAACGTCGTGATAAAGCTTTACATACCCAGAATTGACGCCGTTGCCGTTCCAGTCTCGTCTGTCGCCAGACTCACTAGTGTACATAGGTGTGATGAGTGACCCACTTGTCGTTGGGAAGTATCCATACACACCTGTGTTCACTGCTCTTTCTCTGCAATTGCCCGCTACCTGATTAAGAGCGAAGTAGGCTGTCACATAGTCGGATGTGTCGCCATCTCCGTTCCAGTCATGGTCATCGTAGTACTCATAGAGGTAGAACGCAATGATGGCTATGCCGTCGTCTCGCAAGAATGTGTGGCCCATGTAGGCCTGCATTCCTGCAGCGCAGGCATAATCAACAGGTGCTCTTCCCGGGAAGCCCCTAGCGTCTATGACACCGACATATCCGTCGGACATATCGCTGTCCATCTCCGGGTTTGCGTTCACACCGTTCTGACTCTCATATGCGTAATAGGAGATGAACTCCCCCACAACATCAGGATATATGGTGATCTCTCGGAGCTGGTAGGCCTTCCATCTTGGTGAGACGAATACCCTGTAGATTTCAGTAGCATCAATATCGGAATACCAATCGACATTTACCAACAGAGTGCCATCTTCCCCGCCTATGTTAGGTAAACCGCCGGTTTCGTAGATGACCATGGCGTCTGGGATGAAATCGCAGATTCCCATCTTCTCGTCAGCGCATCCATCCCCATCGTTGTCTATCCCATCTTTCATCCAGGGTATGTAGAAATAGAAAACGACCCATTCCAAGACTCCGTTCCCATTTTGATCCCCAATGAGATATGACTCATGCGCATGACCCGCTAGAAAATCACCGCCTCCGCTGGTCACACTAAAAGGATAACCTGCGAAGACATTCCAGCATATGATATCTGAAATGCAATAGTCACCCAACTCCAAAGGATTGCCCATATCATCTCGGAAGCCATCCTTGATTGCCCCGTCATCTAGAACTTGGGGATAGGGGGCGTCCTTATAGGAGAAAGACGGAGAATCATCATTTCCAAAAGCTGCAGGAGAATCCTCAAGAGCGCTTATATGGCTTCGAAGGTTTATCCATCTTTCGAAGGCACTCAGTCCCTCATTCTGCTGGTCAGAAGGTTTCGCTGCCGTAACACCCATGAAGGCCCAGGCTATTAGGACTATAACGATACAAACACTCGCCCCTCTTGTTCTCGTAGTCTCCCTCCGGCTCGTTGCTCTCTGGTATTTAACAGCGTGAGCGTGATATTTAAGTGTTGTCGAGATGGATTTCAACTTAGCTGTAACTTCGTGGAACCAGAGAATGAAGATACCATATGTCCAGACTCCCGAGTGATGAATTCGTTGCTCATCGCCTTAGGCTGATCTTCCATGCCTGAATAGGGCATCTTTTCCTCCCCAACTCTACCGCCCTTCTGGACACTGATCTGGTAAAACACGTAGCAATACGTGAATCCTATACCGAGATTTCCATCACAATCATCATCGAGGTCGTATTCACTCCTGTAGAATACTATCGTAGTACTACCATCAATCTCAAGTGCACCATGATATGTGATATAACCCAGCCAAATGAAAGGATATGGATCCCGATAGAGTCCTTTGGCATACTTGGATGTCGGCTCCACTATGAAGTTGGCTGCTCCGCCAATTTCGTCGGGGCAGAAGACGTATCCCAACGTATCCGAGCTATCCCTGTCGCCATTGCCATCACCATAGGGGGGGTAAGGCATCAACTGGATGCCTGCGTAAGCCAGGTAGTATTCTCTCGCGAACATTACGACGCATCTCCCACCAGCAACTCCAATTGGTTGTCCATAACTCGCCCTGTATTGGGGAAGCATTGTGTGGCGATCACCATCCTCGTCCGATGTTAGGACAAAGCGTGTCTCGTAGTAGTAGGGGTAACCCAAGTATTCCTGGAATCCTGCACCGAACTCCAACGGAAAGGCCTCAGTCAAACGTTCGTCGTTATACACTCCCCACCATCCGAATCCCCATGCTGGCACAGTTGCTGTGAAGGTATAGGAAGTATAGACGGGGCCCTTCATATTCCAGGAGGAATTGACATCGTGCCAAAGCTGCATACATTCGTACATAAATCCGTCCTGGTCCCAGTCCCGACCATCACGGTTATCATAGGTGTAGCTAGGGGTCAAGACAGTTCCAGCGTTCTTGGGATTGAATCCAGCAACACCAGTGTTCACAGCGTTTCGTCTGCAGTCTCCAGTGACCTTATCAATGGCATAGTA
Source organism: Methanobacteriota archaeon (assembly GCA_020345725.1). Lineage (GTDB taxonomy): Archaea > Thermoplasmatota > Thermoplasmata > RBG-16-68-12 > SOIM01 > SOIM01. The sequence continues at coordinate 1,345,892 of CP070767.1, read as the reverse complement.
GGCTGCGACATGATCCACGGTATCCCCATCTCCGTTCCAATCGTGATTGTCGTAGAACTCCACAAGATTGAAGCTGGTCACGATCCAGCCATCATCCCTCTTGTAAGTGACACCAGAATAGAACTGAAAACCGGCCGCACACGCATGATTGACTGGTGATCTGCCGGGGAATCCTCGGGCATCGATGTTCCCGACGTACCAATCCCTCTGATCACTATCCATCTCAGGGTTCGCATTGACACCGTTCACACCTTCGTATGCGTAGTAAGAAATGAATTCACCTGCAATCTGGGGATAGTACATCATACCGCGGAATCGAAGTGCTTTCCACTCTGGCGAAACAAATGCCCTGTAGATCTCAATGCCCTCAACGCCTGAGTACCAATCAAGGTTAATCAGAAGTGATCCGTCATCTCCGCCTAAGCTGGGAGAGCCACCTGTCTCATAGATAACCATAGCGTCTGGGATGTTATCGCAAGGGGGCCAAGGGGGCAACATAGCCCTTTCATCAATACATCCATCACCATCATTGTCTAAGCCATCCTTCCCCCAAGGTAGGTAGTAGAAGAACACGAGCCACTCTTCGATCAAGTTACCATTCTGGTCCCCAATGTAATTCTCATGAATCTCGCCCACTAGGAAGTCTCCAGCTCCTGCTGTGATTGCAAATGGTTGGGGAAAGTTGTGCTCACTAGAGTAGAAGATATCCGAGACATAGTTGTCTCCCCACGGCAGTTCATGAAATCCGATAGATACACCTTTGGGAGCTCCGTTATCTTGAATCATTGGGAATGGCCCGTCCGCATAAGTGAACGCCTCAGGACGGCGTGCAGACGAAAGACCCTCTTGATTGTTCATATCGTTCCTAAGACTGGTCCAACGTTCATAGGCACTCATACTCTCATTCTGCTGGTCAGGAGGTTTCGCTGCCGTAACGCCCATGAAGGCCCAGGCTACCAAGACTATTACGACACAAACACTCGCCCCTCTCGTCCTCGTAGTCTCCCTCCGGCTCGTTGCTCTCTGGATATATCAGCGTGAGCGTGATATTTAAGTATTTCTCGGAAACACAATTTCAAGCCCAGATTTCAGAATCCGTAGACGGTCTTTCGGTCTCGTCCAGTCAGTCCTCCGTTGCCGTTGCCCTCGTTGCCTTCTTCCTGGCCGGGAATGAAGCCCCAGTAAGCTGTTCCCATTCCATACGTATCGGTCAACATCATCCCTGCCGAATGTGCAACCTCCACACCACCCTTACCCTTTTTCTTGCAGCCCGTTTCATACCACAGAATCAGTTGGTACACGGCCTCTTCGGGTTCCATCTTTCCTGCACCGTATTTTGCGAGATTCACGTACTTACCTTGCACAAGGTCATGTAGCATTCCCCAGTCATCATCCATGTCAAACGCCCTGATTGCCCTGAGTGCAGCTTGTCTGTGTCTATAGCAGGACAGTTCCTTGCCGAACATCTTGGATGAGACTGGAAGAGTCAGGTCTGTTTTCAGTGTAGCTCCGCCGACAAGAACGTGGATTGTCACTGTCATTGGTCCAGTAGGTACCATGGCCGACACTCTGAGAGTGAAGTATATGGTTGCGATCTCGTTTGGATCCAGTATCCCGTCCCCATTTCCTGAGTCCTCCACATGAAGACCTTGGATCGCATAATTCTCCCCAGCATAGAGAGGTCCAATCCCATAGTTCTCTTGGACAAAGATAGAGGTGTCTTCGTTCAAAAAGACTGAGGAACCACCCCCAGACAGAGTAATCTGCCCCAGGACAGTTCCACCAGGTTGTACAATCGGGCTGCCCAGCCATCCGCCTCCGATGATTCCTTTGTCTTCCTCTTCAAGGGTTATCCAATAACAACCGTGGTTGTAGACACGCTCAATCTCGAGGTTTCCGTTGGCATCGTCATCGACTTCTGTCTCCTCGTAGAAGGTTGGATTTGCCACAATGCCTCCGAATTCACCGGTTGATTCGTAATATTTGTTGCCAATCCAAATGAAGGGGATGGGATCCTCGTACAACCCCTTTGCAAACTTCGATGTGGGCTCGACAATGAATTCTCCTCCACCCGTTTGATTTGGACAGAAGATTGAGTTCAGGGTGTCGCCGAGGTCTCCGTCACCATTACCGTCCGCCCGACCGCCGATAAGCTTAACGCCCGACTCGTTCAGATAGCCCTCCCTTGCGTACAACTGTATGCACACTCCTGCCAGAGAAGCGCTGGGCTTACCATAGCCAGCGTGATATTTTGGCATCCCAGTTTGAGGATCGCCATCATCGTCAGCGGTGAGGAAGAAGTACGTGTGGTAGGTCTCTTTGGATTGGTTTCCTCCTCCCGATGGGATTCCGTACTCAAACCAGGCTCCCCCGGAATTCAGAGGAACCGTGAATCTATGCACCATCATGGAATCTGTGTATCTGCCCCAGTAACCGTTCCCGAATTTTCCAGGTTTGTCAGTAAATGATGACGAAGTATACCTATGACCAATCAAGCTCAGACTACTATTGACGTCGTGCCAAAGCAGTACGGCATCATCCATATCACCATCTCCGTTCCAGTCCCTTGAGTCTGCCGTTTCGAAGGTCGTGGCTGGTGTCAGCACCAGTCCCCTGGTCTTTGGATACATACCATAGACACCAAGATTTACGCCTTGATCGCAATCTCCGGTCACAGGATCCACTGCGTAGTACGCGGCAACCGTGTCATTCTTGTCTCCATCACCGTTCCAATCGCGATCGTCTTGCCATTCCTGAAGTCCGAAACTGACAATGACAGAACCGTTGTCCAGAACCGAGGTGATGCCTTTGTACAGCCTCTTCCCAGCGAAGCACACGTGGTTCGTGGGGTCTTTGCCAGGGAAACCTCTGGCGTCTATGCTGGCCACATAATCGTCTTCCATGTCGCTGTCAACTTCAGGATTCGCGTTCAGACCATTGTCTGATTCGTGGGCATAATAGGATATGACGTCCTCAGCATCCGCCACTTCTGGATATTGGGCCGCTGAAACCTTGATCTGGAAGATGTCCCAGGGAGACATGGAGAAGATACGATGGACGTTGACACCCATATATTCAGAGTACCAATCTGCAACAGCGACAAGAGTCCCATTCTTTCCACCGACATCTGGAAGACCTCCATTTGCGAAGTAGACCATTTGATCTGGAATCATATCGCATCCAGTCTGATTGTCCCAGTCACCGTAGGTCTTCTCATCAACACATCCGTCGCCATCATTGTCTTTGCTGTCGTTGCCCCAAGGCGCGTAAGAGTAGTAGGATATCCATTCCAGTATGTCATTGCTGTTCTGATCACCAATGAAGGACTCGTGAGTGTCCCCGACCACGATATGCCCCGCACTACCAGTTATGTCCATGGAGAATCCACCGCCAAGGTTGTTGGGTGGTCTATACATGATCTCGGATACGTAGTGGTCGCCCCAATCATCCGCGAGCGGTTGAATAGGACCAAATGTTCCGTCATCGTTCATTACAGGGAAAGCCCCGTCCGTATAGGAAAAGAAATCAATCTCCGAGTTATGAGCAGGTACCGATTCATCAAACCTCTTCCTCAAATTCTCCAGCATCTTCACCTTTTCAGATGGAGTCCAATCGCCCTTGCTTTCCATGTCTGCATCTGCATATCCGCCCGAGAAGAGCATGGGTGAAAAGACTGCCACCAACAAGCACACAACGAGAGTCACAACTCTTGCCCTCATTCCTGAGCCTCCTCCGATATCCCTCGACAGCAAAACATGATGTTCCAGATATTTGTAGCTATCTGTTGGATATTCTATATGCTTATAAGCATCCCAATTCTATAAATGCTAAGAGTGCACGGCATCTGCAATCTTGACCGCCCTAACACTTTCTTTCACATCATGCACCCTGACAATATTCGCCCCGTTCTGAATACTTGAGACCATGGCCGCCAGGCTTCCTTCCATTCTTTCTGTCTCGTCCGCATCCAGAATCTTGCCAATGAACGACTTCCTGGAGGCTCCTATGAGAATGGGAAAACCAAGACTCCTCATCTCACCCAACCTGCGGACAATTTCCAGATTGTGCTCAACAGTCTTTCCGAATCCGATTCCAGGGTCCACTATGATCTTCTCTCTAGATATCCCTCCCTTCACAGCAGCGTCAACTTGATTCCTGAGATATCTGCATATGTCTCCCATGACATCCTTGTACTCGGGCTTCTCCTGCATGGTCTTTGGCTCTCCAAGCATGTGCATAATCACTACTGGCACGTCCAATTCCGCGACAGTGGACATCATCTGCTCATCTCTTAGTCCGCTCACATCGTTCACCATCTGCGCACCCATCTCCACGATCTCTTTCGCAACTTCGGGGTGCATTGTGTCTATTGATATCGGAACGTCGATCCTCTGCAGCAGTTCTTCCACAACTGGTCTGACCCTCTTCAGTTCTTCTTCCTGGGAAACTGGATCGGAATAAGGACGAGTTGATTCTCCCCCGATATCTATGATATCTGCCCCCTGCTTTGCCATCTCCTCTCCATGATTGATTGCAGTGTCTGGCTCCAGGAACTTGCCACCATCCGAGAACGAATCAGGTGTAACATTCAGCACGCCCATCACAAGCGTCCGGTCCAACGGAATCTTCTTCTTGGGAAGCTTCAGTACGAAGTCCCTCTTCTCGAAATTCTCCAGGACTTCCTCAACTTCTGCAGCAATCTGCTTGCACTGAAAAGGTTGAATATTGAGCTTGGAAAGCAACTTTTCATACTGACTGGTTGTGCCCATCAGAATCAAATCGGACTCCTCTACAGAGTGATCCAGGGTACCCTTGTCGGTGGCAGCATCTCCCCCAGCTGAGAGCATCTCCTGCTTGATTATGTTCGCTTCCTTTGTTCCCACACCTTCGACCTTCACAAGCCTGGAATCCGCTTTCTTCAACATTATCTGGATACCGGGAGCTGTTGCACCTATCTTCTTCATCTCCTGTTTGATTTCCTCCCGACTCCGAAGGTCCAGAACCCTGGCATTGAACATCTGACATAGAATTGAGAATTCTTGTTTTATAGTTTGGGGAAGGATTGTTTTTATATCTCGTTCTACTTTCTCGCTACGATGAAACTTCTCTTCATCCACGCGGACTACATGGAATACGAGGCCAAGGAGCCGACCAAGTATGCAGAGGATATTCCAGATGAGGCCAAGCAAGGGAGAATGGATGAGACGTTGGTGGCTTTTACTGCAGTTGAGAAGCAGGATGAGAAGGATTTAGCGGGTTCAGCTGAACAAGCAGCAGCTGAGATAGCAGAGGTTGCCGGGAAGGTTCAAACTACCAACATAATGCTCTATGCGTACGCACATTTGAGTCCGTCACTGGCAAAGCCAGACAAAGCGCTGGAGGTTCTGAAAGCAATCGAGAACAACTTGAAGGAGCAGGACCTCAACGTACACAGGTCCCCGTTCGGATGGTACAAGGCGTTCAAGATATCGTGCAAAGGTCATCCCCTGTCAGAATTGTCGAGAAGCGTAGAGATAGAAGAGAAGGGAGTCACCAGAGAAGAGGTCGTGGAGAAGATAGAGAGCGAGTACTTCGTACTAACACCAGAGGGTGAGGAGTACAAGTTCGATCCGAAGGAGATTGAGAAACTCACCATTCTCGAGAAGTATCCGACCCTAAAGACGTTCATACTCTCCGAAGAGGTCAAAGGTCAGCCGAAAGGTGAGCCACCTAGCATAAGGGAGATGCAGAGGTTGGAGCTGGTCGACTACGAGGAATCCAGCGACTCGGGTCATTTCAAGCTCTATCCCAAAGGCGACCTGATTTTCGATTTGCTCAGAGAATGGGCGACCCACGTTGCAACAGAGAAGATTGGTGCCGTCAAGATCGATACGCCCATATTGTACGATTGGTCCCTGCCAGATATAAGAGCCCAGACTGCTTCGTTCCATGAAAGACACTGCACACTGGAGACAGAGGACGGAAAGGAGTTCGTACTCAGGTTCGCAGGGGACTTCGGATTGTTCAGAACTCTCAAGAACGCCACCATGAGCTACAAGCAACTGCCATTGAGGGTGTACGAGTTCTCCAAGAGCTTCAGATACGAGCAGAGGGGAGAGCTTTCAGGCCTGAAGAGGTTGAGAGCCTTCCACATGCCGGACATACACTGTTTCGCAACGGATCTGGAGCAAGGGTGGGATGAGTTCCAGTTCATTCACCAGAATTACAAGGACCATGCGGATGGAACGGGCGTGGAATGGACCCTGGGTTTCCGAGTTGTGAAGGAGTTTTACGAAGACAACAAGGACAAGATCATTGAGATGTTGAAATATTCGAAGAGGCCAGCCTTGATCGAAACGCTTTCAGAAGCGAAGCACTACTGGGTCGTCAAGAACGAGCTCCAGGCGATAGATTCAGTTGGAGGGAACTGCCAGCTGGGTACGGTGCAATTGGACGTTGACGACGCGGAGAGGTACGGAATAACCTATTTCGATGAGAAGGGCGAGTCCAAGGGTTGCATAATCAATCATTCGTCCATAGGTGCGATAGAGAGATGGATTTACGCGATTCTGGAAGAGGCGTTGAAATTGGAGAAGCCCGAACTGCCCTTTTGGTTGGCACCCACACAGATTAGAGTAATACCGATTGGAGATGAGTTCGTAGAGGACTGCATGAAGATGACGAAGGAGCTGGATGCGAGAGTGGATGTGGACGACAGAGGCGACCAGGTTGGTAAGAAGATCAGAGATGCCGAGAGAGAATGGGTCAACATGATCATAGTGTACGGTCAGAAGGAGAAGGATGGGGACACGCTACCGGTGAGGTTGCGGAGTGGTGAGGTCAAGGATATGAGCCTGGATGAGATAAGGAAGATTGTTGAGAAGGAACTGGAAGGTAGGCCCTTCAAGAAGCTCACCCTGCCTGTGCTCTTGAGTAAGAGGATAGTTTTCAGAGGTTGACCTCAAGGTATGGTGATGAGGAGTGTGGCTATGGCAACTCCACCGTCATCATCAGAAACGGTAAGCGTGACTGTGTAAGTACCACTGCCCGGGAAGACGTGAGTGACTATTTCGGTTATCTCAACAGGGTATGTCTTGTTATCATTTGGATAGAAATTGGTGAGACTCGTACCGTCCCCGAAGTCCCAGTGGAATGTCAAGTCGTCCGCACCAGGGTCGTACGCTGTTGCTTCGAACTTGAGTCCATGGGAGAGTATAGCTGCCGTCAGGTCCACTTCCCAGATATGTGTTTCAGGATGCAGTACGTTGAAGGTGTGATGAACCCATAATTCTTCTTGGTCATCGAATCTCAGTATTATCCAGCATGGGTTTGCTCCATTGGGTTGTCCGTTGATTGGATCGTCCTCAGGAGTGTAGCGGACTATTGCTGAGTATCTCTTTGAGATATCCACACTGAGGTGTGTGAGGTCGAGCATCTGGTCGTTCGGGCTTCCCGGGTATCGGGTCAGTGAGCCTTCTGCAATCAAAACGTCATCTTCATAGAGTTCTATCGAGACGTCATGCCATTTCTCTCCGGCAATTCTTAGGAAAACGTCTGCTTCAATCGACAGAACCTTCAGCTCAACAGTGGGTGGGACGTTCTTGACCAATACATGGACGGCATCTATTCCAACTCCGCCATCATCATCTGTGACTCGAAGGGCAGCGTCTCCGTCAAAGTCGTCAATCCATGTGTTGGTGACCGACTGACCGATCGCATCCACATCAAAGGTGATTCCGTCATAGTCGAAGTCCCATTCGTAGGTGTGAGTGTCCAGTATGCCGGGATCTGTGCAATCTCCATTGAATGTGAACGTTGAAACCTCGAAACCTTCCTTATCTTCTCCTGCGTCTGCTGTTGGTGGAACATTCTCTACTGTGACTGTTGCGACATCGATATCCCATCCTCCATCATCGTCCGTGACCCTAAGGGCAACATCTCCTGAATGGTCATCATTCCATGTGTGCTGAACAGTAGTACCCGTCGCATCGGGAGTGAAAGCTGTTCCATCGTATTCGAAGTCCCACTCATATGTGTGAGTGTCCAAGAAGCCTGGGTCAGTATGGCTCCCCTTGAATTCGACTGGAGTTCCTTCGAATCCATCGTAAGGTCCACCTGCGTTTGCGGTAGGTGCGACGTTGAGAACGGTCACAACACAAGTGTCCGTGTCCCACAGGCCTGCGACATCGGTCACCTTCAAAGTGACAGTGTAAATCCCATTGTCACCATAGACGTGTGTGGGAGTGGCCCCAGTAGCATCAACATCATTCGTGAAGTTGCCGTCTCTGTCCGAGTCCACAGAAGCATCGAAATCCCACTCATAGGTCAGTTCACCACCCAAGCAATATTCTTCGTTGCTGGATACAGGCGCTATTCCTCCGAAACCTCCAGCAGAGTACAGACAATTGCCCACAACTCCAGAACCAGGGCTCACCTTCGATTCTATCATGGGAGATTTAGGGGTCCAGCTATTCACAGAGGGGTCATACATCTCAGTTGAGTTCAAAGGCCGGCCTGAAGTCTCTGCTCCGCCAATGGCGTAGATGTTTCCTCCCATCGCTTCAGCGGAAAGGTACGCGCGATCGGTAGTCATGTTGGCTCTCTTCGTCCATTTCTCCGTAGAAGGGTCGTATACCTCGACAGTATTGACTGACTCGCCTTTGTCTCCTCCAATTGCGTAGATCTTGTCCTCAAGACCAACGGCCGCAAGATAAGCTCTGGCAGTGGGCATATCGGGCTTGGTGGACCAACTATCAGCCAAGGGATCATACTCAAAGACCATCCCGCAGGGATAGCAATACATAAAGGTGCTCCACCCTCCAACAACATAAATTCGGTCATTTACGACAGCTGTACCAAAACCCTCCATCCAGATAGGCATGGGTGCCTTCGCAGTCCAGCTGTTTGTGATTGGATCGAACTCGTATGTGGTGTTGGTGCTGAAGGTCCCATCACTACCACCGATGGCATATATCTTGCCGTTTACGGTCGCAGCACCGAGATGGACCCTTTCACCGGGCAAGTCTGGCAACCTGGACCAAGAATCATTCAGAGGGTTGTATTTCTGGACAACAGATGTAGGTTCAAAAATGCAATCGATGGTATCTCCACCAATTAGATAGATTTCACCATTGAGAGTGGTAGAGGCAGCACCATTCATCGGTGCCGGAGCATTAGTCTTAAGTGTCCAGACACCTCCGTTTCCACCTGGCGAGTGACTTCCTGTTCCATCAAAGTAGACCACG
>CP070767.1:1319397-1336568 GCA_020345725.1 Methanobacteriota archaeon | reverse complement strand
GTCTTCGAGGTCTGGGACATACACGACCACAAGAGGGTGATGATGTCCTGTCCCGAGGAGATGTACGACCTGCTGGCGATGATTGGTGCCAAATCCAGGTACGTAATCAAGAGAGTGGTCCCGAAGAAAGGGGTACTGCCAGAGGACGAGCCGGTTGCCGTTGTCTCGACTGAGAAGCTTGCATTCATAGCTGGGGAGTATGTCGGGAAGGATGATCCCGCAGCAATCATTCGATCTCAATCAGGACTGCCTGCGATGGGAGAAGTTCTCGAAGGGTTCTCATTCCCGCATCTGGTTAGCGGATGGATGAGAGGGTCTCACAATGGACCCTTGATGCCAGTTGGGATAGAAAACGCCATTTGCACCCGGTTTGACGGTCCGCCCAGAGTGGCTGGACTGGGATTCAACATGAAGGATGCTACGCTTGTTGGTCCGGTGGACCTGTTCTGTGACCCCGCTTTCGATTTGGCAAGAGAGAAGGCGCAGGAGATTGCCGACTACATGAGAAGGCATGGCCCCTTTGAACCGCACAGGCTACCGCTGGCAGATATGGAATACACCACGCTTCCAAAGGTTCTCAAGAAGCTGGAAGATAGGTTCGAGGACATCAAATGAGAACGCCTGTAATCATTCTGAATTTCAAGGCATACAGAGAATCATCTGGAGAGAGGGGGCTTGCTCTTGCCAAGGTTTGTGAAGAAGTTGCACAAGAGACGGGGAAATCGATTGTGATCGCTCCCGAGCAAATCGATCTCTCGTTGATGGTCAGAGAGGTGGACATTCCTGTCCTGGCTCAGCATGTGGACCCGATAGGTGAAGGGAGTTTTACTGGACATATATCACCTTCAGCGGTCAAGGAATCGGGTGCCATTGGGACATTGATTAACCATTCTGAAAGGCAGCTCCCTCCCGAAATGATAGAGATTACTGTGCAGAAATGCAGAGAAGCTGGCTTGGAGACTGTCGTTTGCGCGAACGATATTGAGATGGCGAAAGTGTCTGCTTCTTTTGGTCCAGATTACGTGGCTGTTGAGCCTCCTGAGCTGATAGGTGGAGATATTTCGGTTACTTCTGCCAGTCCTGAGGTTGTTTCCGAAACGGTGGAGAAGGTCAAAGGTGTGAACCCTAATGTCACGGTCCTCTGCGGAGCTGGAGTGAAGAATGGAGAGGACGTTAGAAAGGCAATAGAATTGGGATCGGAGGGCGTTCTCCTGGCCTCAGGGGTAGTGGAGGCTGCAGACCAAAAATCAGCTCTTCTAGATTTGGCCGGAGGACTGTAGCGGCTCCAAGGGGCGGATTCAAAGAGGTTTTACGGAATTGTGATTGAGATTGCTGCCACTCCAGATCCGCCATCATCGTCCATAACGGTCAGCGTAATTGTGTAAGTCCCGCTGCCTGGGAAGACATGAGTAATCGTCTCAGATGCATCAACAGGATGCAGGCCACTCGGATTGGGAAATGAAGTTGTGGAAGTTGTCCCGTCTCCAAAGTCCCAGTAGAATGTCAGGTCGTCCGCACCAGGGTCGTAGGCACTGGCTTCGAAGGTAAGGCCGTGAGAGAGTATCGCTGCTGTCAGGTCAGCTTCCCAAGTGTATGTTTCAGGATGCCGCACATTGAAGGTATGGTGTAACCAGAGTTCTTCCCCTTCATCGAATCTGAGAATTATCCAGCACGGGTTGGCACCGTTGGGTTGTCCGTTGACCGGGTCATCCTCTGGAGTGTAGTGAACAAACGCTGAATATTTCCTTGAGATATCTACGCCAAGGTGTGCAAGAGTGAGCATTTGATCGTTTGGACTTCCTGGATATCTTGTAAGAGAACCTTCTGCCAAGAGGACATCATCTTCATACAGTTCTACTGAAACATCGTGCCATTTCTCACCAGCAATCCGCAAAGAAACGTCAACCTCTATCGGCAGGACTTTGAGTTCCACCGTGGGAGGTACATTCCTCACGAGAACATGGGCAGTATCTAGTCCAACTCCGCCATCGTCATCCGTAACCCTGAGAGCAACCTCTCCATCGAAGTCATCAATCCATGTGTTGGTGACCGACTGACCGATTGCATCCACATCAAAATTGATGCCATCATAATCGAAGTCCCATTCATAGGTGTGCGTGTCATAGATTCCTGGATCGGAGTGACTTCCGTCGAATGTAAACGTTGACACTTCATACCCGACTTTGTCCTCTCCTGCCTCCGCTGTTGGGGGAACGTTCCTCACCGTCACTTCTGCGACATCGATATCCCATGCACCATAATTGTCCATGACTCTGAGTGCAACATCTCCTGAGTAGTCGTCAAACCATGTGTGATTCGCAAAGGGTCCTGTTGCATCAGTAGAAAACGCGATCCCATCGTACTCAAGATCCCATTCATACTTGGGCTCCCTGCCCAAACAGTAGGCCTCGGTGCTGTTGGGAATTAGGCCCAGAAAACCCCTATAGACACCTCCGATGGCGTAGATGCAATTACCCACAGCCCCTGACCCAGAATGCACTCTATCCTCCAACATGGAAGATGCGAAGGTCCAACTGTCATCAAAGGGATTGTACGTCTCGGTTATGTTCGTTGGAAGACTCCATGTTTCCGTACCGCCAAAGGCATAGATGTTTCCATCCAGAACTTCAGCAGACAGGCCCGAGCGCGCTATTGTCATGTTAGTTCTACTCGACCAGACCTCGGAGACTGGATCATACACTTCCACAACGCCAATCGATCCGCGGGAATCTCCTCCTAAGGCATATATCTCGCCATCCAGGACAGTGGCCGCAAGATCGGCCCTTCCGGTCGGCATGTCGGGTTTCACAGACCAGCTGTCGGCCACTGGGTCGTATTCATACACGCTTCCACACGGATAGCAATCAATCAGAGTACTGGAACCGCCCATAACATAGACTAGGTCATCCACAACAGCGGTACCGAAAGCCTCCATTGGGATGGGTAGTGGTGCTTTTGCGACCCAACTGCTTGCAAGAGGATCGAACTCGAAGGTCGTGTCGGTGCTGTCGTTCCCATCATTGCCGCCGATGGCGTAGATCTTCCCGTTTGCAACAGCTACGCCAATGTCAACTCTTGGAGCAGGAAGGTCCGGCAGATCGGACCAAGAATCGGTTGCGGGATTGTACTTTCGGGATATTGCGGACGGGGCGATAATCATATCACTAGAATCTCCTCCGATGTAGTAGATTTCATCATTCAGAGTGGCGGAACCACCAGCTGATCTTGGTGTTGGGTCATCTGTCCTCCGCGTCCAGCTCCCCGTACCGCCTCCATCGGGATCGTAGCTTCCACTCCCATCGAAAAGAACGGTGTCTCCTTCATTGACTGTCTGGTCGGGGCCTGCGTCCGCAACGGGTGGTAGATTTCCTTCAAGAACGGTTATTGTGCAGTTGTCGAAGCCCTTTCTACCTTGCTCATCCTCAACAACAAGGGTGACTTCGTATATGCCTTGACTCCCATAGACATGCGTTGGATTTGATACGTTGGCAGGAGGAGAGCCGTCACCGAAATCCCATTCAAATGATAAGGGAGCGGGGGAAACTCCGAGCCACACACCATATATGTCAGAGCCAATAAGGCCAGGAGCCGGACAATGTCGACAATCGAACCATGACACAAAGATATGCCCTTGGGCGTCTCCCGCAATCGCAGTCCGAGTTTTCCTTGTCCACTCACTATCGTCCACGGCCCGATGCGATCCAAATGTGCGTCCTCCGTCGAACGAGACGGAGGCGTTTATTCTAGCAGGTCCGCCCCAAACTGGAACGTCCTTCCATGCGACTGCAACGCCAGAGGTACCAAATCCAGTGACTGCTGGGCTGCCAAGGCGCATGGTGTGGAAATGATCAACAAGTTGGACGGAACGTACTACGATGGGCCCTTCGAAGCTCATTCCACCATCCACTGATCTTGCTAACACTATCCTGTGCTCGTCCTCGTCAAACTCCACCCAGACTATCAGAATGTCCCCATTTGCTCCCATGGCTATTGAAGGATAGGCACGGGGGAAGTCCCCCATTGGATGTACTTGGATTGCGGGTTCAAATGGGCCTGACTTAGCCTTCCGTGAGAATAGAATGGTGCCGTTCAACGATTTATTGGACATAGCATTCCAAACCGCATAAACTGAACCATCCCCAGAAGCAGCAATATCTGGATCGTATCCTTCTGCAACAACCAACCCTGGCTCCCAGTTCTTGCCTCCGTCAAGAGAGGAACGATAACATATCCTATCTGAATGGGGATCAAACCAAACCACATGCAGATCGGAGTTAGTCCCAGCAGCCATACTCACCCCAAACCCAGGAGGTGTGTTCTCGTCATTGATGGCAACAGGTGAGGAGAACGTCAATCCATCGTCAGTGGAAACAGAATACTGAACATCCCCCCACCACCACGCAATATGAATACTCCCATCAGGTCCAAGCGCAATATCTGATGACACTGATCCGACTTCGCCAACTTTCACATCTGTTCCGAATTCACCCTGAAATGGTGCCTTGTCGAAGTAAATGCCTCCCTCACGTGACATGTCATTCCAAGTAATGTGGAGATTGCCATGAGAGTCAAATATGACCTGGGAACCGCCACCCACACCTTCGTATGGTCTGACCTCGTTTACCATGATGTTATCGCCGAGAGAGATTGGCACTCCAACTGAGGCTTTGCTACCTGAACCGTCGAAGTAAACGGTATCTCCCTCATACACGGTTTGGTCAGGACCAGCATCAGCGTTAGGCGTTTCATTCCCAGAGCGTATCCCAATCCCAACGCAATCCCAGAGAGACATGGTCCGATTTCCGTAGCTGGCGAAATCCGCCCCAACACAGAGCGAATACTGTCCAGATGGGACCTGCTCCCCGCTTGGCGGCAACCTGAAACCATCTTCGCGACAGATGAGGTATACCTGTCTCCATTTTGAAGAGTAGTTCATCCCCGGCGATAATCTAACCTCATACTGATATTTTGAACAGTATTTGGTATCCACAACAATTCGCAACACGTTGTCTATGATATAGAGATCTGGTGGCACAGGATAGGATACGATCTCATCTCCCACATTGGTCAAAACTATGTCCACTTCCTCACCCAGTTCATAATAGAACTTGTCTGTTGAAACCTCAACAGGAAATGTCGGTCCGTCCGTGTTCCGAAAGGGCTCGATCGGCGGTTGGAAGTTCATAATAAGTAACGATACACACACTACGAAGGTGCCCACTCTCATCCTCTCCAGCCTCCCTCTTGTCAATTGGTTTCCAGATATTTAAGTGTTATATTGATATGTGAAGTTCCGGAGCTTGCTTCACGTGCACGAAGAGCACAATCATCTCAATGAGCGAATGCTTTCAAATACGCGGCCTGCAGGAAGGATAACTTGAAAGAAGATTTTGCAGGGCAGATAGGGAACCATGGGCACAGCCAAACTCCAGACTGAGTTTCCTCAGAAGATTTAATATTCCGCCATTGATTGACAGTCAGAGGAGAGACCGTGGCAGCAATTGAGATTAAGGCATTGGAGAAGGACTACAAGGACGTAAAGGCCCTGAAAGGCCTTGATATGGTTATTGAAGAGGGACAGGTCTATGGTTTCTGCGGTCCGAACGGGGCGGGCAAGACGACCACGCTGAAGATACTGGTTGGGCTTGTCCGTGCCACAAGCGGTGAGGCCAGCATAAGAGGCATTGATGCTCTCAACGACGGTGTGGAAGCCAGAAAACACGTAGGTTATCTCCCAGAATCATATGGGATGCCCAGGTGGGACACTCCCAGGAAATTTCTCACATACATAGGCATACTGAGCGGCATGTCCAAAGCAGACATCTCCAAGAGAATTGAGGACATATCTGGAGAAATAGGACTGACAGACAATCTTGATAGGAAGATAAAAGCCATTAGCAAGGGTAACAAGCAGAGAATAGGCATTGCCCAAGCCTTGATCCACGATCCTGAAATCCTTCTCTTTGACGAACCCACCACAGGTCTGGACCCGATAGGCAGAAATGATGTTCTGGATACGATGAGGGAGTATGCAAATAAAGGTAAAACGGTCCTCTTTTCGACTCATATCCTAAGCGATGTTGAGAAGATTTGCGATACTGTTGGCATAATCCATGAAGGGTTGCTTATCGAGGAGGGAAGCCCAGAGGAGTTAAGGAAGAAGCACGAGGCAAAGGACCTTGACGCGGTATTCCTGAAGGTGGCCAGACATGGATAACAAAGTGAACTTCTTTGCGGTAATCTTGCACAGGACCTATAGACTCCTCTTCTCGGTGAGAGGGCTAATAGCTGTTCTCATGTCCGTCTACATGGTTGTCATAGGGGCCTATTTCCTGGATGCCCTCATGCAAGCTGGATCGGTCTATGGTGAGCTCCTCGCCATCTTCAATGCCAACCCGGACCTGGAGTTCCAGTGGTTCTTCTTTGATGGTGCGCTTAGCAAGCTGATTACAATCTTCGTAGCACCTATCTTCATATTTGATGCTGTATCCGGAGATAAGAGCGGTGAGAGGGTGGGAATAGTGCTTTCCCGGCCAATAACAAGGGTTCAGTATATGTTGATATACCTGATATCCGCAACACTGGCATTTGCAATAGTGCTCTTTGGTGCCTTGATACCGGGATATCTCATCATCCATCCGCAGGTGCCAGCACTGGCGATAGGGCCCTACTTGGCTACATGTGGCCTGATGTTCCTCTTGGGATTCTTCACTTTGTGTGTGGCTCTGCTGATATCTACGGTGGCAAGGAGCAATCTAGTTTCATTCCTCGCCTCATTTGGATTGTTCGCATTCCTGATGCTGCCCAATGCCAGCAAATACGCGTCCGATGCACTATTGAACGCGGCGAAGGCCACTCCGCACTACTATTCGACCTATTTCACAACAAACAGTTTCGATGGAGGATTGTATGCTGTGTTTGCACTGGTCATCATACTGTTTGCGCTTCCATTCCTGGCACTGGCAATACTCAAATTCCGGAATGAGGATCTATGAACTTCCAGACGATGCTTCTGGACATCAAAGGCATGCTGGTGTCCAAGAGAGCTGCGTACACAATCATCATAATGGCATTGTTCGCAGTGACCATTGCCCTCGTGGTGGAGTTCTCTCCAGAGGGTTTGAAAGCCGCTCTCGAAGCTGCCAAGCCCGAGGGATCCGCAGGTGTCTTTGAGTTCATTTGGTTCGAGGATTTCCTGAAATTCCTACTTCTGGTGTTGATCAGCTTCGGTGCGTTCATCATATGCGATCTGGAAGACGAGGAAGCACTGGGTCTTATGCTGGCTCGTCCAGAATCCCGGCTGAGTTTCCTTGTGCGAAGAACATTGTCCTCTGTGATATCCTTTCTAATCATATTCACCATTGGAACCTTGGTTGCAGGTGGTATTGCCTGGGCAATTGTCGGCGGATTGAACCCGCCAGTCTTCCTACTCCATCACCTCATGATCATGCCGATGTTGTTGTTCGTATTCTCCCTCACATTCTTCTTCAGTGTTGCCCTGCGTACGACCACATATACGGTACTGGCTGGATTCGCTGCTTCCCTCATGTTATCTTTCACATACAGCTTCGCTTTGATGGCCGACCCGGGTTCGGAGCCCTCGATACTCAATCCTCTCGCCTTTGGATACAGGGTCATGGCAGGGATGCCCCTAGCTAATGCATTCTACGTAGTACTGGCATTGACCATTGTTATGTTTACGGCTGGTGGTGTCTGGTTCTCCAGAAAGGACATATAGAACCTCTGTCACAAGGTCTATTTTGGTCGACGAGGGATGTCCAAGTTCAGAGATGGACTACAGAATGGGAACAGTAATCATGGTGACCCCAATCCCACCATCATCATCCTCAACAGACAAAGTGACATCAAAAGTCCCGCTAACTAGGAACACATGAGCTATTATCTCTGAAACCTGAACGGGATACGTATTGTTGGTGTTCGTATAGGAAGTGGTGATGGTTGAACCGTCACCAAAGTCCCAATTGAACGTGAGGTCATCCGCCCCTGGGTCATATGCCTTGCCCTCAAAGGTCACACTGCTACCAAGACCAGCTATCGCCAAATCTACTTCCCAAACGTAGGTCTCTTCCTGTTGCACATTGAAAGTATGATGAATGCGGGTTTCATTCCCATCCTCAGATGCCATTATTATCCAGCACGGATCCGCTCCGTAAGGCTGACCGTTTATCGGATCATCCTCGAGAGTATATCGCACAATCGCGTAGTAAGACCTTGAGACGTTCGGCCTGAGTCTTGTAAGGTCGAGCATTTGGTCGTTCGGACTTCCTGGGTATCGCGTGAGGGAGGCATTTGCCACTAAGACGCCATCTTCATACAATTCTATGGACACATCGTGCCATTTCTCACCAGCTATTCTTAAGGAGATATTCACATATCCTAACACAACTCTCAGTTGGACTCTTGGAGGAACATTAAGAACAGTCACGAGGCATGTGTTCGTGTCCCTCATCCCCCATCGTTCAGAGACCCTCAGTGTGACTCTGTAGTTGCCGTTGTCAGCGTACACATGTGTGGGTGTAGGCTCGGTGGAGTCGACATCATTGGTGTTGTTTCCATCCCCATCAGAATCGGCAGAAGCATCGAAGTCCCATTCGAAATCAAGACCGCTGTACAAGCAGTTTTCCTCGGTCGTGTCCGAATAGCCCTCTCTGAAACCCCTATAGCCAGCAAAAGCGTACAGGCAGTCATTCACCACACCAGATCCGAAATCGAACTTGAAGTCCAACAGGTCGGGTTTGGTCGTCCAGCTGTCTCCGGAGGGATCGTACATTTCAACCACTCTCTTTGCCAGGTCCCAACCCTTTTCTCTACCGCCAAGAGCGTAGATATATCCTCCCAGAACCTCAACTGAAAGAGCGCGCCGAGCTGTCGTCATATTAGCTTTCCTTACCCAAGTCTCCGTTGCTGGGTCGAATACTTCGACCGCATTTGAGACTATATGAAGTGCATCTCCTCCGATGGCATGAATCCTGTTGTCAAGGCTTGCAGCTGCGAGATCTGCCCTCCCAGTTGGCATATCGGGCTTCACGGACCAATTGTCCGTGAAAGGATCGTATTCATAGACACCTGCACAAGGATAACAATCGATCCAAGTGCTGTAACCACCAATGACATAGACTCGTCCATACGCAACAGCGATGCCAAAATCCTCCATCGGAACGGGCATGGGGGCTCTTTCTCTCCAGGCGTTCGCAGTTGCATCGAATTCGAAGGTTGTGTTGACGCTTCCGCTTCCGTCATTCCCGCCAATGGCGTATATGTGATTATTGACAGCCGCAACACCCAGGGAGACCCTCGGAGATGGCAAATCCGACAGATTGAACCAAGAATCTGTTACTGGATTGTATTTCGTGGCCATGAATGAGGGCCTGGCACCAGAGTCAAAGGTTCCTCCTCCGATGTGATAAATCTCACCATTAAGCGTGGCAGAACCACCACCTACCCTTGACGATGGTACTTTGCCCTTGGGCCACCATTTCTCGGCAGCCCTTCCAACGAAGCTGCTATTGGTTCCATCGAATTGCACAGTCTCCCCCTCGTAGACAGTCTGATCGGGCCCTGCGTCTGCGAGCACAGACATATAGACAGTCAGGTCTGCCTTTGTGGCGTACTTGAGGTCTCCATTGGTCTCGTCATAGTAGCTAATGTGAGGATTGTCGTTGTCATCAATTGCTATTGACGTCGTCCGACCCACAGCACCGAGCGAATCCACTCTCTCGATGTTCCATTCGCTACCATCCCATCTTGCGTATTTCAGGTCGTGATTACTCCAATCATGGTAGCTTATGTACGGGAATCCGTTGCTGTCCAACGCTATTGAGGTCTCCCAACCGACATCACCGTCCGAATCCACCGTTTCGATATTCCAGGCACTACCATCCCATCTGGCGTACTTGAGGTCACGATTGGTGCGATCATAGTAGCTTATGTGTGTAAAGTCGTTCTTGTCTATGACCATGGAGGTGAACGAACCAACATTGCCGACTGAATCCACTGTCTCATAGGTCCAAGCAGTCCCATTCCATTCTGCGTACTTGAGGTCTCCATTGCTATCATCGTAGTAGCTTATGCGTGGATCGTCATTCTTGTCGATAGCTATCGAGCTGCTTGCGCCAACTTCATCCTCGTAATCCACTTTTTCAATAGTCCATCCTGTCTCAGATCGCTTGGCATACTTGAGATCTTCCCTGGTAGTGTTCTCATCACAGTAGCTTATGTGAGGAGTGTCGTTGCTATCCAGAGCTAGGGATGTGTATCCCAAGGCATAGATATCAGAATCTACAGGCTCGATGCTCCAGTTGAATCCTGTCCATCTAGCGTAATACACGCCCAGGCTGCCCCCCATCCCATGGTAGCTAATATGTGGATAGCTATCAGTATCCAATGTCAATGAGGCGTATCGGCCAACAGACTCCCGGGCGTCGACAGTCTGAGTCAACCATTCGCTGGCGTTGCCAAGTGCACCAATCCATTTTGCATATTTCAAATCCTCATAGGTCAAATCGAAGTAGCTTATGTGAGGAATATTGTTGCTGTCCACCTCAATCGATGTCCCAGCACCCACAATCCCTTCAGAGTCCACTACATAGACATGCCACTCGCTCTCCAGCAACAACTCAGGATCCGACATTAGCGGTTCCATATTGACCACTATGATTGTCGAAACGATGACTGTCAGAAGAACCTTTCTGAGATCCCCCATCATCACACCTCCCTCCTTGGGCCTCGGAGCTTGTGCAATTTCTAAAAGGGTGGCACCAGAATAAATAATTTCCCATTGACCAAGCATCCCCTTCTACTTCCTCAGAATCTTCGCTACATTTACATTGAATGTATTCAAACCTTTAAAGAATCCTCAGCCTCTTCTATCTAACGATGACGAGGGTGTTTCTGTTCGCGGGTGTGCTTCTTCTGAGCGCATTCACCCTCCAGACGCTACCTTCGGAGGCCGAACCCCACCAGACGATTGTCCTGAACGAAGTAGTCTACAATCCCCGAGGGCCAGAAGTTGAAGGAGAATGGATAGAACTTTTCAACGGTGGAGATAGCGTCAACCTCCAGGACTGGAGCATAACGGACCAAGACAACTGGTTTTTCCAGTTCCCCTCCCTTGCCGTTCCCCAGGAATGCTACGTTGTGCTACATATCGGAACAGGAATTCCGGACAGTGACTTCGGCGACCACGTTGCTCACCTCTATGCGAACAAGACAACCCCTCGTCTCAATAATAATGGCGATGATCTTCTCCTCCGGGATAGTCGAGACGTTGCAGTTGACTTTTTCAGCTACGGCTCTGGCAGTGGACTCGACTATCCACCCCCGGAGATAGAATGGGACTCCCCTGCTAGGACTGCGCCGGAAGGTTATTCGTCGGCGGTGTTTCCAAACGGGAACCACGTAGATTCCTCCAATCATTGGATACAATCCAGGAGTACTCCAGGAGAATCGAATGGAGAGCTGTCGTCCATTTCAGATGAGTTGAAGATAATAGAAGTATACTACAATGCACACAGAGATAACGAGTATGTCGCCATCACCAGCATTTCCCCCAACGAGTTGGACATTGCGGGTTGGATGATAACCGACCTTGAAGGAAGTGTAGCGTTCCCACTGGACACACAGATTGCACCACATGGCTCTCTCTTCATTGTGAGGAACTCAACTTCTTTCCTCGAAGATGTTTTCCGCACAGCTGACTTCCAGTATGAAAGCGGAAACGCTCCGTCAATGATCAACCTGGATTACATCCCGCAGTTCAACAACGATGGAGATGAGGTTATTCTCCAAGATGACCATGGCAGAACGGTGGATGTCTTTGCGTACGGATATTCCGGCTATAATGAGTCTGGTTGGGAAGGGGAGCCGATCAAAGCTTTGTTCAAAGGGAAAATCGCGAAGAGACTTTGGACCGATGATTGCTTTCAGGACACAAACACTTCTTCAGATTGGCAGAGTCTGAGAGAATATGGCATTGGGCAATCGAATTTTGAGAGCGAGCAGGTAGAGTTCACGGGCTACATCCAGGTCTTCTCTTCTCCTGATACGAATTTTCAAGTTATTGCTGATCAACTAGAACGAGCCGAGGAAAGCATAGCGATCAACCTCTATGAGTTCACTAACGCTCAAATTGCCCAGGGGCTTGTTTCTGCCTTGAATAGAGGAGTTTCCATTCGAGTCTTGCTTGAGGGTTCGCCAGTTGGTGGCATCATGTCATCAGAACTGGAAATTCTAGACCATCTCTCCTCGCGTGGTGCCGATATCAGGCTTCTGCTCGACGACAAAACCCAGAACATTCATTCAAGATACAACTTCAACCATGGGAAGTATGCATTAATCGATGGTAACACTGTCCTGATAGGCTCGGAGAACTGGGGTCATTCGGGCCTTCCCATAGACAACAGAAGTGGAAACAGGGGGTGGGGAGTTCTCACAGAAAGCGAGGTTGTCCACGATTACTATCTGAACGTTTTCGAAGACGATTGGAACCCGCAGGCCAGAGACAGTCTGGAATACGAACAAATTAGATCAGAGCTCAAATCAGAGCCTATTTCCGAGCCAGCGAGTCCTTCCTACGAGTACTCAGGTTCATTTCCTGCTTTCTCAAAGACCGGGGAGCTAATAGTCCGTCCAGCGATTTCTCCAGATACATCTCTGGACGAATCCACTATCCTGGGTATGATGAGATCTGCCGAGGCGGAGATATTGGTGGAGCAATTCTACATACGTCCCTATTGGGGGAACGATAGAAACCAGGCCAACCCATATCTGGAAGAGATCGTCAAAGCATCGAGACGGGGAGTGCAGGTGTACGTTCTCCTGGACTCCAGTTGGTACAACACCGAACAAGATGATACCTGGGACAATGATGATATGGTCGCATCCCTGAACGACCTGAGAGAGACGGAAGGCCTACCGATAGAGGCAAAGCTCATAGACGCTGACTCACACGGACTCATCAAGCTGCACAACAAGGGGCTGATAGTGGATGGAAGTGAAGTGTTGATCTCAAGCATCAATTGGAACAAGAACTCGATAGCGTCGAACAGAGAGATTGGGATAATCGTGTATGATAGAGACGTTGCGGCTTTCTTCCGGGAGATCTTCTTCTATGATTGGAAGGATGATGTCACCTCTCCCATCGCACACGCGGGAGAGGATAGAACGGTCCTTCAGAATGATCAGATAACATTCGATGGCAACGGTTCATTCGACGATATTGGGATCGTGAACTACAGCTGGGATATGGATGAGGATGGGATTTACGAGAAGTTCGGCCCTCATGTCACGTACGTCTTCGGGAATCCAGGGAATCATACGATCAACCTGAGAGTGGAGGATGCTTGGGGGAACGTGGATACCGACACATGCCTGGTGAGCGTGAAGAACAGAGAGGGAACAATCCAGTCAGGATCCACAGAGGAATTGGGTGGACTGGTTCTTCTTTCGATCGTCACAATCTGCGTTTTCGTGCCAGCCATCTTCTTCGTTCTTGGAACTAAGAGAAAAAAATATAAAAAGGATATGAATAGCTAGAAGCGTGGAACAATCTCAAACGATTTCTGCCAGTGAACTTGAGAAGTTTGGATACTGCCCGTTGAGTTGGTGGTTGAGCAAAGAGGAGGAACAGAGGAATCAAGAACTGGCGGAGGGGGAGAAGAAGCACGCACGCATATCTAAGAGCCTTAAGCACATCTTAAGAC
The DNA here is from genome assembly GCA_020345725.1 of Methanobacteriota archaeon. Lineage (GTDB taxonomy): Archaea > Thermoplasmatota > Thermoplasmata > RBG-16-68-12 > SOIM01 > SOIM01. The sequence continues at coordinate 1,322,847 of CP070767.1, read as the reverse complement.
ACGAGAAGAGGGCCAGAGAATCTGAGGTCATTGTCCTCTACTTCGCAATTGCCGCCACTATTGCTTCATTGCTTGCCTTGGCCTTTGTCTTCAGAACACAACTGGACATAGGCCAGATACTCGGAGTCATATCACTTATCTGGTTGCTCTCAGCTTGCTACTTCCTCTATAGGGCAGAGACTATAGCGACTGAGACAGAGAGGCTCCTGGCGGAAAGAATCGTACTAATTTTCGCAATGGTCGCGAGCGTTATCGCCGTGTTCATGCTCTTCTTCACCCTGGTTGAGGACCAATTGCTCGGCCAGATCTTTGGGGCGATAGCCCTTGTATGGCTGATCGGAGCCACCTACTTCCTCTACCATTCCCTGCGGTTTCTAGAGCTGGCAATAATCGAAAGGACGAAGCATGGGGTCGGAGAGGATGAAATAATGTACGTGGACGAGCTGGACCGGAGACCCAAGATGTTCTTTTCCAGCAGGTTCGGCCTGAAAGGGAGACCTGACTACGTTGTTCTAGTCGGAGATGACCATATTCCAGTTGAGGTCAAGACTGGTCGGGTGCCAAGAGGACCTCTGTTCTCTCACATTCTCCAGACTGCCGCATACTGCCTGCTGATTGAGGAGGAATACGGAAGAGCCCCGCCCTTCGGCCTGCTGAGATATGAGACCAACCAGCACGAGATCGACTACACCCCGGATATGAGAAAGCTCATACTTGAGAAGCTCATAGAAATGAGAGAAATCCTAGATACAAGAAACGTCCACAGGAACCACAACCGAAAAGGTAAGTGCACCAATTGTTCGCGAAGGAAGAAGTGTCCTGAGAGGCTAGCCTAGTCTTCCCCTTTCTTCTTTCCCAACTCATCGAGAGCTTCCCTGATCTCCTTCACTTCCTTCCTCATCTGAAGCATCTCTTCTTCGAAAGGTGTGAAGCTCCTTACCGAGAATATCCGGTGGGTGATGATTACTCCCAGGAAAGCTGCTCCAACGACCGCCAGTATGGATATGATCACCAATCCTACCACGAAGAGATAGAAGTAGGTTATCACGTCCGTTAGCCTGATGGTCCTGGTGAGCTCCAACGCGAATATGACCACAAGAACGATGACAATTGCCAGCCACACGACAACCCATCTGTTTATCTTCATTGTGTCTCCAGCTCCTTCACGATGACATCCCTGAACGGGAAGCTGTCCTCATTTCTCTCGATCGGCATTTCTCCATCCTGGAAGAAGAATCTCAGCACATCTTTCCCCTCATCGTCCTCGTCGACCTCGATAATGCAATCATATACATACTCCTTTTCCCCGCGCATGAGGGTCACATTGAGCTCGAAGCGCGTCGTCTCGGTATCTAGCACTACGAGGCTCGAAGAGATGGTACTGTAGCTGGTAACGGATTTGTTCCAGTTGCTCCCGGGCTCCAGGTCCTTGACCTCTATTGTGATATATGGGTATCTGGCGGTCTCCACTGCACCGGTGATGTAGATGCGGGTCTCTCCTTCTGCGTGATCGATGAGCACGCGCGGGATGGCGCTGGGCCCCTCGCCAGTGTCCAAAAATAGCGGAGTAATGAGTACCAAGGAAAGCAAAGTGAGGACAGTGACGAGCATCAGTATCTTCCTGACCATCGGGAAGTCAAAGAGGATGCGAGTACATAAATCTTGGTTCAAGCAGACGGGGTTCCAGTCGGTCAAACGTTCGCAACTGGACATTCAAAAAGAAAAAAAAGGGGGGGAGGTAATCGTGATTCAGGATGGTTCCTACCAAAAAAAGGCGAGTCCCATCCCTTGGTGAGTCTCTGACAAGGCTATTTCTTCAAGTATTGCTTCCTGAGCTCTTCCAATTGGGCCAGTGAAGTCTCTGCGTTCCGCAACTTGTCCAGTCTCTCGGTGACGAACTCCACTCGGTCGTACACCAAGTTCCTGATCGCGGTTCGTATAGCTTCGGATCTAGAAGGGAAATCGTCCATTTCGACGAGAAAATCAATCGCATCGAGGAACCTCCTAGGAACGCGGATGGTGATTCTCCCGTCCTTTGATCCCACCTAACCACCCGATGTCTTTTGTACGTCTTATGTCTGACCTGTGTATGATTTCATATTATATAAATGTTCTTATACAAATAGATGGGGCAGGATTCGCTCAGATACGAGCTTCCCGAATTCTTTAAGTAAGCATCCATCATTTGTCTTGCCATGGACCTAGAAGATAACGTTTTCATGCTGCCTGGACCAGTAAAGATACATCCTCGAATATTGAGGGCTATGAACGTTCCATCGGTCGCCCACAGGTCACCCGAGTTCACAGAAGTGATCGGAGAGATAAGGGACCTTCTTAAGTACCTCTTCGACAGCGACAATGATGTGGCCATCGTATCGGGTTCGGGCACGGCAGGGTTGGACATGGCGATCTGCAACATGTTCGGAAAGGAGGACAAGGTCCTCAACATCACGAACGGTAAGTTCGGAGAGAGATTCGCGGAACTGTCTGAGATGTGTTCAAACTCCACTCGTCTTGATTATGAATGGGGAAAGGCACCGGATCTGGACCAGATTGCTTCAGAACTCGAGAAAGGGGATTTCAAGGGAATCACGCTCTGTCACAATGAGACTTCTACGGGAATGACGAACCCTGCACCCGAGATTGGCAATCTAGCAAAGAAGCACGATGTGTTGTTCATAATGGACGGAATCACATCCGTAGGCGGATTGGAAGTGAAGCTGGATGAATGGAATGTGGACGTTGCGGTGATGGGATCGCAAAAGTGTCTCGGGGCTCCGGCCGGACTGGCGGCCTTGTCAGTATCAGAGAGGGCAAAGGAGAATTGGATTCCGGACGCATGCTACTATCTCAATCTCAAGAAGCATGTGGATAAACTCAGAGAGAAGAGTCAAACACCGTACACACCTGCCGTTCCGCTTTTGCAGGCAACGAGAGAGGCGCTTCTAATGCTAAGGGAAGAGGGCCTGCAGAACAGGATAGACAGGATAGCCAGGTTGGGAAAGGCCACGCGTGCTGCGATGGACGCCCTGGGAATAGCCATCTTTCCAGAAAGAGAGTATGCTTCCAACACTGTGACCGCAATGAACTACCCTGCGGTTATTGAGGATCTGAAGTTCCGCGATACCTTGAAGCGGAAGCACAATGTAATCCTCGGAGGCGCACAGGCACATCTCAAAGGTAAGATATTCCGCATAGGTACGATGGGCGTGTGCAATTTCGCGGACCTGATAGCATGCATAGGATCAATTGAATCCACAATGACGGAGTTGGGTTTCGAATTGCAGAAAGGTGCGGGAACTGGTGCCATAGTGGACTATATGTAGTTCATCTCCAGGTGACGTCCACATCATCCGTGCGGAACCTCTGGTTAATCTGGGTGTCTTCGATCTCCATTCTCATTCCGGATTCGTAGGCGAGAAGCCCTGTCCAGGCTATCATTGCTCCGTT
>CP070767.1:1316291-1319297 GCA_020345725.1 Methanobacteriota archaeon | reverse complement strand
GACTCGACATTGGGCACGTTCGACTCGGTTAACAAGGTCAGAATCAGAGGATTCTGGGCAATTGAAAGCATTCTGGATTTCTGCTCTGTATGACCGGCTTCATCAGTGATTGTCACGTTCAGTTCCAGGTAGCCATTGTACTCGTTTAGAGGTATGCCAACCGTGTACCCAACTGGTTCGATGAGGAAACTGTACTCTCCGTTCGTAAGAGGTCCAGTGGAGTTGTGAATTGTATTCCAGACGCCAAGATAGGACTTGGCTTCCAATGTAACTTCTCCGACCACTGGCTTTCCGAAGAAGTAGCTGCAATTCAAAATGGCCAGAATCTGTTCGTCATATGTGTACCAGCTTTTCAATCCAACAAAATCGACTTTGAATTTTGGCAGGGTATAGAGCTTGACCAGTACCGATTTCTGGACCGTCTCGGTGCCCACCGTCGCGAAGATCTTGTAGGTGCCCAGAGGAAGGATGTTTGCAAGAGGATAGTCCAGATTGGAGATTCCATACTCATCGGGCTCAAGTGTCTTTCCGAATATCTTTGTTCCATCCGGAGCCTGAACCTCAATCCTCACATCTCTGGTGGATGCCAGTGCCCTCTCTCCCTCAAATACCAGTGTTCGGATGTGTATGGTCTGCCCAGGCTGGTATACTGGTTTGTCCGTGGATAGATAGATCCTCGCCGTGCTGTCAACCAGGATGTCCCTCACTATCGTTTCGCTTCCAGTTCTGACCACAAGAGAGATCTCGTCCGAGTCAGTATCCAGTGGAAAATCAGGTAATATGGTGCCAGTCTCGTCAGTATTGCCTTCGAATACTGTCCTGATCCCTTCATCATCCTTCAGTTCTACAGTGACGTGTTGGTTGGCCAGAGGTTTTCCCTCTCTGTCGGTTGTCTGAATTAGCATGGAATTATCAGCGTCAGTCAGCATCTTCTCAGGCATGTAAATGATGACATTATCCTTGTTAGCCAGATAGACGTTGTCCAGGTTGGAAACTATTACACCTGATGCCAAAACAGATCCAAATACAAAAAGCGTGACAATCCTGACAAAGTGAGTCCTCTTTCTTCTCTCGAGTATTGCTCTTCTCTTCCTATCAGTGGGCATTCCAACACTCCTGCAAGAAAGAAAGACCCTGAGCGGCTTATATACTCTTACTTGACATGTAAAGGAATACGAGTGCCCAGAATGACAAAAAGGTTTTCTTGAGGGAAGGCTTACTCATTGCAGTGGGACGATGTTCCTCGATGAGCTTTCTTCCAAGGAGTTCGAAGGAGAGATAGATGACAATACCGTGGTAATTCTTCCTCTTGGCGTGATTGAGGAGCACGGTTCTCACCTGCCGTTGAGCACTGATTCCCTGCAAGGAGAATACGTTGCTGAGGAATTGGCCAGAAGGACGAATGCTCTTATTGCTCCCCCAATAAGGTACGGCGTCTGCAACACCACTCGGAATTTCCCTGGAACCATTACCATTAGTTTCGAGACCTTATGTTCACTTGTGTACGATGTGCTCTCTGAGTTTGCGAGAAACGGGATAAAGAACGTCGTTGTATTGTCTGGACATGCCGGGTCCACTCATATGGCCGCTCTCAGGTTGGCGGCGAAAGATGTAGTGGATGAGAACGATATCAAGGTCATGGTGCTATCAGACTATGAGATCCTCTACGGAATGGACTTGGTTGGACCTGAAGATGGGCACTCTGGCTCTGTCGAGACCTCACGTATCATGGCCATTCGTCCGGACCTCATCAAGGGTGAAGGGAAGAAGGGAGTGAATAGGATTCCTAAGTTCATGGTCTTGAGACATCCTGAGAAGCATTGGGAAGGAGTCACTGGCGATCCGACTAAGGCAACCAAGGAAAAAGGTGAGGAATTGAATGAACTGGTCATTCAGGAAATGGTGAAGAAGGTGAACGACATGCGGGAAATGGAGGTCTGATTTTGAATCCAAAGAAGGTGGCGGGTGAAGAAGCCGCGGAATACGTTGAGGATGGAATGGCACTGGGCCTGGGTACTGGCTCCACCGTTCGGTTCTTTGTGGAGAAGGTCGGTGAGATGGCCCAAAAAGGCCTGAATGTGGTGGGAATTCCGACCTCGAAGAGCACGGAAGACCTTGCGCTGAAATGCGGAATACCTTTGACAACCTTGGAGGATACTCCAACCCTGGATCTAGCCGTTGACGGAGCGGATGAGGTGGATCCTGATCTCAATCTAATCAAAGGAATGGGCGGCGCCCTTCTCAGGGAGAAGAGTGTTGCAGCATCGTCTAAGGAGTTCATCATAGTAGTGGATGAGTCAAAGATGGTGGAGAAGCTTGGAACCAAGAGTCCCCTGCCCGTTGAAGTTTCCCCTTTTGGTTGGCGTTCATGTAAAGAATGGATAGCACAACTGGGAAGCGTCCCATCCCTCAGGATGGTGGAGGGGCAGCCCTACCTCACAGACAACCAGAACTATCTTCTCGAGTGCGGTTTCAAAGGGATAGAGGACCCGTATGAACTGGACACAGGTCTTCACAAAATCCCTGGTGTGGTGGAGACTGGGCTGTTCCTTGATATGGCCTGCAAAATCATCGTTGGAAAAGAAAGCGGTTCAGAAGTCAATGAGGAATAGCTATTTCAGATGCCGCCTGATCTGAGTGATGTTCTGTTCAATCTTGGCAATCTTCGCTTTGGCATCCTTCTCCAGAACGTTCACAATTTCCTCTAAGGAAAGTGACAATTGATAGGAGTGGACGGGTCGTCCCTTACCCTCCTTCTTGATATCCCTCTTCTCCACCCACTTCCTCTTTCTGAGGTTCTGCATGGCGATGGAGACTTCGGGCTGACGGAGTCCAGTGGCCTTCTCGATTTCTACTGAAGTGGTCTCCTCTTTCTTTGTGAGACAGACCAGGGTCTTGGCTATGTTTTTGGGCACTCCCGCCTCTATAAGGAGATCGACTAAAGTGTGGTCTTTCGTCACCAGTTTTGTCTCCTTGGGCATATTAATCTAATTAGCAATTATTAAT
>CP070767.1:1308851-1316191 GCA_020345725.1 Methanobacteriota archaeon | reverse complement strand
GATTGAGATCGAATGATTGCTGCGGGATCATCCTTCCCGACATACTCCCCAGCTATGAAAGCAAGCTTCTCAGTGGAGACAGCGGCGACCGGTTCGTCCTCAGGCAGTACCCCCTTCTTCGGGAACACTCTCTTGATGACATACCTGGATTTAGCACCTATCATCGCTAGCAGATCGTACATCTCCTCGGGACAGGACATCATCACCCTCTTGTGGTCGTGAATATCCCAAACCTCAAATACGAACCCATCGTGGGCGTTCGGATCAACAACCAGTCCTGCCGTATTGAACGGATCTGCGAATATCTTGAACACAGGGAAATTGAAAGCCCCAGGTTCGGTCTTATCCATCATGAACACACCCAAAGGCTCGGCTTTCCTCTCGGTGAACTCCATTTCTGCTATTCCAGGTCCCATGCCCTTGACGTTTCCAGAAAAGGCTGTCTCAAGCATGTCCTGGCCAGCTCCGTACAGCTTCAGTTCCTCAGCAACCTTTGTGGCAGTTTCAAAGGCAGTCCAAGCAGCGGTATGCACATCCTTGTTGTCCACACCCTTGGTGTGTGACATTATGAGCTCCAGATCATCCCCGCAGTGGGTGACCCAGAAATCCATTAGCGTTCCCTTCTCCTTTGCCTCATCCATAATCTTTATCGCGGCCTGTTCAAGAGCTGGATGAACAACAGTGTGCCCAGCAATACTCCCAACATCGGCCTTTATGACAGACAGAGTTGTCTTTGCCATTGTGTCCTCCTCCCAATGTCACTGCTAATAGAGAATCAATAGTTAATTCTTTTGAATCAACCTTCTTTAAGGTCCGCAAGAGTTTGGAAATCCATAAGGCCCAGTTCTTCGTCAACGGCTATTACCCTGGTCTTGTACTCGTCCAGGCAAGTCAGAGGTGGGGAGATGAAATGCATTGAGGTAACGTTGGTGCCAGTTGCGAGTGGAGAGAAGGCTGGAAGCACGATTATCCTGCCGCTGACCAGAAAACACGGTCTCTTGATCGAGGCTCCGATCTCGTCCCGCAGTTGCAGTGATGGATGTTCATGGCCTATGATGAGCGTTCCTTCCCACGTCATGTCCTTGTGTCCGTGTGTTATCTTCATCCCTTGTGATTCTGTTGTTTCCGTCAAATCCAGGTCCTTCTTTGCCAGTATAGTCAAGAGGAAGTTGTCGTGGTTTCCCCTGGTCAGCTCTATGTCCACTTCTCCAATCAGGAAGTTCAGCACGTCGTTCACATCGTCCCATTCCTGCGACAGGTTCTTTGAGAACTCGTGCTTGAAGTCCCCGTTGATGATGATCTTCTCCGGCCTGTGCCTCTCCACAATCCTCTCGATCCTGTCCATCATGATGCCTTTCTGGAAGCGAGGGATAGATACGCCCTCCTCGTGAAGCGCACCTTCGTAGCCCAGGTGAAGGTCTGCTATGACGGCTGTCTTGCTCTCTTTGAGATACAATGCGTGGTCCCTGTCGACCACTATGTTTGGCCTTACTTCCAGATGCTCCACGCTCTTCAATAGATGATGCGATTATTTCATTGTTTGGACTTCCTTCTTGAGGTCAGAATGGGCAAGATGGTTTTATCTGTGAGTTCTATTCCTAAACGATGAGAATCGGTCTGATCTCGGACGTTCATTCCAACGCACCGGCTTTGGAGGAGATTCTCTACTACTTTGAGGATGCGGGAGTTGACAGGATTATCCAGTCCGGAGACGTTATCGGCTACCACCCTTTCCCGAATGAAGTCATTCAAATGCTAATCGATCATAAGGTCGAGGGTATAAGAGGCAACCATGAGATCATACTTTTCACAGGAGATATCTCCAGAGCCAGTTCACCTGCCGAACATGCGATTGAGTGGACGAAGGGTGTGTTGTCGGAGAGCTCATGGGAGTATCTCAAGAATTTGAAAGACAGTCTCAGGTTGGAGATCGAAGGTTTCTCAATGGCGGTCTTCCACGGAAGCCCAGATGATCCTTGGAAGTATGTTGAGGCCGTTGATGCAACCAGCGACCTGCTGGAAGAGGTTGGCACGGACATCTTGGTTCTGGGGCACACACACAAACCCTTCGTGAGAGAACTAAAGATGGGAATGATAGTCAATCCTGGTGCAGTGGGACAACCACGCGATGGAGACCCGAGAACAAGCCTGGCCATACTCGAACCCGAGAAGATGAAAGCGAGAATAGTCCGTCTTCCTTATAACGTCAAAGAAGTGAGAGAGAAGATAGAAGAGGTCGGTTTTCCCAGTATACTCTCTGATAGACTCAAGATTGGCAGGTAGTGATCTATCCACAAGGTTTCTCCAGGTAGTTCTTCTGTTGAGTGCTTAGACTCTCTAATCTACTCTGAACCCACTGGATTGCTTCATTGGCGGGTACCGCTGGGTCGTGTGGGTAGCCTATCCAGCTTTGCATAGGCGGTGTCTCAGAGATTCTCCTTCTCTCCTTGTGCCAGGTCCCCTCCTTGCACACCATCAACTCTTGACAAGTAACTGTGATTTGCACTGTAGGTATCGCCAGGCCGGCCAACTTGATGTATCCCTTGGCTTCCGATTTCTTATCCATCTTCTTCAGTGCAGCTCCACCAGCATCCTTTATGGTGGTCCAGTATTCGAGTGGTATGCCTATCAGATCTCCTCCCGGAACCTGTCCGATCACACCCTTGGCCCGTTCACATATCTCACCCACATTCATCAGGTACTCCGCGAAGGCCTCTCCAGATGGTCCCCCTGACTGTACAGCATAGAAGTGGGGCATTACGATTTCCCGAGTAGGATCAAAGAACTGGTACTGCATCGTGTATTCGTTGAGGACCTTGGTCTCCCCGCCCTTGCATGGTTTTCCCAGTTCGCTGGTCTGAGGGACGAAAAAGCCGGCCATGTCAGCTATGTTGCTGATTGCCGATGAGATGATGCCGGAGGCCTTTCTGAATCTGGTATCGATCTCTTCGATCTCCTCCTCAATATCTTCATCCTGAAGCTTCTTCTTGATGTCCTTTGCCTTATCATTTGCCTCATCCGCTTTACTCTTGGCCTTCTCGGCATTCTTCTTATGCTCTTCAAGCTCCGCTGCAGAGTCTGCGCCTTGTGCTCTCTTGGCTATCTCTTCCGCCTCAGCCGCTGCCTGTTCAATCTCTGTGGCCGCCTCCCTTAGCCTATCCAGATTGCAGACTCTCCATTTCTGCCGGAACGCCTCTCCTTTCTTTTTCAGACTCCTTACTTCAGTCTTGATGTTCTCGAATTCTTGTTCAGCCGTCCTAGCCCGGTTCTCTGCCGCTGTCGCTGCCGCCTCGGCCTGAGCCGCCGTCTGGTTAGCAGCACCTGCCTTTGCCTGAGCCTGGGCCAGGTCATTCTGGAGACCATCGTAGCCGTTCTGTAGGTCGTCATAAGCTTCCCTGTTGTCTTGTACGTATTTGTTTGCGATTTGCCCGAAGCTTTTATTTCTGAAATACACATTGACAAGTCCCTTGAAGTAGCCTGTCTGGATGGCTTCACCTGCCTTTGGTGTGCCGACCGAAATGCCCTCCACGAGAAGGCCCTTTCCGAAGAAATCATGCATGTTCCGTTTTGCATCTTCTATGCTCACTTGTGTTTGAGCGATTGACTGGTTGGCGTTGTCCGCATCGCTCCTTGCTTTGTCGGCTCTACTTCTGGCATCGTCCGCTGAATCCCTGAGTTTCCACGCTCTCTTTTGGGCGCCTTCCATCTCCAACAGTGATCTTTCATATTCGGCGACAACCGCTTTCCACTTCCTTCGTATCTCTTCACAGGGATCCTTTGCTTCCGGAGGGATAGTTGTCGGGGTTACAGGCACGGGTTTGGCAGCCTTGGCTTTCGCAGCCTCCTTCCCGAGATATGCCCAGCCGACCGTGCCTCCTATCATTATGACCGCGATTAGAACGATGATTACGAGGATGACCCATGGATTCATGAGTATGTCCAGAAGATCACCTGCAGATTGAACCTCGAATTGCAGCGTGGAAGTTGCTGGCGCCATTGCCGGGACAAGAACCAAGGCCACCGCTTCATGAGAGCCCTCATCCGCTTTCCAGTTGGTTTCCACTATTCGGGTTTCGCCAATTGGGATTGTCACGGTTTCCTCGTGTAGCACCAATGTGTCTATGATGAGTGATACGGCCGCGTTATTCGCATCAGCATCCCCGTTGTTCTCGATTGTGGCGGTTATGGTTACGGTATCTCCCTCCTTTGGACTGGGAGGGTTTAAGGTTACCAGAATGCTGAGATCGGGTGCTGGTGGTGGGGGATGAGAGACGAAGATTGTCACCGATTCGGTATCATTGAGATTCCCTGCCAGGTCATAGGCGATGACAGTTATTGTGTGTGGACCGTCCAGAAGGCCAGATGTGTCCACAATCGACTCGTAATCATTCCCGCCAGCAAGGAAGAAGCGTTGATTGGGCCCTCCGTCCACCTGATACCACACGTTACCAGTGTCCATGTTCATGTCAATGATGGTCGCGTTCAGTGTGTACGAAGTATCCACCGTTTCTGAGATACTGTTTATAGTCACCAGAGGGATGCTGAAATCACCTGTTACCTGGGCAGTGCCAAAGTCTCCCAGGCCATCTATGTCAACAATAATAGAGGCATTAGTCCCATCTGCCAGATCAATAATGTCCAATAGGTCATCAGTGAAGGTTCCGCTAACCCCGCCATCGTACCTAATAGTGAAGTTGCCAGTATACTCTCCATCGTTCGGAACATCGCCAGGGCCAGAACCGTTGTCATACAACATGACCATGATCTGGTCTGGAAAAGCCTCGTCAAAGACGGATGCGGACACGTTGCCGCCAAAAGAGACTCCGTCCGAAGCCAGAACGTAGACCATCCCTCCGTCCCCGAAGACGGACACTGTTTGGAGGAACAGGGTTGAATCGTAGGTCTCGACAGTGTCAAAAGCTGCCTCCACTTCGCTGGGATGTGCGCAGAAGAGAACTAGGAATAGGCAGCCTGTCAATAGACCCGTGAGCAATTTGTGATTCCTATCCAAACTCAAAGTCATCCTCCAGGGGGTAATTTGAAATTCGCTTCCCAATGATAAACGTATCTGTCTGAGATTGCCTAATCATAAGGACGTCAATGGCAAAACATAGATATTCAAGGCGTATTGGGTTGGGCGTCCAAACAAAGCCAGGAGATGATTCTGCATGGATAATATGGCAATAGTGACCGAGGGTCTGACCAAGAAGTTCAAGGATTTGGTTGCGGTCGATCATGTTGATATCGAGGTGAAGAAGGGTGAGATATTTGGCCTGCTGGGTCCGAACGGGGCTGGAAAGACCACTCTCATCAGGATGTTGTGTACGCTCACATATCCAACCGAAGGTTCAGCCAGTGTGGCCAGTTATGATATAGTCAAGGAGGCAGGCAAGGTCCGGGAGCACATCGGTCTGGTCTCTGAGAAGATGATTATGTATGACAGGCTGACCGCTTTTGAGAACTTGAAGTTGTTCGGGAAGTTGTGCAACATACCCAAGGGGACGTTGCAAAAGAGGATAGATGAACTGCTCAAGTTGGTCCACATGGAGAAATGGGCGAAGAGCCAGATAGGCACTTTCTCTACTGGGATGAAGCAGAGAATCAACGTCATAAGGGCACTTCTGAACGTTCCTGAGATATTGTTCATGGATGAGCCCACATTGGGGCTTGATCCACAATCTACCAGTGAGATCAGGGAGTTCATAAGGAACCTGAATGTCAAGGACAAGGCCACTATCATTCTCACAACACATCAGATGATAGAGGCGGACATGCTCTGCGACCGTGTGGGGATAATCGACAAGGGCAAGATTGTGGCCCTGGACACTCCCAGGAACCTGAAGAGGATCGTTGCTGGAGCCGATATGACCAGCGTGGACGTGGACATACCAAACCTTACGAATGAGATGGTTACAACCTTGAAGAGTCTGTCCGGAGTAGTATCAGTTGTCAGAGAACATGAAACGCATCTCTTGATAAGAGCCAGGGGAGAAGACGCTTTTGATATGATAATAGACTCAATCAGACAGAATGGGGGAAAGATAGCTTCCATCAAGAGCCTGGAGCCTTCTCTGGAGGATGTATACCTTCACATCACTGGTAAGGAGATGAGAGCTGACGTCAAAGGAAAGGTGAAGTCATTTCAAGGAGACGGACATGGCCCCATGGGGGGACGAAGGTCGAGGGTGAGGTGAGAAGATGGGAGTCAAAGATATGTTGAGGCACAGTTCATGGATTGCCTGGAAGGATTTGCTGGACCTCTGGAGAAATCGAATGGCTTTGGTCATGCTTGTACTCATGCCCCTCTTCATGATGGTCATGGTCGGCTTCATCTTCCCGACACAGGGCTCGTTGGATCATGCCCCTATCGGTGTTGTGAATGAAGACGATGGACCGTATGGTGCTGCCTTTGTTCAGAACATCAGTATGCTGGGTGAGATGACAGGGATGATGGATATCGAGAACCTCACTGGATTCGAAGACATAAAGGAAGGAATACTTGAAGGAGAGTTGTTCGGTGGAATAATAATACCTTCGGATTTCTCTTCCAAATTAGAGAACGGCACTCAAGCAGTGATAGAAGTTGTTACCGATCAGTCCAATCCACAGATCTCGCTGATGCTTCAAGGCGTTCTGATGGGTGTCATTGAAGAGATGGGAACCCTGAATGCGACATATGAGATAAGTTTCCGTCTTGGGGTTTCCCTCCCAGAGGCGCAGGCTATTGTGCAACCTTACACAGTTCAAACAAGGGGTATTGTTCCTGGAGAGACCACTTACTTTGACTTCATAGCTCCAGGAATCATGGCAATGACGGTGATGATGTCAGTGATGACAGGGCTACCTCACGCCATTTCACACGAGAAGGAATTCGGGACCCTGGACGGGATGATGGTCTCACCCATAAACAGGCTGGCGATTATACTTGGCAAGACGATTGCCCAGACCTCACGAGGTCTGATTCAGGGGTTGCTCATTCTTGTACTTGCGATTGCTATATTCGGAGTCACCATTCAAGGGAATATACTCCTTCTCCTGTTCTTGCTGATACTGGGTGTGTTCAGCTTTGTGGGGTTGGGGATAGTGATAACATCATTCGCGAGGGACGAACAGACCGCCACCATGGTGATGATGACGCTGATGTTCCCGATGATGTTCCTGAGCGGGGTATTCTTCCCGATTCAGCAGATGCCAGAGATTATGCAGTATATCGCCTGGGCTCTTCCGTTGACCTATGCCACCAGTGCATTGAGAAAAGTGATGGTCTTGGGTGCGGATATCACAGCGATATCAACCGAGATCCTCATCCTGATAGTATTCGGAGCGGTGTTCCTGGCCAT
>CP070767.1:1306052-1308751 GCA_020345725.1 Methanobacteriota archaeon | reverse complement strand
CTCCCGACTTGATAGCTCTCATCACGAATCCTTCCCTTGATGCCCTTGCCAGCCATGGTTGTGAAATCCTCCACGCATTCCGTTGCGGCGCCCTCATCCTCCGCAGTCTCAACTATTGCCTTGCCAAGTGGATGTTCCGAGAGACATTCGAGAGATGATGCTATGGAAAGGACATCCATGCGAGAATAACCGTTGAAAGGGATGACATCTGTCACAACTGGACGACCCTCGGTCAGTGTACCAGTCTTGTCAAAAGCAAAGGTGTTGATCTTCGCCAATTTCTCTATGTGGACACCTCCTTTGAACAGGACGCCATTCCTTGCACCGCTTGTTATGCCAGAGACTATGGAGATGGGCGTGGAAAGAGCAAGTGCGCAGGGACAAGATATCAGGAGCAGGAGAAGTGCCTTGTAGAACCAGACGTCGAAAGACTGTTGGAAGACCACCGTTGGGATGACGGCCACAGATACTGCAAGACCCACGACGGCAGGAGTGTAGTACTTGGCGAAGCGATCGATGAACCTTTCAGTAGGTGCCTTTTGCTCTTCTGCAGATTCCACCAGCTCAACAATTCTTGCCAATGTGCTGTCTCTTGCCTCCTTAGTTGCTTCAATCTCCAAACGACCTTCCTGGTTTATCGTACCGGCGAACACGACATCACCTTCGCCGACACTCACTGGCATCGATTCTCCGGTTATTGGAGCTTGATTCACTGACGAGAATCCCTTGATTACAGTACCATCCACACTGATCTTTTCCCCTGACCTCACTCGGACGATGTCCCCGATCTTGACCTCCTCGGCAGGGACCGCGACGAATCTGTCACCCCTTCTTACCGAAGCGACCTTTGGTGTGAGGTCGACAAGCTCGCTCAATGACCTTCGCGACCGTTCCACCGAGTAGTCCTCCAGCAGCTCTGCCATCGAGAACAGGAACAATATAGCAGCACCTTCAGCAAACGCGCCGATGAAGACGGCCCCCATAGCCCCAATGATCATGAGCGAATCTATGACGAAGGTCTTGCTGAATAGCGCCTTAACAGCCCTTGCGGCTACATGATAGCCTCCGAAAATCATACCCACGGAGTAGAACAGCTCCGATAGCAGTATGGGGCTGTAGAACTCCACGATGACTGGGTCCGGCGTCAAGAACGCGACAAAGAGACCAGAGAACAGGGCGATTCCAGATACGAGGGAGAACACGAACTCGCGATTATTCAAGGCAAAGACCTTCTCAGTTTCTATCTCTTCCTCGAGAATGCCGTATCCCAGGTTCTTGACCTTTGACCGGATTTCATTCAGTGATATTATGTCTGGGTCGTATTCAACCTCCATCTTGCCCGTGGTGAAGCTCAATTCAATGTGGTGTATGCCCGGGAGTTTTGACACTGATTTGTCTATCTTCCTAACGCAGTCAGCGCAATGGAGGCCTTTAATCCTCAATTCCTTGTTCTCTGTCATACGCTCATTCCATCACATGCTGATGAGCCATCTCCAGAAGTTGGACTATATGGTCATCATCCAATGAGTAATGGACGATCTTTCCGTCCTTCCTGTTCTTGACCAACTTCATGTTCCTGAGGACCCTCAGTTGATGGGAAACTGCGGATGTGCTCATGTCGAGGATCGCCGAGATGTCGCAGACGCACAGCTCTTCCTTTGAAAGGGCGTAGAGTATCTTCGCGCGGGTGCTATCGCCCAAGGTCTTGAAGGTGTCTGAGAGGTTTGAGAAAACGTCATCATCCAGCATTTGACCCTTCACAGACTGGACTTTCTTCTCATCTATCGCCTTGATCTGACAGATGTCTTTCTTGCCGTTCATAGTGATGTCACCTCTTATTAATTGAACAATTGTTCAAATATTCATTAGAAGTATAAGTATTTTCGGTTTCGCCTTCAGTCAGTGATAAGATTGATTGAAAAGCAATGTCGAAAGCGGTGTTTTGGTTCGAGTTCGCCGGCAAAGAAGGAAGTCCGAGGCTTGGATGAGCATCCCTACTCTAAGATAGTCGAGAATGTCACTGAGGCCATCTCATCTCCCGACGGAGCCCAAATCATCTTCAGGATGTATTCTGAATTTGGAGCAAGGTTTGTCAATCTCATTCTGTCCCCTTCATTTACACACAAGTTGCCCTTGAGATTCTCGAATGTCAGAGTTCCTATTTCTGATCCGTTCTTCAGTACTAAATCCTCGCTATAGTTGCTTGAAAAACCGTATCTAGCCTCTGTTGTGTTGTTCCTTATCAGTATGAACTCCAGATTCGTGGGCCTGATTTCCCGACTCATCTTGCCAAATTCTACAGTGGCCTCCGTGGGGCTTAACACCTTTTCGTTACACCAGAAACCAATAGGAATCGGGCTGGGGGTCGTACAATCCGACACCATTCCGTACAATACAGCCGCCAAAACCACGGTTATTACCACCATCAGAATGGTAGCAATGACCGGAGACACGCCTTCCTCATCCTTTCGGATGAGACTTCGTCTATTCATGTGTTTGGTCACTCCTGTAGGTTTCCCTACAGTCCATAAAATCTCTACCTAATCCAGAATAAATGTTTTGGTGCAAAAAAGGGACAAAAAAAGAAAAAGGAAAGGGGTTGTGTTTAGGCTGGGGGTATTGAAGTTCTTGCTGTCGTGTGTAGTACCGTCCTTCCACAGTTATCCAGAGAGGTCTCGTCGCTCCCAGTAGGAGTGTAG
>CP070767.1:1302305-1305952 GCA_020345725.1 Methanobacteriota archaeon | reverse complement strand
GGGTCGTCCTCGGGAGTGTAGCGGACTATTGCCGAGTACCTTCTTGAGATATCCACACTGAGGTGTGAGAGGTCCAGCATCTGATCATTCGGACTTCCTGGATATCTTGTAAGAGAGCCTTCTGCAACTAGAACACCATCTTCATAGAGTTCTATCGAGACGTCGTGCCATTTTTCTCCGGCAATTCTTAGGAAGACATCTGCTTCAATCGGGAGGGCTTTCAGCTCAACCGTTGGTGGAACATTCTTCACAAGAACATGCACAGTGTCTATTCCGATGCCACCATCATCATCAGTAACCCTGAGGGCAACCTCTCCGTCGAAGTCATCTATCCATGTGTTGGTCACCAACTGACCGATCGCTTCCACATCGAAGTTGATTCCATCATACTCGAAGTCCCATTCGTAGGTATGGGTATCCAGTATGCCGGGATCTGTGCAATCTCCATCAAATGTGAAGGTGGATACTTCGTACCCTTCCTTGTCCTCGCCTGCATCTGCTATGGGAGCTACATTCAAGACGGTGATGTTGTTGTACGCCGTGTCCGAGGAACCGTCATCATCTTCTACTGTTAGTATGACTGTGTAAACACCATTATCTACATAGATATGACTTGGATTCTGTTCGGTGCCTGTGCTGCCGTCCCCTAGTTGCCAGTGCCTTGACATGATCGAATCGGGATAGGATTCTGATTGGTCTGTGAATTGAACTGGCGAGCCTTCATCCTGTGATTCAGGGGTCCAACCGAATTGAGCCGAGGGAGCCAGATCGCTGACATGTACTGTTGCATTATCTCTATCCGTTTCGTTGTGTTCATCCCTCACTTGAAGAGCAACTGTGTATGTTCCATCATCCATCCATGTGTTGCTGGCAGTTGGAATGGGAGACCAGCTTGTGTCCCACATTCCATCATTGTTCAGATCCCAGCGATATTGCATAGTATCGTTGTCTGGATCAGATGAACCACTACCGTCCAATGTTATTGGAGAACCTTCATCTCCGTAGTAGGGGCCGTCTGCTTCCGCGACTGGTGGTTGATTCTCTTTCTGAAGGACTGTGACATCGCAGTTGTCGCTATCAGTCGCTCCCAGTGCATCCGTTACCGTCTGGGTGACATAGTAGATTCCGGGTGTGTCGTACACGTGAGTCGGTGTTACGCCTGCGCCGTGAGGGGATCCGTCACCGAAATCCCAATCATAGGAAACGATTCGGCTTACTCTTCTAACGTACTTCAGGTCTTCATCCGCCTCATTGTAGTAGCTGATGTGTGGATTGTCGTGGCTGTCGAGCGCCAAAGAGGAATGCCCACCGACTCCTTCTGTTCTATCAATGACCTTCTTGACCCAAGCTCCTCCGATCTTGCTTGTGTAGTTGAGCATATCGCCTGCCAAACCGGGATAGCTGATGTGTGGGATGTCCCAACTGTCCAGAGCCAGTGCTCTGCCTCCAGAGCCAACATCCTCAAGGTCTTCCACAGTCTCGATATTCCAATTGCTGCCCGTCCAGCTCGCGAGCTGCAGTCCGGACAGACGGTCGCTATAGTAGCATATGAGTGGGAAGTCGTTGCTGTCAATCGCAATTGTCAGGAAGCTGGTTGAACCAAGAATTAGATCAACCGTCTCATTGTACCATTGGGTACCGTTCCGCCTTGCATACTTGACCATGTATTCGTTGAGCGGATTCTTGCGCAAGTAGCTCATGTGGGGGATGCCCAGGCTGTCAAGCGCAATTGAGGTTGGCCAATAGATCTCAACTGGACCTGCTTCCACAAGCTCTATGGTCCAGTTGGTTCCCGTCCATTCTGCATGTTTGAGACCTTCGTAGGTGGACTGATAGCTAATATGCGGTCTGTCATTGCCATCCAAGTAGATTGAGGTTCCTCGACCTGAATAGCCAGCGTAATCAACCCTTTCTATGTTCCATGCACTTCCGGTCCATCTTGCATATTTTAGGTCTTGTTTGGTGCCATCATAGTAGCTTATGTGTGCACGGTCGTTGCTGTCAAGGGCCAGAGAGCTGTACTCACCTACGGTATCGTTCGAGTCTACTGTTTCTGTAACCCATGAACTTCCCGTCCACTTCGCATACTTCAAATCTGAATTTGTTTCATCGAAGTAGCTTATGTGTGCACGGTCGTTGCTGTCAACAGCCACGGATGTGTGAGTACCTACTTTTTCTGCCGAATCAACAGTCATCCCGATCCATGCAGCATCTGGATCGTAGCTATCACTTCCGTCGAATTGCACGACATCGTCTACTTGGACTGTCTGGTCCTGACCTGCATCAGCAATTGGAGGTTGGTTCTTGGTGAGGTTCACTGTGGTTGCCAAGCGAACCGTTCTTGTGCGCAGTCTCTCATCAACATAGGCAACAAATGGTTGGTCATCTGAATCCAATGTCAGGACTAGATAACTATCAGGGTCGATTGAACTCTCTATCACTTCTGTTGTCCAGTTTATACCGTTCCACCACGCGTAGTTCCAGTCAGCCCCAAGGCGGGAATAGTAAGCCACGTGGGGATATCCGTCTGAATCCACAGCAATTGCAGACCCATATCCAGATGCATACCCTGGAAAGAGCGTTTCGTTCACCCACGTATCATTGATAAATCTCAAGTACTCTAGAGGATAGGGGGGTTGCTGTCCATGCGAACTCCCAGCCGTGACAATCTGCGGAATGTCATCAGACCCCATAGCGATTCTGCTTCTGCGGCTGTTGTCTGGTAGCGATCTAACATTCCACTTGTTTCCGTCCCAGTTCGCATAACGGTCATCCCATACACCCCAATTCGCGTAAGTCAAATGAGGATAATCATTCGAATCCAAGGCCAGCGAAGTCGGTCCGTTATTGCCTCCAAAGTACTCAACCTGTTGTGTTTCCCAGGAGGTGCCATTCCACGCGGCATATCGTATTGTGTCAGGTTCGCCCGTGTATGCAATTCTGGGATAGTTATTTTGGTCCAGAACAAGCGAGGACCCCCAACCGAAGTAAGGTGAATAGTTACCGCTCTCAACAGTCTGCAATGTCCACGTTCCGTTGGTTTTTGAACCGTACATCAACGAAGAGTCGCGTACTGTATCCTGCCTTTGGTAAGCTATGTGGACGGTATCGGTGGTGTCTATTTCCAACGAGTTGCGGTATGAATCGAAGCCTGGAAAGCCACCCGCGGTGTCCACCGTTTCTTCCTCCCAGTGATCTTCTACCCAATGGGCCACAATCATGGTGTCAGGTTCGGCGTGGACATCGACATTGTAAAGGAGGTAGGGAATGGATTCTTCGTCAACCGCCACGGATACCTCATCCACGAGCTCCTTGGTTTTGGTGACATTGTAGATATGCCATTCGTTTCCTGGATCCTCGTCAATCTCCTCAGGAACACTCAAGAACTGAGAAGAGCCTTGGGGAACGAGCTCATCAGCAACAACTTGATACTGTTGGCTGAACCCGAAAGAGAAGACTACAAGGATTATGAACAGTTTGCTCATCGCTCCCTTCCCCCACTTCAGTTCTCTGATTACTGTATCGAATTGGTGGATAATAAAGCTTCTCTTATTTCGGATCAAAGAGGACATTCTGGATGTCTGCGATTGGAGGTTGGAATTCGTAATGACGGAAACTCATCATGCAAACCAGGAATTCATCATCCT
>CP070767.1:1299227-1302205 GCA_020345725.1 Methanobacteriota archaeon | reverse complement strand
GGTGGGGTATGGGGTCCTGTCATTGTGTCCCTCTGGTTCTACAGAACTACTCGAGGATATTTAACACTGACGAAAAGAGGATGAGGACGAGTTCTCAGAAGTCCAGTGACTCTGGCTCAGGCAGGTGTGTTGAAGCTCTCCACATCGAGTGTGTCACCAGTTGGAGCCCAAATCAATCTTATGGTGTAGGACGAAGACGGAGTAAGACCGGACAACAGCAACTGATCTCCACCGTTGACCAGTTCATTGTCCGCATAGTCTCGATATGTGATTGTGCCCAACATTGTACCTGCCTGAAGAGTCAGTACAACACCGTCTTGGTTGTTTGGGAATGAATAGGACCCCGCGTCTGGAACTCTCTCAAGGACTATTATCAGGTTGACCGGCTCTGGATTGGTGCTGAACCCAGCGAATTCTGCTGTTGCAGTTGTATTGGAAGTTGCAGAGGCACTGGCAAACTGGCCCATGGGTGGACTCAAGAGAGGTGTATAGAAGACTTCGTAATCAATCAAGGCCTCAGTGGTAGCCCAAACAAGGAAAATGACATACTGCGAGCCATGGCTCAGCCCGGTCAATAGAAGTGAGTCTCCCACGTCAATGTCCCCGTCATCCATCGAGTCTAGATATGTGATGATGGCGATGTCCGACCCAGAAACAAGAGTCAGTATGGTCCCATGACTATTACCGGGAAAACTGTAGATACCAGACTGCACACCACAGTACAGAACTATCTGTAGGTCGGTGGGATTTACATCTTCACTGAACCATCCGAAGATTGCCTCGGCGGAGGTATAGTTGAGAGCCTGAGAACTGATGAATTGTCCGGTAGACAACCCGATTGAAGCGGTCGTGAAACTCTTCGCATCCATCTCGTTGTCGTTGGGAGCCCAAATCAGGATTATGATGTAGACTGTCTCTGGTACGAGATCACTAAGCACTAACTGGTCTCCTGCATTCACTCTCTCGTTGTCGGCATAGTCCCGGTATGTGATAGTGCCTGTGTCGACTCCTTCAGTGAGAACGAGTATTACTCCATCGCTGTCGCTTGGGAAGGTGTAGGTCCCCGACTCGGTAGGAGCCTTCAGGATTATCTTCAGCTTCGTGGGAGCTGGATTGCCAGTGATCGGTCCGAGGGTAACATCGGTCGTCGTGGAACCCATCACATCAACATCAGTGAAGGACCCTTTGGTGATCTCTTCAGCCCCGTCTCCGGCAGGCTCCATGTCTTGGATTGCGAGATATATGAGAGACGATATCACCAACTGGGCTAATAGGAGAATCACAGCGACAGTCAAAACTGCTAATATCATTCTGCTACCATTACTCGCCCCAGGAGAACGAGTATGAGGATGCTCTCGCTCTTGAAGTTCGGTCGAACCTTCTTCAGTACCCCTCATACTATCCCTCTCGATGTCCAGAACTGGTTGGGGATATTTAACACTGACGAAAAGAAGCAACAATCAGACTCCAAGGGGTAAGTGGATCCAGCTCACGCAGGAGTGGAGAAGGACCTTACGTCGATCGCAACCTGGGTAGGCTCCCAGACCAAAGTTATGGTAAAGTCAGAGCTCGGAGAGAGGTTGGAAAGCAACAGCAGGTCCCCAGAGTTCACGATACTGTTGTTTGCTACATCCCTGTAGATCATGTTGCCCAGATTGTCCCCGGAGATGATGCTGAGGTTCGTCCAGTCGTCATTACTTGGGAAGACATAGGTGCCCTTTATTCCGTCCTTTTCCAAAATGATGTACATGTCCATGGGTTCTACGTCCTTGCTGAAGCTGTCGAAGGTGATATTGACGGTGGTATTCGAGGTCGGATCCACCAGTGCGAACTGTCCGTAAGGTGGACCGGGCAATGTCAAGAATTCCTGGTAATCTATGAGGTGGTCATTGGGTTCCCAGCGGATGGATATGTTGTGCAGGGTTCCCTTCTCAAGTCCGGTCATCAAGATCATGTCGCCGGGGTCTATCTTCTCGTTGTCCGCGAAATCCCGAAACACCATGAACCCCATATTATCCCCGGAGATCCTGGCCAGATCCGCTCCATCCATGTTGCTCGGGAAGATGTACACTCCTGATTCTGTCAGGGTGGAGATGATGACCTTCAGCTTCACCGGGTGTGGGTTGTTTGTGGGTTCTCCGAATGTCACGTTGGCCTTGGTGGAGTTGGTGACCTCCACGTTGGAGATTGTGAGAATGTGTTCCTGTTCCGTCCCAGGGTCGGGGGCTGGTTGCAGGAGAATTAGCAGAAGGGCCAGAACGGCAAGTATGACTATCACAACAACAATGGCGATCAATTGCTTCTTCTTCCTGTCGCTGTCGGAAGGTGGTTCGGGTTGCGCTTCTTGATATTCTGGGAGTTCTTCCGCGCTGGTCTCCATTCTATCCCTCGCGTGTGGTGATTTGGTGGAGATATATAAGGGTGAAGTAGTTGTTCTCAGAATTGCGAATGAAGGTGTCTGGCATTGACTACGACGTGGTTGAGAAGATTCGAATCAGAACCAGCTGGAAAGATACGTTCTCACAGCTTGTATATATTGTCATGATGATCATAATCCTCTATCACGACCACCTTCTCAGAATCATCAACGGAGAACACCAGTACGAAGCTCTTGTCCACACGTACACGCTTCAGGTGCTGCAGAGGCCTCCTTAGGTTCTTATAATGGTGGGGGTTCTTCCTTATCTCTTCGACTCTCTTATGGATGATATCTAGCTGCTTGGGGTTCTTCTTGACGAGCTTGCGGAATATTTTCTCCACGGACTTTCTCAAGGCCAAACCGTACATCTGTCTTCGCTCCTAGTTGCTCTGTATATTGTAATAGTATTTTCTGCACCGACTAGGAGCCAGCATCCTCATCCAGTCCGAAGTGCTTTCTGAAATCCTTCACCTTCACGGTAGGTTCCTTCTGCCTCTTCTGCATCTTCTCGATGAATTCGGGCTTCAGTTCGGGTTCCAGAAACTCGCTCTCGTACGCT
>CP070767.1:1285488-1299127 GCA_020345725.1 Methanobacteriota archaeon | reverse complement strand
CGCTGCAGCTCCGACTTCGGTAACCTCATCATTCCTGAATGAGACTTCTTTCTTGCCCGCTCCTGTCGAAGTGACGTGTTTTATGTCATCTTTGTTGACCCCACCGTTCTCAAGAGCACTCTTGTAGTCGTTCTCAACTGATTCTGCCAAATTGAAACCGGTCGGAGCCATGCCCTTCGAAACGACCTGTCCGTCGTTCAGGATTACTACCTTCACGAACTTGGCGCCCATATCTATTCCTGCTACGTACATCTCTTCACCTCGCTATCTTGGCTTGACTATCCCAAGAGTCTCCATGAATGTGTCCATCTTCGCCATCGTGCCAGCTTCGTCGAACTCTCTCTCGTCCCCCATGTTGCCTTCGAAGACCAGAACTGGATAACCGGCTTTCTGGAGTGCCAGCCTGTTCTCCGCTATGCCCAGGGAGAGTCCTTCGCAACCTCTATTGTAGTGAAGCATGATTCCGTTGAGTCCCCATTCCTTGGCTATTCTGATCATCATCTCGCTCTTCAGCTGGGGATGGTAGAAATGCTGCCACTCGGGTTTTGCCAGGTTCCATTTCACAAGTTCCTCTATTGCTTGCTCTCTGGTGTTGATCGTGATGCCTTTGTCCATTGGAGTCGTCTTAGCTCCCCAGGTTCCGTCCTCCTTATCTTCCCAAAGACCAGTCAGTCCGAAAGTATACAAGGATCCAATCGAAACACAACCGTACTTCTCTAGGTATCTGAACACCTTCAGGAATCCCCAAGGAGGCTGGGTATCGCTCATGACCCTGACCTGTTCATTTGGAACGGCCGCGATGCCTCTCTTCACCCGGTCCTGAACCTCTGCATGCAATGTGTCCATGAAATCCGCGAACTCTTTCTTCGCCTTGCTGAGCACACCGAAAACATAGAGCGAGTACATCGTCTTCTCATCTAGTGGTGCTGGTACTGTCTTGTTCAGTTCGCAGATCTTGGCCCAGGTACTGGTCAATCTGAACTCGGCCTTCACCGCCTCGATCAGTTTATTGTCATCGTATGATCTTCCCGTGGTCTTCTCAAGCCAGTCGATTCCATCCATTAGCTGTCCTGCAACATACTGGACCTTGTTGTCATCCATTTCATCGAAGGGTCCGACCGCCACGTCCACCATGTAAGCGGGAACACCGCCCTCTAGGTCTGAAACGACCTGATACCATTTGGAATGGCTGCAACAGATGTGGTCCTGCCAGATGAAATCAGGTTTAGGGAACGGTCCACCAAATGTGAACTTGTCGAGGAGTATCGATCCCCAGTAGTTTCGCATGTATGAACACAAATCCCTAGCAAAGCCAGCAGCTTCGGTCGCCTCCAAACACTGCATTGAGAATTCCTTGTCGAAGGCGGTTGAAGCACCGTAAGGCTCACCAGTCAACGGATATACATCATCACCCAGACCGTAGGGAACTGCGTCGAAGGACCAAGCGCCTCCGCACCATCTCAGGCCCCCAGTCTCGTTTGCGTTCTTATAATCCTCATAGTACTTCTCTCTCAGTCTCTTTGCCTCTCCCCAGCACTTCAGGGGTTCTGTCGGGTATTTTCCTTCCTCTGCCATCTCTTCACCTCCTCAGAAAAGGTCATCCTCCATTAACATCTCCAGGAACGCCTCCACGCGAGTCTTGAATTGACCGATCGGTACTGTCACATCAAGTTCCAGGAACAATGTCTGAATGTCGTTCGATTCCAACGATTTCTTGATCGCAGGAATGTCAAGCTCATGTGGATCGCAGAACTTCTGCTGTAGTAGAATTGCCCCGCTCACGTTCCAGTCCTTTGCCATGTCCAGTATGTGGGGAATCCTTGATCTCTGCTCCCAATCTTTCGTAGGGCAGCGCGGTCTGTCAATGTACCTCTGAGCTATTGCCTGAAGTCTATCTCCGTTCGGTTGCACCTCGTTCCAGAAATACCTGCTTCCAGTGCAGTGGTCGTCTGCGACGATTGTTGAGCCACAGCTTTCCACCATGTCTATGAACATGCTGTCGTCATCTTCACTGCCTATGAGCATGAGCCTCTGGCCTGTGGGTTTGTCGAGCTTTCTGGTCTGGAGTTCCTTCATTGTCTCCTCCAGGATGTTGCTGTGCTCGGTCTTGTCAATCATCTGGCTGGAAACGGCCATGTACATCGCTTCAAGACCTGTCATGGGTGGGTCGGGCTGTTTTCTGAGTTCGTATATCTCCCTCATCAACCGCCTGTTCCTGTTCATTATCTCAATTCCCCTATCCAGGCCCTCGTCTGTAATCGTCTTCCCAGTCCATTCCTCGACAGCCTTCTTGAAGGTCTCCAGTTCTGATTTCAGGTAGGGTAGCGCTCTAGGGCTCTGCACCTTGTGGGGCATCGGCAGATAGTAGCTGAACGGGACTGGAATATGCATCTCCCAGCTCGTGTAGGCCTGCCTGATATGCAGACAGGATTGCGAAATCATTATTCCATCCAGATAGTCGTACCTCCCCTTCAATCCCTGAGCCAGACAATCCCTACAGAAGGGACAGAACATACCGAATATGTGCGGTTCAGTTACGTCCTGAGGCTCGTGACTGCCCAGTATCCGAACGGGTAGAACGTCCGCGGCCAGGAGTATCTCCTCCGGAACGTAGGTGCAGAAGTATCCCATCACCTTTCCGCCGGTCTTCTCCTTCCATTCCTTTGCGTATTCGTGTCTGGCGTCGTACCATTCCTTGAACATCTCTATCATTACTTCTTCCTCCTCTCCAGATTGATGAATTCGCTTCTTTCGAAGCCGATTGATTTGAAGAATGTCAACAGGTCGCTTGAATCCCATCTCACCGCGGTGAAGATCCTGTTAATTCCCTTTGAATTGAAACCTCTCAGCATTGCCTTGCCGAGCCTCTTGCCGATTCCCTGACCCATGTAATTGGGATCGATGGCTACGTCAACAAGCCAACCGCTCTTGGTGACGCCGAAATCCAGAGTCTTGGTCTCTCCTAAGATGTACCCCACGACCTTCTTGCCGGAAGTTGCCACGAAGCATTGATTATCGCTCTCCAGCAACCGAATGGCAATCTCATGTTGCCAGAACTTGGGGACCTTCTTCTTGGTTATGCGTTCCCTGATGGCTATGGTCTCCGGGATGTCTTTCTCCCTCATCCTTCTGATTTCTACAGTGCTCATTCCCCCACCTCATTCAAGTCTAATGATCTTGACCTTTTTGCCCACCCAATCGGGTGGAAGGTACACCCTTCCGCTGTTTCCAGCCTGCTTCACTTCCTTCTCTATCATTTCCTGTCCGAAGACTTCGAACTTGGAATCTTTTGCTCTTGCCATGCCTACCCCTGGATTTAGTTATAATACCGTTGCAATATCTTTATAAAGTAACTACATTATAATTGTTTGCCTTGAGCCACCAAAAAAATAAATATCGCAGGTGGCTTACGCCCGCACGGGAGGAGTGATATGGGAAATTTTGAGCCAAAATCGGCTGAAGAATTTGACTTCAAGGACATTATCTACGAGAAGAAGGACTATGTGGCAAAGGTCACAATAAACCGGCCCCAAGTGTTCAACGCTTACAGCATCATCGCCCTGAGAGAGATGGCTGAGGCCTTCAAGGACGCGTCCTGGGACGACTCGGTCGCGGTCCTGGTTCTGACAGGAGCCGGGGAGAAAGCCTTCTGCACAGGGGGAGATGTCAAAGAATACGCGGACAACTACACTGTAAAACCCAGAGATTTCTGGAAGTGGATGGGCGATTATAATCACGCACACGACATGTTGCGCAACTGCGGGATACCCACGATAGCCAGGGTCAACGGAGTCGTAGCAGGAGGAGGTAACGAGTTCCACATGTCCTGCGATCTGTCCATAGCTGCAGACCATGCTGAGATACTCCAGGTCGGGACAAAGGTAGGATCAGTGGCAGCTGGAGGTGCGACCCAATTCCTACCGATAATGGTCGGAGATCGGAGAGCCAGGGAAATCCTGTACCTATGCGAGAGAATCCCCGCGCAGAAAGCGCTGGAATGGGGACTGGTGAACGAAGTTGTTCCGTACGCGGAGCTGGATGAAGCGGTTGACAGGATGTCCAAGAAGCTCATAGACAAGTTCCCGGAGTGCATGAGGTACACAAAACAGCAAGTGAACTTCTGGAAGGACCTTTCCTGGTACAACACGATAGGCCATGCAAGAGATTGGCTGTCTGTACATTTCGCGAGCTACGAGCCCTGGGAAGGGATGAAATCCTTTGTAGAGAAGAGAGAGACCGGATACCGTAAACTCAGGGACCTAGCAGCCGAAGGCAAATCCTCGGAATTCGTTTGGGGACCTTATACAAAAGAATGTGGAAAGTGCGGTTCAAAAGGAATTCCAGAGAACTTCGAGTACTGCGGCAAATGCGGAGAGAAGTTGTAGGTCAAACCTTCTTTTTGTTCCTGAAGCCCAGCCGATTCGCTTTCTTATAGATAATCAGTATGCTTATACCCAGCAGAACGACAGCGAATGCGACAAGAACTGCCACCTCAAGACCTATCTCAATCGGCCCCCATCCTCTTATCATCACTGACCTGAGAGAACTAGCCAAGTATGTGAGGGGAATGAATGCTGAAATGGGCCGGATGAACTCGGGCATGGATTCGATCGGCCACAGGATTCCCGCCAGCATTATCGATGGTATGATGATTATGGGCATGAACTGAACAGCTTGGAACTCATTCTTCGCAAGAGTGGACAACAGGATTCCAAGACCAAGAATGCCTATGGCATAAAGCACTATCAGACCCAGTGCAAGAAGGATGCTTCCAACGAATGTGACGCCGAACAACAGACTGGCTACAACAAGCAATATGACGGATTGGATGAGGGCAATGATGCTGAAAGTGACAGTATACCCTAAGACGATGTCATAAGGTTTGATGGGTGACACAAAGAGCCTGTCAAGCGTGCCATTGGTTCTTTCCCTGACAAAGGATACAATCGTGAGTATTATTGTCATCATCGTTACTATCAATCCGATGATGCCAGGGGCGAAGAAATCTATGAACTGAACATTCTCACCATATACGAATTCCGGCGATACGAAAGCTGTAAAGGACATATTGGGACTCTGTTCCTGGATGGTGTTGGCAAAAGCGGCACCTACTTCGGCGATCACCTTGGCCGCGACCTGAGAGTTACTTCCGTCCACATAGACAGTTATTTTTGAATCCTCGACTGGAACCACATCGAAAGTGACATTGATACCCAGGAACTCTGAGAGATTCCCAAAGGAGCTGGCCCAGTTCAGAAGCCCTTGGGTGAAATCTGGAGGGAAGTAGATGATAGCCCATGCCCTTCCTTCCTCGACCTCGTTCAGAGAAGAGTCCAAATCATCCGAATGGACAAGATTGAACGTCTTGGGATCGAGATTGTCGATGAACTCATCGGAGAGGGTTATGGTCTGAGTGAATGGTGGTAGCCCAGTCAAATTGACCGTCACTTCGGCTCCGTCATCCGCATCCACCAGCAAGGTGCGAATGTTCTCGGGTTCTCCAGCGAATGTGAAACCGAAGAGAACGATGAAGAGAATGGGCATCATCACTATCATCCCGACTGTTCGCTTGTCGTGGCTCAGCTGCCTGAAGTTGTTCTTGGTGACAGCCAGGATGGCGCGAGCGCCCACTAGTCACTCCTCCTGATGAAATGTAAGAATGAATCCTCCAAAGACACTGTATCAGTCTCTTTCTTCAACTCCTCTGGTGTTCCAACCGCTACGAGCTTACCTTCCCTTATCATTCCCACCCTGTCGCATTTACTTGCTTCGTCCATGTAGTGGGTTGTTATCAGTACCGTCACGCCCTCGTCCGTCAGATTACCGAAATATTCCCAGAAGGATGCCCGCAATTCGGGATCTATGCCAACTGTCGGTTCGTCCAGGAAAAGAAGTTCAGGGTTGTGAATAAGACTCACAGCCAGCGAGAGCCTGTGCTTCATACCCCCGCTCAGATTGGAGACCAAGGTTCTCCGTCTTCCCTTGAGGTCCACGAAAGCTAGCAGTTCCTTCTCTCTCTTCTCAATCTCACCCTTTCTCAGCCCGTAGAGCTCACCAAAGAAGCCAATGGTATGGCTCACTGTCAAATCGGGATAGAGCGCTGACTCCTGCGGCATGTATCCGATTCTTGGATAAACGCTTGGATCTGGCATCCTCCGCCCCAACACAAATGATTCACCGTAAGTTGCCTCCAATAATCCGCACAGAATCTTGATCGTGGTCGTCTTACCAGAGCCATTGGGCCCTATGAAACCGTAGACCTCTCCCTTCTGAATCTCGAGATTCAGTCTATTGACAGCCCTGAGTTTGCCGAACTCCTTGACTAGGTCCTTGGTCACGACCACATTCTTCATTCGAATCCTCTGCTATCCGAGATGATGCTGTGCTACTCATGGGATGGAAAGGATGATACCATTCTTTTTGCCCATTCAAGAATCTTTCTGGTCTCAGATATCACCACCGGGTCCTCGGTCTGGAAGATGGACGGATCGTCGAACAACTCCTCCCCGGGATCCTCTCTTGCCAAGTTCCTGAAGAGGTTCTTCCAGTTATCGGAGAGGTAGACAGGTGGATTGGCCTCGATCATCCTGCTGAACAGAATCGTCCAAATCCTCGAAACGCTCTTGGAAGAATATCCTCCTCCGCCAAGGCACACCCACTTACCGTCACAGACCTCGTGAGCGATCGTGTGGAACGTCCTTGCAGCCTCATCATATGATTTGGTGGTTAGGTTGATATGGCTGAGGGGGTCATCATAGTGCATATCTGCTCCGAACTGAGTGATCAGTATCTCAGGTTTGTACCTCCTGGCCAACTCGGGGAATGTCTCAGTGAAGACCTCCAGGAAGGTCACGTCATGGGTATTCGGCCAGATGGGGAGATTGAAGGTGTAGCCTTTCCCCTCATCCTCTCCTGTTTCATCCAATGAGCCACTGCCAGGATAGAGGAACTTGCCACTTTCATGAATCGAGAAGTTGAGCACGCCTGGATCGTTGTATAGAGCGACTTGTACGCCGTCCGCATGGTGTGCATCTATGTCGGCATACATGATTCTCTTCAACGAGTACTTGTTCTGAAGGTATCTGATGGCGATGATCACGTCATTATAGATACAGAAGCCAGAGGCCCTTTTCCTCAAAGCGTGATGGAAACCTCCCCCAGGAGAAAAAACGTGTTGTGCTTCGCCATTCACAACCATGTCACAAGCGTTGATAGTGGCTCCAATGTGTATTGCGGACGCTTCATGCATACCCTCAAAGACAGGGTTATCTCCCAAACCAAAGCCAAATCGAAATGAATCGAAATGACGTACGCCAGATCCCAAATCCTTGACAACACTCACGTAGTCCTCATCGTGCGCGAGGAGTATCATCTCGTCATCAGCGACAGTTGGACTCACCAGTTTGACGTTTGGCCTATCAAGTAGCCCGATGTCTTTTATCAGTTCAAAAGCCAGTTTCATTCTCACCTGGCTAAGTGGATGGTAATCACCGAAGTCATATTTCAGCAAGCCGTCAGAGTAGATTATAGCGTAGTCTGCCAGTCCTCACACCTCACGGATTGTGCTACGGACTACAAACGCACTGCGTATATAACTCTGTCACCCTCCAATTCTTTCAATCCGATATCAACATCTTGTCCGATGTCAATGTCCTCTTCTTGGGCTTCATCCAGCCAACCGAGGAGTCTTCCTCCACCCTCCAGTTCAACAACACAGATGGTATATGGTACAACATCCTCGAAACCAGTAGGTCCGGCATGAATGGTGGTATATGTGACGATCTTCCCCTTGGACTCCCTGTCCACCCATTCCACATCACTTGACATACATTGATCGCAATCGGCCCTGGGAGGGAAATGCACCGCACCACAGCTGTTGCACTTGGTCCCTGCCAACTTGCCCTTTTCCAGATAATCCTGGTAATCCTTCGTTTATGTAGCCGTGACAAAGCTAATATTACCCAACTCCAGCGTCATCTCATCACCTCGAATATATGTTGACATAGCAATACTGACCGATTCCCCCGACATTGTGGGTCAGGGCGATCTCGGCACCGTCCACTTGCCTCTCTCCAGCTTCTCCTCTGAGTTGCTTGACCGCTTCGACAGCCATGGAGGTTCCAGTAGCTCCCACGGGGTGACCCTTTGCCTTCAATCCTCCATCCACGTTCACCGGCATGTCTCCGTCCCTGTAGGTCTGGCCCTCATCAATGAGCTTTGAACCTTCTCCCTGCTTTGCGAGACCGATGTCCTCATAGGCGATTATCTCGGCAATAGTGAAGCAATCATGTACTTCAGCCAGATTTAGGTCTCCCGGTCCAATCCCGGCCTGCTCGTACGCTTGACGTGAGGCCACAACGGCACTTGGAATAGAATTCAGCTGTTCCCTCCTCAGTACTGACATGGAAGCCGTCGCAGCACCCATACCTTTCAACCAGACTGGCGTATCACTGATACTCTTTGCCTTGCTCTCCTCAGCAACAATGAGACAAGCTGCCCCATCCGCGTTCCCGCAACAATCGAAGAGCTTCAATGGTGTGGCAACTGGCCTTGACCCGAGCGCCTTCTCCAGAGTTATCTCCTTCTGGAACATTGCGTTGGGATTGTGCAGTCCGTGAGCATGGTTCTTGACCGCCACCTTGGCCATCTGTTCTTCAGTGGTTCCGAAATCGTACATGTGCCTCCTGGCATACATCGCGTAATATCCGGGGAAAGTGGTCCCGAAGACGGACTCCCATTGCACATCTCCAACTCTACCCATTAGAGCCAAAATCTCAGGTGTACTCAGTTCTGTCATCTTCTGTACGCCGACAACGGCAACGACATCATGAATTCCCGCCTTGATGTAGGCCACAGCATTGTGCAGAGCGGCACTGCTGGATGCACAGGCTGCTTCTGTCAGATAGGTCATCTGTGGGTTCATTCCCAAATACTCTGCGACCACACCAGGTATCGACCTTTGCTTGTGGTATTCAGGTGATGAGCCAATCACAGTTGCTCCAATGTCCTCTCTTGAAAGGCCCGAATCATCAAGCGCTTCCTTGAAAGGTTCAAAAGCTAGCTCCTGAACCGTTGCATCATCCCTCTTTCCAAACTTGCCATGCCCAATTCCTACTACCCCTACCTTCACACTTATCACCTAGATGTATTGACCACCATCGACCTTTATCACTTCACCAGTTATGTGCCTAGACCTCTCAGTGCATAGGAAGACCACCACATTAGCAACGTCCTCTGGCTTTCCCAGTCGGCCGAACACCGTCTCCTCTTTTGCCATGTTCAAGAACTTCTCCGGTATGTTGAGCATCATCTCCGTCTCTATCATTCCAGGTGCAACTGCATTCACGTTCACACTGGACCTGCCCAGTTCCTTCGCCAAGCTCTTGGTCAGGGCGATTATGCCTCCTTTGGAAGCAGAGTAGTTCGTCTGACCGAATTTGCCCCTCAAGCCGTTGATGGAAGTTATGTTGACAATCTTTCCGTGCTCCTGCTCCTTGAATATCGGAGCGACAGCTCTGACGTAGTTGAAATACCCCTTGAGGTTCACCTCTATGACCCGATCCCACTGCTCCTCGGTCATCTTCCAGATCACTCCATCCCAGTTGATGCCAGCATTGCAGACGAGGATATCCAGTCCTCCGAATTCCTTCACAACCTGGTCCACCATCTTCTGAGCATCCTCAAAAGATGAGACGTCCGCCTGCACAACCAGACCCTTCCTGCCGAGTTTTTCGACCTGGGCAATGACTTCCTTTGCCTCGGTGTCATGCTTTCTGAAGTTCAATGCCACGTTCGCACCCGCTTCCGCGAGAGCGATTGCCATCGCGGCCCCTATTCCCACACTTCCTCCCGTCACGATTGCGTTCTTGTTTTCGAGTTCCATTCCTACCCCCTCAACCCGAGAATTTTTTATAGAGAGTCATTGATAATGCGCGACCTTTATTAAACATTTTGAGGAGCGGGACGAGGTGACGAGGAAAGAGAAAGTTATGGAAGCTGGCGATGCAGTCAGTAAGTTTGTCAAGGACGGTTGTCTGCTAGGCGTCGGGGGAATGCACATGCACAACAACGCTATGGCGGTGATCAGGGAGATAATCAGGCAGAAGAAGAAGATTGGAGGGTTGACGACAAGTCCCTCGGCCTGTACGAACGCGGACATGCTGATCGGTGCTGGCTTGGTGGAAGAGATATACTGCTCCTACGTGGGGTTCGAGCATCTGGGTCTGGCTCCGAATTTCAGGAAGTTTTCCGAAAGCGGAGAACTGAAGGTCAGAGACTGCGATGAGGCCTTCTCGGTCTATTCTCTGAGAGGAGGTGCGAGTTCCCTTCCTTTCCATCCCCTTCCCAAGGGTCTGGAAGCAACCTCAGTGCCCAATTTGAACGAAGATGACTACAAGTTCACAAAGGACCCGTTCACTGGTGAGGATGTGCTGTGTGTCAGATCAATGCAACCAGATGTGGCAATTGTCCATTGTCAAAAGGCGGACGCGTACGGGAATGCGATATTCGAGGGAAGCAAGTTCACAGATTTCGATATGATAAAGGCGAGTGACAAGGTCATCATCCAGGTGGAAGAGGTTGTACCAAGCGAATACATACTGGAGAAATCGCACAAGATCAACGTACCAGGTCTCCTGGTTGATGCGGTTGTAGATGTTCCGTTTGGCTGCCATCCCACAGCCTGCCATAGGTACTACACCTATGACGCGGACCATTTGAAGGAATACCTGAAGGCATGCAAAGAGGATTTTCCAGCATATCTTGACAAATACGTATACGGACCAAAGACAAACGAAGATTATCTGGAGGTGATTGGGGGAAGAGAGAAGGCCACCAAACTCATGGAGCGTGATATCCCATGGTAGAGGTCACGGTGGGAGAGAGGATGGCTGCTGCCATGGCACGCCATCTGAAAGATGGAGAAGTGGTCATCATGGGTGCTTTCAGTGCCCTGCCTATGCTCGCCAGTCGGTTGGCCCAGCTCACTCATGCACCAAATGTATCTTTCATCTGTGGAGGAAGTGGGGCCATCAATCCCACCCTCGAGCCTTTGCCAGAGTCCTCTTGCGATGACAGGCTTTTGAGGGCTGAATGCATCTATGCACTACCTGATGTGATAGATCTGGAGGCGCGTCCTGAAATCGATGTCTTCTTTGCCGGTGGCTTGCAGATAGATGCAAAGGGAAACTGTAACCTGGTAGGGATCGGGAAGCCTGG
Organism: Methanobacteriota archaeon; assembly: GCA_020345725.1. Lineage (GTDB taxonomy): Archaea > Thermoplasmatota > Thermoplasmata > RBG-16-68-12 > SOIM01 > SOIM01. The sequence goes on along the minus strand of CP070767.1, from coordinate 1,287,910 downwards.
GGAGATCAAGTTCAGAGGACCTGGTTCGGTTGGCCTTCCCTTCTTGTCCCGGGCAGGTAGGTACATCATCTACACGATGGCCCACAACACAAGAAATTTCGTGCCCGAAGTGGACTTCATCAGCGGACCTGGATTCGTGGACGGTGAACTACTCAGCAATGGTCCTTCATTGGTGGTTACGCCTCTCGGAGTGATGGATTTTGAGGACAAGAAGATGAGATTGAAATCGACCCATCCAGGTGTTTCAGTCGAAATGGTCAAGGAGAACACAGGATTCGACTTAATAGTCCCAGATAATGTGGGGGAGACGCCAGCACCGACAGATGATGAACTCACAATCATGAGACGACTGGATCCTTCAGGAGCTGCAAGAGATTCCATCAGGTAGTACAACTACTTCTGCCTAGGAACCCAGAAATACTCTTCCGCGGGAGGCTTCTTCCTGAGAACCCAATACAGTACAATGACAGTGAGGACAGCCCCCACTATCCCCAAGATTATCAAGGCCAGAGTCACGCTGGTTACAGCGAATGGTTCTTCAGGTGGAGGTGTTGCCCTGAACACTGTTACAGGACCAGTACTTGTTGAGGACTGGGAACTGTAGTCATCGGTAATGACCGCCTTGATGTAGTAATCTCCAAGTTCGATAAGAGATACGTTCCAGATGTAGTAATCGTCTTCGTCATCCTCACTGAAGTTGGCTATCTCTGTCAGAAGGGTTGGGGCGCCCTCAGGGAAGTAGTACAACCGAACTGTTGCGTTGCTGTCAGGGTCAAAATCCACCCATTCTATCCTAAACTCAAGTTCGACTACATCATCCGTTCCATCTGGCTCTGCCACAAATATGGTAGGTGGTGTGTCCGAAACGAGAACGGTTACGATATCGTCTCCAGGGACAACTGCAGCAATATTGGTGAATCCCTTTATCCCAAATGCCAAATCCGCAAGAACGAAGGACCTTGCACCACCATCTATTGGTATTTCATGTCTTTCGTAGTCCGATGTTCCGCTGTTGTAGTATAGAATGGTCAACAGACTGGGCTCACCCCAGCTACTGCATAGTATGTCCTTGAATCCATCCAGGTCAGCGTCTCCCACAACAAGAGAGATCGAGTTGTTATTGTTGACTGAATAACTTACCGAAGAAGGAAAATTAGCAGCGCCATCGTTCTCAAGCACCCACACGTTGCCGTCAATCTTGGATAGAACAACAATGTCAAGAGAGGCATCGCCAACAACGTTCTCCAAATAAATGTCCCAAGGCCCCAACCCGACATCGTAGTCCCTATGAGTGTCGAAAACACCAGTTCCGTTATTGATCAGGACAGTGATATTGTCATCGTCTCTGTTGGCAGTCACTGCATCGTTATAGCCATCTCCATTCAAGTCAGCAACGAAAACGCTATGCGGATCAGCTCCGACCGAGTAGTTGGTCGGGAGTGAGAAGACCCCAGAACCATCGTTGAACAATACAGAAACTGAGTTGGATTCCCCTCCGTTCGCAGTTATTATGTCGATATCGTTGTTACCGTCCTCTCCCAGATCCGCAAGAAAGACAGAAGCCGGATCGTCTCCCACAGGATATTCCACGTAGGCAGAGAAGGACCCGTCCCCGTAGTTGAGGAGAACAGATACGTAATCGAAATACTCGCTCGGAGGCCCACTGGCATCAACCTCTACTCTGGAAACGGCCAGATCAACATCTCCATCATTATTCAAATCCGCCGAATCAATTGCCCATGGTTCATTGCCGACTGGATAAGTCCACTTAGTATCCTCGAAGGTTCCATCGCCGTTGTTCAGTGCAACTGAAACCGAATCCGAGCCTCTGTTGACATTCACCAAGTCGAGGAAACCGTTGTCATCAAAATCATCTGCAACGACATCCCACGGAAGAGCACCTACTCCGTAGTCAGCCCTGGCGACGAACAAATCGCTCCTATCAGCCATTGAAGCGTTGGGAAGGTATAACATACACACGAACAGAACCAAAACAAGATAGGATACCCTCTTCGAGAACACATTGAGATGCCCTTTGGTTGATACGGCCGCCAATGTCACACCCTCGCCGTCAGATTGATATCATTGACCAAGGTCGATAAATAGTTTGCCAAAACAGAATCTCAAGCTATGGTATCGCTATTGACCTGATCAGTGTCGCCTCGCCCTTTTCCAGAACCTCGAAACCCTCGTTTATGTCGTCCAACGAGTACTTGTGGGTGACCATCGGTTCGACTTTCAGCTTCCCGGTCTTGACCAGTTCAATTATCTTTGGGAAATCCTGCAGACCACAACCAAGGGAACCTTTGACCTCGATCTCGCGGAACATCATCCTTCCTGCGTTCAGGGTCACGTCCTTGTGAGTATATCCAACGACAACAACGGTACCACCCCATCTCACTGCATCGTAAGCCTGCTGAAT
>CP070767.1:1280454-1285388 GCA_020345725.1 Methanobacteriota archaeon | reverse complement strand
TTCCAAACTTTATTAATAGAGCGTGTTACAATAGCACTTTCTCGTGGGTGGACTGGAAATGCTTGTCGACCTTTGAGGAATCTACATGTCGTCATGCAGGTGGAGGAGCCTCAAGGCAATAGGATTCGTGGGCCTGATCCTCTTGGGTTTGCTGATTTTCCTTCTTGAAACCGGGGCAGAACCGGGAATTGACTTCGTTGTAATCAGAGACGCGCCGAACGGTGGTGGCACCCCAGTGGGCAATCGAACTTACGTGACAGGTCAGAGTGATATGTATTATGCCGCGGGTTATAACAACACTCAAGGGTACGTGAAGGACGTGAATTCCTACTGGTTCAGTGGTGACCTGAACATCATCAGTTTGACAGGGGACAAGGATTCCCCTAACGTCACCATAACGGCGGTGGAGTATGGAACAACCAAGGTTTTCATAGACGTATCCCCTGCTGGCAACGGAAGTTGGTTCGAAGCTGAGACAGGAAACCTGACGGTCATATCGGACATAGACCAAATCATTCTGAGAAATCAATCTGGCGGAGGAGGAGAATGGTTCGGCGACACAACCGTGATAGGCGAGACAACTTTCACTGTCTACGCTGCAGGATACAATGACACTCGAGGATATCTGAGGGATGTACCTGTTGAATGGTCTACTAGCAACAGCTCCCTGTGTCCGGTCGGGCTACGGAAATCTTCAGTGACGCTTGTAAGAACCCATGGTGAAGGAACCTGCAAAATAACGGGCTCGTATTCCCCTGGAGTATCCAACACTACAGGCACGATTACCGTCATCTCTGACATAGACTACATCGTCATTCGTGATGCAGCTAACGATGGGGGATCACCAGTAGGCAACGCCACCTACCTCTTGGAGCAACAAGACCGATACTGGGCAGCTGGCTACAATCATACGACAGGATACAGGGGGGACTTGCGGGTTTTCTGGACTTCGAACAACGACTCAGTTTGCACGGTGACATCCTCAGAAAATACTTACACGAATGTCAGGTTTCTCGACGAGGGACAATGCCAGGTGAAAATCAACTACGCATGGCTTGTCTGGAACTCGACAGGAACGATCTCCGTTCTCTTCGACATCGACTACCTCGTGATACGTGATGCCCCAGCAGGTGGTGGCCAACCTGTGATCGGAAAGACTCTCTATGTTGGCTTTTCCTACAGTTTCTACGCTGCTGGTTACAATCTGACTGATGGATTCCGACGAGATCTTGGGGTCGGTTGGACAAACTCGGACTCTACAGTCTGCAAACCCACATCGGTGACGCAGAAGAAATACCGAATGGAAGCGTGGGTTCCAGGCATGTGCAGTCTAACTGCGACCTACCTGTCCCGAGTATCCAACGGAACTGGAAACATGAGTATAAGACTGGATGTCGACTTTCTGACTATCAGAGACGCGCCGTCAGGCGGAGGGCAGCCACTGGGCAGCAAGACCCTTTACGCATACTTGGAATACTACTTCTACGCTGGAGGATACAATTCTTCCACAGGATATCTTAGAGATTTGAGGGTTACCTGGGGCAGTTCCAACAACTCATTGTGTCCTCTCTATTGGGCAGGTGAATTCGCTATCAAAGTAATACCCACTTTCCCTGGAATATGCAACATTACGGCTGAGTACAGAGGTCTCCTCTCGAACAGGACAGGTGCACTGACAGTGCTGCTGGATATAGACCGCATAATAATCCGAGACGGCCCAGGAGGCGGAGGGGACCCAATGGGTAACAGAACCTACTTCACAGGTCAAGTTGCGAGATACTATGCCGCAGGATACAATGACACTACAGGCTATCGTCGCGACCTGGATTCCACTTGGCTAAGCAACAACACGACTGTTTGTGCTCTGTATCGTCCGCCTGCCGAGATCTATGTCCAAGTGAGTTTCTGGGCAGAAGGTGTGTGCAAGATTTCCACAAGCTATCACGGACTGGTGTCAAACAGTACAGGAACCTTGAGAGTGGACTGGGATATCGACTATGTTGTCGTAGTAGACGCACCGAATGGAGGAGGGAATCCCGTCGAGAATCGAACGTACTTCCTGGACTCTACTGGATATTTCTTTGCGGCTGGCTACAATCACACTTCCGATTATCGAAGAGATTTGAAAGCCGCGTGGGAAAACACAAACACAACGGTATGCGATATCACTCCCCTCACGAACGGAAGTGTGCGCTTCCATGCCGAATCGATAGGATACTGTAGAATCTCAGCAACATACCTCAACAGAATTTCGAACTCCACCGGTAGTCTGATTGTCAGGTCTGAGATAGACTACATAATCATCAGAGATTCCCCTGGAGGCGGTGGCAGCTGGGTAGATGACAATGAATACATAATCACCAGCGAGCACAACTTCTACGCAGCAGGATACAACAACACTCGAGATTTCATAACGGATCTAGATCTTACATGGTCCACCAACAATCCCTGGAGTTGTGGCTTGGTCCGCCACGGAACTTACATCACATTCAGGGCACGAGCTCTTGGCACATGCCTTGTGACTGCAGACTATCACGGAATTCTATTCAACTCGACAGGCCAGCTGGAAGTGATCCCCAAGCCCGTCCTGATCGTGGATGATGACGGCACAGGAGACCATCTCACCATTCACGAGGCACTCGAGGAGGCTGTAGATGGTACAATCATCAGAGTGCTCAACGGAACGTACTTCGAGCACATTCTAGTGAACAAGACGGTAACAATAGAAGGTCTGGACAAGTCAAGAACATGGGTAAACGGAAGTGGCTATGGAACTGTTTTTCTGATCACAGCGAATAATGTCCGAATAACTGGCCTCACCATCGAGAACTCCGAATACGGAATCTTTCTGGACCATGTGGATTACGCGAGTATCGACCACAACACTATTAGGTGGTATGAATATGGCATCTACAGCAACTTCTCCAAACGAAGTCACATTGAAAAGAATCTGGTGACTGAAGGATTCACTGGCATAGTCACATATCACTCAGACAATGATGCCGTCTGGTACAACGAGATCTCCTACAACGACCTTTATGGTGCAAAGGATTACTACTCCGAGCTGAGCAAGTGTTTCAACTGGAACTACTTCCACCACAACAAGATCGCCTACTACTACGACCCAGACGAAGACCTGGAACCATTAGTCTTGGATAGCAACGTTCTCGAAGACAACGAGATAGCAATTCTCGTGGAGTATTCCTCATCTATCCACATAACGAACAATACCGTCCTTCGAGGGGAGAAGGGTGTCTCAGTACTGGATGGCTCACCTTTTGTGGGGAACAACTCCTTCACCAACGTAGCCTACGGAATCGAACTCAGAAACTCCTCTAGCTACGTATTTGGCAACTCAATAACCAACACACTGAACGGCATTGAGGCTTCTGGAGGGTCGCCCTCAATAGAGGGAAACGTCATTCATGGTACCCAAGGGTATGCACTTAGGCTTGAGGACGTCAACGACGCATCTATCATATCGAATGATTTTGGCAATGGAATGGCAGAGATAATCGACTCAAGTCTAAATCGAATACAAGTGAGAAACGGTACGCTGCAGCTGGTAAACTCCTCATGGCAAGACCTGGAGATAGGCAAGGATGGAGTCGCGGAAATAAGGTGGTGGTTGAGTCTGAAGATTCTTTCGGAGAACGGCGACCCCATCTCCGGAGCCTCTTTGACAATTGAAGATTGCAACGGCAACCTCGTTGCGGAGCTACTGTCGGATGATGAGGGACGAACACCTCTAATTGTATTGACCCAGAAAAGGATAAGTGAAACCCTGACTTTGGACTCAAATCCTTATCGCCTCGTGCTCCAGGTGGACGGGAAGAAGCAGCAATTCGAACTGACTGTTGATTCGAGTCGATTCTCCTTTCTATATTTCGAGCCGTCAGTCAAGGACAGGCCATGGATCCTCTACTTCCTGCTTGCCCTGACCATAATTGCTACCTGTTTCCTTCCAACCATGTCCATCGAAAGGAGCCGATATGCCGTACTGTCATTGTTCATGCTCCTCTATGTCAAGCTGAAGGAGGAAGACATACTGGGGCAGTTTACTAGGGGCAGAATTCACGGATACATTGAGGCCAATCCAGGAGAGCATTTCGGAGCCATTCGAAAAGCCCTTTCCCTGTCAAGTGGGAATGCGATCTACCACCTGCGAGTATTGGAGAAGGAAGGCCTGATAGTGTCCAGAAATGACGGGGTGTACAAGAGGTTCTATCCAAAGGGAGGGATTATGCCTCCTGACAATGGAGCACCGTTGTCAGAAATCCACCAGCGCATTCTCTCCTGTGTTGGCGAATCGGCTGGCATAAGTCAAAAGGAAATCGGAAACCTGCTAGGTCTCCATCAGTCGACGCTAGCCTATCAACTCCAAAAGCTATTGAAAGCGGGTCTTATCCGGCGAGAAAGAGTTGGAGGGAGAGTCCGCTACTACTCCGCAAAGCGCAATGAGAAGTGACCTCACAAAGCAGCGGGAAGCCTCACGGGCCTTGGCATCAGACATTCATTCAAGAAAGGTCGAGGACCATCGTCTCAGTCACGACTCCGCCATCATCGTCCCTCACTGTCAGAGTGACCGTGTATGTTCCCGCAGAAGCGTAGCTGTGCGTCGCGGTATCCGTCACAACAATCGGATTGACATCTGGAGAGGGATAGGGATCGGGACCTACTCCATCGTTGTAATAGAAATGTTCTGTCGTCGTTCCATCTCCCCAATTCCACGTGATGTTCAGGTCATCGCTTCCTAGATCGGAGATGTACGCGGTGAAGGTGCATTCCCGCTCAGGGAAGTATGAGCTCAAATCATCCACCCGCCAAATCCATGTATCGGGATGTTTCACGTTGAATGTGTGATGCAATCGAGCGATTTCCTTCCCACCAGACTTCAGTATGATCCATGCGGGCGTAGCACCATTTGGCTGTCC
>CP070767.1:1277606-1280354 GCA_020345725.1 Methanobacteriota archaeon | reverse complement strand
TCAATTCTTGCGCCACATTCTGTGCATTTTCCGGTCATTCTCCACATTTCGGTTCAGAAATTCATGTCCACAGTCCTGTCAAAACCTAAATCCTAAATACCAGTTGGGACATTTGAGTGGTCTGCGGGTCATTTATGAAGATGCCACGTATGATAAGAGGATATTGCCCCTTCTGCGGGAAGCACAATGATTTGGACATAGAGAAGGTGAAGGCCAAACCCAGAAGCGAATTTCGGAGAGGTCAGAGGAGGTTCAGAAGAGTCTCCGCCGGGTATGGCGGATCACCCAGGGCTATCTATAAGGACAGGGAGAAGCCCACCAAGCGAATATACGTGCGATTCCGATGCAGAGAGTGCAAGAAGGCACATCACAGACCCACTTTCCGCGCCAAGAAATTTGAGTTCACGGAGGCCTAGAATGGATACGATTCCTGAGCCAAAAGGAAAGTTCGTGAAGGTCAAGTGTCCCGATTGCGGGAACGATCAAACCACCTTCGACAGAGCTTCCACGCAGGTGAACTGTCTGGTTTGCGGGGCCACTCTTGTCAAGCCCCAGGGAGGGAAGGCGTCCTTCAAGGGGGAGCACAAACCGGTGGAATGATGCTCAGAACTTCCGAATATCCGGAGGTAGGCGACCTCGTAGTCTGTTCTGTGAAGAATGTCAAGAATTTTGGTGCATTCGTGTCTCTGGATGAGTTCGGTGATAAGGAAGGTTTCATACACATAGCCGAGGTGGCCAGAGGCTGGATAAAGTACATCAGGGATTATGTTCGGGAAGGCCAGAAGGTCGTATGTAAGGTTCTGAACGTGGACCCCTCCAAGGGGCACGTTGATCTCTCTTTGAAGCAAGTGAACGAACACCAGAGGAGAGAGAAGATACAGGAATGGAAGAACGAGCAGAAGGCCGAGAAGCTCCTGGAGATGGTGGCTGAGAAGGAAGGCAGTAAGCTGGAAGCTTTCTATGAGAAGCACGGACAGAAGCTGATTGACAAGTTCGGATCTCTGTACGGGGCATTTGAAGAAGCGTCAATTGAAGAGAATGCACTGAAGGATGAAGGTTTCAAGGGCAAATGGGTGGAGCATTTCGTACAGGCCGCGAAGGAGAACATCGCCCTTCCCGAGGTGAGCATTGACGCATTCGTGGAGATGACCTGTCCTGTACCCGATGGTGTGGATCATATCCGAGAAGCCCTCTCGATAGCCCAAACATCTGGTGATGCGGAGGTTACCGTTCAATACATCGGTGCTCCGAGGTATCGATTGGTTGTTACGGCCCCGGACTACAAGACGGCAGAGGAGGAGATACTGGCAGCCTCCGAGAGAGCGATAGAATACATAACTTCTCGCGGTGGAAAAGGTAAGTTTCAGAGAAAGGAATAATGTAGAAAAGGATAACTATGCGAACGGCGATAAGGAAATGCAAGAGCTGTGAGAAATACACGCTGAAGGAGATTTGTCCTGATTGTGGTCACCCAACTATGATGGCTTTACCGCCCAGGTATTCACCCGAGGACCGGTACGGTGATTACAGAAGGAAGCTCAAGAAGCTCGAGACAAGGTCATGAAAATGGAGAATATTGAGATTCACTACAACGAGAAGCCCGAACTGGACGATCCGATATTCATAGAAGGACTGCCGGGCATAGGCAACGTGGGAAAGCTGGCAGCTGAACACGTAATAGATCAGCTGAAAGGAAAGAAGTTTGCAGAGATAGTTTCAAAGCATTTTCCTCCGCAAGTCCTCATTGAGGAAACTGGTCTGGTTCGATTGGTGGACAATCAGCTATTCTACGCCAAGACAGGAAAGGGGAAGAGCGATCTGGTGATTCTCACCGGGGACTATCAGGGATTGACACCCGAAGGTCAGTACGAGCTGTCGGATTTCATTCTGAATGTTCTGAAGGAGATGAATGTGAAGAGGGTCTTCACCCTCGGAGGATATTGAATTTGCAGGATGATCCGCAAGCCACGGGTTCTTGGTGCCGCGACAGAAGAGTCCCTCGTGAAAGAGATGAAAGAACTGGGAGTGGTGTTCTCTAGAAGCGAGCCTGGCGCAGGAATTGTTGGTGCGAGCGGTCTGCTGCTCGGAATGGGGAAGTTCTACGGTATGGAGAGCGTTTGCCTCATGGGAGAGACCTCTGGTTATTTCGTAGACCCGAAGAGCGCTCAAGCTGTGCTTGAGATCCTCTCCAAGATACTGGACGTACCGTTCGACTATGAAGAGCTTGAGGCAAAGGCCAAGCAAATCGACTCAATCACCTCCAGTTTGAGGGAGATTGAAGCGAAGGTGGAGAAGGACGAAGACCTGGGCTACATCGGTTAGTCCAAAATGCTTATTATTCCACACTCGTTAGGTTATTCTCGTAATCATGGAAGAAGACGACAAGAAGAAGGTCTACGCCAAGGGCTATGAGGATGGCCTCAAGGATGCTTGGAAGTCGGTTGTTCAACTCACAACCAGAGGGCACTCCGTACAGGAGCTGAGAATGATTGCAAAGGGCAATATAGTGGCCGTTCCCCAGAAGACTTCCGAGAAGGTCTCGAGACTTGATGTGTCAAGACTCATCCCAGAGGAGCCGATCTCAGAATACAAACTGACGAGGCCGCTGGAAGAGGGACGAAGCTACATCGTAAAGGAGAGGAGGCCGGACAGAAGTTTCCTCATTTTCCTGGATATCGTAGTCAAGGGTGCCCAGGGCCTGTGCGTGGCAAGAATACATCCTGAGGAGCTCAAAGAGAAATATGGTAT
>CP070767.1:1274691-1277506 GCA_020345725.1 Methanobacteriota archaeon | reverse complement strand
GAGTTTTTCAAAAGGGATAGCGGCCAGGGTGAGAGAAGGAATACCAGAAGACTAGCTTTCCGCTATCCTCTCGGCAATGGATATGCAGGATAGGTAATCGTCCAGGGTGTGCAACAGGGACTGCAGGTTCTTGGCTTGTATCTTGGAAACCAATCTGTTCTCCTCCACATCAGCTTCCACGTATCCGTAATTGTCCACATCCACAGACTTCAGCACGTCCTGGGCTTTGTCCCTGTTCTCATAGTAGAACTCGAGTAGGCAGTCCACTTCCATATCACCCCTGAATGCACCTTCACCTAATAAATCATAGCAAACGGTTTAGCCCTGTTTTGTTTATCCTTTGACCATGGAACTGAAGGAAGCCATCCAGGACAGGAGAAGCATAAGGAGATTCGGAGAGAAGGAAGTTTCCAAGGAATTCATTCTGGAACTCATCGAGCTCGGAAATATGGCCCCATCAGCTGGAAATCTGCAAGCCAGGGATTTTGTGGTGGTTGAGGATCCGGACACCAGAAGGGAACTGGCCAGAGCCGCTCTTGATCAGGAATTCATAGCCGAAGCACCTATTTCCATTGTTGTTTGTGTCAATTTCGAGAGGGTTGCCCATTATGGTGCCAGAGGAGTGACCCTCTACTGTCTTCAAGATGCTGCGGCCGCTATACAGAATATGCTCCTGGCGATTCATGCGGAGGGCTTTGGATGTGTATGGGTCGGTGCTTTCAACGAAGAGGAGGTTACTCGAATCCTAGATCTTCCTAATTTCATCAGGCCCGTGGCAATCCTTCCCATCGGCGAACCGCTCTCCCAGCCCGAAGCCCGGAAGAGAATCCCAGTGGATGAATTGGTGCATTACGAAAGATGGTGAATAATGTCTTTCAAATTCAGTAGTATGGTCCTGGTTGTAGTCGTCCTGGTACTCCTCCCAATTACTATTATCTTGTCCTTTGTGTCACCCTTCGGATCAACAGGTGTGCTTCTAACCCTGATGTTGTGGATACTGCTTCCTGTTGTGATTGCACGGCTCTATTACCGTTTCTCAAAAAAGGAAGAGCTTTAGACCATTCAGTTTGGACTCGTTATGCCAGTTCTCCGATTAGATACGCGTCTCTGGCTGAAACCACCTTCGCATCACAGAAGATTCCAAGCGGGAGGGCCTCGGGCAACACAATCGGCCTGTAGCTGCTTGTTCTCCCCATGGTTGTGCCACTCTTCACATGCTCGGTTGTCATCACATTTAGAACCGAGCCAATGAGAGAGCTGTTCTTCTTGAGGGATATTTCGGATCTGAGCTTGGTCAGTTCTCTTGACCGTTCCTTCGACTTCCATCCTGGGACCTTCTCATCCATTTCAAAGGCCGCGGTGCCCTCTCTCGGAGAGAATCTGGTCACATTGATGATTTCCGGTTGGGTTTCTTCCATCAATCTCAGAGAGGCTCGGAATTGCTCCTCGGTCTCTCCTGGAAAGCCTGTTATAATATCAGTTGATATCGTAGAATCGGGATACTGGCTTCTGAAGGTGCTGACAACGCTGATGAAATCATCCACTGCATACCTTCTGTTCATCTTGCTCAACATCCGGTCATCGCCGCTTTGAACTGGCACATGCAGGAACTTGTAGATCTTTTCGGATTCGTATGAGTCCAATGTCTCCCGGAGTATTGGCAATAGATTGGTGATATTGGCCATTCCAACCCTTACTTTGAAATCTCCCTGGAGAGAGGTGACCTTGTTCAAAACATTTGGTAGAGAAGATCCAATGTCTTGGCCATATGCCGCGGTATCTTGGGAAGTGAGTCTGATCTCCTTGTATCCTTCCTTTAATCTCCTTGATACCATGTTCTCAATATTGTCCTCGGAATAGCTCTTCAGAGACCCCCTGGCAAGTCTGGTTATGCAATAGCTGCACTGTTCGGTACACCCCTGGCCTATAGGCACAATAGCGTCGATCGAATCTCGCGAGATAGCATTCTCATCTATTCCTTCCCTTTCGATTTCTGCTGTTCCAGCAACCTCTCTCAGAACCTTGTTCACATCACCTGGCGAAACGAACACAGCATCCGGAGCGATGTTCCTCACCTTTTCTTTCATGATTGATGCCATGCATCCCCCCACCAGGACTGGCTTCTTCCTCGCCTCTAGATCTCCAATCCTCTTCAACATCCTGCGCTCGGTGGAGTCAATCACGCAACAGGTCATAATTAGCGAAGCTTCAGCCTCCTTCGGTGAGACGATCTCGTGCCCCTTGTTCTCCAGCAGCTCCTCCATTATCCTCGATTCACCCTGATTGAGCGTGCAACCGTAGGCTTCCACCGATATGCGCATCGCCATACCATCTCTGGATACATATTTTAGAATGACGGTAAACACACCCCAAATTTTAAGAATACTCTGTGCATTGTTTCAGAAGTCCGATGACTACCGTTGATGATGCGAAGAAGGCAAAAGGTCAAGCTGTCAATAGGGCAAAGGCAGCCAAGTATCTAGCCAAATCGGCCAAGCTGGAGCTCAAGTGCAAGAAGCTGGAAGCAAAGATCGCGAAGCTAAGAGCTAAAGCTAAAGATTATGAAAACAGGGCTAAAGAAATTCATCGGGGCGGGACTGTCTAGAACCCGTCCCATCCTACTCTTCTGTTTTATTCTCTCTCTTCTAACGATGGAGGTTCTGGTGCTTCCTCAACAACAAACCTATTCTCCATCTGCCAGCATTCCTCAACATACTGACATCGCAGTACCAGAGAGAGGGTGTCGCTTTCCGTTCGTATCAGTCTTGACATGCCCCTACAACCGGATTAGTTATTAGTTGCTGGGTATATATAT
>CP070767.1:1270216-1274591 GCA_020345725.1 Methanobacteriota archaeon | reverse complement strand
ATTTGGGTATGTAGGCTCTCGATGCGGCAGAACACTTCTGTCCTTGATACTCGAACGCACCTCTCAGCAAAGCTGTGCATAGGGCATCCAAATCAGCGCTAGAATGAGCAAACACAAAGTCCTTCCCGCCAGTCTCCCCGACCATCCTCGGATAGGTCTTGTACTTCTCGAGGTTCTCTCCAATAGTCTTCCACAGGTATTGGAAGGTCGAGGTGCTCCCTGTGAAATGGATTCCTGCGAAGTAGGGATGATCCAGAATGGGCGGACTTATGACTCTGCCAGAACCGGGCAACTTGGTAATGACACCGTCCGGCACTCCAGCGTCCCGAAACAGATCTAGAAGGAAATGAGCGGTGTAGATCACTGACCTGGCAGGTTTCCAAAGCACCACGTTCCCCATCAACGCCGGAGATGTTGGTAGGTTCCCAGCTATCGAGGTGAAATTGAAAGGTGTGACAGCAAACACAAAACCTTCCAGTGGTCTGTACTCAATCCTATTCCAGCTGTCCCCAACCGAGAGTGGTTGCATCTCGTACAACTGCTGCATGAAGTAGGGGTTGAACCTGTAGAAATCTATCAGCTCGCAGGCCGAATCTATCTCCGCTTGATACACGTTCTTGTCCTGGCACAACATCGTGGCTGCATTCAACATCATTCTATGAGGTCCTGCAAGCAGTTCCCCCATCTTGAGGAATATGGCAGCCCTCTGCTCCCAGGGGAGACAACACCACTCCTCTCTTGCCTTCAGGGCGGTATCGATTGCCTTTTCCACGAGCTCTTTCGTTACTCTGTGGTATTTGCCAAGCAGAAGCTTGTGGTCATGAGGAGCCCGGCACTCTCCAAGGTCATTTGTCTTGTATTTTCTGCCTCCAATTATGATTGGTATCTCAATTGTCTTGGACTGCAGCTCTCCAAGTTTCTTCTTCAACTCCTCTCTCTCGGGCGTCCCAGGTGCATAGCTCAGAATCGGTTCATTCAAAGGCTCTGGTATTTCTGGTATTCCATATGACATATTCCTCCTCCCTGTTCAGACAATCGTTCTGGAATGCAACTAGAGAGTTAATCCTTGTGGTCTTCAGTAATGCCAAAGAAACCTATTTTAACCACTGTGAGGAATGTCCTCGCGATGAGCATAGAGGATAGAGTGCTCCAGAAGATAATCCCCAGTCAAGAGGAAGAGGAACGGCTGAGAGAGGTCGTTGCTATACTGAAAAGAAGGTTGGAAGCGGAGATCAAGGACCTGGGGATTGAAGCGCAACCCATGCTCGTGGGTTCAGTGGCAAAAGGGACACATCTGAAGAATCCCGAGATAGACATGTTCGTTTGTTTCTCCCCCTCCACTTCGAGAAAGGATCTGGAGAGATACGGCCTGATGCTTGGTGAATCTGTTGTGGGCGGCGAGAAGCATTTCGCTGAGCACCCATACATCCAGGGGGAGTTTGAAGGGTTCACGACCGAAATCGTGCCATGTTTCGAAGTGACCGATCCTCGGAAGAAGATGAGTGCGGTTGACAGAACCCCATTCCATACCGAATACGTTCTAAAGAACCTGAAGGAGAAGCAGAAGAATGAGACCCGCCTGTTGAAACAGTTCGCGAAAGGTGTCGGTGTATACGGAGCGGAAGCCAAGGTCCAGGGATTGTCCGGATATCTATGCGAGTTGCTGGTGCTCAAGTATGGCTCTTTCCAGAAGGTCCTGAAAGGGGCGACCAAATGGAAGAAGGGTGCCGTTCTCGAGTTGGATAAGAAAGCAATGAAGAAGTTCACAGAACCTCTGGTCATGGTGGATCCCGTGGATGCCGGAAGGAACGTTGCGTCAGCATTATCCATAGACCAGTTTGCTAGGTTCATCCATCTGAGCAAATCCTACCTGAAAGGTCCGAAGATCAGTTTCTTCTTCCCGTCCAAACCAAAGACTCCATCCAAAGCAAGCGTCCTGAAGAAGATGAAGGCTCGCGGAACGGATTTCATGGCTGTCGCCATCATGAAACCAGACCTCGTGGAGGATGTCCTCTATCCGCAGATCAGGAAGGCACTGAAGTCTATTGCGAACCTCTGCGAAAGAAACGAGTTCGTGGTCTATGACTCCGGCTTCCAGGTGTTGGAGGATGAGATACTGTTCTTGGTCGAGCTCAAGTCAGCTAGACTCCCGACAGTTCGAAAACACAAAGGTCCGGCGACATGGTTGGGCAACGTGGAGGACTTCATTCAGAAATGGGAGAAGTCGCGGAAGAAGGTGGCAGGCCCATACATTGAGAATGGTCATTTCTATTTCGATCTGAAGAGGGATTATATGGATGCCAGATTGCTGTTGAAAAGAGAACTGAAGAGTCTCGGCCTCGGAAAGAACCTGGATGAAGTGGTCTCCAAGAAGTTCTCAGTCCTGGAGAATGAAGAGATACTCTCCAAAGGATATCTCCTACCCTTTTCGATGTTCCTGAGCAAGTCAATTCAAAACCCTATGTTCCCGTGATGGTGTATTGGGGAGATTGGTTCCAGTGGTTGTTCACATCTTGAGCGATTATTCTGAATGTGTAGTCTGTGCCCAATGCTAGCTGGAACGTGTATTGGTACTGACCTCTATCGCCTACTTTGATCAGATTGTACTCTCCAGCGTCGCCCACAGTGAAGTTGATTTTCGCCCTTTGGACTTCTGCGTTGTCAGTCACCCTGGTTCGAATGGTCACATACCTCGTGGAACCATCAGTCGGAGTACACATATTCTGTTCCGTCCAATTCAGTATATACAAATCAGTGCAATCATCGGTGTAGACCACTCCGATGGTAGGCTTTGTCAAATCTGTGAAAGGCATATTAAGTATCAGCACCCAGACAGCAAGCCAGGTGAAGAAGAACATCGCCCCGTTCCCCAACCAGTCCTTCCTTTCGAACTTCTCGATTTCCACGTGCAGGAACTCATAGATGTATCTCAAGAGAAATATGAACGCGAATCCAACCAGGAAACCGAAGACAGCCGAACCAGCAAGCGTCAGGGAGTAAGATGCAATGGATGCGGGAATGGCGAAGATGATGGTGATGATTGCAACTCTAGCGTTGGCTATCTCCTTCTTCATGTATTCTTCTTCGTCGAATTCAGGGACCTTGAAAACGTAACTCTTGACTTCCTTCTTCCTCTTCTTGGCCACGGTGTGCGATAGCGTGAATTCGTCTTAAATCTTTTCCAAACCCATCTGGATTGCGGAGTGGTTCTTCTCGAAATGTGTGCACTTCGATAGGATTAACTGGTGCCCGTCGTTTACTGGTGCGATAGCATGATCGTGGGCGTAATAGGCTCGGACGGAGAGATTGACGAGAAACTGAGAGCGAGTGCAGAGGATATCGGGAGAATGGTGGCCGAGAGAGGTGCCGTCCTGGTCTGCGGTGGCAGGGGAGGTGTCATGGAGGCCGCATGCAAGGGTGCCAAGTCAGCTGGAGGTCTTACAATCGGGATTCTTCCAACACTCGACAAAGACGCCGCGAACGACTACTTGGATGTCCCAATCGTCACTGGTATGGACGTGGCAAGGAATGTCATAATCGTGAGATCGGCAGATGTTCTGATAGCGGTGGGAGGAAGGTTCGGGACTCTGTCAGAAATCGGACATGCGCTGAGCATGAACAAGAGGGTGGTTTCTCTGGAGAGCTGGAAGTCCCTGCGTGAAGAAGAGGCCCTGAGTGGATTGGTGTTTGCATCCACGCCAGAAGAGGCTGTGGACTTGGCTTTTCAGAGTTAGACTAGGCTTCGGGCTGTGCCACCTTTTCTTTTTCCATTTCCTTCCTGTATTCCCTTGTCGCTTTTACGGATTTTATCATCACTGCAACTAGTAGACCAGCAACCAGTCCGACAGGAAGCCCTGTCAGTATCCTCACCGCATTGTTGCTTTCATATCCCGTGAACAACTGGAGACTTCCATCTAGTGCAAGAGGTAGGAGGCATAGGAAAACCAGGATGAAGCTGAACCACTTGGCTCCAATTGTATGGTTGACCCAATCTCTGAGTCTTCCCGGAAAGACTGAAAGTATCCCTTTGGATAGGTAGTAATCCCTTCTGCTCATCATACCCACGAACAACCCAACCGTCAGGAAGAAGAAGATTGAAAAATCCCTCGCGCATACCGGCATTTGATTTCCATTGATGTAGATCGTCCTCTCTGAGATCTGATGGCACTCAGCATCTCCAATGAGATAGATGATTCCCACATGAGGCGGCAAGGTGTCCCAGATATGCCCGTAATCTACCCTATTGGCATGACCATCAAGATCCGCAACTGTTCCAGGGGGGATCAATAGAGGCACTGCGAAAAGAGAGATTGTCCAGAGTAGAGAGATAATAAAGATCGCAAACAGGACCTTGCTCTCAAAGATTCTGCTCAAT
>CP070767.1:1260102-1270116 GCA_020345725.1 Methanobacteriota archaeon | reverse complement strand
TATCTGTATGGATTTTGGACAGTGGTGTCTCTCTTGGAACCAGAATAAGCTTCCTACCCTCTTTCAGGCTGACCGATGCTGTCCTAGTAATGAGTGTGTCCGCGATTCCACAAGCGATTTTTGACAGGGTTGACATAGAACAGGGTACAATACACATCGCATCGAAAGGGCTGCTTCCAGATGCTAAGGATGCTTCAAGATTACTGTCTTCGTGGACCTCGTCAGCAAGTGATTCAATTTCCTTTCTTGGAGTCTCAGATTCAATCTCAATCAGCCTCTCTCCATGGGCTGATATAATCAGGTGCTTCTCACCCTCCAATGTTCTCAGAAGAGTTGTGGCATACTCTATTCCAGATGCACCAGTTATCGCAACCACGATTCTCATGTGTAGCCTAGTCCGTGACTATCTCCAGTCCGCCATGCTCTACAATCAGTGGGAAGTATGATCTATCGTGCTTCGTCATCCTCATCTTCACGACACTTAGGTACAGGTTCACGTTCCTCGCGTCCCGCTCTATCTCAAGATGGAATATGCCATCGGCCAGGAAGTCCTCCACGCCGTACATACCGAAGTAGAGCTTGTCTGGTTCAAGCATCTCCGAAATCAGGAAGGTGGTAATGTCCAGATCCCGTAGTTTATCGAAGAACATGAAGATCTCACTCCTGGGGTTCTTGATGTCCGTGATGGAATACAGAGCAGCCAATGAGTCCAGGACAAAGACGTCGCACCCGTACTTCATCTTGTAATTGCTCACCGTGGTTAGGATGGACTGAGGCCAGTTAATTTCTCCCTCCACCTCCTTCTTGTCCATCTCTTTTCTCAGACGAGCCATGTCCACTATTATGATTCCGCCCTGACCCTCGATTTGCCTGGGGTCCATCCCTATCTTCACCATGTGGTCTACCAGGCTCT
Source organism: Methanobacteriota archaeon (assembly GCA_020345725.1). Taxonomy (GTDB): domain Archaea; phylum Thermoplasmatota; class Thermoplasmata; order RBG-16-68-12; family SOIM01; genus SOIM01. Next base: position 1,269,203 of record CP070767.1, on the reverse strand, counting down.
GCCTGTTCTGCTCCAAAGTCACATAGATACCTCTCCGCCCGCTGGACTTGGCGGCGTTGAAGAGGACGCTGTAAGCAAGGGTGGATTTCATTGTCCCGGCCCTTCCGCAGATCAGAGTGACCCACTTCTCGGGTATGCCTCCCTCCATCCTCTCATCTAGATTTCCTACTCCCGTGCTTATCCGCTGAATCGCCATAAAATCTCCATTGTCGGCTAATGTTATTCTCGTTTAAGAATGTTTTTCAACGAAGGGTAGCAGGCTACAACCCGGTTCTGTATGTGTTCCAGAACTGTGTGTCCGTTCTCGTACCACTGAATCTGAGCGAGATGAGTGGAATGTCCAATATTCCGCCTGAGAAGCTTCCTGGAGAGACTCCCAAAGACTGTGATGGATCGATGACCCTTATCACATCGCTTCCCGAGAACTCAACCCCGGAATACGTCATGCCAGTTATGTTAATCCAGACTGTGGAATTCACTGGAAGGATATCCTGAACACTTGCCCTGTCAAATTTAAGGAGTCTTTCCTCCAAACCGTCATTGTCATGGTCAACTATGTAGGAGTCTTCTGAGACTACCCATCCATATTGAGGGTCGAGAACGGGTGATAGAACATCGTTCATTAGCACAGTTGACGGATCTATATCCCTGGGATCACAAGCTGGCGGTGTCTCAAGGTAGACCGTTACCCACTTGCCCGTGCTCAGCTGGTTCAGCGTATCTGGATCAAAATCCACTTCCACGGTAAATCTCAATGGCAGTTCGAACCGCAGGAACCCGTGCAGGCCGTCAGTTCTGCTATAGAGTGTCTGTACAGATGAGGGTGCTTGATTGGTTACTTCGGCAACCGTTGCGTAGTCCCTGATGTACCATTCCCATCCGCCCCCACCGAACACCCTTTGCCTGTCGCGTATGACAGTTACGTCCGGGAACATGGCGTCCAGAAACAGCTCATTCACATCTCCTTCATACCACTGCTGGACTCCGGGTTTCATGTTCACCTCAAAGAAGGAGGCCCAATCGATGAAAGCGTATGCAGATACTATCACGGCCCCACCGTTGTCCAGGTAGTCCTGGATGGTAGCTATCTCGGAGTCATAATCTGGAGTATTTGCCTGTCCACCTTGGTCCAGTATGAGGACATCATAGGCCAAATCGCCCCCTGGAAGATAAAGATCAGCCAGATCCTCGATTTGTGATGCCTCGGATATCGGGCCAGCTGTTTCCCATTCAAATGCAACACTCTCGTAGCTGTCAGTTTCGAACGGATTGATTGCCCAATCGTCCAAATATGGCCACTGGCCGAGTCTCGACATCATTTGATTCCAGCCAGTCTGTCCCTCTGCAAGTGGATCCGGATCATACAATGCGACCTCCGGGCTGGGATCATCCGAGAGGTAGAGAATTGCATCTCGTGTAAGGTCTCTCAGAGGACCGTAGTCTATTCCCAAGCCATCTGGAAGGCCGTAATTACCTTCGATGTTCTCGAAGAGACCCGTCCCCATAAGCACTTTCTGCCCGTTTGCAATCACAACGGGCTGGGTGGGATCATCTTGATCAACTGCCCAAACTTGATATCCGCCACCACATCCGCCATTGTTCGGCGTCGGAAGTGGTTTCAGAACACCGGAATTTATCGAAATCCCTGGTTCAAGGACTGTCTGGCCGGTTCCATTGTATGAAATCGCTTTAAATCCGACCGACATCCCGGCCGAAACGACCGGAGCAGCTGCAATCACTAGAGCTATGCATATCAGAAATCCTAGCGTTGTTCTGTGTTTCAAATGTCTTCCCCCTACCTTGGCACTTGCCAGAGCGAGAAACCTTCTCACCATCCAGATTGATTTTATGCACTATAAACGTTGCCATTTCCCAGGATGAAAGGACTTTAAGTCAGCTTTCTATTCCCAAAGGGAGGGGTAGTAGATGAGGAAAGAAATCCTCTACGCTTCCATTGGGGCCCTGTTTGTAGCAGCTCAAGTTCTCACAGCCATCAGAGTGGAATCCTTTCCGCTCTTTCCAAGTCCGTATGATTTGGTGCCTGCTGGCGTCATGGCGTATCTGGCTATCTTCGTTGTTGCCAATATTCTGAACGAGAAGGAGGGAAAGAAAGAGGGATGGAAGATAATCGTGGCAGGCCTGATTGCCAATTTTCTCTTTCTCATATTCATGTATCTGGAGCTGGCAGTTCCTGAGGCAAGAGGTGTGTTTCCAGAATACACATCCCAGACATTTGCCTGGCTCACAAGCATTGAAATCAGGATTGTGATAGGGAGCATCATAGCTTTCATCATAGCAATGTTCCTGAACAACTACCTCTACCACAAATGGAAATGGAACATTTGGGGGAGATATGCTGTCATTCTGATATTGGTGATGACTATAGATACTGTCCTGTTCCACTCAATTGCCTATGCGGGGGTGTTTTCGACAGAGGGACTACTTGGTAGCATCGCGTCCGTGACCGTTTTCAAGATTATCCTCTCGATCATCAGCATACCAGTGTTCGCGATGGGTCTGAAAGCATATGGATGGACATTCTTCCTGGAGAAAGAGCACAAGAGAACGGCAGAAGCCCCGGGAATATGAGGCAAAGGGTTAAATCGAATGTAGTCAATTGACATACGATAGGGGGTCTTGCTTGCACGAGTTCAAGGTTTATGTCAGCAATCAACCAGGAGAGCTTGCCCGCGTTACAGAAGCGCTGGCAGGCAGTGCGGTGAACATCAGAGCATTGGCGAGTGAGGGCGGGGCGCCGAAGCCCTTCTTGAGGATTGTCACGAATGACGTAGCAACCACCAAGAAAGCCCTCAAGGTTGCCGGATTCAGTTACGAACAGAACGGCATACTCACTGTTCAACTCATCGATAGGCCCGGTGAACTTGCCAAGGTTGCCAGGCGGTTGGCGAGAGCCCGCGTCAATGTGGAGTCCATATACATCCTTGGAAGCAAGGGCGGGAAGAAAGAGATAGCAATGGTTGTGGACGAAGAGAAGAAGGCCCTGAAGCTCCTGAAATAGAAAACTCTTTTCTGTGCAGGCCTATACGCCATTGGATGAAACTTTCAGAATTCGACTTCAATCTACCAAAGGAACTGATAGCCCAATCTCCAACAAAACCGAGGGATGCTTCAAGGTTGATGGTCCTGAAAGACGAGGAGAATCTCGACAAATCCTTCTCAGACCTTGTGGAATATGTGGAAGAGGGGGATGTCCTAGTTATCAACGATTCAAAAGTCATACCTGCCCGGATTCATGGAAGGAAGAGCACTGGAGGAAGAATAGAGATCCTTCTTGTCAAGGAAATCCAGAAGAGCATGTGGGAGTGTCTTCTGAAAGGTCGTGTGAGAGAAGGGACCGAGCTCCAATTCGGCACTGAGGACGCCATTGTCTATGAGAAGAAGGACGGGAAGTGCGTGATTGCTTTCAACGTGGACGACTTTGAGTCCTTTCTGAGAAGGGAGGGCACAATGCCAGTTCCGCCATACATCAAGGAAGAGATAGCCGATGCCACTGAGTATCAGACAATATACGCGGACAAGGATGGCTCTGTGGCAGCTCCAACAGCAGGTCTCCATTTTACTGAAGAGATGCTTGCCAAGATTCAAGGAAAAGGTGCGAAACTGGCCCCAATCACTCTGCATGTGAGCCCAGGGACGTTCATGCCCATTAGGACAGAGAATGTGGAAGAGCACCGGATGGAAGATGAATATGTGTACGTGTCCGGGGAAACCGCGGGTATGATTGAACAAGCAAGATTAGCTGGCAAGAAAGTGATTGCCGTGGGCACAACTTCTCTCAAAGCACTTGAGAGTGCGTCCCGGGAAGGAATGTCACAAGGATATGAGGGTTGGAGTGATCTGTTCATCTATCCGCCCTTTGAATTCAAATCTGGAGTGGATGCCCTGGTGACCAACTTTCATTTGCCCGGATCTACACTTCTCCTACTGGTCTCGGCCCTTGTTGGAAGGGAGAGATTGCTGGCAGCGTATGAGGAGGCAGTCCGACTCAGATACAGGTTCTACAGCTTTGGAGATGCGATGCTCATCTTCAGGTGAAAAGATGTTTAGGATTGACAGGAAAGACAAGAAGACAAAGGCCAGGACTGGTATTTTGGAGACAGCACATGGTGAAGTTAAGACTCCTGTCTTTCTTCCTGTTGCCACAAAAGGGACCGTCAAGACACTCGATTTCTCGGACTTGGAGAGCTTGGGTGTTCAGGGTGTAATAGTGAACGCCTTTCATCTATGGTTGAAGGGGCTTGACTCGGTCAAGAACGCAGGAGGATTGCACGATTTCATGAGATGGAATGGCCCCATCTTCACGGACAGCGGAGGATTCCAGATAATCAGAAAGGATTTCGATTTTAAGATTTCTAGAGAGGGTTTTGTGCTCAAGTCCCCTGTTGATGGAAAGAAGGTCACCTATTCTCCAGAAGTTTGCATGGAGGTTCATTCTGCTCTCGGCTCGGACGTGGCATTCGTTCTTGATGACTGCCCTCCGTACGGCTCTCCGACAGAACGGCTGAAGGAGTCTGTAGACAGAACAACAGATTGGGCAAGAAGATGCAAGGCAATGAAATGTAAGGAACAGGAGGTCTATGCAATCACTCAGGGTGGGATTGATGCCGAACTTCGCAAAAGAAGCGGGCAAGAGCTATCTGAGATTGGGTTCGATGGCTATGGGATCGGAGGCCTATCGATAGGTGAACCCCGGGATGAGATGATTTCTATACTTGAAATCTCAGTTTCTTCATTATCTGAAGATAAGCCTAAACATATGATGGGCGTTGGATCCCCGGCCGAAGTCCTTGAATCGATTGCCAATGGAGTGGACATCTTCGACAGTGCTTTTCCCACCAGGAATGCAAGGCATGGAACATTCTACACACAAAAGGGCAAGTTTGACATCAAGAAGAGCGGGTTTGCCGAGGTGAAAGATCCTCTTGGTTCTGGATGCGAGTGCTTTGCCTGCAAGAACTACTCAACCTCATACATACACCATCTTTTCAAGGAGAAGGAAATGTTGGCTTACAGGCTCCTATCAATACACAACTTGAAGATGGTTCTTGACCTCTTCTCGCGGGTGAGGATGGCAATAAGGGACGACACCTTCCCTGTTTTCGCTGAAGATTACCTGTCCGAGTTCTCCGCTTAATCTGGTACAATCCAAAGGCATATAATTCTAGTTTGAGATACCCTATGTGTGGCAGGCAGTGACTACGAGAGAGAGCTGAAACGCATTCTACATGGCGATCTGGATATCATCAACAAGGTGACCAGAACATGTGATGACAATGAGAAGGAACACTATCTGAAGATCATTGACAAACCATTCGTGGTTTCCAGGGCTGCGGGGTCGATGGGTTTCGATCTGATCGCTCTGAGGGGAGATGTTTCCTTCCCGATAGAGGTCAAGACCTCTTCACGGAAGACAATAAGGTTCAGTGACGCAAGTGGAAGGGCAAGTGACCAGGCAAGATGGATGATCAGGGAATGTGATAGGGCTGGCTTGTTTCCCGTATATGCTTACAGGCTCAAGGGGCAGAGAGGGGACTCCTGGCGAGTCTTTGCGATGGAGGTGGAAGGAGTCAAAGGCAGATTGGGAGTGATGTACAAGAGGCTACCAAAGGTCGAAAAGAGTGCCGTGGGCCACTATGTCTTACGATGGGAAGACGGGATGCAGTTGAACAAGTTCATAGACTATCTATGCAGGTGAATACTCGTCCAGTTTTTGTGAAAGCGTTCTGCAACTCGGATTACACTAACTTCTCAACATAATGAGTGCGGAAAAAGGCAAAAATCGAGAACAACATTATTATATCGCCCTATTATCACCCTCCATACTCATACACTCCAGATGGAAGTGAGGGATTCAACCATCGGAGCGGTAGGTCAACAAGGGGGGAAGAGGGAGTATGCAAAGTATCTCTTGGGCAAAGGGAGTTCCAACAGCATTCAATCAGGTTTCTCATGGTCAATGTAACTTCCTTGTAAGGAGCGCCGAGGTGGGGCGCCATGAGGAAATACCAATAAGCCTTAAGGAGGAGGGCAAATGAAGTGGAAATACGCGGCAGTTCTAGCTGTCGCTCTAATGATGGCAACAGCATTCTCAGCTATTGCGTCTGCTCATAATGATGAAGATATCACGTCAACACCAAATGCTCTTGAGCAATGGCTCGCAGTTAAAGAGTTCCAGAATGAGGCGTATGCGTATATTGAAGAAGTTTCCCCGACGAACTACGATGGAGAAATGTTTGCTTACGAAGACGGACCTTTCCCGATGTACGATGATAATGGGAGGCCACCTGGGAGCCCACTCCACTTGCCGTGGGGTGGTCACTATGTTTCGGATATTAACTCTCTTCCTCCGCATAACCCGGGCATCGGGTCCTCGACAATTCATTCAGGAGCCGCAGGCTTCGTGAGTGTAGGCGCCATACATGAGTCGTATCTGGGCGATCAGAATGGAAATGGCATCCTAGAATGGTTAGTCTACTACAATGACAAGACACTTGGCACAGATGGCAAGGACAATGACGGAGATGGATGCATCGATGAGAAGGCATACTGGCAATGGGATCCCTCAAGAGGGGGACCCTGTGATTTGATTCCTGATCAGATTACATTCTACGAGACTGGGGCAAATCCCGACATTGGTGGTGAATCTGGAGACCTTCTGGTGCACGTGGACTGGTATTCTTCTCCTGCCAGCATCGAGATCTATCGAATAAACGTATCACCCCGATTCATGACAACCAAGGTCCGGGCCTTGGGACTATATCCTGAGATTGCAGGGGATTTCATCGCCTTTAGTGGACCTGAGTTCTACTACCAGGAAAACGCAAATGATGATATGGACGACGATATGTACGATTTGTTTGTGGGTAGTATCGATGTTCGAGGATTCCCAGGAAGACAACCCGTCACCCATGCTTGCGCCGCTGGAATTCATGGGAGAAGAGGCGTTACCTTTCAGAGAGACGATGGATGGGTAGTCACTAGTTTCGAGCTGATTGAGTTCTTCGACCGTCATGATTGGAACGGAGATGGTGACATCTTCGACCGAGTGGCCGCCTACTACGCCATTGACCCAGCTACTGGCAACTGCAGAGAAAACGTTGTGAATGGCGGGGTCCAAGGGGCATATGCGAAGAACAGTGGATACGTATTGACGACTGGATACACGCTCGAATGGCTTGATGATCGGGACTGGGACAAAGATGGTTGGAAGTTCGAGTTCGTGCAGTTGTGGCATGACATCGAGAGTACATGGAGAATGAAGGGCGAAGTCTACAAGTCCCATACTTTCCGAGCACATCCTCCCAAGTGGGGATTCGGATGGTGGGGCCTCTACAACGACAATTATCAATCGCAGACATTCCCGCTGAGATTCGGAGGTGCCTACTACCGGAATCTTGGCAGATCAGAAGGTTACTACCATACCTACTTCTTCCTCACAGCGGATGAGGATGGCAATCGACATACGATGCTTCCTCGGCACTACGTTGGCATCGGTCAGCCTGGCGGGTCGCCTGGTGGTGTTTGTATCCAGATGTTTGTGAGGGAATACAACGCTGAGTATGCAGGCATCAAACTCATAGGTGGCATAGCCGATGGAAATGGTGACGGGGATACCGAAGACACGCTGGAGTACATCTTCTGTCTTGACGAAACCGGTAATGGTGATTTCATCGTTGAACCTACATCGAAGTATGCGAAAGGATACTACCAGGACCCAATTCCGTTCTATGCAGCCAGATACATATGGTTCTCTTCTGGAGGAGCACTCCAAGGCCATGTCAGCCTACCGGGATACTACAACGAGCTCTTGATCCATGACGATTCAAACGGCAATCTAATCCTGGAGGACTTCTGGTACCATACTACTTACCAATTCAACCTGGGTCCCGGGGGTACAAGCGAGGAGATAGCTCCAAGGGAGATTGATGAGAGGTATGCTTGGCGGCTCGATCAATACCCCATCGCAACACCCATCCAGTAGAGCATCAAGGAGAGATGACTGCCACTGTCACCAGAATTCGCACACAGTGCGTGCTAGTGGAAACTAGACGAAGCCTAGGAACCTGACTCTTCCTCTTCGGATATCTCTTCTTCCTCCACAGGTTCTTCCTCTGTTCTCTTCCTTTTCCTCGCCCACAGAAACAGAAAGAGATTGATATGCACACCAGCAATAATCGCCAGGAAAACCCAAAGCCACAGATAGTCTACCGCTTCCTTCTCTGCTACCGACTTGGTAGTGCCACTTGCTTCGTTCGAGAAGGGTGATTCGTTCTCAGATGAGTCAACTGCGGTGGTCACGTAGTAGTAGGTTCTTCCGTCATCGAGACCTGTGTCTGTGTAGCTTGTTCTGCTCTCAGACACGGTTTCCACAAACTCGTAGCCAGTGCCACCCGACGGATCCTCGTAGGATGTTGTTGACCTGTAGATGTTGTATCCGTCCAAATCCGGCTCTGGGTTGGAATCCCAGCTCAATTCAAGCTCTCCTTCCTCATCTGATGAGCTGACAACGAGATTGATTGGAGCGGATGGTGGAGTTGTGTCCAAATCGCTCACATAAGGGGCGAACATCTCTGTTGTGGGGGTTGCAGACGCTCCCTGATCGTCAGATGAAGTGAAGTAGTAACTGTAGTCATCACCCTCAGCCAAACTAATCGAGTAACTGAAGATTGCACCGGCACTGTACGAGCCGCTCTCATGGATCATTGTGAATGGGCTGCCAGTTATCTCGGTTCCATTCTTCTCGATATGCAACTGTGGGTCGTTTGCAGCAGGCGCATCACCATCTGAATCCGTGTATTTGACTCTGTAGATGAAAGACGTTGAGCTACTTCCAATCTCAGGGTTCAATCCATCAGCTGCGTAGTTCGTTTCACCTGTCCAGTCGAGTGTGGGCGCTGTATTGACAGGAGATGGGTTGACTACCAAGGTCGCGTATACAGTTGAGGTTGTGTTGTAATTCGATGTCGGTGTTGCACCATCCCAGCCATAGACATAGGCATCATAGGTCCCATCCATGCCCATCGTGTCTATTGTGATCGTTGTCAATTCCATCAGGGTATCGAAAGACCCGTCAAGCGCAT
>CP070767.1:1256738-1260002 GCA_020345725.1 Methanobacteriota archaeon | reverse complement strand
GTTCCCCATTTTCTCTAATATGTATCTCAATGGGATAATTAAAGCTTAAGACAGCGACAGTACATATTGCACAAGAGTTTAAGAGATATCACAGAATACACAAGGATATACTGGGAGAACATGAAGAACCGAACAATAACTCTGCTTTCAATTGCCCTTTTGCTCCTTCCCTATCTCTCCAATGATTCGGTTACAACGCAATATAACCATTTAAGTGACGCATACTTCTCAGAGATTCAACCATCAGAACCAACCGCCGGCACCACGGCCTATCACACCTATGACGAGATGAGAACAGAACTCTTCCAAATAGCCGCAGATCACTCAAACATAGTCTACTTGACGAGCATTGGTAAGACCTACGAGAACCGGGACCTTTGGGCAGTCAAAATCTCAGACAATCCGTTGATAGAAGAGGATGAGCCAGAAGTGCTATTCTACGGGATGCATCACGCAAGAGAATGGTTGACCGTGGAAGTTCCCCTGTACATCATCAATTTCCTGACGGACAACTACCTAACGAACGCGACCGTTCAGTTTCTTGTTGACGAAAGGCAAACCTGGATCATACCAATGGTCAACCCTGACGGAAGAACATATGACGGAGAGGACGACCCAACAGCATACATGAACTGGAGGAAGAGCAGGGTCTTCAACTTCGACACTTCAAGAGGTGTGGACCTCAACAGGAATTACGGATACATGTGGGGCGGAGCCGGTGCCAGTGACGTCCCATTCAGTAACGTGTATAGGGGGGAATCCGCTTTCTCGGAGAATGAGACCAGCGCCATAAGGGACCTTGTCCAACAGCATGATTTTGTATTCTCAGTGTCCTATCATTCCTCAGGTCAAGTCATACTATATCCTTGGGGTAGTACCCTCAATCCCTCTCCTGACGACCTGCTTTTCTCGACCATAGGCAATGGAATGGCTGACAGAATGACAAACAAGGCCGGGTCACCCAGGGACAGATACATTCCGATTAGGGGAAGCCAGCTGTACTTGACATCAGGTAGCGATAAGGATTGGATGTATGGTGAGATGGGCGTCTATCCGTTCACGGTGGAGCTCTACCCTGCTAACAATGACAATAGTCCAGCCGTCACTTCGCCCTACAACAGTTTCCATCCAAGGGAGGACAAAATCGTTCCGGTTTGCGAAGACAACCTTGGGGGTGCCCTTTTCCTAATTGAGATTGCTGGCAATCCCTTCCAAGTGATATCTCACGTTTCAATCTCAGTCACACCAGAAAGTCAGACAATAGATAGGGGACAGAATCTGAGCTTCCAGGTCGAGGTCTTGAACGATGGAAATCAACCCGAGACATATGACCTTCAGGGATCTGGCCCACCAGGATGGGAGATATTCTTCACTCAGAGCATCCTTTCAATAGCGGTGGGAGATAGCAGTACAGTGGATATGTGGGTCAAGGTCCCAGCAATGACGCCGTCTGGTGATTTTGAATTGAGTGTCACAGCTCAGTCTGCATCAGCTTCCGCATCTGCAACTATGACAGTCCAAGTACCATACCTCAACGATGCTGGCATTACCGATATCTTTCCATTCGAAGAAGGCGGAACACATCCCATGGGCAACTATACCATCCAGGCTCAAGCAACAAACCACGGACAGAACCAGCAGAATCCATTCGGAGTAACAATGGAAGTTTGGGAGATAGGTCCGTTTGAGGAACAAACAGTTCTCAGCCAAGGATTTGAGAGCGGAATGACGGGATGGTCGGTCATTGACGGTGATGGAGCCATGTCTCCCGATACCTGGCATATTGTGAACGGAGTCTCGTATAGCGGACTGAACAGCATCTGGATGGGGGATGAAGTCACCGGCCTGCATTCCGATCAAACGCTGCAAATCCTTCAATCTCCATCTTTCAGTCTCAAGGGAGCAGGCGGAGCCAATCTGAGCTTCTACCATGTCCTCGTAACTGAGGCTTCATACGATTATGCAGTTGTCGAGGTTGGTGTCAGCAACAGTTGGGATGTTCTCCAGAGTTGGAGCGGCCCAGTGTCTCTCTCTTTCTCCATGGTCACATTCGACCTGTCTGGATATATTGGAGAGGAAGATGTGAGGGTAAGGTTCAGATTTGGCTCGGATGAACATGTCGTGGACTTGGGATGGTACCTGGATGACATAAGAGTCAATGCATCCTTTCCAAGAGAAGACCTGATTCATGGACCCGTTCTTTCCCGGACTTCTTCACAACTGGGACAGGGAGAGAGCGATAACGTTTCTTGGAAATACAAGTTCAGAAGAGGAGGACATTTCAAGGTCGTGGCAACATCCTTCCTACCTACGGACGAATACGTCTACAACAACTCAATGGGTGTATCATTCTTCATAAATCCCAACAAGTACCGAGTCTTCCTCCAAGAAGGTCTTAACCTGGTTTCCCATCCGTTGTATGTCGCGGATGATTCGTCCGACGCTATTCTCTCTATGATACAGGGCTCCTATGATTCAATTTGGAAATATGATGAAGATGCAGGGTCATGGTTGTCGTTTTCCAGTTCCAAGGCCTGGAAGAGTGCGATGATCCTCAGCATCTCGGACGGATGGTGGATCAATGTCAGTGAAGACACACACTTCGACGTCACTGGCGTGGTTCCGGGTTCTGTCCCAGTGAGTCTGAAAGCAGGCTGGAATTTGGTGGGATATCCGACTCTTTCGGACAGAACGGTTGCTGATGCCCTGGCTGGAGTGGACTATTCAAGGGTCGAATGTTTCTATGAGCTGTCTCCCTATCATTTGAGGGCACTGAGCGACGAGGATTACATGACAACGGGAATGGGCTATTGGATCTACATCACGCAGGAAACGGTGTGGACTGTCAACCCGTAGCAATGGATAGATTTTTGATAACGTGACATATTTCACCTTGGGGGTAACTCATGAGGCTCTATGAGTATGAGGCAAAGGAGATTTTTGAGAGTGCCAAGATACCTATACCTCCCCGGAAGGTAGCACGTTCAGCAGAGGAAGCAAAGACGGCCGCGGAAGAAATCGGTTTCCCTGTTGTAGTGAAAGCGCAAGTTCTGGTTGGAGGGAGGGGGAAGGCAGGAGGAGTAGGATTCGCTAACTCGGTCGAGGAAACTGAGGAAATCGCCAGCAAACTTCTTGGGATGAAAATTAAGGATGCACCAGTGGATTCTGTCCTGGTTGAAAAGAAGGTCGAGGTCGATAAGGAAGTGTACATTGGGGTGACGATTGACCGGTTCGAATTCAAACCGATTGTGATCGTCTCAAGTG
>CP070767.1:1253386-1256638 GCA_020345725.1 Methanobacteriota archaeon | reverse complement strand
GACCGGAGTCAGATTCCAGGAAGGCACCCTCACAAACCAAGATCATGGCACGTTGGGTGGAACAGTGGAGGAATACATAGCCGAAGGAACCACATACGACCCGAGGACTGTCACTCTGAAGATAAACGGAGAAGAAGTGGAAATCCACTATAACGGGATGTTCAGCAGAGTATTGACCCTTAACGAAGGACATAACACCTTCCTCCTGGAGGCAACAGACGCGGCAGGGAACAGCGTATCAATGTACAAGAACATCACAAGGGACACGGCACCACCGTCCTTAATCCTTGACGAAGTACCATCCTCCACTGAGGATGCTGAAGTGGTAATCTCTGGAACTGTAGATCCGGGATCGATACTGACAATCAACGGCAAGTTCGTGAGCACGGCAGGCGGGACGTTCGAGGACACGGTGGCGTTGCAGCCTGGACCCAATGTGATTTACATGGAAGCGGCCGATTCCGCAGACAACGTCAGGAGCTTGCAGGTCGTCATTGTCAGAGAGACGGGAGACATTCTCCCTTACATCATAATGGCGGTCCTCATAATAGTGGGACTGCTCCTTGGATACCTAGTCGGGTCGCGGATGAGAAGAGGGGAAATCGAACCCGGCGAGGAAGAGGTTGAGGAGGAGGTTCTGGCTGAGGAACCTACCGAAGAGGAAGCTGAGGAAGTCCTCGAGGCCGAGGCTCTGGTCGAAGAAGAAGACATGGTCGAAGTAGGAGCCCAGGAAGAATTGATAGAAGAAGAGGTTTGATTCGGCCAGAACGCTCAATCCTACGGCTTTTGCCGACTGAAAAGAAATAATATGAATGAGGTCATTCTGCAGGAGGGTGGGCCCCATTGTTACATCAAATGTCCCTGGTTTCTACAAGATGACTCCGGAAGAGAGACTGGACTTCGTAAAGGAATTCGCAGACCTGGACCAAGAGGATGTGAAGATTCTCTCGAACACAGGCGCGATGAAGATGGACGAAGTCGACAGGATGATAGAGAACGTCATCGGAACAATGCCCCTCCCATTGGGGATAGCCACCAACTTCCTCATCAATGGAAAGGATTACATGATACCAATGGCCCTCGAGGAACCGTCCGTGGTGGCCGCGGCATCCAACGCTGGTAAGATGGCCAGGGAGAAGGGTGGATTCAACACGAGCAGCACGCCCCCTCTAATGATTGGACAGATTCAGCTCACGAACGTGGAGGATGCCCAGGAAGCCAAAAGAATCATAGAAGAGAACAAGGAAGAGATACTGAGGATTGCGAACGAGATGGATCCCATACTCCTGAAGGTCGGCGGCGGAGCCAAGGATGTACAGGTGAGGGTCCTTGAAACGATCAGGGGTCCAATGGTTGTCGCTCATCTCATAGTAGACTGCAGGGACGCGATGGGTGCGAACGCGGTCAATACGATGGCTGAAGGAGTAGCACCGTTCATTGAGAGACTTACAAAAGGGAGAGTCTACCTCAGGATAATCTCCAATCTAGCTGATTTAAGAATCGCGAAGGCCGAAGCGGTGTTCGGAAAAGGCGAGATCGGGGGTGAGGAGGTTGTTGATGGTATCCTGGAAGCCTATGCCTTTGCTGCCGCGGACCCTTACAGAGCTGCAACACACAACAAGGGTGTGATGAACGGGATAAGCGCAGTTGTGATTGCGACCGGGAACGATTTCCGTGCAGTTGAATCAGGTGCGCATTCGTATGCATCCATAACAGGACGATACGGGCCCCTTACAAAATATGAGAAGAATGAAGATGGAGACCTAGTAGGTCGGATCGAAATCCCCATGGCCGTGGGGCTTGTAGGTGGTGCCACGGCCGTCCATCCCACAGCCAGGAGAAACGTGAAGATACTCGGTGTGAAGACCGCTTCAGAACTCGGAGAGATTATTGCAGCCGTAGGTCTTGCCCAGAACTTCGCCGCCTTGAGAGCACTTGCGACCGAGGGAATACAAAGGGGGCACATGTCCCTGCATGCGCGTAACATTGCCGTCACGGTCGGAGCGGAAGGGGAAGAAGTCGAAAAGATTGTTGAGAGACTCGTTGCCGAGAAGAAGGTTAGGATGGACCGAGCGGAAGAAATCTTGAAGGAACTGCGAGGAGAGAGTTAGATATCTCGTCGGTTCGGACGTTTTTCCCCTTTGTTAATCTATGAGATATATTTTATTATCTTATAGCGCTACGAGATTACTTAGTTTAGCTTTATATTAAACATAGATGTTCCGGAGTAGCGACGAGTTTGCCGTAATCCTATCAGTTTACATTAGACAGCAAAATATATCGACGATATCGTTATGACATATAATAATAGTTTTAAGACCTTAACCACACAGAGAGAGCACTTGCTCTCGATCGATAACGTGCACGGAATAGCATTTTTCGGTGTCAAAAGAAGGGGGTTAGAGATTGATTTGTACGAATCTAGGCGATTTCTTTCATTCAGGACTAAAAATAAAAACACACAAATAAAAATGAAAAGCTTTTTATATTCACTTTGTGATACCTCCTACACTCGGGATGGGATATGAAAAGAGCTGCAGTTTACGCCAGAGTTTCTACGGAAGACCAGGCCAAGGAAGGATACTCGCTGGACGCCCAGAAGGACCGGTTGAGAGCATACTGCCAGGCTAAAGGTTGGGAGATTGCCAGTGAATACATAGACGACGGACATTCTGGAAGAGATACGAAGAGGCCAGCCTATCAAAGAATGCTTGAGGATAAGGACGATTGGGACACCATTCTCGTAATCAAAATGGACAGGATCCACAGGAACAGCAAGAACTTCATGGAGATGATGGACGACCTGAAGAGGTGGGGCAAGGAGTTCTCGAGCATGCAGGAGTCTTTGGACACTAGTACAGCAATGGGCAGGTTTGTTATGGATATAATACAGAGGATCGCGCAGCTGGAGAGTGAGCAAATCGGTGAGAGAGTCTACATGGGAATGAAGCAGAAGGCTTCTACTGTGGGCGGACCACTGGGGGGATATGCACCCTTTGGGTATGATCAACAGGATGGGGGACTGCTTAATGATGAAACAAAAGCTGAGAGCGTGACAATGATTTTCAACGAGTACCTAGAAGGCCAGACTACACAGAGAATCGCTGACGTGCTGAACTCGAAAGGAGTCTCCACCAAAAAGGGGAAACCGTGGACCAAACAGACAATCGCATGGATTTTGAAGAATCCGGTATACTGCGGGTACATGGAATGGGACAATGTGGTCAGAAAGGGCGATCATGAGCCCATAAT
>CP070767.1:1241825-1253286 GCA_020345725.1 Methanobacteriota archaeon | reverse complement strand
TTTTGGAAGAATAGGGCCGATCATTTTGGAACGATGGTGACTACGTTATTACCTCTGAGAACCACGGTGCCCAGCTTCTTTGCTTGCTCCTCCTTGGTCTCTTCGGTCTCCTCCAGCACGAGGTTCATGAAGTCATCATAGCCTACCAGCTTTCCTTCGAGACTCCGTCCGTCCTTCAGCATCAACGCTATCCTCTTATTCAACGACTTCTCCAATACATTCAAAGGAAGAACCATGTCATTCCCCCCTGACAGTCAAGATGTGTGAAAGTATCCGTTTGATTTAACCTTTTCCCTAACTCCTTTGGGACAGAGCAACGTTTTTATGCGTTGAAAAGGTTATGGCATCTGGTCGATTTCATGGAGGAGAAAGAGAAGATTGGAGTGGTGTTCAAGTACTTCGCAAAACCAGAGGTTGCTGCCATCAGCATTGAGAGTGGAACCCTGACCGTTGGGGATAGGATACTAATCCAGGGAGCCACCACCGACTTCGAACAGACAGTAGATTCAATGGAGATTGATAACCAGAAGGTGGAGAGTGCTGGGGCCGGACAGTCGATCGGTATCAAGGTAAAGGATAGGGTCCGACCGAACGATATTGTGTACAAGGTCGTATGAGAATGGCTAAGGGCATGAATCTGTTGCCCATAACGACTGAGATACCCCAAGGACAGGCACTATGCACAAAGTCTTTCTCGACATGATTCGATGAGCGTCCAAATCAACAGGAAAGGAGGGGAAATATACGTCAATCGGTCGAGACGAAGAGGGGGGAATTGGTGCGAACATTCTGATACTTGGCATTATTCTTGTCGCAGCGACCCTTTTGCCACCTTTCATATTCGACATCTTCTTTGCGGGAATGTCTGCTGAGGATGCGTGGGATGATGTAGTCGGGGGAGACATTTCAGGAGGAGATCCGGTAAAATTCAATGGCAGAATAGGCGAAATCGAGCAAGAGGCGACGCCTCAAAATCCAGGTCAGTTGCGAATTGAAGGATTCGATGCTCCTGTCTATTTCAACAGTTCTGAGAATCTGTCAGCAGGTGACGAAGTGGTAGTGGATGGGATTTACATTGATCAAGGATTCGTTGTGGGAGGCACTTACCTATCGCTTTCTGGCCAACAACTGTATTATCCTGTATCAATCTCCCCCAAGTTGGTGTGCAAAGGCTGGTGTGAGATTGCCACATGGGCAGGAGTTGTTCTTATCATACCTGGAATAGTAATGGTGGCCTTTCGGGTGAAGACGGGAGAGAAATTCGAAGATTACGCACGGGAGACCTCCAGGGAAGAAGACGATGATCGAGATTCAAAGAAGAGGAAGCGAGTTGGATGGGTCATCGGATATTCCGAGATGGGAATCGCAAAAATCCAAATGGAGAAGAGAACGCTGGCTGTAGGTGACAAAATCCTGTTCAAAGGAGAAGAAACCAACTTCTCTCAGAAGCTTTCCAAGATGACAATTGGAAAGAGAATCGCGGAAGAGGCCTCGAAAGGACATATAATAGAAGTCGAGGTGAAGAAAAGAGTCCGACCGTACGACATTGTCTTCAGAATCGTCTAGATCCCCTGGCTATGAACTAAGCCGACGCGGCACTTCTTGAACAAGCTTTTCTAAGCGAAGGTGAAAGCTCTTCCAGATAGGAGCAAATGAGATCGTCCCTCTTGCCGATCCACTCGGCCATCATGACCACTGGCATCATTATTGTGATGAAGGGATAGTAGTTCTCCGTGTCAGTGAAGTCCTTGGTCACTTCAGACATGGCTCTTCCAGCCAGCTGGGCAATCCTGGCAATGTGATTCTTGTAGTCCTCAAGTGTCAGGACCGGATTGTAATTCTCGAGCTTCCTGACCGAACAGATTTCATCCTCCCTCATAGCAATCAATGAGAGATTGGCAATGCCATCCTTCAGGTCTTGATGGACATTCACTATGTTGTTCAGATAGACGACAGCGATGTCATAGTAGAACCACCCCTCAAGGAAGTGCTGAAGCTCTTCCACCGCGAATTCCTCTTCCGTGAAGGACATGTCTATGAGGTTATACCTGGTTCCACCACTTACATATGCCGCAAGCTTTTCGTGCCATCTCACATCATCTGAGGGAGCATAGAAGTTTTTAGCTATGCTCTTTATCTTGCCAAGATTCAATGTCTCCTCCTTCTGGAACATGGTCAGCGCCTGTCCGAGTATGACCCTTTCATCTAAGACTTCCATATGGTAGAACAAGTCCACTCCTTGAGGCGATTTGACGAAAAGCCTGTTGAAGCTTGATGAGATTGTTGATATCAAATCGAAGATATGAATCTGGTTCTGGTTCATCAATGGAATGAGCTTCTTCTTGAATGCGTTAGGATCGAAATCCAAATCAGTCATAGAGGCCAAAACGTGGTGGTATATTCCTCTCGCTTCCATGTAGGTGTAGCGCCCTTTGTCCACAAGATCATCCAGAATACCGGTTTGGCACTTGTAAAGGACCTTGGCGAGAAGAGATCGTCTCAGGTTATCTTGGGACATATCCTTGGCATATTTCTGAGAGATCATGCTTGCCCCTGCTGCATACCTCAGTGTCTGGGCCCAATTCCAGGTATCACCCACCTCCTCATCAAGGATGACGTTCGGTTGAGCACTAGGCCTCAAAGAAATAGGGAACATGCTCCCTCCATCGAATAACAAACCCAGGTTGTCACAAGTCCTGCGGATGTGATGGGCCAGTTCCTCGGATTCAATACCCAAATCGTAGCTTTCGAGAAGAGTTTCAGCGTAGCTCCCCAACTTGAGAACCTTGTCGGAAAGGAAGTTGACGTCCTCCGCACTGATGCGGACGGTATCTGTGGACATGGAGGTGGCACTCCCTGCGTAATCGCAGGTGTAGAAAGTGCGGATAGACCGACAAAAAGGCTCTTTCACGAATTTCAAAGATGATTTTTATTATCAGAAACAGAAATAAATGCCTGGCTCGGTCGAGTTTTGAGGATTATCACTAACGATAACGGGAACGTCAGTTCTTAAGTCCAGAGGTGTGATGAAAATCCGTTACGTTTACGGAGGTAACACCATAATAAGGTACGTAGGAGCAGGTATTGCGCTTGCTCTATCAATCGTAATCATAATCGCAGTTCTGAGGCAGAAGACTATCAAGGCCTTCCAGAAGAACGTCCTGATATTCTCCATCCTTCTTCTAGTCTGTGCGATCGTCTCAAACATCATCATCTCAGTCTCAGCGGGTCTAATAACCCAGGAGAGCTCCATCATCTACAGCAAGAAGA
The DNA here is from genome assembly GCA_020345725.1 of Methanobacteriota archaeon. Classification (GTDB taxonomy): domain Archaea; phylum Thermoplasmatota; class Thermoplasmata; order RBG-16-68-12; family SOIM01; genus SOIM01. The sequence continues at coordinate 1,250,016 of CP070767.1, read as the reverse complement.
TCCAGGCAATGTTCGATATCTTTATGGGAATTACGATGGGAGCCTTCGTGGTGGCAATGGCAGTGCCAAACATCAATTCAGGGAGGGATCTCCTCAGGCACATGACAGACAGATTCCCGAGTTCCTACTTCCTGTTCTGCCTAGTGATGATATCTGGTCTAGTGGGTGTGATGGTAACTCCAGCAGAAGTGGTGTTCCTCAGCGGAGGTGCTTACACATTCATCTTCCCAACTTGGTTCCTGGTTGGAATCTTTCTCGTTGCCCTGAGCGTGATGATCTTCATACCAATCAAGATGAGAACATACCTCAAGAGGGCCAGGCCTCACAAACACATAGTCCGTGAAGCATACATGATTACGGGTGCCGTGATTGGCTATTCCGTGGGCGAGCTTGTTTTCGAGATAATACTCCCCAGCCTCAGCATAGACATTAGAGCTGCCGGTTTCGTCATCCAGATTTCCCTGGTGGGCGTAATTGCCTATGCAATCCGAGACAAGACCTTCTTGCAGGACCTGATGAACCCCGTCCCAGAAGCTCATTTGAAAACAAAGAAGACCTATGATCTTCCGAGCGGATACAGCTATCTGGTGGAGGAAAGCACCCCCAGTCACTGCTTCGAGGTTTTCAAAGACCTTGTCACGCACGGTAAGCAAGGACTGGCCATAACCAGAACAATGCCAAGGAAAGTGAGAAGCATGTACGGTCTCGAAAAGACCCCGATACTGTGGCTCACAAGGGTGGCGGACAATCCTGAGACATTGAGACCCTATCCTGTGGGAAAGATCTCAGAGACGATCCAGCACTTCATTAGAGCGGGCAAGAACACCGTGGTCCTGTTGGATGGAGTGGAATATCTGATATTGCACAACGATTTCAAGACCGTTTTAACTTCACTTCAAGATCTCAATGAATACATTGCCCAGCAAGATTCAATCATGATATTGCCAGCTGACGCGGAGGCGATGGAACCAAAACACTTCGCCTTGCTAAGGAGGGATTTGAGAATGGTAGAGAGACCACCAAAAATCATAAGAGAAGTTGAGACTGACAAGGAGACCGAAGAGATCGAAGATGACACTGGAACTCTGGAATTGGTTGGAAGGCAGGAGAAGGCAGAGGTCGCGGAAGGAAGCGGGTTGAAGAGAGGTTTGGTCTTGCTCGTATGCTTTATGGCTGCTCTTGGCATGATTGCTTCCTCATTTTCCAACGTGACCATTGCGACCGCTTATGAAGTACCACAATACACGGAAGGGAATTCCTGGACATACTCTGTCGACATGACGGAACAATACACGATTCAGCTACTTGGCTCTGTACAGATGGATATTGTCGGAGAAGACACGATCAGCGTAGGCCAGAATACTTACAATGTTGTAGAGAACGAGGTCAGCGGGAGCGGAACCTTCACCGGAACGGTCATGGATTTACCTGCGGAAGGAGACTGGACTCTCACTGGGACGGAGTACTGGGATGAGCAGACTGTTGAGAGAGTAGAGACCTACCTCTCGGTTGAGATGGAGGGAACTCTGGATTTCGGTCCCTATCAAGCCAACCTCACGATAACGTCAACGACCAGAACACAGGACGACATTATCTCTGACACCTGGCAATATCCAATTGTCGCGGGCCAGACAGGAAACATAGTCACCGACAAGTTCTACAACAACTCTGTAATCATAGAAGTGGAGGGTATGCCACCTACCGGGATGTACAATGAGACCCAGACGCTCTATCAGGTGAACTATAAGTGTGAAGAACTTACCACGATAACGGTAGAAGCTGGGACATATGAGGTCTACGTGATAAACAAGACCGGCGTAGATGGGAGCAGGGAGATGAATTACTACCTTCCAGAGGCCGGAGCAGGTGCCAAGGTCGAGCGATATGACCCGCACGGATACAAGATTGGAAACTATGAATTACGAAGCTTCTCCTACAGCAACGGAGAGGAGCCGCCGGCCACAATCCTGGGACTACCAGTAGAATACTGGATTCTCATCGCAATTGCCGTGAGCACAGTTTCAATCCTCTCAATTGCCTGGTTATTGATGAGAAGGAGAAAGAACGAGTAGAGATCACTCGGACTGTTTGCTTTTCTTCCATATGATTCGATAAGACGGAGTTCTGAAGTCTACAATTTCAGGGTGAACGAAAGGCTATCAGAGCCTCCATCATCGTCAGTAACGGTTATGGTTATCGTATAAACCCTTGGCAACGGGAATGAATGTGTCTGTGTGTCTGTAACCGTGATTGGATTCACATCTGGACTCGGATATGGATCTGGTCCCACTCCATCATTATAATAGATTGATGTCGACGTGGTTCCGTCTCCCCAGTCCCATTTGAATGTCAGGTCATCACTTCCTGGATCGGATGCAGCGGCGCTGAAGGTAATATCTTGGCCTATGAAGAAGGATGATATGTCTCTAATCTCCCAGGTCCATGTATTGGGATGTCGAACGTTGAATGTGTGGTTCAGCCAGGCCTCGGAGCCATCTTCGAAACCAACAATCACCCAGACGGGTGTGGAACCCCAAAGCTGACCGTTGATCGGATCATCCAATGGCGTGTAGTGGACTATGAGCGGAATGTCTTCGAATAGGTTCACAGTAACATCTGGTGCGGTCTTTGATTGTTCATCTGGACTTCCAGGTTCTCTGACAATGTAGAGAAGTTGTACAGCCACACCACCTCTCACAATATCCAAGCTCACATCATGCCACTTCTCCCCGGCCACTCGCAAGGTCAGATCAACTATTGCCTTTGCCTCCACAGAATTGGGGTCAATGGTCGGATTTACGTTATTGACAACGATATCCCTGGTTGTCGTTACGCTGCCTGCATCATCATCTGAGACCGTGACAGTCACAGTGAACTTGCCGTCGTCTCCGTATGTGTGAGGAACGTCTGCGCTTATACTGAATGGATAGGTACCCAGAGGACTTGGGTCTGGGTCAGGTCCAACACCATCGTTGTAGAAGACTACCGTCTCTGTTGTCCCGTCACCCCAGTCGAATTCAAGGATGATGTCATCGCTGCCGGGATCGGTCACGTCAATCGAGAACTTGACTTCCTCTCCTTCATCCGACGTGGATGGGAAATCGGCGCGGGTCACTCGAGGTGGAAGATTTGAAACCGCGATGTCTGTTGATATGACAAGTGAATCTCCGTCGTCATCGGTTACCGTGAGAACCAGCGAGAAAGTCCCGTCATCACCGTAGATGTGAGTCATTACGGAGGTCGCAGTGAATGGATATGTACCGTGCGGACTCTTGGGAGGATCTGGCCCGACTCCATCATTGTAGAACACTTCCGTGTCGGTCAAGCCATCACCCCAGTCCCACTTGAATGTCAGGACATCGCTGCCAGGATCGGATACCGTGCTCTTTGCGTTGATCGCAACCCCTTCGTCAGTTGAAGAGGGAGAAGAGAATGAAACCTCCACAGGCACTAGATTGTTAACCACGATGGTAACCAGGTAGTTCATGACTCCTCCATCATCGTCTTTCAGACCAAGAGCAATCAGGTAATCGCCATTGTCTCCCCATTCATGGGTGGTGTTTAAATGGATAACAACAGGATTGATATCAGGGCTAGGAGACGGGTCAGGACTCACGCCGTTGTTGTAGATTGTCCAGGTGTCAGCAGTTCCATCTGCCCAATCCCAGATTATTTCCATGTCGTCACTGCCAGGGTCCGTCACGACGATTCCGAAAACATCAGCCTTGCCTTCATCCAAAGGTGACGGCAATGTTATGCTTGCGCTCGGAAGGGCGTTGTAGACAACCCAATATGCAGTATCGGTGGAGCTCTGACCTCCAGGGTCTCGAACTTCCAGTGTTGCTCTACCGGAGTAGTCATCACCCCAGACCTTTGTGGCTGTGGGATCTGACGACCAGCTAGTGTCCCAGATTCCATCACTCTCGAAGTCCCATCGGAATTCAAGGGGATCGCCTTCAGGATCAACTGAACCGCTTCCATTGAACTTGATGGGCTCGTTCTCACGCGCTGAATAAGGACCTCCAGCTTTCGCCACAGGCATCTCATTCTTGACTACAATTGTCGTGTCAATTGCAGAACCTTGAACGGCCCACTCATTCTGGGAAGAGGCCGTAACTGTCATCTTATCGGACTTGCCTTCAGTTCCGATTGGAACATCTAGTTCGACGACGATGTACTTCGCCTGGTTTGGACCCATTTGGCCCGTTTCAGATATTATCGGCTCTCCAGGATCGACCTGCCCGTCCGCGTCAAGATCGTCATAGATTCTGGTGACCCAGCCGTTAGAGGAAACAGCAGTCAGATCGAAATTGTCGGCCAGACCCTTGTTTGTGATTGTGTGAGGATAGGCCACTGTGACATCGGGCTGTACGACCTTGGTGGTGTCTGCCACCACATCAGGTGGCGGGTTCACTGGAAGAGGTGGGTCTGTAGTGGTGAATATCTCAAAGGATGTGTTGTAGTAGTCTCCATTGTGGGCGTCAAGAGCTCTGATGGACAACTGCCACAAGCCAGCTGGCAACATATGAGTTGTGTTGTGGTCTGCATTCGTGCCATTGTATTCTATGACGAAATTCTCCCACTCAGTGTCTCCTGATGGATCAGAGTTGTTGTATTCGTTTCCAGCAGGGTCCCTCACGAAGTAGTAGACAGAGGGTTCGATGATTGCACAAGTTCCATAGGGATTGTCAGGACCAGTGTCCTCCGGTGCACCGTTTCTTGCTCCTTCAGGCCCTGCGGGTCCTCCTCCATCTGGATCGACGTTAGGAGTGTTGAAATCATCATTATCCTGATATCTGTCGGCATCTCCATCCCTGAATTTCACTACTGTACGCTCCTTTGGAACATAGAAGTAGAAATCCCAGGCTCCATTATAGGAATTGCCGGGTTGACCGACGCACGGATCTACATTGATGTTCTGAGGTGCACCCACGAAACCGAACTCCTGGTTCTTCGCAAGACTCAGTTGTCCCGTGCTTCTGACCTTGAACAGATTTGCCGAGACAATATAAGGTCCAGATTCCCACTTGACCTCAAGTCGATAGAAGAAATTTCCACTAGGAGCTCGCGCATCTGAGTCTGTCAAGTAGGACCTGTTGATGTACGCATCGTTTATGCCGTCATTGCTCGTCCAGCTATCGAGAAACTTCGAGACATCTCCGTTCTTGAGAGGATCCTTGTATATACTGAAATTGGCAACACCGGGGGTGCTGATGTAATCCCAATTCGCGGACAAATCTGCATCAAAGATCCCCACTTCAAAGGAAGTCTGGTTGGCAGGAACTCCAATGTAGATTATGGTCTCAAGCCCGGATATCGTGGACATGTTTATCCCGAATAAACCAAGAAACTTGCCGTCGTCCGGGTCCTCGCTCGGAATGGCATAGTACGATGCTGCGTTGGGAACTGGATTGTCAAGGGAATTGGTCACATCACCCTTCTGCCCAACCATCGCGAATCCACTTGCCAGCAGAACGAAACCCAAGAATACTGTCGCACACTTCGCATAGTTACTTCTAGCCCAATCTGGGAAAAGATCCATGTTCTTCTCCTCCCCCGACCAGTAATGGATTTGGGAATTGTTTAAAACTTTCGGTATTTTGGGTGTGATGGCTCACAGAGTTACCATCTTCCACAACCGTACCTGACAAAGAGTTAAGAACGGAGTGATTCCTTTCCCCCCGTGGATATCAAAAGAATGAAGCAGTTCCTCCTGGTAGAGGCTTTTCTATCTATCGCAACTTACATGTCTGGATCCTTTGTACTCATCTATTTTGTAAGACGGGATTTCGATTATGCGTATTGTGGGCTATTCTACGTCATCTGCTACATCGCGGCAGTGGTCGCTCTTCTCTTGCTTGTGGGAAGAACCATCAGACGGCCAAGGATCTGGATGGCGGCTGGAATGCTCGTCTTGGCTCTTTCCTATGGAAGCTATCTGGTTCTGCCTCCACCTTGGGCACTCATCCTGGCACCCATTCCATTTGGTGCGTACATACCCCTGTATTGGCTGCCTTTCAACACTCTCTACATGGAGCTGACGAAATCCACTGACAGAGGCGTGGCTTCAGGCATAATGTTCCTTATCTTCCCCTTGATTGGAATCATGTTTCCGTTGGTGGGAGGAGCATTGATAGAGGTTCTGGACTACTTCGCCATATTTCTCTTCGCTGCTGTTCTTCTAGTGGTAAATGCCCTGGTCATCGCTACGCTCCCAGCCTTCAGTCCACAGCCGGTTCGCAATGAGATCATCTTCGATCAAATGGGTATAGGGGTGTCAACAGGTTTTCTTCTGGAAGGTGTCCAGGAGGGAGTATTGTGGATCACTGTTCCACTATTATCATTTGGGTTTGCTCAAGGAGAACTTGGCCTCGGCACGCTCCTGGCTCTTTTCGCACTTGGAGGTGCTCTGGCCACAATATTCGTAGGTAGAGTAACAGATGTGAAGGGGAGAAGAGGTCTGTTTGCGAAGGCTGGGGCTTTGGCCACAGGCCCTCTCATAATAGTCTCGGCTGGAATGTGGGATGTGATGAGCTACACGCTGGTCATGGGCGTGATGAACTTCTTCCTGCCCATCATGTGGATCATGCTTCTTGCCCTTTCTATTGACTTGGCGGAGAAAAACAAAGGGGGTGCAGTCTTCACTAGGGAAGTTCTCCTTAACGTTGGAAGGCTGATCGGCTGCTGTATCACGTTTGCACTGCTCTTCTTTGCGGCGACGTGGATTTCAGACGATTCCGCTTTGAGAATCTGCCATACGCTGGCTGGGGTCTCGGTTCTTTTGATTGGGCTGTTTAGATTGAAAAGACCTATTGGTTCCAGACAGGAGTGAATGTCTGGGGAGGTTGGGTCCGTGTTTACCGGTACCCGATCACAAAGCGATATGATATAACAGAACAAATAATCCAAGGAGGATTAGAATTGCTCCAATTACGATCCTGTCGTTTTCCTCAAACCAACGAGAGTGAATTCTCTTGTATCCAATCAAGGAGAGATAGATCAACAACAACATCCCTCCAATTGTTGTGAATGCTACAATCAGTGTCAAGATCAAGAGCGTCGTCCATCCATAATGGCTTGCAGCGAAATAGACAGGGATCATCGCTTCACAAGGTGAAAATGTAAGCATTAGAAAAAGAGAGAGTGATGTTGTTTTGTCAGACATTTTCAAATGATGATTCTTGGCAATCTTGCGTTTCGTTCTCAATCCCAGACTTACGTAAATGGACCCGAATACTATCAAAATCCCGCTTGTAACCGGTAGTAGCAAGATATCGAAAGAAGATACTATCAAACTCCCCGCGAATGCAACAATTATTCCAAGTATTACCGTCATAAATACATGTCCTCCACCTGCCAGCAAAGCAATTCGCATGATTTTTCTGTCATCCCAATTTTGAGCATTGCCTACCAGCACAAAAGGTAGCCAATGATTTGGGAGTATTGCATGGAGGAGAGATATTGTTACTGCACCCATCAACAGCCCGTAGATTTCCATTTGAAATACTTCCTCATATCTTTCCTTGTTCAGTGATCAACTATGCTTGACTTTTGATAACCTGAGAGCGTTCAATATCACACCCAAGCTCACACCCATATCCCCTATTGCAACAGCCATCCAGAGTGTTACGAGACCGGGGAATACAAGAATGGCAAACAAGAGCTTAATCCCGATGGACAGAACTATGTTCTGTTTGACTACGCCCATTGTCTTTTTGCCCAGAGATAGAAGATAGGGGACTTTTGAGAGGTCGTCGTTCATCAATGCGATGTCGGCCACTTCCAGCGCAGTATCAGATCCCGCAACACCCATGGCGACCCCCAAGTCGGCGGCAGCCAACGCAGGAGCATCGTTCACGCCGTCTCCTACCATTGCGACCTTCCCGTTCCCCCCGCCGATCTCCTCAACGACAGAGACCTTCTGCTCTGGGAGAAGCTCCGCGTAGTATTCGTCCACACCGATTTGCGATGCGACGGCTCTGGCGGTCCGCTTGTTGTCGCCAGTGATCATGACCGTTCGGTTGATGCCCATATTATGAAGACTGTCAATCATTTGCTTGCTGTCATTCCGTATCTTATCCGATATTCCTATGACTCCGGCGACTTCGCTCTCCTTCCCCACGACCACAATGGTCTTTGCCTCATCCTCAAGCCTCGAGAAAACCTGATCCTTACCTGACAATGCCTCTGG
>CP070767.1:1234362-1241725 GCA_020345725.1 Methanobacteriota archaeon | reverse complement strand
ATCTCTGAGACCCTCGCTGCTGCAGCCGATGCCTGGGCAACTGAATCAGGGATATCCTTCGGTCCCTCCGCGCAACCCGCTAGAAAGATGCCCGGACTCATCGCGTCAGCAGGCCTGAGAACTGGGTGAGATTCCCTGAAGAACCCGTCTGGGCTTATCTGGATGTTCAAAGCATTCGACAGGTATCCTGTTCCCTCAACTGGTGTGGCACCAACGGAGAGGACCACGAGGTCAGTATCAAAATCTGGGTAGCCCTTTGCCTTGACCACAAGACCATCGCCCTTCTTCTCGATGTTCAACTCGCTGTCCAGTTCCCTTCTGCGGTAATCTATCCGTTCGCTCTTGACCTTGGAAAAGAACTCCTCGAAATCCTTGCCGAACGCCCTCATGTCAGTGTAATAGACGATAACGTTCCCATCGCCCACCCTCTCCTTGATCATGTGGGCCTGCTTTGCAGTGTACATGCAACAGAATCTTGAACAGTGATGGTTGCCATCCTTCTCTCTCGATCCCACGCACGAGATGAAAGCTGCACTCTTGGGCTTCTTTCCATTGACCGAGAAATCTCCTTCTAGAGGTCCGTTTGAGCATATCAGCCGCTCGAAATCCATGCCGTTGATGACACCGTCCAGTTCTTTGTATCCTAGGTTCTTCTTGAGCTTGGCGTCATAAAGGTCGTACCCAGTGGCAACGACAATAGCTCCGACTTCGTAATCGACTTCCTCGGGTTTCTGGTCAAAATCAATCGCTTCCGGTTTGCAGGCATCAGCACAGAGGAGGGTCTTGCCACACACGCCCTTGGTAATGAGCAAACAGCTCTCAGGATCAATCAGGTACTTCAGAGGAACTGCTTGAGGAAATGGAATATAGGCCGCCCCACGCTTGCCGAGATCCTCGTCGAATTCGTTCAGTATCCTGCCCTTCATCCTGCAGGCTTCGGCACATTGACCACATCCAATGCATTTGTCTATGTCCACATACCTGGGTTTCTTCAACACTCTTACTGTGAAATTGCCGATGCTGCCTTTGACGTTCTTCACGTCCGCGTAGGTGACCAGCTCGATGTTCGGATGTCTGGCGGCATCAACCATCTTCGGGGTCAGAATGCAGGCGGAACAATCGAGAGTCGGAAAGGTCTTGTCCAGTTGGGCCATCTTCCCTCCGATGCTGGGTTCCCTTTCCACCAGGTAGACCTTGAATCCGTTATCGGCTATGTCCAGGGCCGCTTGTATGCCAGCAACTCCTCCACCAATGACCATTGCCGCTGGAGTGACTTCGATCTCATCCGGGATCAAGGGTTCAATCGTTGCCGCACGCGCCACGCTGGTCGAAACCAAGGATCTGGCCTTCTCAGTAGCTTTGGCAGGTTCATTCATGTGTACCCAAGAACACTGCTACCTGATGTTCGCGATGTCAAGACAATGAGGATTGAGTCCAGCTCCGACTGCAGCGTCCCTGAAGGTTTTCTCATGCATCTTGGGAGTGCAGGCAGCTACCACCAGCCTGTCTATTCCATGTTCCTCGATGTCGTTCTGAATGACAGATAGGCCTTCATAGGAGCATAGATGGGGATGAACCTTACTCAAAACCACATTCGGAGAATCCTTCACCGCATCGGCAACCTTCTCGGTATCAACGACCCCGCCAACGTTCTTACCACATTGACAGACAAACACACCGATCTTAGCTGGCTCCGAGTTCATCGTTTCCCGATAACTCCAGAAATTTGATGGACGAAACCCCTTCTTCTGTGATAATACTGGTGGGCGATTTAAAGTTTTGTGAGTATGGTGATTCCTTCCAAAACATCCAAAAGGTAGAGATTCTGACTGATCTCTCAATTCACATTTCGATAGATCAGTGTACGGGGTCCGGGAGTCCGTGCCTCTTCCTTTAAGCGGGGCACGGAACCTTCACGATTTTGTGACGTAGAACTTCTCCTTGGCACAGTCGATTTCAATCCTGAAATTCCTCTTCCAGAAGAAATCCCATCCCAGTAGACTGGGAATGCTCATCATCTGTTCCTTGATATCTTTTCTGCGGCCTTCATATCTTACTGCCTCCACCGACCCCAGTGGAATTTCCTGCATTCCTTCATCAGAATCAAAAACGAACACGACATTTCTCAGCGTGTAGGGCCTAGTTTTTCCGCCCAGACCGTAAATGGCCTTGGGGGATGTTTTCAGCTTCCCGTACTCCAGCCCAATCTTCTTTGCATCTTTCTCAGAAATCAGGGTGGGACGGCTACCGGTATCCACTTGGAAGGAAATGGTCTCCCATTTGGTCTGACCAGGAGCGACGAAGTAACACACAAGGAATAGCCCCTTTTCTGTGCAATCCCCCTCTATTCTCATGATGAAACAACCAGAAGAGCGAATGACTAGATCACAATGTGAGCGTCTTCGCTGGGCACATATCGGATATCGACAACGTCTAGATCTCTTTGCTCCTCTTTCAGTCGCTTCATTAATGCATCGAAATCAACATCACTATCGAGTATCCTATTCTTGTGGACTGCCACGAATTTCCTGGCATATAGAGCCCTGAGACTATCCACGTTGCTGTTGAACCACTTCACGTTCTGACGAGCGATTCGTATCCTTTCCCGCGCTTCATCTTCAGTCAATCCATGTTTCTTGAGGACAGATTCCATGTCAGAATTCTCCTTGGCCAACATTTCTATTATTCGGTGTGTGTATTTCAAACTATCCCCTTCTTGTAGTGTATATTCATCCCGTCCAAATCCCTCATCTAGGAAAGCCTAAATAGGCAAATCCAGAATGCATAGGACAGAAATGAAGCGGATGAAGATACTCAGATGGCAGGAAGGTGACCTGACCGAGCTTTCCGACAAGATCGCCGAGGGATGTTTCCTTCATCTCGAGTTGAACGATGGCATTGGTTTTGACACCATGATCTCTCCTGAGCAGGTCAAGGAGTTTGTTTACGGGAATCTATTCTCAGAGGGTTTCATCAAGAAAGAGAAGGATGTGTTGAGCTACCACCACAAGAGGAGAGGGAGCAATATCTCGGCAGATGTTCGTCTGGCGGATGATAAGAAGATAACCTTCGCTAGGAATTACAACGTGATATGGACGGACTGTGCGTCACCTTCGTTGATCCAAAAGAGAATCGGAGACAGGCTGGCCAAGGTCAAATCAACACTCAAGTTGGATCCACAGAGCATAGTTGACGCTTCCAAGAAGACGAGAGAGCTTTCTCAACCATATTTGGAGACTGGAGCGCTACATTCTGCATTTCTCTTTGATGGTAGGATGGAGCTAATAGCCCACGCCCACGACGTAAGCAGGCACAACGCGGTCGACAAGGTCATCGGGATTCACTTCCTAGATGGAAAATCATTCGACGACACCGTGGTCATGACAACCGGAAGGATCACATCCAGCTTGGTCCTCAAATGCCTCAGAGTGGGAATACCCATGGTGGTCTCCCGTGGAGCGCCCCTTCACGATTCCATCGAACTTGCAAGGGAATACGGATTGGGAATGGTCGGTTTCCTCAGAGGAAGAAGGTTCAACATCTACAGCGTGGAGGAGATGATAGCAGTTGGTGATACTTCTGGCTGATATTTCCATTGCGATTCTGACTGGAGGGAAATCAAGGCGGTTCGGTTCAAACAAGTTGGTGTTCGAGGTTGATGGAAAGAAACTGGTTCACCGTGTCTATGATAAGGTCCATGATTTCTCGGATGATGTGTTCTTCCAAGGCAACTCGGTTGAGGATTTGCAATCTTCCAAAGATGACATTATGGAGGGGAAGGGGCCACTTGGCGGGATATACTCAGCACTGAAGAATTCCAGATATGAGAAGACGATAGTACTGGCAGGAGATCTTCCTCACGTGGATACGAGGATTCTTGATGAACTGTCAAGCAAGGCTGGCGCAGATCTGGTTGTACCGAGATGGAGGAATGGCCACAGAGAACCTCTTTGCGCATTGTATTCCAGGGCGTTGGTTCTGTTAATAGAGCAGATGTTGGAAAGAGGAGACATGAAGATTTCCCACCTGTTCGACCAAGTTGAAAGAATCGAATGGATAGACATTGACGACCTCATAGAATCCGGAAGACTGGATGAGGACTGTTTCAGAAACCTGAACAGGCAGCAAGATGCAAGCGGCAGACATCCCCATTAGTATGGTTCCTCAGTGATAAGTGAGTTCATCGGCTCTCAGAATGCCATGACTTAACACAACCCTTATTTACTCCGTCTCAGATGTGAATTCTGCAGAGCAAAGTCAGATTCGCGATCAAGTGAAATGACTGGATCTCGCGTCTGTGGAGGACAACGAGGATGGGCGGAGAGAGGATGAGAAGTGGCAGACTGTTCAACACAAGGAGAGCGATTTCCCTTCATTTGGCACTCGTCGTGATAACAGTCGCCGCCCTCTCGGGAATCATCAACCCACCGAACACAAGAGCTGATGACATCAATCTGTCGGCAGGGAATGTGACATTGACATTGAGCGACTATGGTGTCATCACAAATGAGATAGCCTGGAATATGCTCAGTCAGACCCACATAGTCTACGACAGCTATCTCACAATACACCATGATGCGTATCCCGTGGGAGGCGGGAGCACGGAAGTCGCAAGCGGTTACGGTGTTGGAGGAGGGGACTTCACGGTTGATGAAATGAACATCTACCTGCAGTCCGGGACCACTCAAGAAACCTATTCTTCTTTCACTCAGACCGGTGTGACAGGAGTATCAAACGATCTCAGAATATTCCAAAGGGCCTATAGCAAAGAGAACGAGGATTGGGCGATAAACTAGTGGAGGATAGAGAACATCTACGGACAGGACATCATTGATTTGAGGGTTGGAATGAACTTCAGAACGAGAATCGACGACTCGCCAGGGAATGATGTGGACCACTGGAATGCGGCAGACTCAGTATACTACATCGAGGACCAGACAGGTGGGGGCGTGACAATGGGTCTGGCATCTGCAGATGATTCAATCCCTATCAACCACTACTACGGGAATCCCTCAGGGGTCGCTGGTGCAGTGGATCCATCTGACGAAAAATCCCTTTATCAGTCGCTCACAGTGAACAAGGTACACGGTTCGGCGGATGAAATCACATGCATGGTTGGATGGGAAGTTTCGGCCATGTCTGACGGCTCAACCACATCTCTCCCCTTGGTCATTTCCTTTGGCACAAGCTATCAAGAGATCCTGTCAGCCACCATAGAGGCAAGGAATTTCCTGGCCTACCAGAATTCAGACCTGCAAATCACAGAGATTCAAGATTCTGTGAGCGGGGGCGATGTGAAGGTTGAATTATACAACAATGGTTTGTATCCAGTCTCAACATCAGATGTCTATCTCTCTCCCGATGGCTCAATCAAATGGGATGCAGGAGGGTGGAGTAAAAGCCCGATACTCCCTGGTGAACATGTGTTCTATTCACTCGGAGTGGGGGAGACTTTCCTAAGTACGGAAGGCGCAGAAATCTCCCTGCTCTACTCGGGAGGCCTCCTGCTTGATTTGGTTTCATTCGGGCAACTGGGTTACGCTCCAGATCCCGTGACAGATGAGAGCATCGCCCGTTTCTGGAACGGTGTGAACTACTCGAACGAATGGGTCAGAGACCCGACTCCGACCTTCGGAGCACGGAATGATTGCATGGGTCTGGTCTATCCTCCTCCGATAGCATTGAAAGAAGTGTTCTTCAACGCAAACTCTTCCAATGAGAGATTCATTGAAATATACTACCTGGGGAACGAATCTATTAGCACAAGTGGTTGGACATTGGTCGTGGACTCCGACTATGTCTTGCCCCCAGTGACTCTGGATGCAACAATGAGACACTTCGTCCTCAGAGCGCGAGATTTCCCCTCGGGTTTCGATATGGACGATGGCACCAGCAATGGCGACAATGTCTACTTGTATGATAACCTGGGCAGACTGGCAGACATGGTCGGATGGTCTTCATCACATTCCAAAGGTTTTTCCGTAGCGAGGATCGCGTTCTTGAGATTCAATGGTTTCGATGAGGCTTCATCGAAGTACGCTGGGTGGAGATTCGACAGAGTCCCGACATCTGAAATCGTGAAAATCGGACCAAATCAATCCCGAATAGTTGATCCTGGACAGACCGCCGAATTCCAAATATCTGTGGACAATCAGGGGAGCAGTCCCGACACCTTCGATATTAGTTACGATTCATCTCTGGGTTGGCATACTGTGATCATGGACGTTCTTGGAGTCCCAATCGTTGACAACGATGGAGACACGGTGCCCGACACTGACGTGCTGCCTGTTGGAGAAATCTACCATCTAAGAGTTCAGGTCTCCGCTCCACCCGATCCACATGATGGGAACTACAATACGCTCTACATGACAGCAACTTCGTCTCTCGACATGGACGTACTGGACACAGCAACACTGCTAACGGTTGCAGCAGTGCCGCCGTATGTCGTGGTGAACAAAACTGCCAATCCCGACACGATTTGGCTGGAGACCGTCACTGCTGACCCCCGCGAAACAACAATCACACTCAATGTAACGGGGGCAGGAACGCCGCTCACACAGAGTCTTCCCCAGGACGTGGTTCTCGTCATAGATAACTCGGGGAGCACAGACATAACGGACCCGAACAACCTCAGACTATCGGGGGCCAAGACGTACGTGGACCAGTTGGTCGTTCCCGATAGAGTCGCAACCGTTGAATTCAAACATTGGGCAGCCCTCGTGAACGGGCGACATCTGAGCTCCGATTATGTTGCCGTAAAGGCGGACATCGATTCCCTTGACTATCCAGGAGGTGGCGGAACATACATTGCCGAGGGCCTCAGAGTTGGCCTAGACGAGATGATAGGATATGGAATATCCAGTCACTTGCAGATTATCATCCTGTTCACCGATGGTATAGATGACAAAACGGATGAATTGATTCAGCAAGCATACAGAGCTGCAGACCATGGAGTGATTGTCTTCACCATAGGCCTGATGAACGCAAGCCAGCTCCATCTCCAGCAGGTCGCAGATATTACTGGTGGAGAGTTCTATCCGACCATGGTCCCGGAGGCATTGGAGGAGATTTACCTGGCGATTCATCGGAAAGTCATCAGCTTGGCGGCAAAGAAGATACATGATCCGATTGAGCCCAACCCCATGATAAGAGATGCTTTGCCTCCCTACATTCACTTCGTACCTGATTCATTCCGGGACCAGGACTCCAATCCCACTCCACCGGATAACATCACAACCAACTCCGATGGAAGTACCTTCCTTGACTGGGATGTTGAAAGGCTCTTCATCAATCAATCATTCGTCGTCAAGTACGAAGCAACTTCCTCTCGGGGAGGAACTGTTCCTGTCGGAATCCACCTTCT
>CP070767.1:1230699-1234262 GCA_020345725.1 Methanobacteriota archaeon | reverse complement strand
GCACTGACGCACCTTTGGGTGAGCTGACTGAAGACCCATTTGTCCTTGAGGCAGTCGGGGACGTTTTCCAATCCTTGGATGGAGGGTCCACCTGGATACAGAAGGGTGATGCAGGAAATGGAGCTGGCTACAGAGGCATCGTGGCCAACCACTCGGACTACTTGTTTGTCTTGCGAAAGAACGGAGAGGTTCACGGTTCGGATGATGAAGGCAGTACGTGGTCTGAGGTCAGTGACATTGGCAACTATCAGGATCTGGTAGACATTACGGTCGACGGAAACGACTATCTGTATGTTGCCAGAGAAGGAGGAGAGGTTTTCCAATCCACGGACAGTGGAGCGAATTGGAACAGCAAAGGGGATGCAGACCCATCCGCAAGCAGTGGGTTCATTGGTCTGGCATATGACTCTTCAGATAATCTCTATCTCTTGGTGACTAATGGTTCTGTCTACATGAGCGTGGACAGCGGTTCAACTTGGACGTATAGGGGGGACGCCGGTTTGGACACTGACTATCAGGACATCACCACAGACGACAGGGACTATGTGTACGTCATCACAGCCTCTGGCTACGTCAATGAATCTCAAGATAGCGGATCCTCGTGGTCCTACAGAGCGGACGTTGGCTCAGAAACATATACAGCCATTGAATGGGGGTATGACTCCTATCTCTACGCTGTGGCAACAACAGGGGAAGTGTACAGGTCCTCGGACGGAGGTGGTTCATGGACTTATCGCGGTGATGCTGGTGGCGTTTCGGACTTCACGGACTTCACGGCCATAATACCGGAATTTGAGGCCGTAGTCTTACCTCTTGTCGCCGTTCTTTTGATTTCCGCAATGACCATGTCGAGAAAAAGGAAAAACAGGAGAAGGTTCTAGTCCTTCTTCTTCTTGGATGAATTGTTCTTGGAGTTGTTGTTCTTGTTGTTCCTGTCCAGGAGGGACCTTATTCTTTTCTGGCCAGTTTTCCAGAATCCCTTCTCGTATGATCCCTTGCTGAATTTGCCCAATATCTCGGGTAGGTCTTTGTACTCTCCCACCTTTCCATCCCAGTGCTCGATCTCAGGATATTTCTCCTCAATGTCCTCGACGAGCTCCTGCATTCTATCTGTCATGTCCTCCGGCTCTTCCCCTCTCACCACAACGGCGAGAGTGACGAAGTGACCTCTGTCCAAGAGAATCGACCTCTCTCCTACATCCATCTTCCTGAGCCCGCCTTCCTCTCCGTAAGTGAAGGTCTCCTTTGTGAACTCCAAGATAGCCGTCAGCATTCCGCTGAGAATGTCATGGTCAACCGTCAACTTCAGTCTCCTCGTGTGATGTTCGAGCAGCATGCCGTTGTTGTGTATCAGGAATATGTCCTCAATCAATATGGACTCTCTCAGGAGAATCCATCCAGCTGACCCTATCATTACAAGGATCGAGACTATCAAGATCAGAACTAATAGCCAGTTCTCTGAGAGCCAGTCAATGGGTTCGTTGCCAACTATTGCAACTGTGATGGATCTCGTTGTGTTTGAGAGACCATCGCTCACCCTAATAGTGACATTCTCTTCACTTACTCCTGCTGGATAATCGAAGAACATGATCATGGATTCCACATAAACATAGGGAGAATTGGTGGTGATATTCAACTCTGAAATATCGCTATCCACATCGCTGATATAGCTTGTAATGTCAAGTGTCCATTGTCTCTCGCCTACGTATTGGTTGGGGATGGGGAGGATTACAGGTGGGTCATTGACAGGGACCACCTCTACCCTGATGGTGTCCTCCACGATTGCCCCTATAGAATCGATTGCCCTGAATGTGACATTCTCCACTCCGAACCAGTCCAATGGGGCTTCAAAGGAGACAGTGTGATTCTCGTGTATCGTGACTATAAGTGTCTCTTGTCCAGAGACGAAGAATAGTGTGTCATTGTCAGTGTCCGTGAAATGGTCATCAAGATCGAACGCATATTGATACTGGAAATCCTCCTCAAAGGTCAGATCAGGGAGGAGAACCAAGATCTCGGGAGGCCAATTGTCATTGACCGTGACAGTAATCACTTGGAAGGACTCTAGCAACCCATCCCAAACGAAGATTGTGAGAGGAACCGAGTACTCAATATGAGCTGGCCCCCAGTATTCCGGGTACACCAACGTTATTTCAAAACCGTCAACTGTCACGTTGTCCGGATTGCTCGTCCTCACGGTCAGTTCAGATGTATCATTGTCAACATCCGATATGTAAGGTGTCAGATCGAAGGTGTATGGATATTCGTAGTGGATGGTGAGAGGCGGAACTCCGAAGATCTCTGGAGCGTCATTTACTCCTATGACTGTCACGTTGATGGTGTCTTCTGCTATTCCTCCAATCGGGTCGACTGCCCTGAATGTGACGGCTTCCACTCCAATCCAGTTTGCCTCGGCTGTGATGGTCACATTGTTGTCATCATCTATCTCAATAGCAAGATGACTGTAGCCGAACGAGAAGAAAAGACTGTCCCCGTCTTGATCCACTATGTAGTCATCCAGATCGAAGACATCCTCGAGTGTTTCACCTTCGTTGATCATAAGGTCTGGGAGCAGTCTGACCAACTTTGGAGGATAGTTCGCGGTTATTCTCACTGCTATAATCTCGCTATCCCAGCCTCCTGCTCCGTCCCAAACCGTTATCCTGACATAGGCCGTCTGGTCGAGCATACCTATTGGATATTCGAATGTAACGTTCATTCCGTCTACGGTCGCGTTTACTGGATCGTCCGTTGTGAGGTAAAGTTCTGCAGTGTCGTTATCGATATCTGAGACATAAGGAGTGTAATCAAAGGACTTCGGTTCATCGTACCTGACAAACAAATCAGGTGCACCCGATATGATTGGGTCGTCATTCACGGATGTCAGGTTGATCCAGATCATCTGACTGTCCGTCAGTCCAAGACTGTTCATTAATTCCAATTCAGCAAGATCATTGCCGTACGCATCTGACACAGTGGAGAAGACAATTATGTGGTTCCCAGCGATGTTCGTCCCCGTTACAGTATAGAGACTTGAGTTGTAATTCTTCAGATTCCACATCAGAGTGGACAAACCTTCGTTGGGATCTTCAGCGAACCCTGAAAGGCCGAGACTCCAGCTCCCATAGTCTTCCGGCCTCACCTGATCTGGAATGGTTCCATTGATATGGGGTGCCAACACACTCTCTGTCACATTGACCGTGGCTGAACCCACTGCAGAACCATGAGTCGCATTCACCCATCCACCGATGTACTCGGTATTCTGAGCTACAAGTGTCGCGGATGTGGGGGTTGCATTGATGATGTTGCCAACGTTCGTAGTCCACATTGTTGTGACCAAAGGTGCTTGGTTTCCGTCCGCATCTCTGCCCAGTGCAGTGAAGTACTGCTCCTGGTCGGTACTCACCTCTGCATAGGCCGGTGTCATCT
This sequence comes from Methanobacteriota archaeon, assembly GCA_020345725.1. Classification (GTDB taxonomy): domain Archaea; phylum Thermoplasmatota; class Thermoplasmata; order RBG-16-68-12; family SOIM01; genus SOIM01. The sequence goes on along the minus strand of CP070767.1, from coordinate 1,230,833 downwards.
GTACATTGGCAACTTCACCTGCCTGGACTGAAAACAGGTTCGTATTATTCACATGTCCCAATCCATCATTGGCAACAACTCTCCCACTACCTACTGTGGTGGCATCAAAGAGAGCCGAAGCGGCTTGTCCAGGG
>CP070767.1:1224614-1230599 GCA_020345725.1 Methanobacteriota archaeon | reverse complement strand
TCTTCAGTCATTACGTTGTCAGCCAGGAAGTTGCCTTTGGAGGAATAGATATGGATGCCAATATAGTTGCGCGACATGTAGTTCCCGACGATTGTGTTGCCGTGGGAAGAATGAAGGAAGATGCCGAACTGGTTCTGGGGTATACCGTTGTCAAGAATTGTGTTGTTGTTTGAGAGCATAAGAGATATTCCACTACCACCGATCGCGAGAGATGAGGAGATGATGGTGTTTGAGACGGTACAGTTATGCACACCATACAGTTTTATCTCTGCATCCATCCATCCTAGGCCGCCTTCCTCTATTGTGAATCCGGTAATATTGGCCCAATCGGCAGTTACATTGACCACGTCCCCTATTCCATCTCCAGAGATTATGGTCCCATCTCTGTCCTCTCCGAGTAATGATAGGGTCTTATTGACTCGGACATGTTCGTGATAGAACCCGGAGTATACGTAGATAGTGTCTCCGGAATGTGCGTCATCTACAGCATCTTGGATATTTGTGTAGTTTCCTGGACCAATTCCACCTACATAGAGAGTAGTCGCTCTTCCATGTGTAGGGATGAGAGTCAGAGTGAGAACTTCGGTACTTATCACCACAAGACAAGCAATAATAAGGCTCATTTTCTTTCTATTCATCCCACCAGGCTCTTCACCACAAAATGGAAGTTGATAGTAATAACTCTTTCCACGATATCCTAGTTAGGAGCACTTCTTTCGAGCTTCCATAGTCTTTTTCATGCTGTGGTAGTCAAGACCATATGAGGGATTGCAGGTATGGTCACGATTTCTCCCGAGAGTGATACAGAAGATCCTTCGGCCGCAAACAGCATAGACCTGGTCATCGACCTGGACTAATGACTCTTATGACGTCGTGTAACTCAAAGGGTTCGCCATTCTCCCAGCAACCAGTGACCTTGACATCCACGGATTCCGAGACAGGCACCATAGCCTGCAGAGCAGAGCGGTTGAATTTGACCATCAAGATTGTATCGTTCTGCATTTCCCACCATTCTGCCTTGATAGTATCATTCAGTAACAGAGATGCTGCATCAATGTCTTCTGCATTCGCATTCTTGACAGAGAGATAACCTGTTATCCATTTACCTCTTGATTTGAGGTTGAGCGTGTCGGGATCGATGTCAAGGGAAACAGATGGCAGGGGTGGGGACAACTCGGCCTTTGTGGCATACTTGAGATCATGGTTAGTGTAGTCCAAATAGCTTATGTGTGGATTGCCGTTCCCATCAACGGCCAGAGAACTGAATCCGCCAACATTACCGAGAGAGTCTACAGTTTCGACGCTCCAATTGCCCCCAGTCCACTTCGCGTATTTCAAATCTGTAGCTATGCCATGATAGTAGCCAACGTGCGGATAGTCGTTGCCGTCCAGGGCCAGTGAAGTATATTGAAAAGCCCCCGAGTCCAAAGTCTCATTGCTCCACGTGTTCCCGTTCCACCTTCGGTATTTGAGGTGGCCATCACCATAGACAATGTGCTGATAGTCATCACTGTCCAGGGCCAGTGAGGGGCTAAAGAAGATGTATTCCCCACCGTCCACCGTCTTGATACTCCAGTTGCTTCCTGTCCATTCAGCAGACCGCAAATAATGTTCAAATGACCCGACACCATAATGATAGACGATGTGCGGATTATCACTGCTGTCTAGGGCTATGGAGGTTCCTATCTCCCAAGGACCAGCTCGAGCCACGATTTCAATGCTCCAGTTGTTTCCTGTCCACTTCGCGTATTTAAGTTTGTCATTCTTGTCATCAAAGTAGCTTATGTGCGGATAGTCGTTTCTATCCAAGGCTATTGAAGTATCAAAGCCGACCGCAACATTGGAATCCACTGTCTCAGTGTTCCATTCAGTTCCGTTCCACCTTGAATATTTAAGATTTTGATTATCACCGTCAAGATAGCATATGTGCGGATAGTCGTTCCTGTCGAGAGCTATCGAACTGTGATAACCAACATGCCCGGCAGAGTCAATGGTCTTGACGCTCCAGTTGTTTCCTGACCACTTCGCGTATTTGAGATCGTAATTGGGATGATGTTCAGCGTAGCTTATATGAGGGTACCCTTCACTGTCGATTGCGATAGAGGTGTATCCGCCAACATCTCCCATGGAATCCACCGTCACAATGTGCCATTCGCTGCCGTTCGCGGGTCCAGGACCGGTTGTTTGAGGCACAGCTATTGTGGCAAGTACCGATGCAACGAAGAATGAAATCGCAATCTTCACCAAGTTACCCATCATCTCTCTTCCCCCCTTTGTGTACCAAATCTCCTCTCTTCCTTTCCTCCCCTTCCTCCGAGCAGACCGTTGTGCGGATAGTGCTCGTAATGTAGCAGTTGGAAATAATCATCGAGCGTTCCTATGAACTTTTCTGAAAAGAGTTAAATACAGTTGACCCATCTGGACATTGAAGGGCGAAGGATTCCATCGGAAAAACGGAGGGCTTTGCTATGGAGAAGAGAAGAGAAGTTAGAATCATTTCCAGGTTTTTTCAAGCCATCACTGTGTTTCTGATACTACTGCCAAACGTTGTCGGCAGTGTTTCAGATACGGGCAATGCTCAGTTTGGGGTTGTCGAATGGGAAGTGGCGAAATCACCTGGTTTCCCAGATCCAATTTCAGCTTCATGGTCTGACGTAAGCATCGTGAGCGACCCCGCGTACCTAGCTGAGCATCCAGACGTAGCGACAAGCTCACGAAACGTTCATGTCGTCTGGCAAGACCAGAGAAGTGGAAAATGGGGTATCCGTCACAGAAGGAGCATCGACAACGGAGTCAATTTTGAGCCGGAGGAGACATTGACACCTGGCGATACGGACTATGTTGAACCCGCTATCGCTGTCAATGGCAAGATAGCACATGTGGTGTACCAAAAGGACGTGGGCCTGGGGACGGAGATTTGGTATACAAGAAACCAATACGACGGGTCTGGATGGTTTCAGAAAATCAGAATATCGCAAGAAGTAACTGAGCCTTACCTGATTTCAGTCCAACCAGCGATTGCGGTATCCGGATCATATGTCCACGTGGTTTGGACAAGCAACGCCGATGGTCTCCATAGTGACATCTATTGCCGGAGTAGTTCGACAAATGGGGGAAGCTGGGGACCGATAGTGAGAATTACACAGAGTTCTTTGACATCCAACTACCCGAAAATCGCTGCAGGCGGCCCGAACCTCCATGTTGTTTGGAAGGACGGGACCACTTCACCCTATCAAGTCTACTACAGGATGAGCCCAGATTATGGAGAGACTTGGAATGATGGAAAGGGTCTGGATGCAGATAGAGTTCTGTCACACAGCGCCACAGGGACCCGCCCTTCGGTTGCTGTCGTTACAAGAAGCGTGTACGTGGTATGGAGAGGGGCAGGTGCAAGCAACAGCGAGGTGTTTGGTGTCAGAAGTACCGATAATGGGTATTCATGGATTGAAGAAAGACTCCTTTCCGATGACGTAGGCGCTTCATCCAATCCAGCGCTAGCAGCAAACGGGAACAACGTTCATGTCTTGTGGCCGGACAATAGGAACGGTAAACTAGAGATATTCTACAAGAGAAGCACTAATGATTTCCGCACCTTTGGAACAGATACCAAGATTGCAGCAGATATCACATTTGATTTGACAAGTCCAGCCCTGTCTGTCTTTGACAATAATATTCACGTTGTCGGTGTCGAGGAGACTGGCTTCAGTCAAATCTGGTACAAGAACAAGATACTCGATGATGAGACTTGGAATCAATTCGACGTAAGCGTCACGACCTCCAGAACTGCGAGCCTCCCATCCGTTGCTTCAAGCTCCAACTACGTTCACGTGCTATGGCAGGATAATCGAGACCCTTCAGAGAAATATGAGATATACTACAGAAGGAGTGCGAACTACGGTGCAAACTGGGACGACGGAAACGGAAACCCGTTTGTAGATAGACTCATCTATGGAACTTCTGACCAGTCTGTGATGCCCAAAATAGTGGCTAGCGGAAGGTATCTCTACGCGGTTTGGGCAACGTGGGACAGTGGCATCGCAAGGATCTATTTTTGCAGAAGTACTGACAACGGAGAACAGTGGACAAGTTGCCAGCATATATCTGAGCCAGTAGAAACCTCCGACAACTTCTTGTCGCCTTCGATTGCTGTGAGTCGTGACACAATTCATGTTGTCTGGACCGATGTTAGGAGTGGGAATAACGAGATTTTCTACAGAAGAAGCACAGATAGAGGCTTGACATGGAATGATGGGACTGGAAACGATCAGGACAGAATGTTGAGTTCATACCCATCAACTCATTCAGCCGTAGCTCCCAGCATAGCCGTTGACGGATACAACGTTCATGTGGTCTGGCAGGATAACAGAGACGGAAACAACGAAATCTACTACAGAAGAAGCAAGGACGAAGGAGAGACATGGGACGATGGGAATGGAGAAGATGTAGACAGAAGGCTAACTGTTGACTCTGGCGACTCGATTTTGCCCAGTTTGGAAGTCTTCCATAAGAATGTACATGTCGCTTGGTGTGATCACAGAGATCCCACTTGGGGATATGACGTGTATTACAAGAGAAGCACTGGTGAAGGAAGTGAGTGGGATCCAGATTTGCGAATCAACGATGTATCCATTATGTCTTACCCCCCCGTAGAGTCTTGCAAGTCTCAATCAGTGGCATGGGCGCCTCTTGATCTGGACGTGGCTGGCAACAACATATACATTACTTGGCAAGACCTCTACCCAAATGACAAGACGAACATAGTCTCAAGGCGGAGTGCTAACGACGGAGAGACTTGGGACTTGGAGACGACTAGATATCAAGGAATAGGCGATGAACCTGAGATGCCGGCAATCCATGTTGATGATGTCAACGTCTTCTTGGTGTGGACCTTTCAAGGACAGTCAGGGTCCTCCGCATCAGTGCAACTCTCCAGAAAAATCCTAGATGACAACAGTTGGATGGAGAATGAAATCACCAACGTAGAGTGGGGACTAATGTCAAACACAGCTGTCGCTACGAATCTGAATAACATCCACTTGGTCTGGCTAATGGACGACGACCCTAACGACCGGATTCTGTATCGAAGAAGTACGGACTTCGGCGAAACATGGGATAGCGAGCAGACTTTGTATTATGACGGAGCTACGAATCCCCATGGACCGGATATTGCCGTGAGTGGAAATTTCGTCCATGTGGTCTTTCACATCGAGGTCAACGACTTATGGAGAGACAGAATAGTATACATGAGGAGTGATAACAATGGCGTGGATTGGAGCGACTATCTATTCCTCGATGATGTAGATCCCGAAGAGAATTTCGACTATAGAAAATGGCCTTCCATTGCTGTGAGTGGAAACTGCGTTCATGTAGTCTGGCAGGATAGAAGAGATGGCTTAAGTCATGAAATCTACTACAGACAGAGTTGTGACAATGGAGAGTCCTGGAACGATGGAACGGCTGAACCGGGCAACGACACTGATAGGCGACTAACCTACGATGCGGCTCTTTCAATACTTCCGCAAGTAGCTACAAACGGTAACAATATCCATGTAATGTGGGAGGACAGACGTTCAGACAATCCTGAAATCTACTACAAGAGGAGTGTTAATAATGGGGAGACTTGGGGCAACGATCGGAGACTCACGGATTCCGATGGTGGCTCAACACATCCCAACGTTGCTGTTGTTGGGGAAACTGTTCACCTGACATGGTGTGACAGACGGATGATTGATACAGAATGGGATATATTCTACAAGAAGAGTTCAAATGGCGGCATGGATTGGACAGAGGACTATCGGGTAAACGAGGATGTCCCTACGGAGATGGCGAAATCCTGCTATGACATATTCCATGGTATAGCCGATGACCCAGGTATCGCGGCAAATGGAAACAATATGTATTTGGCGTGGAATGACGCTCATAGTCTAGTGGCAGAAGAAAGATTGTACAGCAAAAAGAGTGGACAAGAAGGCGATATATGGGGAT
>CP070767.1:1215375-1224514 GCA_020345725.1 Methanobacteriota archaeon | reverse complement strand
GTCTCTGCCGGTATCGTGTCATTGACCCAGACATTCGTAGCGTTTCCGGTTCCAGTGTTCTTGTAAGTGATGGTATAGTTGATCCAATCGCCCGGATCTGCTTCGGTAACATCCGCAGACTTTGAGAAAGTGAAGACTGGTGCGGTAACAAAGACATCAACATAGTCACTATCTTGAGGCAATGAATTTCCGTTCGCATCCGAGTAGTCCAACGTTACCTCGTTTCTCAGCAGTGTTCCGTCTGGCGTACCGACTTTCACCTTGACAATCAAGGTAATGCTTCCGCCCGTCTTTCCGGGCACACTGGCGAAGTACCAGGTGTAGGTGTTCCCGCTAACGCTTGTGTACATTGGACTGGCGCTTACGATTACGACATCACTGGGTATTGTATCTTTGATCCAGACGTCCGTTGCCTCCCCGGTGCCAGAGTTGTCATATGTGAGTGTGTATTCTATCTCATCTGATGGGTCTGCTGTTGAGACATCTGCTGTTTTTGTTATTGTCATGATGGGTGCTGTGACTGTAACATCCGCATAATCGGTTTCATCAGGCAGCGCATTGCCATTGGCATCAGCGTAAGAGAGCGTCACCCAGTTCCTCAAGCGAGTTCCGTCCGAGGTGCCCACGTCCACCTTCACAATGAGGGTGATGCTTCCAGACTTCCCAGCCGCAACGTTACCAATGTTCCAAGTATAGTTATCTCCAGAAACAGAATCCCACATGGGAGATGCGCTCACGGCTGTCGTATCTGCAGGAATGGTATCGACAATCTTCACGTTCGTTGCATTCCCAGTTCCAGTGTTCTCGTAATCTATCGTGTATGCTATCGTGTCGCTGGGATCGGCAGTTGTCACGTTCGCAGTCTTTCTTACGGTCATCACAGGTGCGGTAACAGTGACATCCGCGCTGTCGCTTTCCTGGGTCTGGGGGTTGCCGTTGGCATCATCGTAGTCCAGCGTCACATTGTTCCTGAGCAGTGTCTTATCTGGTGTTCCCGCCTTGACTTTGACTACAAGCTCTATCGAGTCGCTGCAGCCTGCGCAAACATCCCCGATCTCCCAGGTGTAGGTGTTCCCGCTTACGCTTGTGTATGCTGGGTTCGAGCTGACATATTCAGTATCGCTCGGAATGGTATCCTTGACAACAACATCTGTAGCATTACCAGTACCGGAGTTGGTGTAGGTTATCGTGTATGTAATCTGATCACTTGGATCTGCCGTCGATACGTCCGCAACCTTCTTGATTGTCATCACAGGCGCAGTCACTGTGACATAAGCCTTGTCGCTTTCCTGGTCCCGAGGATTTCCGTTCGCGTCATCATAATCCAGGGTCGCAAGGTTCTCAGTGATTGTCTTGTCTGGCGTGTAGGCCTTGATCTCCACGGTTATCGTTATTGTGCCACTGTCTCCCGCGTCTACGTCTCCAACGTTCCAGGTGTAGGTGTTCCCGCTTACGCTTGTGTATGCTGGGTTCGAACTGACAAAGTCCACTTCATTTGGAATGGTATCTTTGACAACTACATTCGTGGCATCTCCAGACCCGGTGTTCTCGTAGGTCAGAGTGTATATGACCTCATCCCCTGGATCCGCAGTTGGCACATTCGCGGTCTTGGAGAATACAATGACCGGTGCAGTCACTCTCACGTCCACATAGTCCGTCTGATCTGGCAGTGAGTTCCCGTTCGCGTCAGTGTACTGTAGCCTGACATGGTTCCTCAAGAGGGTATTATCATCCAGTCCAGCCTTGACCTTGACTATCACGTATATGTCGTCGCTGGTTCCTCCTGAAACGTTTCCAACGTTCCATGTGTAGACATTTCCGCTGACACTATCGTACATCGGATATGAGATCACGAAGTCCACATCAGTGGGCAAGGTGTCGATTATCTTGACATTCGAAGCCACACCCGTACCCGTGTTCTCGTAGGTGAGCGTATAGTTGATGAGGTCTCCCGGGTCCGCAGTTGTGACATTGGCGGTCTTGGAAACAGTCATGACCGGAGCAGTCACTGTAACGTCCACCGAGTCCCCTTCAGTCGGATATGGATTTCCGTTCACATCCTCATAGTAGAGGGTCACAAGGTTGGTGAGAATCTTCTTATCAGTTGTTCCTGCCTTGACCTTGACTACCAGAGTTATGGTATCTGAATGTCCAGCAGCAACGTTCCCAATGTTCCAGGTGTAAGTAAGCCCGCTCACACTGCTGTACGCCGGTGAGGAAGACACGTAGTCCACTTCTGCAGGTATTGTGTCCTTCACAACGACGTTGGTTGCGTTCCCGGTGCCAGTGTTGCTGTATGTAATCGTGTAGGTTATCTCGTCTCCCGGATTTGCGGTTGTGACATCTGCTTCCTTCTTTATCGTCATAACAGGTGCTGTGACTGTTGTCACTGCATAATCATCCAATGATGGGTATGGATTCCCATTTGCATCCGAGTAGTCCAAGGTTACTGTGTTGTTCAGAATCGTCTTGTCTGGCGTTCCTGCTTTCACCTCAACTACTATTGTGATGGTGCCACCACAACCAGCGCACAAATCCCCAATTATCCAGATGTATGTCTCGTCTATCTTCTGGTCGTATGGTTCAGAAGTGCTGACTAGCTTTGTTTCAAATGGAATTGTGTCGTTGAGGTATACGTTGGAAGCGGCTCCGCCTCCATTGTTCTTGTAGGTTACAGTGTAGGTTATCTTATCTCCTGGATTTGCCGTTGATTTGTCTGCTGTCTTCGTCAATGTCATTACTGGTGCGGTTACCGTTACGTCAACCGAATCGGACTCCTGCGGGTATGGATTACCGTTCGCGTCATCATAATCAAGGGTGACATCGTTGGTAAGAACCGTGGCGTCTGGGGTGCTTACGTTGACTCTAACCACGATGGTTATCGTATCGGAATCTCCACCCTCAACTGTGCCGATGTTCCAGATATACGTCATTCCCTCTTGGGAGTCGTATGAGGGTGTGGAGCTCACAAAGGTGGTATGATCTGGAATAGTGTCCCTTATCACCACATCAGTTGCATTTCCAGTTCCAGTGTTCTCGTAGGTAATAGTATAGGTTATCTCATCATCAGGATCCGCTTTGGTAACGTCCGCTGTCTTGGAAACGGTCATCGAAGGTGCACTAACAGTCACGTTGGCCCAAGCGTGCAGCCTCTCATAGTCGTTCCCGTTCACGTCCTCGTAGTCAAGCGTGGCGTAGTTGACAAGGACCTTTCCATCATCCGTATAGGCATCCACGGTGACGTTCAGCAGTATCTCACCAGTGCTCTTTCCAGGCACATTACTGATGACCCATGTGTAGGTTCTCCCGCTCACCGATTCATAGTTCGGATAGGAGGAGTCAAATGTGGTGTCCTCAGGTACGGTGTCTTCTAATGTGACGTTGTAGGCGCCACCACTTCCAATGTTCTCATATGAAAGTGTATAATGTATTACATCGCCTGGGTCAGCAGTTGCTCTGTCCGCCTCTTTCGCAAAAGTCATGTCTGGCCCTTCAACCGGATTCTCCGTTTCATCTTCCGATCCAGGTTGAGGCCTATCCTTGTTGTCAGTGTAGTTCAGCACTGCGACATTCCTCAAGATCTCTCCATCTGGTACATTTAAGTCTACCGTTACGTTGAGAAATACAGTGTGGTTGCCAGGCTCCACATCAGAAAAGTGCCATCTGTATGTTCGCCCGTCTACCGAGTCATAATTCGGATAGCAGGAGTGGAATGTTGTATATAGCGGGATGGTGTCGTTGATCCACACATCATTTGCGTTGAAATCTCCCGTGTTGTTATAATATATCTTATAATGTAATGTATCACCAGGGGCAACAATATCTTCTTCTACAGTCTTGACAACCGTTATGTTCGCTGGTTCTCCAAAGACATATTCACCCATCCAATCCTTCTGCAGAGGATTTGTCATTGAGGCAGAGGTACTGAAAAACAGAAGGAAATCGGTATCATAACACAACAGTTGGTTGTCATACAGGTCCGTAAAGGCTTCAACCGGAACCCTGTATTCGACCCACCACTGATCATCGTCTGTGGTGCTCGTCCCGTAGTCGATTGGCCTGGGATTCGTGTACTTGTTTGAGTTCTTGCTCGCTTCTTGTAGCCAGACCCAATCTGTGTCCGGATCATACTCATAGTCCTCGGTGTTGTTGTAGTACACACCCACCGTTCCGAACTTGAAGTATCCGTCCCCACCGTTCAGGTCCACCACGAACTCGCTCCAGATGTCCCCGTCAACTTCGATGAGTATGTCCCAATGGTATGCTTTGTACACATACTTCCCACCGTGTCTGGGGTCACCCGCGACTCTCTGTCTTAGGAAGAGCCAGTCATCGTCCAGGTTGGAACAAGCGCTGCTGTCCCCGTCTCCATCCACATAAAGATATTGGACAGAAGTGTAGTTCCCTGGATTGTTCTCTTCTCCTCCCCCACTAGCATCCACGCCGGAAGCGATGTCCACAGCCGCTGGCTGGACATTAGCAATCCCGTGCGTTGGATCGTTCTCATAGGGCTTGTCTTCCCAATCCCTAATTCTCTCTCCTCTAAATGTGTAATTTATCCACTCGTCATCGGACGGCCAGTCCGGTATCGGACTTGGCGGTTCCTGTCCTGGCTGACTAACTGCCAAAACAAGAGTTCCGAGAACGAGTATAGTCACAATCGCCGTTGTCTTAGCTTTATTTAGGGTGTTTGCCACCCCGTGTCCCCGCCTCATGTTTACACCTCTGTTGAGCATTTACGCTACTTCTTAACCGAGATGGTCCACTGTTTCCATCAAAGCGCCTACGGGCGCCAACATACAGTCTCCCCTCTCTCTACTGTGAGGTAATGCTGATTTGCTTGCATATTGAAGTAGGAGTATATAAGGCAGACTTGGAGTTCACCAAACCAGTTACCAAACACCATGCATTATTTCCCAGGCATGATTTGTGAGGTAATCAACGGGAGGATTCTTGCTGCGAAATGTTGAGACAAATTGCAGACTTGGAGGATGATAAGATACTGCTGTGTCTGAGAGTCCTCACGCATAGTGTTATCTATCGAATTCCTATTATGGGTGAGGATGCACTCTAAGGCGATGAAGATTGCAGAGAGGATTCGCACTCACTCCGAAGTGAGGATATGTTCCCACATTGACGCGGATGGAATAGCCGCGGCTGGCATCGCTTCTCATGCTTTGGACGGGATTGATGTTGAGCATTCCGTGACTTTCGTGAAGAACCTCGATGAACAGGTTGTCGAAGAGTTGAGGAATGAGAATGACGAGCTGGTTTGGTTCACTGATTTGGGAAGCGGAAGTTTGGAAATGCTCTCAGGTTTGAGCTTTGTGGTTACGGACCATCATGTGCCGTCAGATGTTCAGTCACGTATTGATGAAGAACAGATTCTTGAGGTCAATCCTCACCGTGTGGGAAAGGACGGCGCTTTGGATATCAGTGGCGCAGGAACGGCCTATCTGGTTGCGCTGGCATTGGACAGGGTGAATGTCGAACTGGCATCTCTTGCCATATTGGGTGCCGTTGGCGACATGCAGGATCAGAGCAACCTGAAACTGGTGGGGACCAATCGGAGTATAATGGAAGATGGTAGAAGGGCGGGAGTACTTGATTGGTTGATGGATGCAAGGTTCTTCGGGAGAGAAACGAGGGCGATTCCCCGCATATTACAATATAGTAATGATCCACGCCTTCCCGGACTGTAAGGTGACTGGCATGCCTGCAGAGAGTTTCTGGAAGGAATTGACGTACCTCCCAGGAACGCAGGAGGATATCGCCGCTGGATAGACCTGGCCCCTTTTGAGAGGGAGAGAATAATATCTGAATTGGATAGGCTGATCATGGCGTCAGGTGCTGATCATGCCGATAGGCTGGTCGGTGAGATTTATCTATTCCCGAGGGAAGAGGAAGGCACGGAACTTCACGAGGCGAAGGAGTTCGCTACGCTTCTAAATGCTTGTGGAAGATATGAGAAAGCCAACATCGGTTTCGAGCTGTGCAAGGGTGACAGAGAAGAAGCTCTTGATGCGGCTCATATTCTCCTGAAAGGTCACAGGGGTGCCCTTGTAGACTCTCTCAGGGTTGCCAAGGATGCTGGTGTCGTAAGAATGGATTACATACAGTTCTTCCATGGTGGCAGTAAGATTCTCGATAGTGTGATTGGGATCACAGCAGGGATGTTGATGGGATCTGGGGAGATAGATTCGGATATGCCCCTCTTTGCTTTTGCGAATTCCGAGGACGGAGTGAAGGTCTCTGCAAGGGGCACCAGGGAGTTGGTGGCGAAAGGTTTGGATCTGTCCACCGTGATGAGTGTAATCTGTGAGGAGTTGGGAGGCGTGGGTGGAGGTCACAACGTTGCCGCAGGAGCGACGATTCCCCATGGCAAGGAAGAAGAACTCTTGGAGATGGCTGATAAGATTGTTGGGGATCAGATGGAGAAGGCTGTCGCATAGGAGCATGGCTCAAGCTGGTTTGGTTGTTTCTCTGTACGTCCTTCCCGTTTTCCGCAAAGAAATGGAAGAAAGGTTGGAGATTAGGCCCCTACTGACCATGTCTGGCCTGGAACTGAAACTAGTATCCAATATGCCTGTCCTGCAGTCATCCAATCGGCATCGGTCATCTGTCTCAGATGATAGGGTCCACCAGGATCGTAGCCTTCTATCCTGTCATAGGTAATGCCTGAAAGGGCATCTCCAACAGTCCGGTCAGTCATGGATGGATATCCGACAAGATTCCAACCCTCTGACAGTGTAATGTCAACTGTCACGCCAGGAATCGTACCTGTGAAATCGACGTATGTGTCCGTATCGGTCGTCACCCACATTCCCATCATGTGGTTCACAGTTGACAGCGAATTCACGGGTTTGACTGGCATATACGCATACCATTCGTCCAAGGTCGTGGAATAGGTCCTAACCTGTCCGATTGTCCCTGAAACTGGAGCCACGATGTTCCCAATATTGCTCTCCGTCAGTGTCAGCGGGGAAGACATCAATGTCGATCCCGGACCGATCATGTTCCGCCATTTGGTGGGATCGATATCGAAGGTCACAGACAACAGGTCGTTCGTGGGGTTCATGTCTCCACCGATGGGTGTCCACATGTACAACTTGTGAGGGCCTCCAGTGATTATCTTCTGCTTCCAGGTCATGAGTTCACTCTCGCCTGGTGAGAGTATGGACCCGAGCTGTGTCGTGGTGTTCCAAATCAGAGTTTCTGTTGGCATCATTGCGCTGATGTTGAAATCATCTATGTACCATCCCAGATCGGCTGACCCATATCGATCCGAGGCAAGCTCAAATGCGACTCTGATTGATTGTCCAGCGTACGGAGTAACGTCATAGGTTTCAAGAGTATAGCCTCCGTTCGCATCAATGAAGTGGTCCAGATGGATCCAGGTTATCCCTTCGTCCAATGTAAGCCAGAGATTGCCGCAATCATTGTAGTAAGTGTATGAAGGAACGGAGATCTGGAAATCGTAGTAGTGGTAGAAGCTCATCGTTATGCCGCTAGTAGCAGAAGGTAGATGGAAAATGGGTGTCATCAACCAGTCGTGAGCAAGGTTTGGATATACGCCACTTAACTCCGTTGCCCATGCAGTGACGCCGGAATACGCACCCGGCCCACTGGTAGGAGTACCGAATTCCCAGCTGCTTGAGGGATTCCTCTCATTCCAGGTAGCCACACCACCTTCGAAATCGTCGAATTGAACCTGCCTGCTGACATCGGGCGGACCGAGCTGATAGAGCTCAATCTCGACATCGAAGCTTCCAATGGCGCTCTGTCCGAAGTTCTTCACGAACCCTCCTAAAGAGTAGTTGCTCATTGGATATAGCCCCGCGCTGCTGAACGGATATGTCTGGTCAATCCCAATGTCGATCACTGATGAAACGCTGAGGTCCTTCGTAGCCACATTATTGAATTCATCATATTCCATCATGTCGAAGGTGGGATCAGCAACCACGTACAATTTGTGTTCTCCAGGGAATCCAGTCGTGTCCCATGCGCCTAATCCAACCAATTTCTTCTGACCCTTCGTGAGCGGACCTGTGGGTACAGGAGGACCAACTGACATTCCTCCGAGTTGGTCTATGTAGCCCCTTACGTACACGCCATCCGTGTCCTCTCCGTAATTCGTGACTCGGACGGACATGCCCACTATGTCGCCTTCATTCGGGGTGGTAGAGGTCACCATTACATCGGAGGCTTGAATTGCCACATCTCCGAAGGGAATCATGCCTGCCTGGTGCACTTCATTTGATACATCGTCCTGAACCCAAACGGTGAATCCCAGTTGCGATCTGTCAATGGGGATGGCTGGATCATTTCCGCCATCGGGTACATTGGACGCAATCTCTGTGGGGATTATGAAGCCCTCAGAGAACCTCACCGTCTGACCCATGGATATCGAGAGAGACCTTCCAGAAGAATCAGGTATGAAATCCAGGAAGACATATTCGAAGTGCGCCTCGCCGTTGGTGCCCGGTGGGGAAGGATAATCCACGTTGTTGAACCACAGGGCCATCCTCACCTTCAGGTTACCTCCTGGAGGGGGATCCACGGCGGTTACATTCACCCATAGCGTGCCTGTAGTGGCACCAAGCTCACCTCCAAGCTCAATCGAGAATGGACTATCAAGTTGAGCCCTAGCCTCATACATGTCGTAGTATGTATGCCATTTCAGGGGATATCTTGCCCCAGAACTCCTCAACGTACCATCCGTAATGACGTGCGGGACCCCGGTTACTCCATAGTAGTTCACCCGATCTGCATTATGAGCATCATTGTTCAGATACATCGGATCCAAATCCGAACCAGATGGCCACCATGTGTGATATTTGATGAACGCTATATTCTCGTGCTGATAGTCTTCTGTGAACTGATCCTCACTCTCGCTGGCCGGTGCGCACGGAGGACAGTTATCGCTTGTGAATCGTTCAAACAATACTACTCTCGGTACACCCGGACCTCTTGTGCCGTCAGTTGTAGTTACGTCAATAGGGTAACTATCAATGATTGCATTGTTCTGTGTCTCTTGTGCCAAGCCCACAAAGGCAATGCCAAGCATTGCGATTACAATTATACTAGCCCACGCTTTTCTATGACTCATCCTCATTGGAGGACCTCCATTCTAGTCCAG
>CP070767.1:1205249-1215275 GCA_020345725.1 Methanobacteriota archaeon | reverse complement strand
CCTCCAGAAGAGGAGGAAGAAGAGCCGGAGGAGGAGATAGAAGAGGAAGCTCCGCCACCGGAAGAAGAAGAGGAAGCTCCGCCAGTCACAAAGGAAGTACCTCCCCCAGAGAAGGAACCGCCCGAGGAAGTCGAACGTCCATGTCCAACTTGTGGTAAGCCCCTTAGATTCATTGAAGAGTATAACCGATGGTATTGTTCAGATTGTAAGAGCTATGCTCCAAAGGAGGTTGCCGAACCACCCGAGAAGAAGGTGGTAGTCCCGGCCCCACCAATTAGGAAGGAGATGCCTTGTCCAACGTGCAAGAAACCTCTCAAATATGTGGAGAAGTACGACAGATACTACTGCTACAGCTGAGGAAACTACGCGCCCGTGGTCGCACCCAAGCCAAAGGCTGTTCCTGTGGCCAAGAAGCCTGAGAAGAAATGCAGCACTTGTGGCCGTCCCCTGAGGTACATTGCCCAATACAAACGGTGGTACTGCAGCAACTGCAAAGCCTACGAAGGAGTGGAAAAGGTAGAACCTGTGCCAGCGGCCGTCCCGGCCCGTCCGCCCGCGGTGAAAAGGTGCACCACCTGCGGATCCAACATGAAGTACATCCCCAAGTATGACAAATACTACTGTTACACCTGCCGCGCCTACAGGCCAGTGACTGCGCCTCCAAGAAAGGTCACAGTGGCCGTAAAGCCCAGGGCCAGGGCTCCTCCCCCGCCGCCAGCGGCTGTTCCCCCTCCACCCAAGCCTAAAAAAGACACGATTGCCATGGTAGGATTCTATTTCATTCTCCTTGCGGTACTACTTTTCATAGTCTCAATGGTAATCAGCTTGGCAGTAGGATCTGGGGCGATGGATCCGGCCTATATTGTGGACAATGGAGCATTTCGTGTGACCTTCTGGGGTGAATTGCTCTTCCAACTCGACACTGGTAGCGGAGTGGTGACTCACTTCAACGTACTTCTGTTCCTGGCACTGCTGTTTGGAATATTCGGACTACTGGCTGTCATCTTCTCCTTTGCAAAGAGAGTACCCCAGACTGAAGAGAAGAAGTAAGCGGTTCAACCCCCTGTCTCATTGAGAGATTTCTATGAAGAAACTAGAGGACTACATCCCAGAGAGGTGGATATCTGATAAGGGAAGTGTCAACGAGTACATCTCCTGCTGGACAGAGAAAGATGCTCTGGACAGAGAGGTCGTTGATGCATTGGTTGTCATTCTGAGAACTTCTGGGTGTTCTTGGGCAAGGGAGAAGGGCTGCACGATGTGCGGATACTTGAGTGACTGCAATCCAAATGTAAAGGGGAAGGACCTGGTTGCTCAGATGAGAAAGGCACTGGAGAAGCACCAGGGTCAGAGGATCCTCAAGATCTTCACTTCCGGGAGCTTCCTGGATGAGAGAGAAGTCCCTGTTGACGTAAGAAGAGAGATATTATCGATGGCTTCCGAGATATTCGACCAGGTGATATTTGAAACGAGGCCTGAATATGTCAGTGATGAGTCACTGCAGGATTGCCTATCTCATATACCAAACCTGCAAGTTGCACTTGGATTGGAATCAGCCAACAATGTTCTCCTGAGAGACTCCATCAACAAAGGATTCCAATTCGAGGATTACCAGACGGCTGCAAACACTGTCAAGGAATCTGGGGCCACTCTCAAGACCTACTTGCTGATCAAACCACCGTTCCTGACGGAAAATGAGGCTATCACGGATTCAATAGACTCCGCAAGGATGATCCAAGGAATTAGTGATGTGATATCCTTCAACCCTGTGAATGTCCAAAAGGGAACACTGGTTGAGAGGTTATGGAGAAGAGGTGAATATCGACCTCCTTGGCTTTGGTCAGTTGTGAAGGTTCTGGAGGAATCCAAGGATTTCGGTCCAAGGGTCGTTTCTGTCCCATCTGGCGGGGGCAAGCGAGGAGGAGCCCACAACTGCTTCGATTGTGATGGAGACATTCTCAGCTCGATTGAGAAATTCTCGCTTGGATTGAGAGGAAGTATTGAGGATGTGCATTGCGATTGCAAGGAACGGTGGCTTGACGTCCTTGACCTGCAGGGATTCACCCAGAGCTCAGTAGACTTGGAGAAATTCTACGGGTGAAAGTATTTAGATTAGAAGGGAGTTGAGAGTCCGATGCAAGCATTTGACATAAAAAAAGGACACTTCAAGACAATCGAAGGAGACAAGCTGAAAGAGCTCATGGAAGACTTCTTTGGAGAAGCAGAAGAGATTGATGGCAAGTTGCAGACCTCCTTCGGTGCGCTTCAGAGATTGGCTGTTTGGACGGACGGAAAGGTGTTGTTCGTGGACACCGAGATGCAGCAGGGCGTTGATGACACGACTGCACTGAAAACCATCAGAGCATACAACACCTTCATGGAAAGGGCAACGGGCTTCACATCAAAGCAGAGAAGGGACAGACTGCAGAAGAAGGCCAAGAAAGGACAGACCTGAATCAGCACTCAAGATCCTCATCATCGCCTCGAAAGGCTCAGCAAGAGTTCGTTCATCACCCATTTTATAATTGTGGATGCAGTATTAAAGCTGTCCGAATGCTAAAAAGAGTCTGATAATACGAATCAGCTGTGAGGAGGCATTGCGACATCAGAACCCTCTTTGCCACCATCAGAAGGTAACAGTCGCTTGAATTCGATTCCGAGACTCATCCTTCCTTGATTGACAAAGAGCTTCACATTCTTTAGATTCGTACGGTAGTATCCAATCCTCTTCTTCTTTGGACTCTCCACAACCTTCACTTTGACACGTCTGAGCAGGCCCAGCTCCTCCATCCTTCTGACCTTCTTGTAGCAACTGACAAGAGGCATCTTCATCATGGCACTGATCTGCTGGATGTTCATGGACTGGTTCATGGTGCTCAACAGGATCTTCTCATCCTCTTGATCGAATGGGATCTTCTCCATCTCAACCTGAGGAGCGCCATCAGTCTCCTTCATCAAGTCCCCCAGCAACGCGTCCAAGTTATCCAGGCTTCCTTCGTCGTCCTCTTCAGTCTCCTCTTCATAATCTTCTGACGTGACCTCGGGTTTGGGCAATTCCCTATCCTCTGTCTTCTCAGTGGCCTTCCTCCTATCCTCAAAAGGATAATGCCTGAACGCTTTCTCCAGGCAGGATCGGGATTCCTCGTGTCTGCCCAGTAGCCTCAGGACGACAGCCCGCTCGTACCAAGCATCATGATGAGCGTCCTCCACATCGGTTGCTTTCTCAAAAGCCGCAAGAGCCTCTAAGTTCTTGCCCATTTGCTTCAGGACAATACCCTTGGCGTACCAAATCTCATCGTCGTTGGGACTTCCTCTGACCGCCTTGTCATAACAGTCGATGGCTTTCTCGTAGTTGCCAAGCCCTCTGTAGGCTTCACCTTTGACGAAGAGGGCCTTAGGATCGCCAGGATTAATGCTCAACGCTTCGTCACATTGCTCGATTGCCTCTCTATACCGTTCCATCTCGTTTAGAGTCTTTGCCTTTGAAACCCAGTCCAATCCTTTCCAGGGCCTGCTCTGGTATTCCTCTTCCGACTCCTCAGCGGCAGGAAAATCACTGTCTTCTGGAACCTCGGTGAGCAGGTATTCCAAGTCTTTCAGGACATCTTGTTTGTCCTCTGGATTTGCTTTCTTCTTGGACTTCTCCGTAGTTCTTCCCCCTTTTGTGAGGCGTTCTGGGACCAGTCCATTTCCAATTCTAGAGAGATGTTTCCGAGCTGTGAAAGTGTTGGCGAACAATAATAAACGTGTCCTTTTCATTACGGCTCTTGATTCTCAAAAGTGATAACAAGCCAGAGTTAAGTATGAAAACAGGTTGGCACAGAAGGATAGACCTGGATAGGAGAGGCTGGATGGACTCTCGCTCGTCCTGGATTAGCCGAACAGAGCTCCGAGTCCTGCAGCCGCCTCCTCTTCGGAGACTTTCTTTTCTTCCTTCTCCTTCTTCTTCTTTTCTTCCTCTTCTTCCTCCTTTTCCTCGGGTGCTGGTGCAGCGGCAACCGGTGCCGCAGGAACCACTGAGGTCGAAAGGGCTTCCTCTATGTCCACGCCTTCCAGTGCCGCGGTGAGAGCCTTTATTCTCGTATCGTCAGGCTTGACTCCCGCTGCCGTGAGCACCTTCTTTATGCTTGCCTCTGTGATTTCCTTCCCCGCAGAATGGAGAACCATGGCGGAATATATGTATTCCATTTGTTCACCTCCCTGTTCTACAGACAGCTAATCATCTCCAGCTTCGGTTTCTTCCTCTTTCTGATCTCCCTGGTCCTCTTCCTTGGTTTCTTCGGACTCCTTCTCTTTCTCAGTCTCTTCGGCTTCTTTCTCTTGAGATTCTTCCCTTGGAGCCTCTGGGACCCTGGAAGCCAGTGAGGCCGCCTGGGCATTTGCTTTCTGTATGAGTATCTTGATAGTCTTGTCAGTTGGAATGTTCGCATTGATGGCCAGGTTCATTGCGTCCGTATTGGCCTTCGTAAGAAGAAATGGAATTGTCTCAGAGCTGGGATAGGCAATGAAAATGGCCAGGTTCATAGACTGGGTTGCGGCCATCTGAAGATCGGTGAGATATGCGTCCTCGTCAATGGCCAGGACGGAACGATCATAGAACAGCCCATCCTCATACGCTCCTCTGACGTCCAAACCCACCTCCAGCGGAAGAATCTCCAATCTGGTCAATGCGTTGGCGACATCCTTGGATATCTTCTCCCCTTCTTTCACCAAGGTCTTCTCCACCTTTATTACGACCTTGCCTCCTTCAATCACGGCCGGTATGCCAGCCTTCTGAAGATCGGCAACAATTGGGCCGGGTTTGAAAGGAGTGTCCCCGGGTCTGACGATGATGTCGGAAGGAGCGATTTCTCCTCCCTTCGCAGGAGCGCTTGTCTTGGTTGCCTCCATCTCTTTGAAGAGCCGGAATGGATTGATGTCTGCTGTGGCTATGGCAGTCTGTCCATCTATTACTTCTGCAAGCTTGTCTATGTCTTTCCTCTTGGAAGAGGCTTCCTTCAAAGCGATGTTAATCAATCTGTTCTTGGACACGACCAGATCGACCTTTCCACGGAGCTTCTTCCTCATCATTTGAATCTGAGGGGCAGGGATTCCATCCACCCTGGTAATTGCAACAACTGGATTCTCAACGAGAGCGTTGACGAGGCTAGTGACGGTTTCCTTCTTCTTCTCAGCTACTTCCCGCATCTTGCCACCTCAAATCAACCTTACTCCCGGACCCATCGTGGTCTTCAGGTAAACCGAAGCCAAATTCATCTTTCCCCTGTCAAGGACTCCAACGACTCTCTTGATGACCTCGTCCACGTTCTCCGCAAGGTCCTCGACCTTCATGCCCTTTGTTCCCACGGGAGCGTGGAACGTTCTCTTGTCCCTGCTTCTCAACCTGACTGTGTTCCTCAGTCCGCTGATAATCGGACCGGGATCCGCCCCAGGAGGAATGGGCCTGGGCATCTTTCCTCTGGGTGCGAGCACGATTCCCAGTCTCTTACCGATGACGGGCATCAATGGAGCCTCTGCAATGAAGAAATCGTATGTATTTGCTATCTTCTTTGCCTGCTTCTTGTCGTCAGCAAGGTCCTCCAGATCCTCGGGCTGGATTACCAGATCGGCGACTTTCTTCGCCTTCAGCGCTAATTCCGCACTTCCGAAAACAGCGACTTTGACATCCTTCCCTCTGCCCTTTGGAAGTAGCACCTCCAGCTCCACCCTGTTCTTGGGGACGGATAAATCAATATCCTTGAGATTAAAGGCTATGTCAACGCTTTCCTTAAAATTCCTGTCCTTGGAACCTTCGACAGCCTTTTTCAATGTTTCAACAGTGTTCTTGTCGGCCAATGCGATTCCTCCTGTAGTGCCAGCGGCTTTCGCCTCCTACATGGGGAGTGGACAAATGCCACAATCCATTAATAAACTTTTGGAAGAACTGAACGTCTATTCGGGGGGGATTATCCCATCATATCTGCCGCTTCTCAGCTCTTCTTGGGCTTCCTTGGCGGTTTTTCCTTCTATCGTAACGCCTATTGAGACGCAGGCACCCACAACCTCCATCATCCTGTCCTTCTTCGTCTTTCCGAGCATAGAATCCTTCTTCATGTCGGCAATCTTCATGACCTGCGCTATCTCCAGGTTCCCAGCTTTTGCTTTGGGTGTCTCTCCTGAGCCCTTCTCGATACCCAGCTCCTTCAATATCAGCGCAGATGTGGGTGGTGTCCCCACCTCCAGCTCGTAACTTTTTGTCTTAGGGTCTATCGTCAGCTTGATAGGGACTTTCATTCCCTCGAAGTGTTTGGTCTTCTCGTTTATGAAACCGATCACCTCACCGATGTTCACGCCCATCGGACCCAGTGCGGGGCCCAAAGGCGGGCCGGCGGTGACCTTACCTGCATCAACGAGCATTTCCAAAACCTCCGCCATCGCTAGCCTTCCTCCTTCTCCAGAACCCTTACGTGGTCTCCTCGGACCGTTACTGGAATGGGAACCATGGATTCGAACAACTCTACAGTTATCTCCTCTTTACTCTCATCAATATGCTGAACCCTCGCCTTCTCTCCCTTGAACGGCCCTGCCACAAGCTCAACGATGTCTCCCTCCATTACACCTGAAACCAGGGGCTTGGGTGTTAGGAAGTGGTCTATCTCCTCGAAGGATGTCTCCCCTTTTACCACGCTTCTGGCCCTTCTTATACCCTTCACTATCTGCTCCAAGTAATCCGGGTTTATCGATTCGACCAGAACGTATCCTCTTAACGTTGTGGGAGACAACACTGAGAATATCCCTGTCTCGGCACGCTTTGCCCTGCCTGCGATCATATCCGCGACCGACCTCTCGTGGCCGATTGATGTCTTGACCGCGAGTATAGACTGCCTGACGGACGTCATCAAAGTGACCGTTTCTGACACCACTGGATCGCCGACCGAGCTCACTATGAGAACTATGTTGGATCTCGACCCGTACCTGGGATTCCTTGGCGCCACCACTTTCACCGCGACGGGGATAGTCATCCCCTTTGGCACCGTCACCTCTTTCTCGGTTATGCCGGTCAAGGTGACATCCCAGGCCTCGTCCCCAACACCTGTCACCCTGATGGACCATTCCATTATCCCTTCTTCTTCCTCCGAGAATATCAGATCCAACTTTATCTGATATGTGTCGTCATATTCTCCGGTGTTCTCCAGCTTAAGATGATATACTGTGTCAGCGCCTGATGGGAGAGTCCTCTGGAGCTCATCATGGCTGATGGATAGGCCGTAGCCTCGAGGTGAAGGTTTCTCTTCCTTCTTTTCTTCCTCTTTCTCTTCCTCAGGTCGGAACACTTCCAATCAAAAATCCTCTCCTATGGTATGATGGTGCCAACAAGGTCAGGAATCCATACAGCCATTATGAGGTAGATGCCAAAACCCAGGAGTCCGAGCAAGAGCAAACCTATTCCAGTCAGCTGCAATGTACGAATGTACTCGTCCGTTTCGGGCTTCCTTGCCATGCGCAAGACTTGACCGTACTTTCCTCTGCCGATACGCTTAGCCCGTTCCTCGAGTTTTCTTTGTACTTTCCAAGATTTCCGTACTATGTCCATCTCTCAACCTCAATGAACCACATCGACTCCTGTCTCTTCCGCCTTTCTAATCTGCCCAGCACCAAATATCTGTTTCGATTTCACTCCCGTAACGATTAGCATCACCCTCATGCGCTCCTCCAGGGAAGGATCGACGACCGCTCCCCAGATTATCCTGGCATTCGGGTTTATCCTGTCTTGCAGTATCTCGGCAACCTTCTCTGCTTCTCCCACAGACATGTCGCCTCCACCTGTCACGTTGACCAAAGCCCCCGATGCGGCCGAGATGTCGACATCCACAAGAGGAGAATTTATTGCGGATTCGATGGCTTCTTCTGCCCTGGTATCGGCATCACTGCTCTCTCCCAGCCCTATCATCGCGACCCCTCCACCCTTCATCACAGTCTTGATGTCGTTGAAGTCAAGATTGACCAGGCCAGGTTTGGTGATTATCTCAGTAACACCCTTGATCGCTCGCATTAGCACCTCATCCGCGACCTTGAACGCCGCATTCAGAGAGAGTCTTGGAACGAGCTCCACAAGCTTGTCGTTGGGTATTACTATTACAGTATCAGTGAACTTCCTGAGCTTCTCCAGCCCGTATTCAGCGTTCTCAGTTCGAATGGCACCCTCAGCATGGAATGGTAGAGTGCAAATCGCAATCGTTAAAGCACCCATCTCCCTGGCAATGCTTGCTATGTAGGGGGCTCCTCCCGTTCCTGTTCCACCACCCAATCCGCAGGTAATGAAAACCATGTCGCCACCCTGCAGAAGAGCTCTTAGCTCTTCCTCGGCTTCTCTTGCCGCCTCCTCTCCGATTTGAGGCAACGCTCCCGCACCTAGACCTCTCGTGCTTCTCTTTCCCAACAAGATCTTATGAGGCGACCGCACCACAAGCAGGTGCTGAGCGTCGGTGTTGGTAGCGAATAGCTCGGCTCCGAGAACACCGCCCTCGACAAGTCTATCAATCGTGTTGCATCCGGCCCCTCCAACACCTACTATCTTGATGTTCGTCTTCAGGCCAGCCAGGACCCTTTCCAGGTCTGCATCGTCTGCACTGTAGCCACCCACCTCAGTAGGTGATTTTCGGACTTCGGTCTGCCCCTTTGAACGAGACAGAACTTCTTCTACTATGGACTGCATCACTCATCCTCTCCGGGCATGATGATGTTTCTTTCAAACCTAACCGTTTTACCATGTCAGAAAGGTCTGTACCGGGCTAAAGTAAATACTAATCACTTTTAAATAGTTTCGGTTGCACGCAAACAACCCAGCAGTCCATGGAATGGACTTTTAACAATGAGCTAGTGAACCATCTCGACCGCGGTTCGCTTCCTTTCAACTGCGGAGGTATGACCGACTATTTGCTTGGATGTGACACCTGTCGCCACGACCATCACTCGAATCTTGTTCTCCATTGTCGGGTCCACTGTGGCGCCCCAAATGATCCTCGCGTTCCCGCTCACTTTAGTCTGAAGCACTTCGGCCACCTTCTCTGCCTCTGAAACGGACATGACTTCCCCGCCCACAACGTTCACCAGGATTCCGTTGGCACTTGTGATGTCCACATCCAGTAGGGGAGAGTTTATGGCTTCGCTTATCGCTTCCAGGGCCCTATCACCGGCAGGTGCTTCGGACTCGCCCAGCCCTATCATCGCAACGCCAGCGCCCTTCATTATCGTCTTGAAATCGTTGAAATCGAGATTAATCAGGCCCGGCTTGGAGACCACTTCGGTCAATCCCTTTATCGATCTCATAAGAACTTCGTCCGCCACGCGAAATGCGGTGTTGAGAGGTAATCTGGGATAGAGCTCGACCAATTTGTCGTTCGGTATGCAAATCACAGTGTCGGCAGTCTTTCTGAGCCTTTCCAGTCCCCATTCGGCATTCTCCATCCTCATCCTACCCTCGCCTCTGAAGGGCAGAGTAACCAAAGCAACGACAAGGGCACCAGAATCCTTTGCCACCTTTGAAATAACTCCCGCTCCACCTGTACCTGTTCCACCGCCCAATCCACAAGTGACGAAAACAACATCGGAACCACCGAGGGACTTCGCCAGCTCTTCCTTCGTCTCCCGTGCCGCTTCCTCGCCAACCATGGGCATTGCCCCAGCACCCAAACCGCGAGTGCATCTTCTACCCAAAAGAATCTTTCTTGGCGCACGGATTGACAGCAGATGCTGAGCATCCGTATTTGTCGCAAAAAGCTCGGCCCCAGCAATGCCTTCCTCAGCAATCCTGGAAACTGTATTGCAACCACCGCCACCACATCCAACGATCCTTATGTTGGTCTTCAACTTGGAAAGTATCTCTCTGAGCTCTGAATCGACTTTGGTGTCTCTTACAGGAACATGCGTCTCCGGAGGTTCTTCATGCGCCTCAAAAGCCTTGTGTCTCGCCAGTGCTTCTTCTACTATCGATTTCATGGTCTCACCTTAAAACTCCACATTGACCCATCCCATGAGCGCATAGTG
>CP070767.1:1192687-1205149 GCA_020345725.1 Methanobacteriota archaeon | reverse complement strand
AGTCCGTTTCCATATCCTCGATTTGGCCAGACTCAGTATTTTCAACTCTGATAACAAGATTGTCGTTCTCTTTTCTCACCTCGGACGCTGTGCCTCTTACGAACTTGATGCCCTCTTCTTTCGCCCTGTTGTAATACTCCTCGAAACCCTTCCCGAATGAGCGTATGTCCATGTACAGAAGTGTGATTTCCACGTCCTTCAGATGCTCCTTGGCTAGCAACGCCTCCTTGATGGAGTTCATGCAGCAGACCCGTGAGCAGTAACCCTGATAGTTCGCGTCCCTGGAACCCGCACAAAGAATGAAAGTGATTCTATTCGGATGTGCCATACCCTCCAGTTCCACAAGGTCCCCGTCCGTGGGTCCACTCGCACTGACCAGTCTCTCGAATTCCATGTTAGAGATCACGTTCTCATGTTTCCCATAACCATAGATTTCCAATGCAGTCGGATCTAGCACAGACCCTCCGCAGGCAACAATGATGGAAGTAACTCCCAGGTCCAGTTCCTCGGGTTTCATCTCAAAATCGATACAATCCTTCACCTGGCAGGCTTCCAGACACTTCTCGCATGCAATCACATGGTCTTTGTTCAAGCAGAGCTCCCTGTCTATCACGTACACGGATGGAACAGCCTGTGGGAACGGAAGATAAATCGCCTTCCTAACCTTCAGCCCAACATCAAACTCGTTCGGAACCATCTCAGGACAGGCATCAAAGCAGTCACCGCAAGAAGTACAGTTGTCATGTACAAACCTCGGCCTCTTCAACACCGTGACCTTGAAATCCCCTGCCTTGCCAGTTACCCCCAACAACTCGCTGACAACCAGAACATCAATGTTCGGATGCCTGTGTGCTTCCACGATCAGAGGCGCCTCAATACACGTAGAACAATCATTAGTTGGGAACGTCTTGAAAAGCTGTGCCATCCGTCCGCCTAAGAACGGTGACTTCTCCACCAGATATACATGCGCACCAGCATTCGCCAGATCAAGAGAAGCCTGTATACCAGCAATGCCTCCTCCGATAACGAGAACCGAGCTGTCACTCATCAGGGGTTCCCTTTAGAAGTCCAAGACCGTGTTCGTATCCCTTCTCAAAGGCCTTCTCGTTCAGTTCCTTCGTATGCCCTGGTACCGTGGTGAGGACGGCTTCTTTCATCGCTTCCTTGGTGAATGTCTTGGTGACGGCGGTGAAGAACCCGAGCATGACGATGTTTGCGACAATCTTCCTGCCCAGTTCCTCCGCTATCTTAAGGGATGGTTTCTTAGCGATCTTCCCTATCTGCCCATCATCCAAATCCACCAGTTCCTCGTCTATCAGAACGTGTGTATCCTCCTTTATCATCGGTTTGAACTTCTCGTAAGCCTCTTGTGACATAAGAATAAGAACGTCGGGTGACACGACAGCTGGATATGAGACCTGCTGGTCCTCTACAACGACTTCAGATGAACATGCACCGCCCCTCGCTTCCGGACCGTAGCTCTGAATCATGGACGCATGCTTGTCGCTGAACAATGAGGCCGCCTTTCCGACGATGTATCCGCCCAGGATGATACCCTGGCCACCGAAACCGCCAAGCTTTATCTCGGTCCTCATTCCCTCACCTTCCTCTCATCTCTAACCATGTGCTTCAGCCTTTTCTCCTTTATTGGTTCCATCTGCATGTACATGTCCATGAAGGTGGGTCTCTCGATGTCACAGAACACTCCGACCAATATCTTCTTGTGGAGCTCTATCTCGGCATCACTGGGGTTGGCATCCTCCTTGATAATCCAGTTGTCCTCCCTCAGGTCCCAGGTCTCCCGATATAATCTCATCTCTTCTATGCCTTCGCCTATTCGGTTGGGTCTTCCGTAGCCTACTGGACATGGTGATACGACCTCTATGAAGGTGAAGCCTCTCTTCTTTAGGGCCTCTGTGATGGAATCTCGAAGTCTCCTTGCATCCAGGGTGGTCCACCTTGCTACGTAGACTGCTCCACTTGATGCAGCCAGATGGGGTAGGTTGAAGGGATGTTCGAAGTTTCCGTATGGGGTTGTGACCGTCTTTGAATCCGTTGGAGTTGTTGGTCCGGACTGTCCGCCAGTCATTCCATAATTGAAGTTGTTCACGCAGATGACGTTCATGTCGATGTTCCTTCTTGCAGCATGGATGAAATGGTTTCCACCTATTGCGAACAGGTCCCCATCACCGCTTATGACGGTAACGTTCAGGTCTGGATTGCCCAGTTTCATTCCCGTTGCGAATGCTATCGGCCTTCCGTGCGTTGTGTGATACGAATCCTGATTGAGATAGCCAGCCGCTCTGCCCGAGCAGCCAATGCCTGATACAACGACCCTGTTGTCCATCGGGACCTCGGCCTTCTCCAATGCCTTGACATAAGCTTTTAGTACAATCCCCAAGCCACAGCCAGGGCACCAAATATGAGGAAGCATGTCGCTGCGCAGGTAGTCTTCTATTGGATGGCGCTTCTCCTCTTCCACTTCCTTGTTCATTTCGCCACCTCCTTGATCGCATGCAAGGTTGCCGTAGGATCTGGAAGGGTTCCAGGTACGTATGTGACGCCTTTCACAGGCGCCCGTCCGCAAACAACTCTTTCCGCTTCAGTGACCATCTGGCCGTAGTTGATCTCAGGGACTATCACACCCTTCGCGCCTTCTGCTAGTTTGCGAACTTCATCTTCTGGGAACGGCCATGCTGTGATGAGCCTGAACATGCCCGCCTTGATCCCCTCCTTCCTTGCCAGCTCAACAGCCCTTCTGGCGCACCTGCTCGTAATCCCGTATGAGATGACGATGACATCCGCGTCCTCGGTGTCCATCTCTTCATACTTCACTATCTCGGACGCATGGGTGTTGACCTTGTCCAGGAGCCTCTTCAGTAGGGGACCCTGTGCTTCAGCGTTGATCGCGGGCCTTCCCTTCTCGTCATGAGTGAGACCGGTCATGCGGACCTTGTATCCTTCACCTGCAATTGCCATCGGAGGAATCAGATCCTCGTCCGCTTGATATGGAATATAGTCAATCGGTTTACCCTTTGGGTGCTTCCTTTCAACGACCTGGATTTCCTCTTCCTCTGGGATGATCACTTTCTCGGTCATGTGACCAACGATCTCATCGGCCATCAGAAGCACTGGCGTTCTGAATTTCTCTGCCGCATTGAACGCCTCTATTGCCAAATCGAAGCACTCCTGAGGTGATGCTGGTGTGTACGCAATGATCGGATAATCACCGTGCGACCCCCACCTAGCCTGCATCATATCCTGCTGTCCCACAAGAGTAGGAAGACCCGTACTGGGACCCCCTCTCTGAATGTTAACAACGACAGTGGGAACCTCCATCATAGCCCCAAGTCCGATGTTCTCCATCATCAGACTGAAACCAGGCCCAGAAGTAGAAGTCATGGACTTGATCCCAGCACAAGAAGCACCGAGAATGGCAGCCATGGAACCAAGCTCGTCCTCCATCTGGATGTAAATCCCACCAACCTCAGGGAGACGAGAGGCCATCCTCTCAGCCACCTCGGTCGCAGGAGTGATCGGATAACCCGCAAAGAAATTGCATCCCGCAGCCAGACCGCCCTCGGCCGCAGCAAAATCACCATGCATGAAATGAGTGCCCGTAAGTACCCTAGGCCTCAGCAAACCTATTCCTCCTCCTTCTCCTTCTTCTCCTTCTCTTCATCCTCTCCTTCTTCTTCGATCTCCTCAATGTAAATGCCAAATTCTGGACATATGTCCTCGCAATGCCTGCAGGCGATGCAATCGTCCTCCATCCCTTCCTTTATCTTTGGGAGCTTATAGCCTTTCTTATTCCTCTGATCGGACTCCTCAAGCATATCCTTGGGACAGAACTCATAGCAAAAACCACAGGCCTTACATCTCTCGGCAATGACGATGACCTTCCCTTTGGGTATCTTGTGTTTGTCAAAATCAAGTGGCTTACGCCAAAACCTCATCTCTTCACCGACCTGGGGGGACGTCTGGATGCTGGTTTCATACCCTTGAATCCTCAACGGTTCACCTGCGAATTTCGACCCGCTGGCACCATATTTTCGCTGGGCAGTTCGAAGTAATGCTGACCTGTTCTTAAAGGTTGCCTTATTCGGACTTCGGTTTGAAAGATATGGATATGATGCTTGCGAAAAGAGTTGGAAAGGTTTACCAAGTCGTCAGGCTTGTATAGGAATACGGTATTGAAGTGAAGGAATAGTCACTGAACGGAGGAATCTGTTGGTCGAGGAGAAGTACAGAGATCTTCTAGACGCTTATGAAGAGAGGAAGACCGAGATCGAGAGCAGACTTGAGGAGTTCGAGAGGGTGGACCGGCGTTCGTTCAAGATTCTATTTTCAGAGCTGTGTTTCTGTTTGCTCACTCCTCAATCCAAAGCCAGAGTTTGCGATGCAGCAATCAAGGAACTCCAGAAGAGAGGGATGCTATACAAGGGAAATCAGGATGAGATCGGGGCGCGCCTTTCAGGTGTGAGGTTTCATGAGAACAAGGCGAGGTACATTGTGGAAGCAAGGAATACCTTCACCAGTGAGTGGGGATTCGACCTGGAAGGGATCATCCAGCAAGGTACGAAGGCAAAGACCCTCAGAGAGTGGTTCGTGAAGAACGTGAAGGGGTTGGGATACAAAGAGGCGAGTCACTTCTTGAGGAATGTGGGTGTTGGTTTTGATTTGGCCATTTTGGACAGGCACATTTTGGGCAATCTCTACCGATATCGAGTCATAAAGGAAGTCCCCAAGAGCATGCCCAGGAAGCAGTACCTCGATATCGAGAAAAAGATGAGGAAGTTCTCCAAAGAATTGGGAATTGAGATGGGTGCTTTGGATCTGCTGTTTTGGTCGAAGGAGACTGGAGAGGTTTTCAAGTAACCTTTTTCAACTTTGCGAAAGCAACGAGTTTTAGTACTCAGTGTGAAATGAATATTTCGGTATACCGAAAAATCTTGATAAGGTGACGAAGTGATCGGTCAGTATCTTATCACATTCAGGGAAGTACTCGAAGCGGCCTTGATTACAGCAATCATACTCGCCTATCTGACAAGAACCGGAAGAGAGAATCTTTCGCGGTATGTATGGTACGGAGTCTATCTATCAATAGCCGTCAGCATCGTCCTAGGTGCGACAATCTGGATGGCGTATGGAAGTCTCTCAGAACCGAGCAAGGTGCTTTTCGAAGGAGTAGCGGCACTAATAGCTGTAGGAGTCCTAACCACGATGATATATTGGATGGCGGTCAAGGGAAAGGACATCAAGAAGGAGATGGAAGAGCGGGTTGGCGTTGTTCTGAAACGAGGTGTCATGATCGCCATGATCTCGCTGGCATTTGTGGTTGTCTTCAGGGAAGGACTGGAAACAGTTCTGTTCCTGACCCCGTTCCTAGTAACCGATGCTGTAGGTACCCTTGCGGGATTGGCCATTGGGATAATATCTGGATTCGTCCTGGCGTTCGCCATATTCAAGATAGGTATGAAGATCAATCTTCAGCGGTTCTTCTATCTCACGAGTATTCTCCTAATCCTACTGGCGGCAGGTCTTCTGGGCTATGCAATGCATGAGCTCACCGAGTACACCGTGGTCACTGGAGGAGATCCGGGATGGTTGGGCCAGAGTGCGTACGCCCTGGACATTTCAAAAGACAGCATACTCCATCACAAGGGTGCGGTGGGGTCGATATTCGCTGTGACGGTTGGGTATACGGTAAGTGCGGAGTGGATCAGGGTCATCGCTCATGTACTGTATCTGGTTATTGTGATGCCGTTGGTGATAATGGTCTACCGCAGGCCTGATTTGATTGAGAAGCTAACGCAGACTCTGAAGAAGTTCTTGAGGATCTTTTCGCGCTCGGAACCCTCGGGAGACTCTGACTCCAAGGCTCATCCCAGCGGAAACAGATATGATTGAGCCACGTCTAATCGGTCTGCCATGATATCGGCCAGTAGATGAGAGGATGCGGAACATCTCCAATTGGATGAACTCTTGTCTTCATATATCCAAGCGAAATCTCGAACTCTGCCGGTCCCGAAGCCTTACAAATGAAAAAGTCACCAGTATTCACAAAGCCATTGCCATCAGCATCCTCAAAGCTAATATTCACAGTAGGCAAAGTAATGTTGAAATCCCGAGTTAGATTCGCGGAAGAAAGAATTGGCAATCCGTCTCTTTTGACATCCACCACCATCCTTTCATCCAAGTCTCCAAGAAGAACTCCAGGGACACCGTACATTCGTCCAATCACCATCTTAAAGGTCAAATTCAGAGGGTAGTCCACCGCAACTGGGTCATTCCATTCAATCACTGGCAACAAGGCAGTTTGCACTCCAACTCCCGTTATCCACCTAATGGTACTGATATGCCCCTCATACATTGTCACGGCAAATCTGTAATTCGTATGGTTCTCCAATCCAGTAATGGTGAAGAGATCCCCAGAATCGACAATGTCGTCGTTGTTGACGTCCGTGAAATTGATGGAGAAATCGCCATTGGACACCACCAACCCCTCTCTCAGCGGAACATAACAAATAGTGTCGCTATCAGACCACAGATAGCAATTACTGTCCTGAATTTGGAGGGGCGGACCCCACGTTTCTGATATGAGGATCTCTGTGGTGATGCCAAGGGGAGTATCTGTTTCGGAAATCTGTTCCATTCTTAGACCAGAAGTGAAGGGATATGAGATGGATGTGGGTGTTGCCAGGAACCTCAGAGTACCTCTGTTTATCGTCACAATGTACGCCATTCCTCCCAGCAAGTTCAAACCTTGATTCTCTGCTCTGTTTATCATAAGCATATAAGTGTAGATCGAGTTCTCCTCGCTCGGACGCTCCAGGTTCACCTCGAAGTAGTCTTCATCGTCGAGCAAGCCATTGGAGTTCGCATCGACAAACCTCAGCTCCCCTTTCTCCCCAATTCCGTCCTCAATTGACTCGATGAAGTCAATCTCTGGATTCGCGTCACCGATATATTGCCCTCCCGCGGCGATGTACTCGATTTTCATACCCCTGACACCTTTCATCAGGGTGGCATTAAACAATCCGAGAGGGAAGGCGTCCCCGCTTAGCAAGAACACCTCAATTACCGTGGCGTTTGAAAACTGATCATCCCTAGGCAATAGGCAGATCCCTTGAATGCAACCTACACTTTCTAGAACAACCGAGATGCCCATTGCGGTTTGAATGGCTGGGAAGTCGAGATCTGGTGACATCACACGTCTTACCTCATTGTAGTAGCTCCATTCAAAGCGGACGCTTCTTGTTATAATGTCCCCAACCTTGCATGACGGCGGGTTCCATTCGACCAAACGAACCAAGTTGAAATTATCCAGCTCAATGAACGTGATAGGGCCAAGTGTAGTTGAGTTGGTACCCACCTCTGTCACTCGTCCTTGAATGGTCACGGTCTTCCCAGCCAAATAGGGTTCAAAACCGGGTTCCCCAGGAGGGCCTGAGATCTTATCTGACAGCTCTACGATAGACCACGGGCGGAGATAGAAATACCATACTCCAAACCCAGAGAATATGAGCAAAAGTGAGATCACTATGACCATTGTCTTCTTGGAGAGTCGTCTCTCCTTTTCGGGGATCTCCTCCAACTCTGAACCTCTTATTCCATCATCGACGGGGTCCGCATCCATCCAGAAAGCAAGTGGCACATTCCCACTAATAAGTGTTGTGTGGTACTTACCCTATTATCCCCAATCCGTCTTAATCTCAAAGCCGCAACTCTTGCCCAAATCGTACCCTTCTTCCAATGCTTTGAAATTCAACTCCAATGTCTCGGACGGAAGAAGATCTTTCATTGCGCTTTTGAGTGAATCTGGATGAACAACCTTGGTCATTGCAGTGACAGCACCAAGCATCACCATGTTCGCCACGATCTTGTTTCCCAGTTCATTTGCGGTGACAGTAGCGGGGATCTCACAGTAATCTCCTTCAGGCCTTCCTGCAACCGTATCAGGATCTATCAAAACCAGAGTGGAGGGCTTCGTTTCACTGCCGTACTTCTGGAACGCTTCCTCTGACATTAGGACTAGAACATCTGGAGTAGTAATCTCTGGGTAGTTGATACTCTTCTTGGATATCTTAACCTCTGCTCTGGAGGCTCCCCCTCTCACCCCTGAACCGTAGGTCTGGGTCTGCACAACATAGAGGCCGGACTCCTCCCTCTTGTACTTGTCATCCTTCTGAACCACGTGCTTGGATTCGTACATGGACGCGGCCCTTGCCAGAACAACACTCGCCATTATCAATCCCTGTCCACCGAAACCTGAGAGCCTGATCTCTATCGTGTCCACCATCATCACCTCTGTATTGCCTCCAGGTAGGACATTCTGTCCGCGTCTCTCAACACTCCGATGGTCACCTTGCCAGTGACCTGCAGGTCGATGTCATCCTCTGCCGTCTTTCCGTCAACTTTCATTTGTTCGATATGTATGCTGTTCTCCTTCAACCAGCGCGTATGTTCCACCGGACTTGCCATCTTGTTGTATCTTCCATAATAGGTCGGACATGCCGCCCAGGCCTCTATGAACCTCAGACCCTTCTTGCCCAGACCCTCTTCTATGACCCTCACTAATTGTTTCGGATGAGCTGTGGTGTACCTCGCCACATAGTTCGCACCGGAAGTCGCAGCGACTCTTGATAGATCGAATGGATACTCGGGATTACCTTTTGGAGTTGTAGTTGTGAGATAATCATGCCACGTAGTGGATGAGACCTGCCCTCCGGTCATGCCGTAGTTGTTGTTGTTCACGCAAACCACGAACAGGTCCATGTTCCTCCTACAGGCCTGGATGAAGTGATTGCCGCCAATCGATCCCAGATCACCATCTCCAGTGAAAACGACCACTTCCAAGTCCTTCTGAGCCAATTTCAATCCTGTTGCGAAAGCCAGTGCACGACCATGAGTGGTGTGAAGACTGTCCGCATATACGTAGCCAGCCAATCTAGAAGAACATCCAATACCAGAGACAAAGGCAGTCCTATCCAAATCCAGTCCCTTATTCAGAAATGCTCTCTGGAAGCAGCTCATTACAGTTCCAATTCCGCAACCCGGGCAGAACATGTGAGGCCATCTATCCTCCCTGTAGATCTGGAAGTTTTCCATCATTCTCCCTCCATTGCCGAGATGCAATCCAACATCTCCTCAGGTGCAGGTATGCCTCCTCCCAGTTTGGAACACAGTTCAATTTCCTCAACGCCGGCTCTGCATGCATGCCTTTCCACTTCTCTGAAAATATGACCCTCGTTCATTTCCACGACCAGCACGGACTTCTTGCCCTCTGCAGCCCTGCGGAAGGCCTTCGATGGGAACGGCCAGATTGTCAATGGTTGGAAAAGACCGATATCAGCTCTCTCCGTCACCAATTCCATAGCACTCCTGGCCGGTATGCCGTATGCCACTATCAAGTGCTCCGCCTTGGGGTTGTGAACCTCGTATTTGCAGATGTCCTTTCGGTTATCGCTGATCTTTCCAATCAAACGTGTGAGGAGTTTTGTCTGAACCTCAATGCTCTCGGACGGATAACCAACGATGGTGTGGGTTAATCCAGTCACGTGAGTTCTGTGACCTCGACCAAATGTTGGAAAAGGTGAAACACCTCCAAGCTCTTCACCTAGGGGGAATGTCACTGGACCTTTTGGGAATTCTTCCCTGTTTACAATGGGTAAGTCCTTCAGCACGATCCTTTCCCGCATGTGTGCAAGCTCACCATCAGAAAGAAGGACGACTGGCGTGCGGTATTTCTCAGAGAGGTTGAATGCCTCTATCGTTAGGTCATAACATTCTTGGACATTGCTGGGCGCTAGGGCTATGATGCTATGCGAACCGTGAGTACCCCACCTGGCCTGCATTATGTCACCATGAGAGGGAAGCGTAGGTTGCCCCGTTGAAGGTCCACTTCTCTGGGCATCCACAATCACGCAAGGCGTCTCAGTAATGACCGCATACCCAAGGTTCTCCTGCATGAGCGAAAAGCCTGGACCGGACGTGGCTGTCATTGCCTTCGCACCGCCCCAAGCCGCACCGATAACAGCAGCAATCGAAGAAATCTCATCCTCCATCTGGATGACAGTGCCGCCGACCTCGGGAAGTCGCATCACCATCGTTTCCAGAATCCCAGTGGAAGGACATATCGGATAACCTGCATAGAATCTACATCCTGCACGCAGGGCGCCCTCCACCACCGCCTCATTGCCTTGTAAGAACACCTCTTCTTCGGGCATAATCAATCACCATACGAATCATCAATAATCGCCTGATCTGGACAAGATAGAATGCACAGCTCGCAGATGGGTTTCTTTCCCTTCTTGATCTGATTGTGGTCAATGCACTTGTCATAGTTGGTGACAAGGGGAACCAGATAGCCCATGTCGGAGATCTCAGTCCCTTCCGAATACACCTTCTTGGGGCAGACCTCAACGCAAATTTGACAGCCCTTGCAATAGTCCTTGTTGATAATCTTCAAGCGTCCAGTCCTCCAGAGCCAGCATTCAGCGAATGTTCTCATGTTTCATTGTTTATATAAAGTAATCGA
This sequence comes from Methanobacteriota archaeon, assembly GCA_020345725.1. Taxonomy (GTDB): domain Archaea; phylum Thermoplasmatota; class Thermoplasmata; order RBG-16-68-12; family SOIM01; genus SOIM01. The sequence goes on along the minus strand of CP070767.1, from coordinate 1,194,609 downwards.
GAATCGATTTGGCCATATCATCAAAACCCTTTTCTAACCGTACATCATCTGGAATCTCCGGGAGGAGTGTGGATCGAGATGCGAGAGAAGTGTCCTCGTTGTGGGAGCTTTAAAATCGAACTTTTTCCTGACAGGTCGGGTATGTGCAACGAATGTGATCGAGCGTTCATTGAGCCTTTACCTGAAGATGCTGTGATTCCTGAGAAGAAGCCGATCTCAATTATAAGTTCTGATGAGCCGGGCACCCGCTCAGCGTATCGGACGTCCCCAGAATGGCGCAGGAGAGATTCTTGGACCTCGGACGAAACTGGATGGCGACCGTCCTTTGGAGAACCATCAACCGTTAGGAAGTATGATCTGGAGACACCTGAGAAGAAGCAACGCATGAGGACTGGTGGCTTCATGACAATCATAGGGGCTCCGTTCTTCTTGATCTCGATCGCGGTGTCCCTGTCCGTAGCGTTGGCACTGGTGAGCAATGAAGTTGGTCGACAAGTCAGTCTTGGAGAGTTTCTAGATGCACTCGGCGAAGTTGGTATGGCATCCATTGTATATTTGGGGATTATGATGCAACTGGGGTTCTTTGTAGTCGCGATTATTGCTGGCATCTACATGCTGAAGGGTGTAAGGTCGGCGCCTCTGGCTGCAATAGCCGTTGGAATAGTGGGGGTTATCATATCGTTCTTGTTGTTGGGGGGCATCACAGGCGCGATTGGAGGAATTCTCGCTTTAGTGGGGGGTGGAATCGCCTCAACCGGAGGGATAAGTGCTCCATCGTCTTGGAGATAGTGCTTAAAAGCACTTCGAAGGTCATACAAGAAAGAATATATGCGAATAAGTAGCTGGGATTGTGAGGATGCTAGCAGATGAATAGACAGAAATTGAGTTTCATTCTGGTATCTCTGGTTTTCGTGAGCAGTTTCTGTTTTGCCATAACCGTCCTCCCGGAAAACGCCAGGGCTACAACTCTTTTTGTTGGAGGAGGAGGTCCTAGCAACTACACGACAATACAGATGGCAGTGGCTGATGCCCAACCAGGCGATACGATCTACATCTACAGTGGCACCTACAGCGGACAAGTCAAGATTAACAAGACGGTAAGCCTCGTTGGTGAAAATCGGGATACAACCTCGATAACGGCTACAACAAGCAATGGCACTGTTCGAATTGAAGCGAACTGGGTGAACATATCCGAATTGACGATCAACGGCTTTGGAATGGGCTTCGAAACCGGCTTGATCCTCCATTCCGCCCACAATTGCACCATCAAGGACAACGACATCAACGGGGAGACTGGATTTGCCATCACGAATTCCAACGACAACAGAATCATCAACAACTCCATCTATGGCTACTACGGAGCACTTGGCATTGGATCCTCGCACAACAATTACTTCTTCAACAACAGCGTGTACGGAATGAAGTCTTATGGCATTATGATGAGTTACTCCAACAACACTGTCTTCATCAACAATGAGATTCATAACAGCTCATCAGGCATGACAATCTTTGGCTCTAGAAATGCTTCAATCACCTACAACAGAATACTGAACAACACATACCAGGGACTCAGAATCGAACATTCCAGCTATTTCAAGATCACCGATAACATCCTTGACGGAGGTGGGATATACATGGAGGGGGACTCGCTTGAGCACTGGAACACTCACATCATAGAGCCCTCCAACACCATAAATGGTAGGCCAGTCATCTATTGGAAGAACGTGACTGGAGGGACAGTGGTAACAGATTCTGGTGAAGTCATCCTTGCCAACTGCACCGGAGTCGAGGTGAAGAACCAAATGGTCAATCAAGGGGATGTAGGTGTCCTCCTGGGTTTCTCGAATGAGAACATCATATCCAACAACAACGTCTCAAAGGTCTGGTGGAGAACCGCTTCCACAACTTACGGTATCATGCTT
>CP070767.1:1188163-1192587 GCA_020345725.1 Methanobacteriota archaeon | reverse complement strand
CTGTCCAAGAGAAGACTTCAAGTCTATGAGAGCGGCGGCTGGATGAAGATAATGAAGAAGAAGAGATAGACCTTCTTCACTCTCTTTATTTTTTTGGTGAGCTCCCCCTTTCCTGTATGGGATACTCAAAATCCCGAGCTGGGTTACCTTAAGTACTCCTGTTTCTCTCTCGCCTTTTGGTCAATAACTAGGAAAGAACTTGTATCTGTAGGGCATTGCATCAGTGGATGTCCGACGTTGTGATTTTTGATCTGGATGGTATTCTGGTCGAGTCAGAACAGTACAAGCACAAGGCCTGGCAGAAAGCGCTCAGAACGATTGGCATTGAGATGAGCTGGGAGGATTTCCTTCAGGAATGGGTCGTGAAGGGTTCAAGCTTTTCTGAGACGCTGGAGAGATACGGTTATCAGGGTGACATTGAAGAGGACGATCTCAGGCCTATTGTGAACGAGCATTATCTCAGATATATTCAAGAAGACCTCTGTGCCATGCCAGGGGCGATTGATGTTCTTCAAAGATTGCATGGTGAATTTCCACTCGGTCTGGCCTCCTCATCCATGAAATGGTACGTGGAGAAGACGATTGAGAAGTTGGGGATTGTGGACCTGTTCGTAGCTATCGCATGTGGTTCCGAAGTACCAAGACTAAAACCTAGTCCAGATGTTCTACTGCTGGCCGCGGAAAGAATGGATGTTGATCCCAAGATCTGTGCAGTAATTGACGATGCACCGAAAGGTGTAGTGGCCGCCAAATCTGCGGGGATGAGTGCTATCGCAGTTCCAACAAAGCACACTCAGTTTGGAGATTTCGAAAAGGCCGACATAGTTCTGCCTGACCTGAGCGAAGTCACTCCCGATTTGATTCGGATGTTATGAACTAAGAGACCTGATGCGGAATTCTTTTATCTCCTATCTTCTTTCCAACGCTTGGGTGGAACAGTATGAGATGGCGTTCGATCACCTTGTTTGCAGCCTTTTCTCTTATGCTATCTGTGCCAATGTTTGTTTTTGCCGACATGGACCAACCGACACTCCACGTTGGGGATAACTGGACCTATGATCTGTCAATGTTTCAATTGGGGTTGGAGTTCACAGGTGAAATGATCACCGAGATGGAAGGCCAGACAAGCTCACACGGACATACCGTTTACATTCTCTCACTGGACGGTAGCGGCACGGTGGAATCCGCAGAAGGGAGCGGATCCTTCGAAATGTGGGGTCATGAGCACATGAGAACTTCGGATCTGGCGGACGTCGAGTTGAACATGTCTTTGAGAATAGACCTGACTGTTGGCGAGTCGGAGATCACTACCTGGGTCTACACTGAGCAGGTCTACGATCCACCTAACAACAGATGGGATTTCCCAATTGCAGTGGGTGATGAATGGATTTCAATATCTGAGGTCACGGAGACATTCACGATGAGGTCTCTGCAGTTCGATGAGACCACCGAGGATACCTACACTACCCAGATGAATTACACATGTGAAAGCATCGAGACACTGAACGTACCGGCCGGTAGCTTCAGTTCCTACAAGATCAAGGAGGAGATGGAGGAAGGCTACGGTTACTGGTACGTATCTCCAGACGTTGGATTGATAGTCAAGATGGAGAGCTACAATGAGACCGAAGAACTGATAATGACCTATGAGCTGAAGTCCTACTCTTACACTCCCGGGAATGGTAATGGTGGCAATGGTGATGGAGGGACCGATGAAGGCATAGTCGGTCTGTTGATGGACAATATCTTGTGGATTATAATCATAATCGTTATTGTTGTGGTAATCGCAGTTGCAGGAGTTGCTATGTCCAGACGGGGAAGACTGCCCCCTGAAGAGGAAGTTCCAGAAGATATTGATGAATCAGAACAGCCGCCTCCAGAATGAAAGTTGTGCTCCATCAGTTGATTCTCATTCGAAAACTTACTTATACATCAATTCTTTTTCCACGCCAAAGTCCCAATGGAAGGTTGTTTGAATGAAGAAATTCGTGATACTGGTTTTGTTAGTTGCCGTGTCTCTGCTGGCTGGAAGCGCTGTTGCGGAATACAACAAGAAGTACTGCGATCCCACAGGTGATGTCATTGGGGTCGGAGACAATGATATCGATTGCACGAAGATTCAATCCACGGATCAGGGTTCCACCATACTTCTGGAGATGTGGGTTGCAGGAACTGCATCGACGAGCAACGTTTACTCCTTCTATTTAACAGGTTATATGTTTGGTGACTACACCGTCGCCTACGCCATGGGAATGGGAGTGTATACCTACCCAGGTGGGACCGACTTCGTATCCTTCACCGTTAGCGGAAGCAAAGTAAGTGTGTCCATATCAAAAGCCAATGCACCTCCCTCAGCAGAATTTGATTTGATGGGGAATGTCGGATTTATGGGAGTAGATACATGTCCTGACACCAAAGGCGGAGGCATTGCCTGTCCCGAAGAGGGAGCGGATTGGCTCATTTGGCTTCTCATCTTCCTGATTATCATCATCGTGGTCGTTGTAATAGTGGTTGTAGCCGTCAAGGCAAGCGGAAAGAAGGCGGCGGCACCACCTCCTGGATATCCACCAGCCCAGCCAGGTGCGCAACCTCCAGCTCAACCACCAGCGGGGCCGGGCCCACCAGCACAACCACCAACTCAACCCGGACCTCCTGCACCACCTCCAACAGAGCCAGGTCCACCAGGACCGCCCCCACCAACTCAGTGATCACATAGGGGAACTCACAACCAATGTTCTCTCCATTCTATGAACTGAAGAGATGGAATCTTGGAAATAAGAACTGGCAAAAGAAACAAATAAATAGACTCAAACCGTTTCGAAATCGACAAACGGAGTGTCAACTCAACTTCTTGACAATGGGGAGTTCGGGGGACTTAACATGCTCGCGATTGTGCGTGTGAAAATCAGGCTTAAGGAAACGTCCAGCAGGGGAGTAGTCTCTCTCCAGACAGCAAATATGGACAAGGTCTGGAGAAGAATTGTTAGAAGCCACAAGAAGTGGGGTGGAGACGGGGCGAGGGCCGTCTATCTCACACACAGGAGTCTCCAGGAAGATGTCAGCCTCGTCCTTGACGCCAAGAACTTGGATGCGGTTGGAGAATACGTTTCCAAGCATGTGGCCCCGATGAAGGAAGTGGAAGGGATCAGAGTTATCCCACTTGTGAATCCGAGGTTCTTCATTCCTATAAAGGGAACACCACGCAATATGAAGAGATTCACCATCTCGGTGACAGCAAACCCAAACCGCCTCGATGAAGTTTTTGAATACCTGTCCAACTTCAAGCCAAACAAGGGGTTCTCTCCCGCCTATTTGGCGTACGTATTCAGTGGGCTCGGGAGGGATATCTGGTACTCTGTCTTTTCCAGGGGCGAGACGACGATGAAGAAGTTCGTGGATACTTATCTCAACTCCCACACTGGAATACTGAGCACTAAGATCACATATATGAGCCAATCCAAGAGGCTCGTTCCGCGCGAGGACTGGAAGAAGGTTCTCAAGCCTATGATGGTCAAGACGGGGAATTTTGAGGTAGAGGACTTCGAGGACTTCGATGAGGACTGGATGGCCAGCTGCTAGTATGGTTTCTTGTATTATTGTCTGTATCAGGGTGGTGGAAGATAGGCTGTAGGTGCGGAGGTAGCCAAGTCTGGTCAACGGCGCAAGATTCAGGGTCTTGTCTCGCAGGAGTTCCGGGGTTCGAATCCTCGCCTCCGCATTCGTTAACATAGCTTGGTGAAAAGAAGTCTCCGCTCTGGCTCACTATGTTGCTTTCCAAGTCAAAGCTTATCTCATACGTTTGCACGATACTCACCGAGAAGAAGAATGGAATGTAGCCTAATAGATTTTGTGGTGTTTGAGTAGCCTCACGCCAAAAAACACAGAACTGGTGAGTACCGTGCACTTGACGCGAGGCTATTCCTCCGAGTCGGGAATGAGTTGCTTGGCATTATTGTTTTTGGGGCGTTGAGTACTGCGCCTTTGTAGCAGTGCCTTGAAGAATTTCCTCTTCATGAAGTACGTCTTGATAGGCCCGACGAAGATAAGAAGAGTCAGTATTCCCAATATAAAGAAAGTCAAAATAGCCAACCACAAGACAATCTCAGCTGGTATCGCGGAATTCCATAGTGATATCAATCCAGAGATTATAGTTGCTGTGGACATGATAGTCGCTATGACGAAGCCAATAGGTAATCTGTCAGACCATTGCATCTCGGTATTCTTCACTTCATACTCTTCATAGGTCATCAAGCCCATATCAAGCATCCATTTATGTTGAGCCAATGCTCTACTTAGCACAAAATCATGTATTGCGATAAGTAGACCGAACGATATCGCAGTTGCTTGGATGATTGCCGACAAGAGATAGAATGTACTACCATTCATACTTCACCCTCTCCAAGAAAGGATAATCAGACCGATAT
>CP070767.1:1180461-1188063 GCA_020345725.1 Methanobacteriota archaeon | reverse complement strand
CATCCTGTTCAAGTTCTGACAGGACATCCTCTTCCAGGTATTCCTCAATTCGTTCTGTTGCTAACTCATGTGCTGGTTCTACCACGTCAAGGAACAGGGGCACCCCTCCGGTCCTATCATATGCTTCTCGTTGTCTCCAACTCTCGACCCCTTTCAACTGAAGAATCTTCTTAGAACTCTCATAGTCCAGTTTCCTCAAGACCAGGCTTCTTGTGAGACCCCGCTTCTTGAACGAGCTTTTGTCATATAGTTTGGGTATGCTTCTTCCAACGAGGATTGCTTTTGCGCCTTCCTGGCCCTTCAGGCCTTCTATCATGAATCTGATGAATGCTGCAAGATCACCACTGACCTTTTCACACCCATCCAGTACAAAGAGAAGCTTCAAGTCCTTGAACTCCTCAATCGAGATGTAGAGGATCTCCTCTTTGCTTATCGTTTCATGAGATGTCAGATATGTGCCCATCTTCTTCCTGCCCATCAGATTTAACAAGGCAGCTACTTGCTCCAGGATCGACTTGACAGTGGACTTGTTGTTGAGACTCAGCCAGATGGCATTGGTCTCCTCCTTCAACTCATGGAAGATTGTCGCAACCAGAGCCGTCTTCCCAATCCCGGCAACACCCTTGATCTCCATCAGCTTCTCGGTGTCGGACCTGAACCATTCGAGGATTTCCTCCTGATCATCTTCTCTTCCAAAGAAGTACTTGACCTTGGGCAAGTCCTCCTCGAAACTTGCGAACTCGGATTCCCTCTTGATCCTATCAAGGTAGGCTTGCTTATCGAACACGCCTCTTCGCACGTTCAGGGCAATATCCAGAATCGATGAGCCGTCCCTGAGCTCTGTGGGTATCTCGCCCACTTTAACTTCCAACATGTCCCCGCTCTCATCCTTGAGGCGAATATTCTTGTTCCCGGTCCTGCTCCTCAAGGACCTGGCTTCCTTCATTCCGACCTCGGTCAGGACGTAGGTCTTCCTGCGCAGCTTGCCTATCGGAACGTGAGCCCTCATGTCGTCCAGGTACCCATCCTTCTTCAACTCGTTCATAACTCTAGAAAGGTTCCCCCTGCTGGCCGAGAGAAGCCTTGACATCTCCTCCTGGCAGGTGGCTTCCGGCATGTCGTACGGGTTCGCGTAGGACGAAAAAGGCTCTAGGTGTAGTATTACAGCGTCACGAAGGGGCAAAAAGTTCTTTCTCTGATAGTGATAGTTGCTTCGCATGCACGCCATATGGTGCCAGGCGTTTATATTTCTTTCGAAAACAAAAAATCCTAAGCAACGATTATATAAAATGAGCAGTTATCCTATTTAAGGCGATTGGTTTGACTGCCGGTGAGGAGGAGGAATACAGAGGTATTTTTTTCGTCAATGAGAGAAGACCGGAACAGAGCCTCTCAATTTTCATAGATAGAAAAAGAGCAGGCGCAAAGGCCCTCTGCATCGTGAGAAGACAGCATGACCACGCCGCGCTTGAGCAAGAATTGCAGGAAGTTGAACGCTACTGGCTTCTTCTCAGATATGCCCAGAACGCCATTCGCCCCTCCGACCTTGACAAGATTGACAGCGTCATATGTTCTTTTCTCCAGAAGAACCGGGGTGGGGTGGTGCTGCTGGATGGATTCGAGACGCTGATGCTGTTCAATGACTACTCCAAAATCTCCAAGCTGGTGGGGAAAGCCAAATCTCTAGCGGATTCAAGCGGATCGGCGATCATCATCCCGGTAGATAGCAGGGCGCTTTACCGAGAAGACTTCGAGAATATATCGGAGAACTTCAAGGTCATTGACATAGACAAGGCGGAGAAGCGCTAGTCGTCATGCAACAATTTCCATGTTCCTTTCCAGAAGAGCCAGCTGCTTCTCATCAAATGCTCTCTCATCTATTGCGAGGAAAAGGACCGATCTGTTTCTCATCACGATCTCATTGACATACTCCAAGAAGCTGATGATGCGCTGGAAGTCATTGCTTATCATCAGGTATTCCAAGCCATCCATGAGGATTACGGACTTTTCATTGTCCTCCGTGAACTTGTTGATCATGGCTGTGAGGTTGCCCAGGTTCTGAGGATCCACATAGTCCTTCCCGAGTGTTGTACTCAACCAGATTATTCTTGGACGTTCTTTCATGTTGGATGTATCCAAATGGTCTGGATGTTGTCTAGTGACATACAGCCCCTTATAGTCACGATTCGTCAGGTCTGCCAAATAGCCAAAGGCCTTGCCCACCTTCTTGCCCTTTATGAGGAAGGAATGACCAGGTTTGAACCTCTGCTCTCCTGAGAACAGTCTCTCAAAGAGGTCGTCCCTGGCAACCATGGTCAAGATTGAGATCAGTACTCTGTTCGTCGTGCCTTCCACTCCTTCAACATTGCTAGTAAGACCATCCGAGAGTTGAATCTTTCTATTGAATTTCTATTTGAATGACCGATTCCTAACAATCTATCAAGGTGTCCAGGAAAGGGATGACTCAGGGCAAGGATTAACAATACTTATATAGAAGGTCAAACATACAACTGCGAGGAGATTACTATGCTAGGTGGTCAACCTATCATTCTGCTGAAAGAAGGAACAGAAAGAGAAAGGGGAAGAGGAGCAACATCCAACAACATCGCTGCCGCGAAGGCGGTCGCTGATGCAGTTCGATCCACCCTCGGTCCCAAGGGAATGGACAAGATGCTGGTGGACAGCATGGGGGACGTCACCATCACCAACGATGGAGTGACTATCCTGAAGGAACTGGATGTGGAACACCCAGCCGCAAAGATGGTCGTGGAGATCGCAAAGACCCAGGACGATGAATGCGGGGACGGAACCACATCAGCCGTTGTTCTTGCTGGTGAACTGCTGAGAAGGAGCGAGGACCTGGTCGAGCAGAGGGTGCACCCAACAACCGTTGTGAACGGTTTCAAGCTTGCATCCAGGGAAGCAGTCAAGATCCTGAACAAGATGGGGATGACGGTGAAGCCCTCAAACGAGAAGAAGCTCACCACGATAGCTGCTACCTCGATGACAGGACGCGGCGTGGGTCCTGCAAAGGACTATCTGGCCGACCTGGCCGTCAAGGCAGTATTGGCAGTCGCCGTTAAGGTCGACAAGCGAATGGTCGTTGATGTGGACAACATCAAGGTGGAGAAGAAGCACGGTGGGTCCGTCTACGACACTGAGCTCATCTCTGGAATAATCATTGATAAGGAAAGGGACCATCCAAGGATGAGAAGAATCGTGAAGAACGCGAAGATCGCACTTGTGAATTCCGCCTTTGAGATAAAGAAGACGGAAGTGGACGCCAAGATCCAGATTAAAGACCCGACCCAGATGCAGAAATTCCTCGACGAAGAGGAGAAGACGCTGAAAGAGATGGTCAAGAAGGTCATCAAGTCTGGCGCCAACGTATTGCTCTGTCAGAAGGGGATTGACGATCTGGCACAGCACTATATGGCCAAAGAAGGCGTATTCGCTCTCAGAAGGATCAAGAAGTCCGACATGGAGAAACTTTCCAGAGCAACTGGCGGTAAGATCGTGACGACCCTGGATGACCTGAAAGCCTCCGATTTGGGCAAGGCCGCACTGGTGGAGGAGAGGAAGGTCGGGGACAGCGACATGACCTTTGTGACTGGCTGCAAGAATCCGACGTCGGTATCAATACTGGTGAGAGGCGGGACCGAGCACGTGGTGGACGAGATCGAAAGATCGCTGAATGACGGTCTCAAGGTCGTGGCTCTGGTTGTAGAAGATGGCAAGGCGGTACCTGGAGGAGGTGCCCCTGAGATTGAGCTTTCATTGCGCCTCAAAGAGTATGCCCAAACGATTGGCGGAAGAGAACAGCTGGCAATAGAGGCTTTCGCTCGGGCCATCGAGATCATCCCGTGGACACTGGGCGAGAATGCAGGCATTGACTCGATCGATCTGCTCATAAAACTGAAGAGTCAGCATGAAGGCAAGAAGGCAAACAAGAACTCAGGGTTCAATGTCAATACTGGCGGACCTGGCGACATGGTCAGATTGAACATCCTTGAACCTCTGCGGGTGAAGACTCATGCAATAGAATCTGCCACCGAGGTGGCAAGCATGATTCTGAGGATAGACGATGTCATCGCAGCAAGCAAGATCAAGGACACTGGACCTCCACCGGGCGGAATGCCCCCTGGAGGAATGCCAGGCGGCATGCCACCTGGAATGATGTAGAAAACTCAAAGAAAAGTGGCTTGCCCAATCCTACTTGAGCCTGATCGTCTCAAGGTTCAATGGAGCTCTCGTTTCCATCCCGAATTTCTTGTAGAGCGAGCTTGCCAGATCCGAACATTTGAACTCTTCACCGTGACCCACAATAACCTTCTCAGGACGGGGCTCCAAAGTTCCTACATAGTTGAGAAGCTGCAATCTATCCGAATGACCTGAGAAACCATCAACCTCATCCACGTCCATCTTGATCTTCAAAGTAAGAGGCTTTCCCTTGTCGTTCAGGGTTATCTCTTTCCACTCCTTCTGGATTTTTCGACCAATAGTCCCCTCTGCCTGGAATCCTACGAATATGAGCGCGTGAGATGGGTCGTCTGCCCAGGCCTTGAAGTACTCCATCACGGGCCCGCCGTTCATCATGCCCGAGGTTGCCAGGACGATGCAAGGATCTGGATCATGAAGGATCGTTTCCCTCGTGTCTGCCCCATCCACTCTCTTGAAGATCTCGGACAAGAATGGGTTCTCTCCGGTCTGGAAGATCTGGGTCCTTAGCTGACTGTTCAGGTACTCGGGATAGGCGGTGTGAATGGCAGTTGCCTCGAAAATCATTCCATCAAGGTAAACCGGAACATCCGGTATGTGCTTGTTTCTGATTAGGTCCTCTAAGACCAGCATCACTTCCTGGGAACGCCCGACAGCAAAGACGGGAACCAGTATCTTGCCACCTCTCAGTAGCACACGGGAACAAACCTCTCTCAACTGCTCCCCTGCCTCCCTTCTACTTGGCTGTATGTCGTGATATCCCCCATAGGTGGACTCGATTATGAGTGTCTCTAGTCTGGGGAATCGGTTAACTGCCGGATTGAAGAGCCATGTCTTCTCGAACTTGATGTCGCCACTGAATGCTACATTGTAAAGCCCATCCCCGATGTGGAAGTGGGCTATGGCTGAACCCAGGATGTGTCCCGCGTTGTGGAGGGTCAATCTGATGTCAGGTGTGATGTCCGTCGTTTCTCCATATTTCAAAGGAATGCAGTGCTTCACCACTTCTCGTATCTGAGGTGATTCATAAGGCGATTTCTTTGCCTCTCCGAAAGCAACCTTGATGTAATCAATCTGAAGAAGGGACATAAGTTCCCTGGTTGGAGGTGTGCAGTACACTGGCCCTTCATACCCGTACTTGTACAAAGCTGGAATGAGTCCTGAGTGATCCAAATGAGCATGTGTCAAGACCACAGCATCTAGATTGTCCAGGGGCATGACCTCCGGGGCATTCAGGTAGGGTCCTCCGTTGTCCTCGGCCGATACGTCCACGCCGCAGTCGATCAGCACCTTGCTCTCCCTGGTCATCAACAGTGAACAGCTTCTCCCCACCTGCCGGAACCCACCTAGGGAGGTGATTCTGATCCAGTTCTCACCCTGGGCCATCTCCCTCGCCAGCCTGCGTCCCACCTTCTTTAGGAAATCCTCTCTCGGTTCTCGCACCGATCTCAGGTAGTTCCTTATCTCCTCTACCGTTTTTGACGGTATGGGCGGGGCTCTGACCACCTTGGGAGCCCATCCGATGTTTCTCTTGATTTCGTTCAGGAGCGATCCATGTTTTCCAATGACCAATCCAGGCGAAAGAGCTTCTATTGTGACCTCGCCCGTCTCGTGCTCGAAGAAGATGTTGACAATCTGGGCTTCATCCGGGATGATGCTCTTGATGGTCTTCTCTGCTTCTTCCTCAGGGTCCAGTAGCGAAGGATCAGGCCTGATTGCTACCCTTCTCCTGAGAGTCTGAGCTAGTTGCCTGACCATGTCATTGTTCTCGGCAAATTCCTCCATGCTCTTCGTGTAAATGACTATGACTGGGCCTTCCAGGTCGACGTTCGTAATCTCCACGCTGGGTGGGACTACCTTCTCAACTGCTTCTCTCGCTTCAGCAAGAACACTTTCTACACTCATTGGTTCCACTCGTTTCTTAAATGATCGTAAAGGGAGTTCAGCTCAGTTTCATGGCTGTCTTTCTCTTCTCAATCTCCTTGTCCTCTAGGCTGACAAACCCCTTCTTAGTGATAGTTGCGACATCAATGCCGTCGCCAGAAGCGGCATCCCTCTTCATTGCCGCATGGATGGCGCGAATTGCTAGATCCACGCCCTCTTTCATGTCCATGTCCTTCTTGTACTGGTCCTCCAAGACCCCGTACTCGTATGGTGAACCCGAGCCCGTAGTAACATAATCGTCTGGTATACAGCCCCCCGCCATATCCAGGGAGTATACGTAGTTCCCCGATGGGTCTACTCCACCTACGACAAGTTGCACCCAGTAAGGAAACATCCTCCTCCCGGCCAGTATATTGGCCAAGAGGGTCGCGCACGAACCCACAGGCATTGAAGCACCCCTTTTCAGCTTATACAGCTCCACCTCGGCTGTTATGTACCTGGCAAGTATCTGCAGGTCTCCAACGAGACCGGCCGTGGTCATACCAAGGTTATCATCCAGCTCGTACAGCTTCTTGGTGCTCTTATGGGCTATCAAGGTTCCCATTGTCGCTCTTCGCTCGCTAGCCAGGACTACTCCGTCTTTGCAGACTATTCCTAGGGTCGTAGTCCCCTTTTTTGTATCGGTAATTTCTGTCATCCCCTGCACTCTCGAAAAGTGTCAAAACTGACATTCCCAATAAAGTTGTGCCTGTATTTAAGCATTGTGATTTGGTAGCCAGTCATTCAGAATACAGAGCAAGCCAACGTCTTTTCGTAATACTAGATAGACTTAATACGCCATTTTCCATTCTGAAGGGATAGGACGATGGGGAAATGGTTCCTGGGAAGAAGCTCGAGGAAGATGAGGCTGAAGTCGTGGTTATAGAGATGCTCAAGAAGGAATGACCGCTGACCACCGTCCAGATTGAAGAGAAGGTTCAGAAGAGAGGAGAGGAATGTCCCGATTCCGTTGTTCTCTTTCTTTCCAAACTCCGGCTCAAGGGGATAATCAAGGGAGAAGTCTCAAGAGAGCACAGGGGATGGCTTTGGTGGATCGGGGAGAAGTAATCCTCTCAGCCAAAACAGATGAATTTCACGGTAGCCATGGTGTGGCAACTATTTAATATCCCAACAACTATATGGGTGGGAGATGGGATACACATGTTGGAAGAAATTTCTGAGCTCATAGGCTTGCAGGTGTATACTCACGAAGGGATATTCCTGGGGAATGTCAATAATCTTGTAGTGGATGTTGACGATAGCCAGGTGGAGGGCGTGTTCATCGGCGACACCAATCCTCTGCTTGTGGAAGGCTCCAAGGCCGTAAGTGTCCCCTATCGCTGGATCCAGTCGGTGGGCGACATCGTGATTCTGAGGTATTTCCCGAAGAGGGTGAGCCTCAAGAAGAAGGGCAAGTAGTCAGGACATCTCAATTCGATGAGTCTGCCGTCGTTAGTCTTT
>CP070767.1:1177023-1180361 GCA_020345725.1 Methanobacteriota archaeon | reverse complement strand
GTAGTAGGATTCGAGGCTCTTGGCAATCAGTCCCTCCGACCCGTCCTCTATGCTTCTGTGGAAGAACTCCTCTGCCTTGTCCACCTTGTCCGTCACCAGCACCTCCGAGAGCATGATAGATTCCGAGGGTTCCACCGCCTTCTCTAGATGGTTTCTTCTGTCTCGGTAAGGCTCGTTTGTAAGGTCCTTCCCGTCTAGGTACAGGCAATCGAATAGAATCAGATGAACTGGGTACTCCTCCTGGGCCTCTCTAAGACCGTACTTCCTCCCCCTTCTGTGGGAGACCATCTGGAATGGAAGGAATGCGCCCGTATTCTCATCTATCGGTACGCACTCACCCTCGAGTATCCCTTCTTTTCCCTTGAACACCTCTCTCAAATCCTTCTTGAACTCCGGGAACTGTTCGGTCATGTCCTCTAGTCTTCTGGAAAAGAGCTCCACCTTCTTTTCATTGATGTGAGCTTGGAGCCTCAGCCCATCGTATTTGTATTCGAACGCTGCCTTCTCGCCCGTCTTCTCAAGGATATCCTCCAGAGTGGACAATCTCTCAGCCAGCATAGCCCTGATCGGTACGCCTACTTGAAGATGGATCTTCTTCACTTCCTCTAGCCCATCCTGGGCCAGGGTCCTGGATACCTTTCCAAGATCTGAACAGACGTTGTACGCCCGTTCTATCTCATCCCTGTGCTCTTTCTCTGCGAACGCGATTGCCAGTGCATCGATCATCGTCATGTCCGCTATTCCCAACCTCATTTTGCCCATTACAGTGCGAGTGATGTACTTCGCTTCCGCAGGCTTTGCGTTATGCAAGAGGTCAGCCAGATACCTCATCTTCGTCTCTTGCGACCGTTCTCCAGATGAGCTTGCTATCTTCTCCAGGTTCTCGTAGACCTTCTCCACCGTGAGCTCTGTCATTCCCAGAAGAGTGGTCTGCGTCTTCCTGTCTATGGCCTCTTCAGCCACCAGACCCATGTCCCCCTTGTCCTTCCATATCTCCTCGATCTCAGTCTCCTTGAGTCCGGAGGTTGAAGCCAATGCCTTGATGACCATCTTCTCTGCCAGACCCAATTCGCTCGGTTCGAAATCTGGATACACTTTGCCCTGGGTGAGGTATGTGACCTTGTCAATCTCCTCGGGATCAACCTTTGAAAACAACTCAACAAGATGGTCTGTCATTTCCAGTCGTTTTGTGGTCCTGGCAATCTTGTCGTAAATATTCACGATTTCTTCATATTTCATCGGATTTAGTCCCTGACCTTTTTGAGAACATTCTCTACGATTTGAACTGATGAACCAACGTAATTCACGGGATCCATCGCCTCATCCAGCTCATCGGTGGTAAGTAGTCTTGCAATCTCCATGTTGCCCAACAAAGCCTCTTTCAATTCCAAATTCCTCTCTTGTGCTTCCAATGCCAGTTTCCTTATCATCTCGTGAGCTTCCTGCCTGTCCATCCCCTTCTTGGTGAGTGTCATCATGACCGATTCGCTCATAACATGGCCCTTGGTGTTCTTGATGTTCTCCAGCATTCTATCTTCGTTGACAGCTAGGTTGGTGAATACGTCCGTCATCTTCACGAGGATATCATCTGTGAGGATGCAAACATGTGGCAGAATGAATCTTTCGGAGGATGAGTTTGTTAGGTCCCTCTCATGCCAGAGCGGGATATTCTCATATGTCGGATGCACAAAGCCCCTGATTATCCTCGCCAGTCCACAGATGTTCTCGCTTGTCTCCGGGTTCTTTTTCTGGGACATGGTGGAACTGCCCACGAACTTCTCTACATCAAAAGCCTCAGCAACCTCTCCGATCTCGTTTCTCTGAAGGTTCCTGACCTCTGTGGCGAACTTCTCCAGTGACGATGCAATGTTGGCACAATACGTGATGAACTCAGCATACCTGTCCCTGCCCACTATCTGACTGCTGGCCTCTTCGTATCCAAGATCAAGATTGTCCATTACTATCGTCTGTATCTGTAACGCTTCAGGACCAAAGCCTGCACCAGTTCCTACGGCTCCGCTCATCTTGCCAACACAGATTCTCTTCTCAATCTCTTCTAGTCTCTCGAGGTGTCTGTGAATTTCCAGCGTATACACGACAATCTTCAGGCCGAATGTCATCGGAACAGCACCTTGGCCATGCGTCCTTCCCAACATCACGGTTCCCTTATGCTTGTCTGCCAGCTCGGCCAGCGCATACCTCAACGCCACCAGATCGTCTCTCAGTATCTTGATCGCATCCCTGAACTGCAACGCGAATGCAGTGTCCTCTATGTCGTAACTTGTGGCTCCCAGATGCACGTACTTGCCCGAATCACCGGACTGCTCTGCCAGTGCGATCACGACAGCCATGAGATCATGGCGGATCTCCTTCTCGATTTCTTTTACTCTTTCGATATCAACTGACTTCCTCTCCACAGCGTCGGCGATGTTGTCCGCATCAACTTTTTGGATATTTCCAACGGCTGCATGTGCGAACGCCAGAGCCGCCTGGACCTCCAGGAATTTCTGCAATCTTCCCTCCTCACTGAAGATGGATTTCATCTCATCTCGGCCGTACCTAAAATCAATTGGACAAGTAAGCACAAATTCACCAGAAGGGTGATTAAATCTTGAGTTATTGTTTTTTTGGTTCTATCTTCTCAAGGTTGTTCATGAAAGGTCTCAGAACCTCTGGGACTGTAACTGAACCGTCCGCGTTCTGATTGTTCTCGAGTATTGCCACCAGCGTCCTCGATGTTGCTATTGCCGTGCTGTTCAGTGTGTGAAGGATCCTCTTATCTCCGCCCACCTTCCCGCACCTGATGTTCAATCTTCTAGCCTGGTAGTCCGTACAGTTGGAGCAGGACACCACCTCTTGATACTTCTTCTGCCTGGGCGACCATGCTTCCAGGTCGTATTTCTTGGCCGCCACTGTACCCATATCCCCGGTACAGTCGTTCACGATGCGGTGGGGGATCTTCATCATCTGGTACAGTGCTTCCGCGTTGCCTATCAGCTCCTCGTGATACTTCCAAGAATCCTCTGGCTTGCAGAATATGAACTGCTCAACTTTGTTGAACTGGTGCATTCGGAAGAGGCCTTTTGTGTCCAACCCATGTGCGCCTATCTCCTTCCGGAAGTTAGTGCTTAACCCAACGTACTTCAGGGGTAGAACATCCTCGTCTATGATCTCGTCCATATACATGGCGCCGATTGGGTGTTCTGAGGTTGCTATGAGATACAGATCCTCCTCTTCCAGCTTGTACATGACGTCCTCGAAATCTGACAGGTCCGTTACCCCTTCATACGCCCTTCTTCTCAGTGCATACGGAGGCTCGACAGGAGTGTAGCCCTGTT
>CP070767.1:1169242-1176923 GCA_020345725.1 Methanobacteriota archaeon | reverse complement strand
CTTCTTCTTTGGAGCCTCTTTCTTGACCTTCTTCTTTTTCTTCTTCTCTTTGGTTGTTGGCGGCTCCCTCCCGAATTTCCTGAAGACATTCACCGCATCCTCTTTGGAAATGTGCTTGGTCAAATCCTCAAACTTGGCCTTCTTGAGCGAGGTGACAGTGTATCCAGCGTCCGCCAGGATGGAGGCAACTTTGGAACCCATCTTCCGCTTCTTCAGTGCATTGACTGTGTCTTTCTTCGCCATCTAATCCTCCTCCTCCTCAGAACTGAACGGCTGCTCCTCCATCTCCAAGATCATCATGTCCTTCTCCTGCTCACCATAGCTAGCGATTTCCTTTTCCTTCTCAAGTAATATGAACTCAGCCTCTCCCAGAACCTCGAGCAGAGTATCATCTATATCAACTGCGTCTCCCTGAACTCCTCTGGACGGGTCTATTCCGTCCTCTCCGAATGTGAACTGTATGATCGTATCAGCTGTGTTCCTCACCGTTCTATCCTCTTTGACCTTGAGATCCTCAAGTGCGTTGATAAGCCTTCTCTGCATGTAGCCAGAACGGGATGTACGGACCGCAGTGTCCACCAGACCCTCCCTTCCTCCCATGCTGTGGAAGAAGTATTCGGTCGGTAGCAAACCGCTCTTGTAGCAGGATTTGACGAAGCCTTTAGCGTCAGCACCCAAATCACCGACCTCGAAGTGGGGCAGTGTCCGATTCCAGTATCCTCTGGACAGCCTTTCGCCTCTCACGGCCTGCTGTCCTATCGAACCCGCCATCTGGCTCAGGTTCAACATGGAACCTCTCGCTCCGCTCTTGGCCATGATGACGGCTGAATTTTCCAGACCCAAGCGCTTCCCCGCTATCTCTCCCGCTGTGTTCCTGGCCTTACCAAGCACCTTCATCGCTTCCACTTCAAGCGTTTCCTCGAGAGATCGACCGGGTATCTGGTCGAGTAGTCCTTCCTTGTAGGCCACCACAAGCTCCTTGACCTTGTCAGCGGCGTCTTTCAGAACTTCACTGATCTGCTTCTTCTCTTCCTCTGGGATATCCTCATCATCTATACCAGTTGTAAATCCTCTGATCATGATTGCGCCGATAGCAAGCTTTGTAACATCATCCAGGAATTCCTTGGCTCTATCCGGTCCATAATCTCGGGCGATCTTGTCCAGTATCTTGCCTTTGAAAGCTCCTATCCCTTTTTCGTCTATGGTCCCGCACAGAACCTCACCCTTTCTTACCCTGACGAATGCATCGTATTCGCACTTCTCCTTCTTGCATGTGTCACAGTTCTGGCAAATGGATGCCCTGAAGCTGATGCTAAGGTCTTTTGGCAGAGCCAAGCTGAACAATTGTTTTCCTGTCCAGTATTCGGCCTTCTTCTCCTTCTTCTTGGGTTTTGGCATTTTCTGCATACGCGTTGCAGACAAGAGGCTGATGGTTTCATCCTTCGTGAATTTGGAGTCGCCATAGGTCAATAGGAACACTCCAGTAACGTGGTCATGGATAGCTCCGATTACCGGTCCTCCAAACCTTGGCGAAAGTATGTGCTATTGAACCTTCATCAGTATCTTCGCCTCGGCCCTAGCCTCCTCGCTCTGAAGTGCATGCAGGTTCATCTCGTCCCCGTCAAAATCGGCGTTGTATGGGGGACACACCGACAGGTTCAATCTGAATGTCTTGTGCGGCATGACGCGGACTTCGTGGGCCATCATGCTCATTCTGTGAAGGGAAGGCTGTCTGTTGAACAGGACAATATCACCGTCCATCAACTGTCTTTCCACGATGTATCCGTTCTCGATGGTTTCCGCGACCGTCTCGGCATTCTTGTCCGTGACTCGTATCCTTCTGCCGTCCGATCTGATGACATAGTTGACCCCGGCTTGGTAGCCATCACCTTCGGGGATGGGGCCCTTGCTCACCCATTCCTTCACGAAATCAATGTTATAATCCTGAACTCTTATTGGAACCGTCAATTCCCTGGCTGCCTCCAATGGCACTCCGACCTCGTTCATCGAGAGGAGTGGGTCTGGCGAAATGACAGTCCTGGCCGAGAAGTTCACCCTCTTGCCCGAGAGGTTGGACCTGAATCTTCCCTCCTTTCCCTTAAGCCTCTGCACAAGTGTCTTCAGAGGACGTCCGGATCTATGTCTCGCAGGCGGAATTCCGCTCGTCTGGTTATCAAAATAGGTCGTGGTGTGGTACTGCAAGAGTTCCCACAAGTCCTCAACAATCAGTTGAGGTGCCCCAGCGTCTCTATTCTCCCTCAGTCTCTGATTTATCCTGAGCACGTCAACCAGTTTATGAGTCAAGTCGTCCTCGGATCTATCACCGCTTTCCAGAGTGATTGAAGGCCTCACAGTAACGGGTGGCACCAGTAGTGCCGTCAGGACCATCCATTCCGGCCTGGCGACTCCTGGAGCTATTCCCAGAGGTCCTAGGTCCTCGTCAGGTATACGCTCCAATCGCTCTCTTACCTCCTTGGGAGTGAGCTTGTGTCCATCCTCTCTAAAGGTGGTGGGCTTGTCCAAGGTTATCTTGGACTGCTCGGTTGCACAGTGAGGACAAATCTGACGCTTGCTCGCATCCTTTGCCGTTTCTTTCGTAACTAGGCGGACCTCGAGGTGTCCTCCACCCATATCCTCTATGGTTTCCCTCTCTTTCGCATAGTCATCCAACTGTTTCTTGGTGAGTAGGAGCCGTCCACAGGATTTACATGTGGCTTGAAGGAGTATCTTAATCTCTTTAACATAACCTACGTGAATTACAGGCATTGCCAGGTCTATGTGTCCAAAATGCCCCGGACAATCGTCCACTCTGCCTCCGCACGTCTTACATCTGAGACCGGGTTCAATGACTCCCAAATGAGAATCCATCAATCCCATGTCTATTGGAAAACCATCATCGTCATAGGTGTCTGCCGTGATGATCGTGCTGGCGGTCATCCTCCTGACTTCATCGGGTGACAGCAGGGCGAATTTGATAGACTTGATTCTCTTGGATATTCCTCTCTCCATCATCTTACCACCTCACATTAGGTCCTCCAGCTGAAGCCTCATGGCCACACCCAAAGACAACAGTTCATCCAGCAAGAGTTTGAATGCATAACTAGTCTGAACCGGGTAGATCTTCGAATTGTTCTCGCAGACCGGGCAGCGCAAGTTCCCTTTTCTGTCCTTTATGGCGAAATGTCCGCACTCACGATTCCCGCAGACATATTGAAGAGTTCCGTCAGATTCGTCCAGCAATCGATCTTTGATGACCATGGCAGCTCCGTGCCCAATCAAGCAGTCTCTCTCCATCTCCCCAAACCTGAGACCACCTTGTCTTGACCGACCCTCGGTGGGTTGTCTTGTCAGAATCTGGATGGGTCCTCTTGACCTAACGTGTAGCTTGCCGGACACCATGTGGTGCAGTTTCTGGTAGTAGATGACACCCACGAATATCTCTGCTTCGATCATGTTTCCAGATAGGCCATCGAACAAGATCTCCTTCCCATTGTGCTTGAATCCATTATCCTCAAGAGCCTTCCTCAGTGCTTCTTCTCTCTCTCCGCTGAAGGGTGTTCCGTCCACCCATCTACCGTCAAGTGAACCTATCTTCCCTCCGATCATCTCTAGAACGTGGGCGACTGTCATTCTTGAAGGTATGGCATGAGGATTAATTATCAGGTCTGGAACAACTCCTTCCGCCGTGAATGGTAGGTCTTCCTGCGGAGCGATCAGCCCAATGACACCTTTCTGTCCGTGCCTCGAGGCGAACTTGTCGCCAAGCTCGGGAATCCTCAGGTCTCTGACCTTCACCTTTGCCAGCTTGCTACCGTTCTCGGATTCTGTGAGCATGACATTGTCCACCCATCCGCTCTCTCCGTGTCGGACCGTGATGCTAGTCTCCCTTCTCTTCTGAGGAGTCAGAAAATCCGTCTCTTCCTCCAAGAACCTAGGCGGAGAGGTCTTGCCGATGAGGACATCTCCTCCGTCAACAATCGCCTCTGGACTTATCATGCCATCGTCCGGTGTTAGATTACTATATGAGAGGTCCGCTCTTGCCCCTCGTACGTCTGGAGACGGTATCTCGAAATGGTCCTCTTGACCGCCCGGATATCTTCTCTCTTCGGCACCGTATGTTCTCATAAATGTTGAGCGACCAAGACCTCTCTCTATGCTGGCCTTGCTCATGACAACTGCGTCCTCCATGTTGTATCCTTGGAAAGACATCACAGCGACCACGAAATTCTGGCCGGCTGGCCTGTCGTTGAAATTCACGAATTTCATTTCCTCTGTCTGGACGATAGGTGCTTGTGGATAGTGCAGCAGGTGTCCTCTTGTATCCGGTCTCTTCCTGTAATTGGACGTTCCCAACCCGAGTGACTGCTTGGCCATTCCCGCTCCCATGGTGACTCTGGGAGAGGAGTTGTGTTCTGGGTATGGAACCAATCCTGCGCAGACTCCGAGGATGGTCATCGAATCCATCTCAAGATGGGTGTGCTTCTGTGTCAGCAAGGTGGGAACTTCGAAAACGCTGTTGCAGTGCTTGCATTCCAGCCTCTCCTTCTCTTCCTCCTCACCTGTGATGATCCAATCCACATCGTTCCAGGAAAGGGGAGTACCGCAGTCCTCGCATGTTGTTGTAACCTTGTAAGGATAGACGGCAATGAAGGCGTCCTCCTCCTCCTCAGCGTCGACCCATTCCACGACCCCGTTTCTTATCAGGTCACTCATCTTCACCTTGCCCATCCTTATTGCTTCCAGATGCTTCGATGTCAGGACAGGTCGACCGTTCTTGAGGATGACCAGAGGCCTTCGCAACCTACCCTCGTCACAGTTGATTATGACCTCATTCATGTGCTTATCGTGACGTATGTTGACTTCGTGATGCAACAGACCTTCCCGTCTCCTATCTCTGATCTTCTGGACGAGTTTCTCTGCATCTTCATGAAGACCCACTAGGTCCCCATTTATATATACCCTGGTCAAAGCTGTCTGTTCACCCTTCACAGCCTTTGTCCCAAGGTCTGCCAGAAGTATCTTCACCTCCTCTTCTGAGAAGCCTTCAGATACGTCCACTATGAGAGCGCAGTTCTTAACCAGGCCACAGTTCTGACCTTCTGGTGTCTCATTGGGACAGAGCCTTCCCCATTGAGTGGGGTGCAAGTCCCTAGCCTCAAAGTGAGGCTGACTTCGAGTGAGAGGCGAAGTAACCCTTCTTAGATGGCTTATCGCGCTCATGTTAGATGTTCTATCAAGAAGTTGTGAAACCCCCGCCCGGCCGCCAACCCAGTTTCCTGTTGCCAGGGCATGTAGCAGCCTTTGTGTCAGCAGATCTGGCCTGATTGCGGAAGAGATCTTGACTTCCTTTCTCCGGGCATAGCTCCTCTCCAGCTGGTATTTCAGATCCTTGATCAGATTTGCGAAGCTGACACGGAAGAGATCCTCCATGAGGTCTCCAGCGAGCTTGAGGCGCTTGTTGGCGTAGTGGTCCTTATCGTCCTCATGCCTTTTCTCCAGAGACAGCTCCAGAACCGTTCTTGCCACACGACCCAGGAAGATGGACTTCTTGATTCTATCCTCAGGCGTGTCCCCGAGATGGGGGAGCAGCGACCTGTCAATTATCGAAGAGACCTTCCTATCCCTGTATTCTTTGGCCTGTCCTGTGGCGAACTTCTTCTCCAACCAGTTGAGAGCATCCACCTTGGTAAACACACCCGTCGGTGGGAACAACTTCTTATCCTGGCATTCCTCGATGTTGGCATAGACGATATTCCGCATCTCATCATCTGAGACTATGGCCTCGAAGATGTCATTGTCATGCTCCATCCCGAGCGCCTTCATGAGTATGACGAGAGGTATCTGGCCGGATGCCGTTGGCACAGAAACCATGAGCATCCCGTCCTTCTTCTTCTCCATCAGTGTGAGTGCTCTGTACCCTTCCTTCTGCGAGAAGACCTTGGCCACTTCGACCCTTCTACCATATCTCTCACTATGCTCCACCAGCACCCTATTGGGTGCAAGATCCTCCAGGGAAATTGTCGCTCTTTCAGTACCACCAATGATGAAATAGCCGCCTGGATCGCAGGGATCTTCACTCAACTCAACCAGACGATGCTTGTACTCCTCGTCAGGGAGCTCCCCCTCTGTTTCCAGGTTCTCTTTGTACAGTGTGCATTTCTTTGACTTCACCATTATGGGCAAGGCACCGATGGTCACTCTCTCTGGTTCATGCTCCACTACATTCTCAATGATGGTGAATTCAAGTTCGATGGGCGCCTGATAATTGAGATTTCTCAATCTGGCTTCCATGGGTGACAATTCATGAGTTGCACCGTTGGCTTCCTTTACTTCTGGTGCTCCAATGCGGACTGTGGGCTTTGCTTCATGGTCTATCTTCCCTTTCTCGTCCCTCTTCCGTCCGAACCTTATCTCAACGATATCTCCGTCCGTCCGGTCCTCGTCCAGTTTTATCATCCCTCTCTTCTCGTCCTCTACACTGGATCTCAGGTTGTCCACTATCCTCTGCATTCTGCTGTTTGGATTGTCAAGTGTTGGCAGAAAATCATTGAAGGTCGCAATATGATGGTTTACAATACTCCTTTCTCTAAAGAAGGCTTCAACCAGTTCTCTCATTCGAGACTACCTCCTGATGATTAGGCGATATGCTTTTGAAAGTCCCGCGGTCTCACTTGTCCGCGTTATCTCTACAATCATGCCTTCCTTTACTGGGCCCTTTGTCTCGTTGAGTATCTTTATGCAAGGATCAGAGATCTTTATCTTTGGAAGCTGTTCCTTTGAAATCCCCAGCTTGGCGAGAACTGTCTTACCTTCTTTCTCGCTCAATATTCTGTGTTCTGGGACAAGTTGGTGTTCCATAACGTTGAATGGCATTTTTTTCCTCTGCTGACATTACTCCTTAACGGCCTGGGCTTTCGGATTCGGGCTCAGCGGGCCCGCGGGGATTTTCGAGTTCCTCCCTGGCGGGAGGATCTATTCGAACCCCGGACCACCTGGTTTCTTTCTAACTAGGTCGCGCAATATGGCTACTTGTTTAAGTTAGATAAAAGCCAGATGCTCTTTCTAGGGATATTCAATTGTCATGGTCGAACAGTCCTACCTAGCTGAGCTACGGGCCCTGCGCTCCTCGAGGCATTGATATGCAAACCAAACCCATTGTAGAACTCCTTTATTAACTTTGTGGCAGAGAAGTCATCTTGAGGCGATTTTTGACCATTCTTCCATTTATTTCGGACCATTTAGATGTAAATGCGAAGATAAAAAGCGGAAAAAACGATAATTATTTATAATAGTGACAAACGGAACTCGACGCTCAGGGACAAGGCATTCTAACAAAAGCTTTATATCGAACCCATATTTCTGAAGTTGGATTCCAATGGAAGAACAAAGATGTTCGTCCTGTGGGGCGATTCTGACCGGAGAGGGAAACGTCCTCTTCAAATGTCCTAATTGCGGCGAGGAGATGATTGGACGATGTGCCAATTGCAGGGAACAGAGCGTTTCATACACCTGCAAGGTTTGCGGTTTCGAAGGTCCATAGGTGAATGATATGGGAAAGGTTGCAATCACGTTCAGTTTGATGCCTGATGGTCCGGTCGTTGAGATGAGCTCGATTCAAGAAGAAGTGAGGAAGGCACTGGGAGACAGCCTGAAGTCTATGGAATCCAAGCCCTTTGCCTTT
>CP070767.1:1165769-1169142 GCA_020345725.1 Methanobacteriota archaeon | reverse complement strand
GGGACACAACAGATCACTGGAAGAGTAGTGTCATTGGAAAACCCTTCAACGATTTCGCTACAGTTGCCCCCAGCACGGGAATATGGGTGAACATTCGCACGGCGGACTACTTCACCGTGGCCGGAGGGGTGCCTGAGGAAGTCCAGATATCCTTGGCCACCGGATGGAATCTTGTAGGCTTTCCAAGTTTTAGAACTGATTATGAGATAGTGGATCTGATCAGCGATACTCAGTGCGTTGAAATGGAAGGATACTCCCAGCTGGCAACTCCATATCATCTGAAAAGACTTCAGCCAACAGACATAATGATGGCCGGAACCGCCTATTGGGTGAGAGTCCCGGCAGATATTGTTTGGAATGTTGAAAACTGATAAAAGCCTGAGAAACCCAAAACGCATAAATCCATATTGTGACTATAGTGTTGTTACCATGACAGGAATCGCCAGTAAACCAACGAAGTCAGTATCGCTTGTTCTGGTCCTGCTAATGACTTTTGGAGCCCTGAGTATGCTCCCTCCAGTTTCCACAGCAGACAACAACGACTCAAGAACAGTCGTACTCGAACTGGTCACTGCTACATGGTGTGCGGGTTGCCCTTATGCCGATGAAGCGGCCGATATGCTGGCCATAGATTTCGGACCTGAGCGATTCTCAGTTCTACAGTATCACGTTTCATTATCCGACCCATTGAGCACTTCCGAGACCAATGAGAGGGGGGATGACTATGACATGGGAACGACTGGATTGCCTGCTGCTTGGTTTGATGGAACCGAGGGTGTCCACTCCGTCCTGAATCCAACCACGGATTATTTCTACGGGCTATACAAGAACGAGATAGATGACAGATTGTCCATCCCCAGCCCAATCAAGATATCCCTCTCTCTGAGTGAGTCTGCAGGAAATCTCACAGTCTCCGCTTCATTTCAAGAGGTCACCAGCACTGGACTGGATCCCACAATCACAAGATATGCACTGTATGAGAACTCTGTGATTCACGACAGCAAAGTCTACAACTACGTTGTCAGGGACATTGAGGAGAGACCTTTCAACAAGAACAACTTGCCCCACAACGAAGATGTCTGGTTCCAGTTGGACGGAGGATGGGATTCTTCCAAAATGGGTGTTGTTGCTTTTGTACAGGTCGGAGACAACGAGGAGATTATTCAATCTGCAAATGCTGTACTGGGGCCCGCACCAACCGTTGCGATTACCACTGACATCGAAGGAGAGGAAATCGATACCATAACGACTATTGAAGGCACAGCGTCCGGGAACGTGGATACTGTTGAAATCAGGATAGATGATCAGTTGTACCAATCGGCTGATGGCTCCTACTCTTGGTCCTTCGAGATTGATCCGAATCAACTATCTGATGGAGATCATGTCCTCCAAATCAGGGCCATTTCGGATTCAATCGTGTATTCAGAACCTATTGAGGTGGCTTTCAGCTCGAGAAGTCTCCAGCCTGCCGACCTGTGGTTGGGTCTTCTGATCTTAGTCATAGTTCTGGTTTTGGTCATGGCAGCAGTAGTTGTGGGCAAACGGTCGAGAGGGAGAGAGCGAGAGGAGTAGCCATACCTTCTCATGTTGAGATCGCCATTAAGCAAAGATATTTATTGACATTTGGTCTTATAGACTACTCATGACATCCAGACTACCGCTTTCGGCAGTTGCATTCTGCCTCATTCTTGCAGGAGTCCTTACGTCCTTGATTGCAGGGTTTGCAGTTGCGGACACCACCCCTCCAGATATTTCTGACGTTCACATAGACCCCAAGTATCCACAGCACATGGAAGCGATAGGGCTTTATGCCACAGTAGTGGACACCGAGAGCGATATCGACTATGTCAGAGTATACTATTGCTATTCTGAGACTTGCGAGATGGCCGTGATGACCGATGATGACATGGACGACGTGTACAATTACACCTGGGGAGGCTGGGCGGCCGGCATGATCATAGACTACCATATCGAGCCAATGGACGTATCAGCTAACGGGGACGTAACTGAGGAATATTGGTTCTCGATCGTATCGAACGTGTCGGTGGAATTCCAATTGGACCCAGAGACCGTCATCACGGGCAAGCAGGTCTGGGCAAACGGTACAGCCATCTATGACAGCAATGAAAGCACGCCCGTGGAAACCTCGGAAGTCGTTCTTGTGGTCGAAGGAACTACAATAGAAGTAACGGACCGGACAGATTCGAACGGAGACTTCAATATAACTTTCCAGGCGCCAGGAAATGCCAATAGCGATGACGTCAACGTGACTGTTACCAACAGAAGCATATCTGGTAGCAACGAGTCAGTACTCACTGTCAATTTGCCAGGAGACACAGACGGAGATGGTCTGACCGATGACCTAGAGGAGCAGTTTGGAACAGACCCCGTGGACCCTGATACCGATGGAGACGGCCTGGACGACTACGAGGAAGTGTACCCAGGTAATGATGGTTACGAAACGAACGCCACTTCGGATGACACGGATAACGATGGTCTGGATGACTACGAAGAAGTCAATGAAGGAGAGGACGGTTTTGAAACCGATCCGACAAATCAAGATACGGACGGTGACTCAGTGAATGATGCTGAGGATTATGATCCCACAGACCCGAACGTGCAAGCTCCTCCACCGCCAGAAGAAGATGACATGACCATTTGGTTAGTCATTGCGGTTGTTGTCATAGTGGTCATTATGTCTGTCTCTGTGCTTTACATGGTTCGCAGAAGAACTCCCCCGGAAATCGCAGAGCAAGACGAGATTGAATGAGCCTGAAGATTGGATGGATGTGGAAAGATTACTGACGATAAGACCGTCGAGCTCTCTTCGGAGATGAGATCGGCTGCCAAGGATGCGATTGATAAGTTCAAAACAGATCATGGCTATGAGGTCATATTCGCAAACATCAGTGGAGCCCATTTGTTCGGAACGGCGTCCATGAGAAGCGATATTGACCTACGTGGATGCTACATAGTCCCGACAATCGATCTTCTGAATTTCGCAAAACCCAAGGATTCGATTGAGCTTTCAAAAGGGACTGTGGAGGTGCAGATCCACGAAATCGAGAAATTCATTTCACTAATGATCAGAGGTAACATGAACTTCATCGAGGAAGTAAGAAGCCCATTGAGGGTGATAGATAGCCCGATTGCTGACGAATTGAGAAGCTTGGCAGACGCGAGTCTCAGCAAGGAGACTTTTCGCCACGTCCAGGGAATGTCGATTCACACAAAGAAACATGCACAAAAGGAGAACTTCTCGAATCCGAAAAGAGATCTCTACCTACTGAGAGAACTATTGCGTGGAATAGTCCTGTTCAAGGATGGCGTATTCGAATCGAATGTCGAGAGATTGGCTGAGCTATACGGCAAT
>CP070767.1:1163116-1165669 GCA_020345725.1 Methanobacteriota archaeon | reverse complement strand
GAAGAGATTATCTCATCATCGGTCTTGAATCGCCACAGGAATTCTCCCGTAGTGGCATTGAATGCGTACAGATATGAATCCGCAGAGGTCACATACAGCGTGTCCTCATGGTACAGAGGAGTGGACTCGACCCTGGATCCAGTCTCATTGCTCCACATGAGAGTGCCATTGGAAGCGGCAACTGCGTAGACTGTCCGGCCCTGGGAACCGAAGTATATCATCCCGTTTGCATATACAGCAGAGGACCGAACCTGGGAGAATGTCTGAAATTCCAGGAAGTCATCGTTCGTTGCAGGTACCGAGGATGAGGAGTATCCAGTGTTATTGAGATTGCCGCGGAACTGGAGCCATCTTGAATACTCATCTGTACCATTCCCTCTTGTCGGGATTTCTTCACCTGAGACCACAAAGAAGTTGCAAAAGGAGATTGAGAGTACAAGAACCAGTACGATAGTTGCCACGACAACGCTGGACTTTCTCATCGGGTAAACTTCCATTCACATTCTTTTGTGTTCTCTTCGGACAATCCAAAACGGTCCGTCTGTCCTACTGGATGTTCTTCTGTGCAATTCCTGATTATCAAAGATTCAGCGATTCTGATATAAACATTTTGAACATATTCTGGATGAACCTGATTGGGTCTCATTCTCAAACTACTCCTCAGTCTTCAGAGCCTCGACCGTCTCCAATCGTCCCGCTCTCAAGGAAGGGCCGGCAGTTGCCAAGATTGTCGCTACCAGCACAATGATCACTATCACAGCTATCGTCAACCAGGGAATCACGACACCGTATCCCTGACCGCCAACTGGACCGAAGAATACCAGAGATATCAGCAGTCCGAAAACAACACCTATCAAAGTGCCAGAGAGGGAGATGTATAGATTCTCAAGAAGGAATGATGAAAGGACCATATTACGCTTGAACCCTAGCGACCTCAGTACCCCGATTTCATTTCTTCGCTCAGACACTGATTTAGCTGACGTTAGAGCGAGTCCGGCGGTACCCACTATCAATCCGAAAACAAGCAAGACCTGGAATAGTGACATGTAGGACCATTCGATCTCAAGGTTCTCCCTCACCCTCTCCTCCACCAGAACGGCATCAATGCCATATGCGGTCAGGTTCTGCTCGAGATATGGTATCAACTGATTTGGTTGACTGGTCCTGAAAAGGAAGAGATCATATTCAGCCTTGGTCGGATAAAGATCGTCCAAGTTGTCTTCAGAGAGAAAGACAGAACCAGTGAATATTGAGCTCTGGAGAATTCCCGTCACGAGAAGCTTCCTGGGTACCCCATTCTCATCCTTGACTTCGATGGTATCCCCTATCCCTTTTCCGTAAATCCAGATGATCGTGTTCGCGTCTCCTATGACAGGTATAGAGCCATCTGTGGGCGTTTCATACAATTCAGACCAAGCTCCTGCTGGGTCGGAAGATTCGTGATATTGTGCAGAGGAGAACCTCAAGGTGTTATCCAGTACAAATGTCTCGTTGGACCCTATCAAACGAGGGGGCAAAACACTGTTCAGATTGCTACAAGTACCACCTGGGTTGCCATAAGTAGGGAACTGGACAGTGACATAACCACCCGGAAATTCTGGTAATCCATTTTCCATTCGTGCCTGTGCGTCTCCCAAATCAAAGCGAAGCGGGGTTGTGGCCTCTGCCAGAACTTGATATCCGGCACCCTGTTCCGATATCGCTTGGTCGAGATTTGCCTCTTGACCTGCTACGTTCACGGAGAGAGCCACCAGAGTGAAAACCACCTCAGCAAACATGGCCATTGTCATCGCGGACTGCCCCGCCCTCCTGGTTGGATTAGTGAAAGCAACCTTGGTCACCGATGTTCTACCGAACCATCTGGCAATGGCTCCCATGCCCGACCAAAGAGCGACACTGGCACCCAGAACGACCATGAACCCGCTCAGGAAGAACAAGAGGAAGGCAGGTTCGTTATAGGTTGACAGGAAGGCGATGTCGAAGGCTATCACGTAGATAATCGATGCCAGACCTGCAATGCCACATCCCCATCTAGTTTCAGTCTTAGCTCTGACCAGAAAACCAGCTCCCAGGAGAATGAGAACTGGTCCGAAAAGCCAAGATGCCCCTATTGCGGTTGACCCAATGTCCTCAATGAAACCTATTGAAACAATCAGTGCACCTAATATGATGGCGAGAATCGGGAGTAATCCACGGGACTTTTTGGATAACTTCAATGATATCCTGCGAAGGGCCTCGACAATTCTCATCCTGGAAATGGAGTAGGAAGCTATTGCGTACGTGATTAATGCAATCAAGAAGCCGGAGACCAAACCCACTACAATGCTTGTTGCTGTCAAATGCAATGCGATCTCATTACCTTCAACAATATTTGTCCAGAAGGTGTTAGTCAGCCAAACGCAAGCTATGGCCAGGACAATTCCCAGTACGACTCCGATGGCTGACGCAATTATCGAAAGGAGAGAACCTTCAAAAGTAAAAGACACTGTTGTCTTCTTCCTCGTTGC
This sequence comes from Methanobacteriota archaeon, assembly GCA_020345725.1. Classification (GTDB taxonomy): domain Archaea; phylum Thermoplasmatota; class Thermoplasmata; order RBG-16-68-12; family SOIM01; genus SOIM01. The sequence continues at coordinate 1,163,162 of CP070767.1, read as the reverse complement.
TCCTAGTGTTCTAATGACGCCGATTTCCTTCTTCCTTTCCTCTGCG
>CP070767.1:1157341-1163016 GCA_020345725.1 Methanobacteriota archaeon | reverse complement strand
CTTTGCCAAATTACAAAAACAGGAGAACCTCACTGGCTGGAAAAGCTGATCAGCCTATTCTACGTTCATCACAACTACGTCTTTGATCGCCTTCATACCGGTGAATGGCAGTATGATTCTACCCTGGGCATCCGTCTTGAACAGTCGGGGCTCTATCTCCTCAGCAGGAATCACAAGCACATTCCTAAGCCTTCCAGTCTTGGTGTCAACTATGAAATTCTCAATCATACCTAGGATTTGACCGTCATTCGTCATGACAGTCTTTCCCCTTAGTTCGGTCGCGAATTTTTTCATCCCTTCTCACCCCATTACAGTCGCTGTGCTGCAACTATGTGGCTGTGGGTTAAACGATTCCAGACTATATAAAGATTATCTGGTGCCATATTTTCTTAGTCTTTTCTAAGGTTCAAAGCTCAATTGAAAAACGTCAAACCTAAGCATTGAAAATAGATCTAAGCAACGTAGAAAGGTTTGTCTTTCTCCTCTCCCGATATGCCGGTTCTGTCCAAAGTCTGTGCAATCGTCTCGTAGAACTTGATAGTCTCCGGATCAATCGAAGGCAACACTACCCCCAACGCCTTGTGGAAGTGCTCAATGCCTACCCGCTTCTTCTTTTTCTTCTCCTTCATGGCAATGATGGCGGCCTCCGTGCACAGTGATTGGATGTCTGCCCCTGAGTATCCTTCCAACTCGTCCGCCAACTCTTCAAGGCTCACGTCCTTCTTGAGCGGCATCTCCCGAGTATGAACCTTCAGTATCTCAAGTCTAGCATCTCTGTCCGGAACAGGTATCAGCAATAGTCTATCGAATCTTCCTGCTCTTAGCAGCGCAGGGTCTAACATATCTGGACGATTCGTAGCGCCGAGGACAACCACGCCCTCGAGACTCTCAAGACCGTCCATGGAAGTCAAGAGCTGGTTCACCACCCTCTCGGTAACGCCAGAGTCACCGGCATGTCCTCCTCTTGCGTGTGCGATTGCGTCTATCTCATCGAGGAAGATGATTGAGGGGGATACCTGCTTACCTTTCTTGAATATCATCCGCACTGCCTTCTCACTCTCTCCGACCCACTTGGAGATGACCTCTGGACCTTTCACCGTTATGAAGTTGGCTCTCGACTCGTTTGCCAGTGCCTTGGCGATAAGAGTCTTCCCGCATCCCGGAGGACCAAACAGTAGGACACCTCTCGGAGGTTTGATTCCCATCTCCTTGAAGGCTCCTGGGTCCGTCAGAGGCATCTCTACCATTTCCTTGAGCTTTTCCTTTACGTCCTGGAGTCCGCCCACATCATCCCATTTTACCCTGGGCACTTCGACCAGGACCTCCCTCATCGCACTAGGCTCCACTTCCTTCAGCGCGTTCTTGAAATCATCGTTGGTGACCCTCATCTTCTCAAGTATCTCGGCCGGGATTGGATTATCCAGGTCGATCTCTGGAAGGTTGCGTCTCAGGGTCTTCATCGCAGCCTCTCTTGCCAGTGCGGCTAGGTCTGCTCCGACGAATCCGAATGTGATGTTTGCCAATTCTGATAGCAACGCGTCTCTCTCTTCCTATTCCACTTCGAATGGCATCCCTCTTGTGTGAATCTGAAGTATCTCCTTTCTACCCGCTCTGTCCGGGACTCCTATCTCTATCTCTCGGTCGAACCTGCCACCCCTTCTCAGTGCAGGGTCAATTGCGTCCTCTCGATTGGTGGCGGCTATGACAATGACGTCTCCCCTGGTGCTCATACCGTCCATTAGTGTCAGCAACTGGGCAACGACCCTTCTCTCTACCTCTCCGCTGACCTCTTCCCTTCTGGGAGCTATTGAATCCAGTTCGTCTATGAAGACCACGGACGGAGCGTTCTTCTCGGCCTCTTCGAACTTCTCTCTCAATCTCTCTTCGCTCGCACCGTAGTATTTGGACATGATTTCCGGACCTTGGATTGAATAGAAACTGGCACCCGCCTCGTTGGCGACCGCTTTCGCGATCAGGGTCTTGCCCGTTCCCGGAGGTCCGTACAGAAGAACGCCTTTCGGAGGATCTATTCCAAGTCTCTCGAACAGCTCGCCGTGCTTCAGGGGAAGCTCTATCATCTCCCGGACCCTTTGCAGCTCTTCGTCCTGTCCACCTATGTCCTCGTAGGTCACGGTTGGAGTGGCCATTTCAAATTCGCTGACGGGCTCTTCTTTCATCTTTATGAGAGTTTCATCCACGATCTGGACAATCCCCTTTGGAGCCACCTTGGTCACTAAGAAGGGTAATGCACCGCCCATAAGCGCGATGCCTGGTACGATTACCACATCCCCCTTGTTCATTGGCCTCTTCAGTAGCCCTCTCCTCACGAAGTTCTCTATGCCCTGGCCAAAGCTGATCCTGTGACCTTCAGAAATGATTGGAGCGATTGTGACCTTCTCCGCGTCCGCAATCTCGCCCTTCTTGACCATGACCTTGTCGCCGATTGAGACGCCCAGATTTCTTCGCACCAGACCATCTATCCTCACGATGCTCTTTCCCTCGTCCTCCTGCATCACCCTGAAGAGCTTGGCGGCGGTGGTCTTCTTTCCTACAATCTCAACAATATCACCCACATCCACCCCCAATTGCATTCTAGTCTGGGTATCCACCCTGGCCCTTCCCAACCCAACATCAGATTGGGGGGCTTCTGCCACTCTCAGTGTCACTGGTTCTGGCATGAGACCCTGCTATTATCCAAGGCGGTTTATATAGATTGCGTAGTAGGTATCGTTGCGGTGGCAGTGGCTCGTGGTTAGGTCATGTCTTCAATCATCATCTGGATCGCATCTTCGAGAGTGATCTCTCCCTCGGCGACCATGCGGGCTAGGTTCTTGGATATGGTTATCTTGCCCCCGCTCAGTTTTCTGCTCCTGTTCTGTATGTCTTTAATCTCCCCCGGAGTTGGTGCGATCTCGTACTTCTTTCTGGCCGGATGCCCCTTCATGAATGCGATTCCAGTGGCAGCTTCCTGGTCTGGTGTATCGGATCTAGGGGTGGTTCCCTTCTCGTCCACGATTTCAATCTCGTACTCCTGCGAGGAAAGCGAGTTGATGATTCTGTTTCTGTTCGTGGGATCTCCGTGACCTATTTTCAACCCGATTCGATTGGCTGGATATGAGGAGGCTATTTCCTCAACCATGTCTGCAACTTCCTCAGGAGAGGCGGCCTGTCTCGTCTCCAGTATGGTACCATCACCCACAACAGCCACTCCGGGCTTGGCTCCCGGGTCAATTCCAATAATCAACTCATCAAAACGCTCCTTGCCCTTCAAGATACGAATGGACTCAGCAATGGCCAATTGAATGTTTACGCATACCACCTTCTTGTCAAAATCAATCTTTTCGACTTCTTCTGCAGTGGTAATGATTACTCCAGTGTTAGGGGGAATCACATCATCAAAAGAGAGGCTTACGAAGGGCAGGCCCTTACTCGTGAGGACCTTGACTAGGTCATGGAACAACTTGAAATCGCTTGTCAGAACACCGATAGCTTTCTCCACAAGAAAGAGAAGGCATTACGGAAATATACGTTTTATTGCGATGCAAATGGACAGATATTTATTGCTCCCATTACTAGCGTGAAGCATGTTTCTCCGCTTTGGTCAGGCGAGAGAAGCCGCATGCAATGTCTGCAATTCTCGATCCAAGGACATCTCTGCCACACTCGGCGTTTGCAGGAAATGCATCATCGAAAGATGGGAAGAGGCCAGGGAGTGGGCCGAAAAGGCTCATAGGGAAAGCAGAGAGGATTTCTCCTTGCCCGTTCACCCTCCAAAAGAGGGAAAGGCCTGCGGAAAATGTGTGAACGACTGTAGGATTCCAGAGGGTGAGAAAGGGTTCTGCGGCGTCAGGGGCAACTTGGATGGGAAGGTCGTTTCATTGGTCGAAGGTGCCATCGTGGAATGGTATTACGATCACTTACCGACCAACTGTGTGGGGGCGTTTGCATGTCCAGGATGCTCGAGGGTTGGCTATCCCAAGTATTCTCATGCCGAGGGGGTGGAGCACGGGTTCAAGAACCTTGCCGTGTTCTACGGAGCCTGTACGTTCGATTGTCTGTTCTGTCAGAACTGGTCCTACCGTGGAAATTCGGCAGAGCTGTCTCCTGTGATGTCACCCCAGGAACTTGCATCCAAAGCGGACGATAAGACACCCTGCATATGCTATTTCGGAGGGGATCCAACGCCTCAGATTGATCATGCGATTGAAACGGCTGAGATAGCGACCCAGAGAGGGGGTATTACACGTATCTGCTTCGAAACGAACGGGTCTATGACAAAACCATCTTTGAGGAAGATAGCGGAGATAGTGTATGATAGTGGAGGCTGCATCAAGTTCGACCTCAAGACATGGCATGAGGAACTGAACTACGCACTGTGTGCCACAACGAACAAGCAGACCCAAGCCAATTTCAAATGGTTGGTTGAGTACGGTGAAAAAAGAGGTGACAGGGGGATTCCCTTCCTGGTCGCCTCCACGCTGTTGGTGCCCGGCTATATAAACGACGAGGAAGTGGGGAAGATCTCAGAGTTCCTGGCTGGTCTAGATGAGAAGATCCCATACTCCCTGTTAGGATTCCATCCCGATTTCAGAATGATGGACATGAGGACAACTAGAAAAGAACATGCTTACGGGTGCCTTGAAATCGCCAAAGAAAGCGGGTTGAAAAACGTCAATATCGGCAATATCCATCTTCTTCAGTAATTTTATTCAACGAAACTAGATGAAAAATACTATATAGTATGCCGACAATGTATAGAATGAGGGAGTCAGAAGGCGGACTTTTTGGTCTGTCGCACTCGCAGGATGGTAGGTAAAATGCCCAAGAACGGTAAGAAGGAAATCATAAAGACCGCGATAATCATTGGTGTTGGGGCCTTGGTTCTCTTCGCCGTATATGGTTTTATGAGAATGATAGCCATCTTTGCAGACCTTCCGACACCTTAGTTCTGCTACTTCTTGCGGAAAATACTCTTTTTGCCTTTATTGTGATAGTCTCCAGTGGTTTCTCCGAATCTCTTCATGATTTTTCTCTCTTCAGATGACATCTTCTCAGGTGTTACCACTGTGACCCTAACAAGCTCGTCCCCCCTCACATAGCCGTCTATGTCAGGAAGACCTTTTCTGGTTATCTTGAATATTGTGCCCGTTTGAGTGCCTGGAGGGATTGTCAGTCGGGCCTTCCCATCCAATGTGGGAATATCCACTTTATCTCCTAATGCTGCTTGGGCGAAGCTGATTGGAAGATCCAGAACCAGATCAGAACCCCTTCTTTCGAATATCTCGTGTGGTTTGGTGTGCACAAATACGTATAAATCTCCAGCCGGACCTCCGCGCTCACCAGCTTCTCCTTTTCCAGGAATTTTGAGCCTCAGCCCATCGAACGCACCCTTAGGAACATCCACTTCCAGCGTACTGGTCTTGTGTTTTGTTCCGCTGCCCCTGCATTCTGGGCAGGCCTTTTCCGCGTACTGTCCGGATCCTCTACAACTAGGACAAGTTCTGATAGTCACAAACTGGCTGAAGCCATTTCTTCTAACATCCTGGAGCTGTCCGTTCCCGTTGCATTTGGGACAAGTGGATGTTTTCGCGTCTTCCGCTCCCGTTCCTTGGCAGGGTTTGCATTGAACCAGATGAGGTATCCTCAACCGTTTCTTGACGCCTTCAGCAACATCT
>CP070767.1:1152218-1157241 GCA_020345725.1 Methanobacteriota archaeon | reverse complement strand
TGATGACAATCACTAGGGCAGCGCGCTGGGAATTCCTGGCCATGAGATATTTCTGGCTATCCCTCACATTTTACCTCACTTCGAGATCTCTGAAGAAGAAGTTCAGTATGCTCAGGACGATGAGAAGATAGAGGGTGACTGGAACGAAAATGTCAAGTGGCAGGAAGAACGGCGAGAGACTTGCCCCGCCCACGATCATCATCACGGCACCGACCACAATAATGAAAACCCCAAACAGGAGGAACATTATCCGCTTCAGTCTGCGGATACGTACTACTCGATAGCTTCCGTCCAGCCTGTCTCGGAACCTTCTCATCCCATCTCTCCTAGGCTAAAGATGCCATACCTCGGCACATGAAGAATAGTGCTGCATATTCGGGGAGGCGTACTATGTCCTTTTTCAGATTAAAAGTTTCCCCCTTCAGTTGGACCTCTGCCTTCACCTTTCCTCTCACAACCACGAGATCGTCTGACCATGATGACGGGACGGCATCTGAGAGTGGATTGAAATCATCCAAACTTGACCTAGTCAGCAGAATCACGCTGAATCCAGTTTTGCCATGCAAGGACGAGGGTAATCTTATCAACCTCTTGATGTCTGATGTCACTGGTTCGTCCGTTTCTCCCCGGATGGATGGTCTTTCCCTATCCAGGAAACCTCTCGTGAAACCACTCAAGTACAAATCCCTAGAGAAAATATCCAGATGACCCTTCTTGAACTTGTCATAGCCCCTCTTGCCTTCTTCTCCATCAAATAAAGATGAATATATCTCCTTGGCAATCGAATCCCCCACACCATCGAACTCTCTCAATCTGGCGAGGGCTTCTCTCCTGTCCATATCCTTGAGGCGATCCACTTCCTCATCCAGTCCTCGGGCGATCTTTCCTCTCCATCCGTGTGCGCTCATGTCGAGCATCTCGTACCGGTTCTTAGGGCCCCATCTAGTTGTCTCGTATGGAATCTTGGGAAACATCATATCCACATCAATGTCAGTTCCAAGGATGTAGTCCACTATCTCCCTCCTCTCGTGACTGGCGAGACCCCATACCCTCGGATCCCGAATGTGGATGTGATACCCTCTTCCACCTGAGAACGCAACGATAATGCCATCTTCTTCAAAACCGAAATCACGAACTAAGAATTCATCGATGAGTTTTGTGGTCTCTTCTTTGACTCTATTGAGCATCTCTCCATACCCCATCTTCTTTGCTCCCACGATGTGGTCCGCATCTAAATCAAATATCAGATCAGAGCCCAGCCAAGTCTTCTGAGCCATCGTAGGCGCTCCAGGTTTCTCATAATATGCGGCAGAATGGTAAACATGAGCAGGGACCCGGTCCACCAAGAACTGCTTGACCTCTCTCTTGCTGGCGAAGTTCAGGTGTCTCTGCACAAAATCGCTATCCAAGAACATGAATCCGAATTCCCTCCGTCCGAACCGGTCAGGAAGGTACAGATCACAGTCCTTGTAGTACCCCCTGAACCTCTTCTTGATGAAATCGACTGTCTTGTTGGGAGCCTCACCACCCTTCATCAATCGGAAATCGGGTTGATGAGTATTAAGACTTCGTCTGCAACAAAACAAGCCTAGGACTCTCTGCCAGTATCCCTCAGTGCCTGCATGTCCTCAAACAAAGGCGGGGCCGCGGCATATGCCAGGTCATACATCTTCTGAGCCAATTGCCTGATCTCCCATTGGGCGTGCTTCTCCATTCTGAGCTTCAAGAAGTTTCGCAGGGACCGAGCGTTCATTGTCACCACGATTCTCGTATGGCATGCGTTTGGTAGCACAAACCGGGCATCCTCTTTTGGGACATTCATCGCTTTCAGTTCGTTGTATCTCTCCAAGGTGTAGTCCATCACTTCTTTGAACTTCTCCTCAGCTTCCCTGGATTCTAGAACGCTGGGGGGAATCACATATCCGAACTCGCCTTCGTCAACATACCTCTGACTTCTCTGAGAATAGGACGCCAATCGATGGCGTACCAGCTGATGGGTCAGCGCCCTGCTGACATCTTCCACCCTGAACGTGAATGTGACATGCTCAATGACGCTCTCGTGTCCCCTCCCGACAATTCCTTTGATGAAGGAAGCATAGTCCTCCTTCTCCTCTTTGTCGTAACAAATGCCTGCCGCTCTTCCTGCCGATTCCACGGGATTATCAGTATAATTCATTAGCTCTACCTTCAAATTCGCACCAACCCGTTAATGTCAACAAATGCTAAAAAACTTTTAGAAAAACTCACCCACTGCGAACATCATAGCTGAACGAGACCGAGGAACTGTCAACCTCCATCGACCGCAAATCCTTCAGTCTGATTATCTCCAGCTCTTTATCTCCCAGAAGTTGGCTCAGACCGTCCACATGCCCGTCTCCAACCACTGCAACAAGACTGCCGAACTGCTCGTTGAGCTGTCCTATCGCATTGGCCATGTATGTATTCCGGTCATCTATGAGGATCTTCTTTGCAGCAGGGAACTCCTTCCCGAACTGTTCGATGTACATCTGCTCGTTCTCCTCGAACTTGCTAATCTCCTTGTCAACCTTCTTCCTTGGAACGAATATGCTTGAAAGAAGGGCGACCCCCAGTTTCACCTTCTCCTTGAAGCTCATCAACCCCCAAAACCTCTGGAATATCAGAAGGGAATCCAGATCGATGAAAGCGATTTTTGCCCCAACCTCTTTTGCAGACTCGATGGCGGCGACCATCTCCTGGCCCACGTCCTGCCCATACTTCTTGGCTATCCATCTCTGAAAAAGGGCCATCGCCCTGTAGACCGGCGGAGCACTGCCCCTTACGTCTTTTGCCATAAGGGCTTCATACCTCCCCCTGTCCAGCTCAACACATACGACAGAGGGGTTTCTCTGCAATATCACGCTCCTCACTTGGTCGCCTATGTCAAAAACATGTCCGACTCCCACGATTGTAATCATCTGAGACAAAATAGTCTAGCTTTCGTATATATTTCTTGCTTCAAGAGAAACCATATTCGCCAACCAGAGGAACAAAGACACATCCACCGTATGTCTTCCTTTTTAGCTTCTTCCCCTTCTTCTCGACCTGGACCAGTGTCTGGAGGTACCTGCTTCCAAGAGGTGTCAGGAGCTTTCCGCCCTCCTTCAGTTGGTCGACCAATGGAGGAGGTATCTCTGGCGATGCACAAGTGATGAATATCCGATCGTAGGGTGCCCCCTTTTCCCAACCTAGAGAGCCGTCTCCGACAACAACGGCCACACGTTCTCTAAGCCCGCATTCCTCTATTGCCTTGCGCGCTCTTTCTGCCAATACTTCGATCCTCTCCATCGAGATGATTCGTCCTTTCTCCCCGACCATGTGGGCAACCAAGGCTGCATGATAGCCCGAGCCTCCTCCCACCTCAAAGACGTTCTGTCCTTTCTTCAGATCCAGCCTTTCGAGCATTATTCCCACCATGTGAGGCGCAGATATCGTCTGGCCCTCACCTATTGGAAGGGGCGTATCGTGATATGCCGAAGATCTGGCTGATTCCGGAACGAATACGTGTCTCGGAATGGCTCTCATCGCCTCAACAACCTCTCTGCTCTTGATATGTCCAACCATTCTGAGATTGGCAACCATACGCTCCCTTTCTTTTTCGTAGCTCATTTGCCTACCTCTAGCCATACCTCTGCAAAGCTGTCCAATACAGCATCAAGGAAAGAGGATTTGTAGCTTATGAGTATTCTTGCCGTTTCTTCGGGGTCTGCGACCTTGTAGAACTTTTTCCGACCCTCCAAGTATGACACGAGAATCCCTGCATCCTCCAGTTTCTTGAGATGGAATGACAACGTGGACTTGGCGATCTCAAACTCCTTTCTGAGGTCCTGGAAAGAGCAATCTGGGTTTAACATGGCATGGATCGTAATCCTTCTGGGCATCTTCTGCCTCATCAGTCCAATTGTCCTTTTGTCTGGGTGTGGTATCTCCTCGGAGACATAGTACCGCTTCCTCTTCCTTTCCGTCTCGGTTGAGAGAAGTCCTTTCTTGACCCGGTAGTTCAAATGGTATTCCAGCACGCCTGTGGCTAGATCCACCCCCTTTTGAATCTCCCTGAAATAGGATCCAGGATATCGAGAGATATATCTGAATATCATTCGCCTGTTCTCTAGTTCGAGGGCCTCCTCCATCCATCTGCCCCTATTTGGTTGCAATCGACAAATAGAACATCACTACAATTATCACGTCCAGCACCAGGAATTCGGCCTTCATGCCCAATTCCTCCCATCTGTTCATCAGAATACTTGAAATCAGGACCAGTGCCTTTATGAAGAATAGCAGAAAAGCCAATGAAATGAGAAGGAACCTCTTATTGCCCATCCTGCGATAGCTCACCAGAGATACCACGAACAGGAGCATAGAAAGCCCTGCAAGGAGTATCACAAGAAATGCTTCTATCATAATGGTCGCGGGAAAATCATATGTTGGGTAAAAAGGTTTTTGCATGAGAAAAGCCGCAGTATTGTTCGACGCTTGTACCAAATCCAATATAAATTCTCAGCCGTATCGGTAATTCGAGGCTTTTCTATTATTCTGCCCACATAATAGAACCTCCCTCCGCTGAGGGAGGAAGCCTCCTCCATTCTTTTTAGAAGGAGTAAAACATGAAAAAGACACTCGGAGCGGCACTGGCAGTTTCTGCAACCCTTCTAGTTCTGAGCATGGGAACAGGCATTGATGGAGAGGATGGAGGGCACATCGAACCTCGCGATGGAGGCTACGAGCTGGGTGAGGATTTCATCAATTTCTTCTTTTCGGGAGAGGCCAAGGCAAGCATCAGTGATTTCGAGGTCCGTGTGGAGAAAGAGGGCCAGACGGTTTCATATTCTGTTTTCAAGCTCATCGAGATTGAGAGTTTCTATTCCACAAACCCCCCAACCTACGATGAGATGGTCTACTACGTTGATGGAGACTCTGGCATAGCACGTGCACACGACATACCAATGGGGATTATGAGCTTCCAGACATACATCGATAACACCATCAGTTTTGAGATATCGGATGG
>CP070767.1:1146073-1152118 GCA_020345725.1 Methanobacteriota archaeon | reverse complement strand
GATTGAATCGAACAGTCGTGTAGTGGTAGGCGTGAACGAATACCAGACAGAGGACACAAAGCCGATGGACATTCTGAAAGTAGATCGCAATGTTGAGCAACTGCAGAAGAGAAGATTATCAGATATCCGAAAGGAGAGGGATAGTTCAAAGGCCAATACATCTCTGGATGAGCTCAGAAGAGAAGCAGGGAAAGACACGAACCTAACACCGTATGTTCTAGCCTGTATTGAGAATCTTGTCACACTGGGTGAAATATCAGATGTGTTTCGCGATGTGTTTGGGAAGTATGAAGGAGGAAGGATTGTATAGGAGCGGTTTGCAATGTTCAATAGAATTCATCATATCGGCGTAGCGGTTTCAAATCTGGATGACGCCGTTCGAAGATACGAGGAGGAGCTTGGGTTCCACCTTGAGGGAAGAGAGAAGGTAGAATCAGAAGAGGTGGAGGTGGCGATATTCCAAGTGGGAGAGAGCAGGATAGAACTGCTTCAATCCACCCAACCTGATGGAATCATATCTAGGTTCATTGAGAAGCGGGGAGAAGGCATTCATCACCTGGCCGTGGAAGTCGAAGACATTGAAAGAGAATTGACAGAACTCAAGGCAAGAGGTTCGCCAGTTCTCGATGAAATACCAAGGATAGGTGCTGGCGGCTGCAAAGTGGCGTTCATTCATCCCAAGGGCGCGTCCGGGGTGCTACTGGAGCTCATTGAAGGTTCTCGTTGAGGCGGGTGATTCTTGCGGTTGGGAACCTCGAGTTTGTCATAGAGCATTTCGAAACGCTCGAATCCACAATGAATACAGCCAAAGAGCTGGCGGAGAAGGGGGCAAAGGAAGGAACAGTGATCATTGCAGACCGGCAAACGCACGGCAGGGGGAGAGATGACAGAAGCTGGGAATCCCCAGAGGGAGGATTATACCTCTCCTTGATCCTCAAGCCAGACATACCTGCAAACGAGGCTCACCAACTTATCTTTCTTTCAGGAGTGGCCGTGGCAAAGACGCTTTCGGAAATCACTGAAGAGAAGATGGAGATAAAGTGGCCAAATGACATTGTTCATTCCTATGGAAAGATCGCTGGGGTCCTATGCGAAACATCTACGGTCGGAGAAGAACTGAGATACGCAGTGCTGGGGATGGGCATCAACACAAACATCCCTCATTTTTCGTATGAGTTGGAGGAATCAGCCATTTCTTTGCTACAGATTACAAAGAATGAGTACAAGAACCGTCGGATCGCTCAGAGGATTCTAGAGGAAATCTCAGAGAGATACGAAGATTTCCCATCGAACTTCCCTCAGTTGGTGGGAGAATGGAGAGTACTCAGCAACATATTGGGCAAAGAAGTCTTGCTGGATGGTGAGAAGGTTAAGGCAATTGACGTTGACGAACAAGGATTTTTGATCGTTGAAGATAGGGAAGGCAGCCAGAGGAAGATTCTCTCTGGTACCATCGAATATGGCCAGTCGCATGTAGAAAGGATTAAGACCGAATGATTTATTCATATCTGTTTCTGTGGGGAAGGTAGATGTCAACCCAAGATAAGACAAAAGAGCTTAGGGAGAAGCGAAAGCAAGCCCAGCTGGGGGGTGGACAGAAGAGGATAGATGCCCAGCATGAGAAGGGTAAGCTCACCGCCAGATAGAGATTGGACCTTCTTCTGGACCCTGGAACGTTCAGGGAAATGGATGTCTTTGTGACGCATAGGACATCGGATTTCGGAATGGATGAGAAGAAGATACCTGGGGATGGAGTTGTCACTGGCTACGGCAGAGTGGATGGAAGATTAGTGTACGTATTCTCCCAGGATTTCACCGTCTTTGGTGGGTCACTTGGAGAGATGTTCGCGGAGAAGGTCGTCAAGGTTATGGATCTGGCCATGAGGAATGGTGCTCCCTTTGTCGGTCTCAATGATTCAGGCGGTGCTAGAATCCAGGAAGGCGTACTCTCCCTCGGTGGTTATGCCGAGATATTCTTCCGGAACGTCATGGCGTCAGGTGTTGTCCCCCAGATATCTGCGATTATGGGTCCATGTGCGGGCGGGGCTGTTTATTCCCCTGCAATGACCGATTTCACATTGATGGTCAAAGGCACGAGTCATATGTTCATCACTGGGCCAGAGGTAATAAAGTCCGTCACCGGTGAGGAGGTCACCTTCGAACAGCTGGGTGGTGCGATGAGCCATAACCAGAAGAGTGGCGTGGCGCATTTTGCCGCTGAGAACGAGGAACATTGCATCGAACTCATCAAGACACTTCTGTCATACCTGCCTTCTAACAATTTGGATGACCCACCCACGATGGAAACTGGGGATGACCCGAACCGGATGGACGATGAATTGACCAATTTGGTTCCAGCCGAATCGGACAAACCCTATGACATGAAGGACATAATCCTCCGAGTTGTGGATAATGGGGAGTTCTTGGAAGTCCATGAACACTGGGCGAGGAATATAGTGGTTGGCTTTGCACGCCTGGGCGGACATTCGATTGGCGTTGTGGGGAATCAACCTAAGGTTCTGGCCGGAACGCTTGATATTGAGTCATCCACCAAAGGATCGAGATTTGTGCGATTCTGTGATGCTTTCAACATACCCTTGCTCACATTCGTTGATGTCCCGGGCTTCCTTCCGGGGACTGCGCAGGAATACGGTGGGATAATCAGGAACGGTGCAAAGCTCCTGTACGCCTATTGTGAAGCCACAGTCCCGAAGATGACGGTAATCACGAGGAAAGCCTACGGAGGGGCATACGACGTTATGTGCTCAAAGCACATACGCGCCGACATCAACTTTGCCTGGCCGTCGGCGGAGCTGGCGGTTATGGGACCCGGAGGTGCAGTCAACATAGTTTTCAGAAAGGAAATCAAGGCAGCCGAAGATCCTGGGAAGAAGGCTGAGGAACTGGTAGCGGATTACAGAGAGAAGTTCGCAAACCCATATATCGCCGCACAGATGGGATACATCGATGACATAATAGAACCTCAGGAGACAAGACCTAGGCTAATAGACGCCCTGCAAACTCTTTTGGATAAGAGAGAGACCAGACCCGCCAAGAAACATGGTAACATACCCCTGTGAGGAAGATGTTGGAGAAGATTCTTATCGCAAATCGGGGAGAGATTGCTCTTCGGATAATGAGGACTTGTAAGGAGATGGGAATAGCAACAGTTGCAGTCTATTCTGATATAGACAAGGGTGCCCTCCACACAAGATATGCTGATGAATCTCACCACATAGGCCCAAGTCCACCGCTTCAAAGCTACCTGAACGCAGATAAGATTGTCAAGACAGCCAAGGAGACTGGGGCAGAGGCAATCCACCCTGGGTATGGATTTCTGGCGGAGAATCCGGAATTCGCTTGGAAGTGTGAGGAAAACAAGATTATCTTCATTGGACCCAATTCGTGGGCTCTGGCAAAGACCGGAGACAAGCTAGCATCACGTGAGTTTGTGAAAAAGGAAGGAATACCAGTCACGCCAGGAAGTGATGACGCAGTGAGTGATGATGATGCAGTGGACATCGCTGAAGAAATCGGTTTTCCGGTAATACTGAAATCCTCAGCAGGTGGCGGCGGAATAAGCATGGGTGTCGTGGAGGAGAAAGACGACCTGTTGAAAAAGCTGGAGATAGCCCGGTCCACTTCCCTTTCGGCATTCGGCAACCCGAACATATTCATTGAGAAATATCTAATCAATCCAAGGCACATCGAATTTCAGATTCTCGCAGACAAGCACGGCAACGCGATACATCTGGGGGAGAGGGAATGTTCCATCCAGAGAAGGTTCCAGAAGCTGATAGAAGAAGCCCCAAGTGTTGTTGTGAACGAAGAGATTAGGAAGGAAATTGGCGAGAGAGCCGTCAAGATAGCTATACTGGCGGAGTATGTCAACGCTGGAACAATAGAGTTCCTTTACGATGGCAAGGAGTTCTATTTCAACGAGGTCAATGCAAGGCTGCAGGTCGAGCATCCCGTGACGGAACTTGTGACTGGTATTGATTTGGTCAAGGAACAGCTGAGAATCGATTCAGGAGAGGAACTCGCCCATCTTAAGGATAGCATACAACCGAAAGGGTGGGCGATGGAGTGCAGGATAAATGCAGAGGACCCCTACAATGACTTTCTACCGTCTCCAGGGACTGTCACCATATATGAGCCACCCGGTTCGATTGGAGTTCGGATTGACTCAGGAATTGTGGCCGGATCTGAGATTCCCACTTTCTATGACCCATTGTTTGCCAAGATCATCGTGTGGGCCAATACGAGGGAGACAGCAGTGGAAAGAATGAGAAGAGCCCTGGAGGAATGGAGGATCGGAGGTATCGAAACAAACATACCCTTCCATCTGAAGACTCTTGGAGATTCCTCCTTCCAAAAAGGGGAAATCGACACCGCATTCATCACCAGGAAGAAGATAGTAGAAGAACTACGCAAGGAAGGAACTAAACTCAGGATTGAGATGAAGAAGAAGGCGGCTGCAATATCTGCCGCACTTGCCATGTCGAAAGAAGGAACAGCGAATTATCTGAAGGTCGATCAAGCTTCAGAACGGGAAAGACAAACGGGTAAGTGGAAGATGGCAGGAAGATATGAGCAACTCGCTCAGAGGTTGAACGCAGATGAGACTGGAACTTCTGATTGATGGCAAGACATACGCTATTGAGCTTGTAATAGGCAAACCAGTCATGGTCAGGCTCGACGGTGAGATGTATCAGGTCGAAGTGAAGAAGACAGAGAAGGATATGCGAGTTGTTTTGGATGATCAAGAATACTCAGTCAGGATTGGCGAGTCACAGGTTACGATTGACGGCAAGAAACACGAAGTTGAGGTCCGAAATCTCAGGCGGGGAAGACCGTCATGGTATTACGCAGTTGAAGAGGCAGGCGAGGTGGAACTTGGAAAGCCAATCGAGAAATCGTTGAAGAAGGAGGGAATGATCCATCCCCCAATGCCGGGAAGGGTTGTTTCCATCAAGGTGAAGGAAGGGGACAGAGTGAAGGTTGGATCTCCGATCCTTGTCCTGGAAGCCATGAAGATGCAGAACGAGGTCGTGTCACCAATCGATGGAGAAGTGAAAGAAATCAAGGCGGCCGAAGGGTCCCTCGTAGATGTTGATGACCTGCTTGTGATGATACAATGACCTGCTTGATTCTGTAAACAAATCGCAATGCCATGATTGAGTTGCGACAGAGCCACAGTCAAGTTTATATTGATGGATTGTATTCAATAAATTTGCTCGTCTATTGTCGAAAACAGGGGGCGGTCAGTGGCTCAAATTAAGTTCGTTTCGAAGCTATGCACAGCTTGTAGAGCTTGCGAAATGGGATGCATTGAGAGACATTCCGAATCAGGCACTTTTCCAGAATTTATTTGGGAAGAACCTCCCTTGATTTCGAGGATTAGGGTCACGGAGAAGAAAGGCGCAGTCTTGACACTGAAATGTCTTCACTGCAAGAAGCCCAAGTGCATGGAGGCGTGTGAGGTCGAAGCCATAAACAAGGAGGATGGAAAGGTCATCCTTGACATAGAGAAATGTACTGGCTGTTGGGATTGCATTGAAGCATGCCCCTTCAACTCCATTCAGAAGGACGAGCGAAGAGAGATCGCTGTCAAGTGTGATTTTTGTAAAGGATATGATGTCCCCGCGTGCATTACATCATGTCCAGTTGATGCGCTTACGCTGGTTGAAGTTAAACAATCATGATTCGGAGGAATTTGATGGCAGAAGAGAAGAAGAAATCGGCAGACCCGGCTGTTTTGCAGTTGTTGGCGAAATGCGAGTCTTGTGAAGGGCTTCCCACCACCATGTGGGATCGCTATGATGCAATGCAACCTCAGTGTCGCTTTGGGGAACTGGGGATATGCTGCACATTGTGCTTCCAGGGTCCGTGTAGAATCAACCCAACAGGGAAGGAACCTGTACGAGGGATTTGCGGAGCAACGGACTACACAATCGTATCCAGGAACCTACTGAGGCGAATTGCTGCAGGGACAGCAGACCACTCAGACCATGGAAGGCACATCGCACATACTCTGCATGCGCT
>CP070767.1:1141287-1145973 GCA_020345725.1 Methanobacteriota archaeon | reverse complement strand
CAAATCCTGGAAACAATGTCTCTGTGAAGGATATGGGGGTGTTCTCACCATTCTTCGAGGATGACATGGAGGCTGGCGGCCATGCCTCTTTGGGATTATGGACACCGGAAACGACAGCCCAGAATGCCTGGGAGCTGGGCTCACCAACCGTGATCGGGCCAAGCCAATGTCACTCCCTGACGGATTGCTGGGGAACCAATCTCGCTTCGCAATACGAAAGAGGAGCGGACATCAGGTTGGAAACACCAGCAATTAACCTGTCAAATGCCGAAGAGGTGAGGTTGAGGTTCTGGCACTTCTATGACACATATGGACCTTTCAGAAATGACGGCGGATTCGTGGAGATCAGTGATGACGGCGGGCTGTCCTGGACGCATATAGAACCCTATGGCGATTATCCTGGAAGTCTTGATCTGACAGCTCCCGACCCCCCTGGTGGAGGTGCAGGCGCATATGCAGGTTCGAGCCTCGTATGGGAGAGAGCTGATTTCAATCTGAACCCTTTTCTCGGGAAGCAAATCATCATAGGTTTCCATCTCTGGACGGATTCAACCAATCACCAGAACGGATGGGCGGGTTGGTACATCGATGACGTGCAGCTCATCCAGATTCCGATCGGATCGATACTCATCTTCACCGAGATTCAGGACAGCGGTCCGGGCGGTGAGAGAGTCGAGGTCTATAACACGGGGGAGGAGAGCGACAACCTCAACAACTATGTTCTCGTAAGGGAAACTGACAACACGACAGTGGGAGGAACCTGGAACATTCCACAGATCAACCCCGGACAGTACTCCCAATTCACGACCACGGGGACAGAACTTGATGATGATGGGGAACTACTGAGCTTGGTGAATACTACCTCCGATTGGGTAGAAGACCAGTTCGGCTATGGGCAAAAGGGAGTTGTCCCTGATCCCATTTGGGGAGAATCAGCCGCTCGGTACTGGAACGGAACTGCGTATGATGAGTATTGGTCAAGATCTCCAGTGACATCCTTTGGATTCAACAATATCGTTCCACCGTGGGATAATCAGACCGAAGTTGTGCTCAATGAAGTTCTTTTCAACCCCCAATTGGTGGGTGACGAATTCGTAGAGATATACTATATTGGTAATAGTAGTGTCAATCTCAGGGACTTCATCGTTGTTTGTGACAATGCCTACCGGATCAACACAGATGTCATTCTGAACTCATTTGCTAGCCACTACATACTGCTACCAACAGACTATCCTGGCCTATTCATGGAAATGGACGTTGGGGGTGAGAACCTGTACCTGTACAACTCCACTGGATCCTATTTAGACATGGTCGGCTGGAGCTCGGAGCACGATATAGGCACCTCCATGGCACGGATTCCTGAGGGGTTCGGCACGCACGATGGGTACCATGACCAGAGTTCCTACAATGCGGGCTGGCGGTTCGGAAAGGAGCCTACGATGGCACTTCTCAATCTCTGGCCGGACCAGATAGGCTACGGCGACCTGGGCGATAGCATCAGCTACAACCTCACACTACTCAACCAACCCTCAAGTGATGTGGTCTCTTTCACCTTCAACTCAAGTTCCTCTTGGCAGATCGACTTCCTCGAAAAGGATTGGACCCCCATCACAGATACGAACTCGGACGGATTGCTGGACACAGGCGTCCTTCCCGCCTCCTCCTTCTACAACTTCACAATCAATGTCACAATCCCCACACAACCTCCAGTAGGAACAGAGATGACAACCGAGATCTACGCAAATTCAACAATCAACAAAGGCAAGGACCTCGCTGTTGTCGTAGCCAGAACATATCCTCATCTGGAACCAATGAAACGTGCTGATCCTGAAGAGGTCTACTTGGAAGGAGTGGGTGTGAACGAAGTCTCAACCATTGAACTGGAGGTCTTTGGTGGAGGATATCTTATCACGGAGAGACATCCTCAGGACACAGTATTCGTAATTGACAGCTCGCAGAGCATGGATACAAACGACCCTCTCAATCTGAGGCTTGAGGCGGCCAAGTTGTACGTTGACAACATGAGTGTACCTGACAGGGCAGCAGTGGTGGAATTCAACGATGTGGCCAATCTGGTTCCCGCCCCAATCGGAGATCATCTTAGCAGCAACTACACCAAGATAAAGCAGAACATTGACACGATAGGAGCCCAAGGCGGAACCAACATAAGCGCGGGCTTGAATGCGGCAAACACAGAGCTCATCAACTACGGCAATTCCTCTCACCTCTGGGTAGAGATACTCTTGACAGATGGTATGGAGGCCTCCTCCAACTATCCAATCACATCACAGAGGATTCAGGAGGCTGCGGACAACGGAATCATCATCTTCACGATTGGCCTAGGCATTGGTGTTAACCAGACACTTCTTCAGGAGATTGCGGACCGCACCGGAGGGAAGTACTACTTCGCCCTGGACGCAGAGGCTCTTGAGGAGATCTACACCAGAATCGGTCTGCTCATCTACGATGTGGCTGGTAAGGACACAAACGTCACTGACGCCAATCCAATGATTAGGGATGTGGTTCCTCCCTACATTCATGTTGATTACGGTTCATTCTCGGTCTTTCCCGATATCACTTATAACAATACAGATGGCACCGTCTTCGAATGGAATGTGTCAGAGGTGATGGTGAACGAGAGCTGGAAGGTCTCCTATGATGTTACTTGCTCTCAATTGGGTTGGGTCCCCGTTGGTGTCTATCCAAAGGCCAGGGTCAGCTACATCAACTGGAACGAACAGGGCACAAGCATGCCTTTCCCGAACACCACAATACACGTGATACTCCCCCCACCTAGTCATCCAAAGAACCTTAGGACATCGGTCGTCAACGATGTGGATATCCGGCTAGACTGGGATCCACCTGATGCATCCAACGTCAGTCATTATTTGATATATCGTTCTCTACATCAGAGACAGTTCAATTTCACAATAATTGAATACGACACTTCTAACGATTCTGTTCCTGCAAGAACGAACTGGACCGATACGGGAGCAGCGGATCCTTCTAAACCGAGGGAATACTATTACATCGTCAGGGTTGTAGACTCAAGCGGTTCGGTCAGCACTACAAGCAACACCGCGGGTAAATGGACAAAGAGTTTCAGGTCCGGGAGAGACACCTTCTCTCTTCCCTTGGAACCCTTTTCTTCCACAAACGTAAGTCAGTTTGCCAATGACATTCAGAACACCGAATTCATCAGATGGTTGGACGGGAACGGACAATGGGTTACTCACACGAGAGGAATGGGTCCGGGTGTCAACGACAACACGACATTTCTTGGAGAGAGCTATGAGATATCCCTCACTGCTGCAACCAACTACACGTTCGTGGGCCTCCCGGGGTCAATGATCAGCTACACTGAAGGTTTTGGAGAGACCCTCCAGTTCAGAGAGGGCCTGACAGCAGATGTACTTGGAAGTGACATTTCTCTTGAATGGCAACCTCTTCCCGGGGTGGCCTCATACAAGATCTATAGATCAACAAAGAGGGATGGCTTATTCGAAGCAACCCTTCAACCTATCAAAACACTCCCAGCTAGCTTCACTAATCATACTGACGTGGGCGTTGCCTTGCCAGGAAAGGAGTTCTACTATTGGGTGATTCCCATAGATCCTGCTGGAGTGAACGGTAGCGGAACATACAGCATTGGAGTGTGGATTGAAGAGTATCAGATGGGGTCGGGCGCATTTGCATTACCCTTGAAATTACCCGTGCAGGTTTGGATTGATGAATTCTGTGATATGAGTCCGGACATCTTAGGGATAGTCCACATGATGAATGGGTTTTGGAGGCTTCACGCAAGGGAAATGCCGAAATTAGTTTACGATGCAGTAGCAGAACAGGCGGTGGGATATCAGATTCTGACCGGTGGTTCGGTCCAATTAATCTTCATAGGTTTCTGAGAAGTTACACCAGACCTTGCTATGACATGGCACAACATTCTTATATCTGATGATTGATAGTTTTCTTTAGGCATTGGGCGAAATTCTGACTGTAGAATTCGGAGTAAACCCTGTCGAAGCGGAGAGTGTGTCCGTGGATCGAAGGGGGCGGAATATGAGCAGAAGAAGTGGGCAGGAAAGGAGATTCAAAAAGGCACTATCCTGGCCGATTGTGTTATGCTTCTTCCTCACCGCGATTCTGTCAGGTTTCCTATTTTCTCCAACAGCCAGTGCGGCGGGACTCCCCCTCACGGCTGGAAACGTCACATTCAGCATCAACGATTACGGCGTGATAACAAATGAAATCTCCTGGAACATGCTGACCCAGACGCACATGGTATACAAGAGCTACTTCACAATCTACCATGACGCATATCCCTCGGGGGGAGGTAGTACAGACGTTGCGACAGGATACGGGTCTGGAACAGGGGATTTCACAGTGGATGAAGCCAATGTCTACATCGAGGACGACTTAGTTCAAGAGACATACTCTTCATTCACTCAAACAGGTGTAGCAGGCGTTTCGAACGATCTCAAGATCTACCAAAGCGCCTACAGCAAAGCCGGCGAGGAATGGGCCATCCTTGTGTGGAAACTCGAGAATATCTTTGGCCAAGATATCAACAACCTCAGGGTAGGTATGAACTACCGAAACAGATTGGAAAATACACCGGTAACTGACGTGGACCAGTGGAATGCCGGTGATTCCAAGTTCTATATTAAAGATGACCCGACAGGAAGT
>CP070767.1:1128478-1141187 GCA_020345725.1 Methanobacteriota archaeon | reverse complement strand
CCCATGCAGAGAACTGAGTCACACGTCTCGTCATCAACTCGTTTTAAGTAGGTTACGTTTCCTTCAACAACCTCTGCAATTCGATTATTCACATCCTCGCTTTCCTCTTCTATCTTATGTCTTGCGATATCTAGCTGCACTGGGGAGAGGTCTTGAAGGACGATTTCGTAGCCCATTCTTGCGAGTTCAATCGCGTACCTACCAGGCCCACCACCAGCATCCAGAATCTTACCAGTCTCGGGCAGATATTTCCTAAGGAAATGCGTCGTAATCTCGAATTCCAACTGATGATAGGGATCTTTGACCAGCCGAATCCACTCTTTCTCGCCTATTTTGTCGTAGTACTCCTTGGGGTCTTTCACACAGGACCTTAAGCCAAGAGAAATAGATAAAAGGATTGTAAAGGGACAAAGAAAACCTTTTTCTCCAAGCAACCTTTTGTCCACTGATGGCCCTAATCGGGTTCATTGTCAATCCAATTGCGGGAATGGGCGGACGTGTTGGTCTTAAGGGCACTGACGGAGTCCTGAAGGAAGCCTTGGAATTGGGAGCAGAGCCTGTGGCTCCTCAGAGAGTCGAAGTCTTCCTGAGAAGGCTGGATTCGATCATTGAATCTAGAGGGATTGAAAAGAGGATAGAATGGTTGACCTGCAGCGATGGGATGGGAGAAGACTCTCTAAGGAGTTTTGCCAGCGATTACTGGGAATACGAGGTCGACTGTGAGTCGAGTGCCCCAACTACAGCAGAAGACACGAAGAATGCCTGCAAAATTCTACTAGGGAAGAATGTTAGCTTGATCGTTTTCTGCGGAGGAGATGGCACGGCCAGAGATATCTGGCAGACTGTAGGAGAAGATGTCCCAATCATAGGCATACCTTCTGGAGTGAAGATGCACTCCGGTGTGTTCGGAATGAATCCGGAAGCAACTGCAGAGATAGTCGCGGAGTTCATATCGGGAGAGATGGACGTTGCAGAAGGAGAGATTCTGGATCTGGACGAAGAGAAGTATAGGAAGGGAGAGTGGCACATTCAGCTGTTCGGAACTGCAAAGACCCCACATGAGCCGACTTATGTCCAAGTTAGCAAGGTTCAGGTGGAAGCCGTTGGAGAAGATGCGATAAAGGAAGAAATCGCAGAGTCCATCGTGGAAGATATGGAGGACGAGCCAGATACCTTGTTCATACTAGGCTCGGGATCGACAGTTGGGGCAGTCTCACAGGAATTGGGCATAGAGTTCTCACTTCTTGGTGTTGATACTGTAGTCAACAAAGAGCTCATCGCAAAAGATGTGAATGAATCCAAACTTCTGTCTCTCTTGGATCAATACCCAAAGGTCAGACTTGTCATATCACCAATTGGAGCACAAGGTTTCATCCTCGGAAGGGGCAATCTCCAGCTTTCTCCTGAAGTTATCAGAAGAATTGGCATTGACAACATCACAGTCATATCACCACCCGCAAAACTGGCGCAAACACCTGTGTTAAGAGTGGATACCGGAGACAAAGAACTGGATGAGATGTTCTACGAAAGGCAGTATCTGCGTGTCGTATTCCGATACAAGACAATGAAATTGGTGAAGGTTGGGAAGTGAAGTTTTTTAAGTGCGTTGACTATCCCCAAAGCCACAAGGGGGAAAGGAGGCCTTTACTTGGCAAATGATAAGATGAAGGCTATAGTCAAGACCGCCCCTGGCCTTGGCAACACCGAAATGCAAACTGTGGATGTACCCAAACCCGGACCGAATGATGTTCTTATCAAGATGGAAGCTGTCTCGATCTGCGGAACCGATGTTCACATTTACGAGTGGGATGACTGGGCTGCGAACAGGATCAAACCGCCTCTAATCTACGGGCACGAGTTCTGCGGGTTCATAGAGGAGGTTGGTTCGAATGTGGACTGGTTGAAGAAAGGCGACCGTGTGTCCGGAGAATGCCACATTCACTGCGGTCAATGTTTCATGTGCAGGACCGGGAACGCACACATCTGCGAGAGGATGAAGATATTCGGGGTTGACGTACCTGGAATATTCGCGGAGTATGCCGCCCTGCCTGCTGCAAATATGTTGATTAATGGTGATCTGGATGCAAAGTATTATTCCATTCAAGACCCACTGGGCAATGCGGTTCACACCATTTTCGCCGCTGATGTGCCGGGCAATTACGTTGCAGTTCTCGGTCTGGGACCTATCGGTCTAATGAGTGTGGCTGTCTGCAAGGCCATCGGGGCCAACAAGGTGTTCGGCATAGGGAGGAAGAACACTTACAGAATAGACCTCGGAAAGAAATGCGGTGCGGACTTCGCCTTGAGCTCGCTGACCGATGACGTGATGAAGATAGTCTACGACGAAACCGAGGGAAGGGGATGCGATGCAGTACTGGAAATGACGGGCAACCCGAACGCAATCACCATGGGTCTGGATTTGATGAGGCCCGGCGGAACATTAGCTCTCCTTGGAGTCTTCGCTCAGGATTGGACTGTGAATGTCTCGGAGAAGATCATCTTCAAGTATGCCACAATCAAGGGCATCAACGGCAGGCTGATGTTCGACACCTGGTACCGCATGAGAGGATTGATGGAATCGGGTGGATTAGATCTTGATCCCGTGATAACTCACGAACTGAAATTCGATGCATTCGAAGAAGGAATGGAGGCGATGAGGTCGGGCAAATCAGGCAAAGTAGTCCTGTACATGGAATGAGGAGGAACGAAAACAATAAGATATCTGGATATATGGAAGATCAAGATGGGGTGAGGAAATGAGAGACCCAAGCGGATTTATGAGAGAAGAATACCAAGATCTGGTTGAGAAAGGATTTGACTGGAAGCTCAGAGTGTTGGAAGGTCCTTCCGCACCGAGATGCAAGGTGGACGGAAAGGATGTGATAATGCTCTGTTCGAACAACTATCTGAACATGAGCAACCATCCGAGATTAATCGCTGCTGCGAAGAAGGCTCTTGAGACGCATGGAGCTGGTTCAGGGTCTGTCAGGCCTATTGCTGGCAATCTTGACCTCCACTTCGAAGCGGAAAGGGCTGTTGCCAAATTCAAGCACACTGAGTCTGCGCTCATCTATCAGACTGGATTTGCTGCGAATGCTGGATTGATTCCTCAGCTTGCTGGGAAGGGGGATATCATCATCTCTGATGAGCTCAACCATGGTTCTATTATCGATGGTGTAAGGCTCACGAAGGCAGACAGGGCGATTTTCCCTCACAGGAACATGGGAGAACTCGAGAAGGTCCTCCAAGATTCGGACAAGAAACACAATCGCATACTCATAGTCTCGGACGGAGTGTTCTCCATGGACGGGGACATCCAGTACATGGATCAGATACAGAAACTTGCGGATGAATATGGTGCGATGACATTTGTCGATGATGCTCATGGTGAGGGTGTCATTGGTCCGGACGGAAGAGGTATTGGAGCTCACTTCGGAATTGCCGGCAAGATAGATGTGGAGATGGGCACATTCTCCAAGGCCTATGGTGTGGTCGGTGGACTGATCGCAGGTTCTCAGGATCTGGTCAATTTCGCGCTCAACAAGTCAAGAACATGGCTCCTATCAGGGTCTCATCCACCTCAGGTTGCCGCGGCACAAATCGAGGCAATCAAGGTCTTGGAGGAAGAGCCAGAGCACGTGAACAACTTGTGGGATAATACGAAGTATTTCAAGAACGAGCTGATTTCGATGGGTTACGATTGTGGCCAGAGCGAGACGCCGATAACACCTGTGATAGTGGGCGAGTCACACAAGGCAAAGGCCCTGTCCGAACGGACATTTGAACTGGGTGTCTTCGCGTTGCCGATTGTCTTCCCAATGGTAGCCAGAGACGCTGCGCGCATCAGGACCATGATGAATGCAGGTTTGACGAAGGACGATCTGAACGAAGCGCTGGCAGCTTTCGAGAAAGCTGGGAAGGAACTAGAAATCATATAATCCGATTCATCCTATTTAGGTGCAATATCATGACGACAGCGATAAGCATAGACACGAAGGTGAAACTCAATAATGGAATCGAAATGCCACTCTTCGGACTGGGCACATACCAGGCAACGGGAAGTGGGACCACAAGAGCTGTACTGCAAGCATTGGAAACTGGCTACAGGCTCATAGACACCGCAGAGATGTACGGAAATGAGAGAGAGGTTGGGGAAGCTGTTCGCCAGAGTGGGATTCCTCGAGATGAAGTCTTCATCACAACGAAACTGTGGAATGACAATCATGGCTACGATTTGACTCTGGAATCTTTCGGGGGGAGCCTCAGAAGACTTGGAATGGACTATGTTGATCTGTATCTGATACACTGGCCAGTGGAGAACCTCAGGTTGGACTCTTGGAGAGCATTAGAGAAGCTGTACGAGGAAGGGAAGTGTAGGGCGATAGGAGTCAGCAACTACATGACCTGGCATCTGGAGGAGGTGCTGGGAGAATCATCAACCGTTGCGGCGGTGGACCAAGTGGAGTTCAGCCCATATCTCTATCAGAGGGAGGTGCTCGAGTTCTGCAGGTCCAAGAACATCCAACTAGAGGGTTACAGCCCATTGGGGAAAGGGCAGATAGTGAACACACTGGAACTTGTTCCAATGTCCCAGAAATACTCCAAGACGTCCGCTCAAATACTCATCCGCTGGGCCCTGCAGCACAACATCGTGACGATACCAAAATCCTCCAATCGAGATAGAATTCGAGAGAACGCGGATGTTTTTGATTTCGAGATAGCACCTGAGGATATGTCGGCGCTGGACGTTTTGAACGAAGACCTTCGTACGAGCTGGGATCCATCAACGGCTCCTTGAGGAAGAAAGGCGAATATGTTAGTGACGATATACTGAAATAGACAAATCCGTATTATTTTCGAAGGGATAGGCATGGCCGACAATGGAACCGTTGTTCGAATTCGAGACGTAACCAAGGAGTACAGGATGGGAGAGACTGTCACAATGGCCCTTGATGGAGTGAGCCTAGAAATCCCAAAGGGAGAGCTCCTGTTGATCCTGGGCCCAAGCGGGTCTGGCAAAACTACACTTCTGAACATGATTGCTGCATTGGACAGCCCCACGACTGGGAAGATTTTCGTAGAAGATGATGAGATATCTGCTCTTACTGATAGAGAGAGAACAGTCTTTCGAGCGGAGAAGATAGGACTCGTGTTCCAGTTCTTCAACCTGTTTCCAGCCCTAACGGCAAAGGAGAATGTCGAGATAGGGCTGGCTCTGACAGTAAAAGACCCCGACAAACTCGAGAAGAGATCGGAGAGATACCTCACAATGGTGGGAATGAAAGACCACATGAACAAGTATCCCTCTCAACTCAGCGGCGGAGAACAGCAGAGGGTGGCCGTCGCAAGGGCATTGGCGAAAGAACCGATGCTTCTCGTTGCGGATGAACCTACAGGTAATCTTGACGCAGAGACAGGAGAGAAGGTGTGGCAACTCCTTCAGCAAATCAACAAGAAGACGGATACGACAATAATCGCGGTAACTCACCAAGTACAAATGTCGAAGATTGCGGATAGAGCCATTTTCCTCAGATCAGGTAAGATAGCACAGGTCACCACTGGAGGGGAGTGATGGCCTACATAGACAAGAAGATGGGACGCGACCTCTGGCGGATGAAGGGTCGTGCGATCGCTAGTGTCCTTCTGATAACCATGGGTTCCATGATGTACGCTGGATTCATGAGTATGATGCCCAATGTCCAGGGTTTCTTCTACGATTATCACGAAGATATGAACTTCGCAGACCTACAGGTAATCGCGGAAGCTGTTCCTTTGAACGTGACGGCCCAACTGGAAGCCGTTCAGGGTGTAGATGATGTAGAAGCTAGGTTGGAATTCCCGGCAAGAATCGAGACTTCTCAATTGGAGGATACTGCGGCCAAGCTCTTAGGCGTCAATGCAACTAGAAGACCGATTGTGAACGACATCGTAGTCACAAAAGGCGAGTTCCTGGATTCCAACTATCCGGATGAGGTCGTGTTGGAGAAGAGTTTTGCAGAAGCGAACAATCTTGATGTAGGGGATGAGCTGACAACCACCATCCTCACTCAGACTGTTACCTTCGCGATCAGGGGCATAGCAGCTTCTCCCGAATTCATGCTTTTCCTCGTTGACCCGGCATCAATGATAGCGCTTCCTGGGACCCTTGCAGTGATATGGGTCCCCTTGGAGACACTGCAGGATAACGTTAGCATGCCTGGCATGGTAAACCAGTTCTCGCTTACTTACGAAGATGATGCAGTTGGGAGTGACCTTCGTGACGACGTCCGTGCAATTCTGTATGCCACAGGTAACACCCGCATATTTGAACTCCCGAAGGACAAGATACCAGCATACTACTTCATCAAAGAGGATTTGGAATACGGAGGGGAAACTTCAGCAGCATTCGCAATGATCTTCTTACTGGTAGCATTCTTTGTGGTCTACTCGGCGTACGCTAGATTGATTGCAAGCCAGAGAAGGGAGATAGGAGTGCTTCGAGGCCTGGGATACTCCCGCAGAAGAGTGCTATTCTCTTATGTCTACACAGCCGCCATACTCGGTCTGGTAGGCTCCCTAATTGGAGTAATTCTCTCAGCACCGTTGGGATATGGGCTGTCAATCTTCTATGTCGAAATGACCTTCGGCCTTACCCCTGAAACATATGACTTCGAACTGCTCTCCTCCATTGTTGCGCTCGCATTCGGACCAATAACTGCGGGTCTGGCGGCAGGTCTTGCATCCAGAAAGATAACGAAGATGGAAGCTCATGAGGCTATCAGAGGAAGCACGTTGGATGTAAAACCTGTAAAGGTTACCCTCCTAGAGAAAATTCTCGGAGTGTTCAGGGGAAAGAAGCTCTCCTACACCACCAGGTACTTGAGTCGCAACCTCTCCAGAAGGAAGCTTAGGAGTTTTTTGGTAACGGCTGCAATAGCAGGTTCCCTTGCACTTGCTGCCATTGCTCCTTTGATTGTAGATTCGATGTTCCTTTCCGTAGAAGATGCTATGGAGACAACTGAGAAATGGGACTTCTTGGCTGAGTTCTCGCCCAGTCAAAATCAGAGTACGTTGGATAGCCTAACTTCATCTTCTTTGAATATTGCCAGACTAGAACCTGTCTTACGGTCAGGTGGAGCCACATTGATAGACGGAGAAGTAAGTTTCCTAAATGTCATAGGGATACCGCAGAGCTCCCAATTACACGTATTCAACTTAAAAGAGGGTAGAACATTCAGTTCAAGCTACGAAGCTGTGATCAGCTCTATATTGGCGAAGGAATTGGACCTGAAGGTCGGAGACGATGTCACCGTTTTCTATACCGAAACCATATCGGCACGATATAATATCACAGGGATATCTGCTGAGTTTCTGGAAGGACTGTACATCAACATAGTTGATGCAAGGGCGGTTGAAGTATCGAATGATGCAACCGCGGCCTACGTACGAGCTGTGAATGGAAGGATAACAAACGCAAGGACCGAGTTCGAGGGCCTTCCCTATGTTTCTGCGATTACATCCAAAGAAGAAGTCAGCCAGGGATTGAGAGATCTGCTTGAGCCGTTCATGGGATTCATATATGCTTTTGCAATGATTGGATTGCTGATGGCGATTCTGGTTGTCTCTAACATAGTCATGATCAGCGTGCTGGAACGTTATGTCGAGTATGGACAATTGAAGGCGCTGGGGTACGGGCAGAGGAAAATCAGAAATATGGTCTTAACGGAATCCTTGGCACTGGCTGTGGTCGGAGTGATAGTTGGCATCCCTCTCACCTTCTTGATAATGGAGGCTTTCGTGCCCATGTTGTCCGACTTCTTCTCATACTACAGGACGTTCATCACCCCGATGCCTATAATTGGAGTGTCTGTGGCAATAATCATAGTCACAATTCTGGCGTCACTTCCGGCAGCACGACATTTGGGTAGTATGGAACTGTCGAGTGTGATTTCTGAGAGGCAGTTCGGATAGGTGAGCCGTTCTAGTCTTTCCCACCCTTTCTGACGCGTATGCACAAGAAACCTGGTCGTTTGGATAACTTCTCGTAGGTATCTGGATCCAGCTCCCTGGCTCCCTCGTCCGGACGTGGCTCAAGAATCCTCTCCAATGAGAATCCCATATCCAAGAGAGGGTTAATCACCTCACTCAAGGGTCTTCTAAAAGAGGGCATATCAACGGGTATCCCGAATCCTCTCCAAGTCGTTTCAACCAATTCAGTGGAATAGTAATCTCCATCGCTTCTGAGGAAGTATTCGAAGAAGGGGTGGCCCATTGAGAAGACCAAGACTCCAGACTTGAGAAGGATTCGATGGAACTCTGCAAACAAGTCCTCCATGTTCTCCACATAGTCCAGCACCAGAGGACAAAGAACGATATCGAATGATTCATCCTCCAGGAAATCGAGAGGCTTGTCCAAATCCGCCAAACGAATCTCAACTGAGTTGGGCAATCTCTGTCTAGCTAGCTCCAGCATCTTTGGACTGACATCAATCGCCACAACTTGAGCACCATGACTTGTCAGCCATTCAGAGTATATACCGGGACCACATCCTGCATCCAGGACACGCTTTCCCTCAATCTCAGGGAGCAACGAGATGGTCGCGGGACGTTCAACGAAGGCATTCTCGAACTTCGTTTCAGATAGCGCGGCATATCGCTCCGCCAGTTTCTCGTAGGCTTCTAGGGCAATGGGATTCTTCTTATGGTCGGTCATGCAATTTCCTCAGTCTGAACTCGGTTGGGTCTTCTCAAGCAGGGCTATGTAGTCTCCTCGTTCCGGATCTCCGAGAAAGACGTCCTTGAGCTGCCATCCAGTTCCCTGGCAGAGCTCCATCATCTCTATTGGTGAGACTAAGAGCAGATCAAAAGGCGCCCCTGTCTCCCCCTTGTACTCAAATACCAAGGTGATTTGCCCAATGTCCCGTCCTCTTTCAAGATTCCACTGCAAGTAGGGCCTATGCTGGGGCATACTGGCTCCAGGCACGATGGAATGCGCCAAGATCCTCCCCTCACTGGAGGTGAACTTACGCAGGTCTTTAAGGATCTTTCTCGTGGTCTTCTTGTTGCCACCAATTCCGAAATTGTTGCCCATCATAAGAACCGTGTCGAAGTCTCCAACCTCAAACGACATTTCTCTGGCATCCATCAATCTGCAATCTTTCAGACCTCTATCTTTGACAACCTCGAGTATCGTCTCTGAGCAATCAATACCGGTGACTTCGAATCCCTTCTCCTGAAGATGCAGAGCCATCCGCCCGGGACCGCAGCCGACGTCCAGAACCTTTCCTTTAACATGTTCAAGTGCCTTCTTCTCAAACGAGTCGAACTCCTCATAACTTCTGAAGTAACCCTCAGTATTATCATCGTCCACATAGCCATCGTCTCGAATAATCTTGACAACCGGGTCCTTCCCCTGATGATAGTCCCTGACTGCATCTCCGAATATTTCCATCGAATCTCGCATATTCGAACCCAAGCAGGATGTTGCCTATAGTATTTTTGTCAACCACAACCGAGTCTTATCATTCTCAATAACAAGAACACCCAGATATTATCCTACACTTATATTCCATGTAGTGGCAGCCTTTTCATAAGGTCCAATCAATCAAATCAATATGTCCGGAATTCAAGCAAAAGTCAACTCCAACGGTGAGCTAGTGATCCCCGAGAACGTGACCAGCAGCCTAGATTGGTTGCCAGGTGCAGAGGTTAGCTTCTCGATAGAGGACAACCGCCTCGTGGCCACGAAATATCAAGAGAGAGCAGTTCCCCATTTCTACGCCCTGGCAATGAGATGCCTGGAGAGAATGAAATCCCAAAGAGAACTCAATGGGAATCAAGAGCCCAACTGATGACAGCTTGCCAAACATTTTTCAACTATTTCTGAATACCCAAATTCGGAACTACAACGCATGCCCAGTGAATTCACACCCTACCAGATAGACCACGCCACCTACAAGAGGTTCGACCAAAGGAACATCTGTTTTTCACGTCCGAAGTGGGACAAGAGCTTTATCGCCTATGGAAGGAGGATCTACCAGAACGCACCTCAGAGAATCGCTCAGGGCCTCAGAGGATATTCGAAGGATCAATTTGCCGCACTCACCGCAGCCTGGCACATACATGATATTGTACCTAGGATAGGTCCGTCAGAGATAATTCTACCAAGGGAGGGCACCTTCGAGGATTATAATCCAGCAGGTCCAACACCTGAACAGAACTCCATTCTAATCAAGAAGTTTGCAAATGACCTGGGGTCTCCTGATGTTGGAACCACCAGAGTCAACAAGGACTGGATATACTCTCTGGATGTCCAAGGCGAACCAATAGAAATCGATCAACTTCCCTACGCAGTAGTGTTCACCGTTCCAATGGACCAAGAGAAACTAAAAGAATCTCCCAACTTCATCGCGTCAACGGCTGTGGGAGTGGCATACTCAAAATGCAGGTTCATCGCCCAAAGTCTGTCAGAATACATTAGTCACATGGGTTACACTGCCTTGCCTGCTGTGAATGAAACAGGACTCTCTGTGCCTCTGGCCATAGATGCTGGCCTGGGCGAGTTCGGACGGAACGGGTTGCTGATCAACGACAGGTATGGAATGGGAGTAAGAATCGCCAAGGTCTTCACGGACATGCCCCTGGCTCAAGACTCACCAGTAAACCTCGGTGTGAGGAAGTTTTGCACAAAATGCAAGAAATGCGCTGAGTCCTGCCCCGTGAAGGCGATATCCTATGAGGACAATCCTGACGGAAGATTCTTCTCCATATCCAATAACCCAGGTGCCCACAAGTGGTACGTAAATGTGGACAAGTGCTACAAATTCTGGACCTTCAATGGTTCCGATTGCTCCAATTGCGTGACAAGCTGTCCTTTCACCAAACCGAACACGCGAACGCACAGAATGGCAAGGGGAATCGTCAAGCGAACAGGTTCTCTCAACGGACTTCTTCTAAGAATGGACAATTGGCTGTACGGACGTCCTACCTCTCGATCTCGAAAGCAATCTTGAGATGGGCTCTGAAGTCCTTCACTTGGTCATTCTCAACAGTTGCCTTCAGGCCGATCACATCCACACCTTTGATTCCTCTGACAGTCTTCTTGGCTTCTTCCAATCCAGCCTTGATAGCATCTTCGAAACCCGTCATTGAAGCGCTGACCAGCTCTATGACTTTAACAACGTTTGCCAAAGTATTCACCTCCTCTCCTTTTCTCACAGTATAGGCGAGCATGTAGTAGTCATTTTCGGAGTTCTGCAACAAACCTGTTTTCAACGGGGTGGTTACAAAACATCTCGGGTACGCAGTGAGGAGAGAACCACCTTGGACACAATCAGAAATTGTATACTATCCAGGTCATTTCATCTTCAACGTAAACCCAATATCCGAATCCGGCCAAAAGAACATCGGAATCCTCCAGTTTCTTCAGGTAATATGGTGGGCACAGGCTGTCAAACGCCTCTATTCTGGTTGCATTGGTTTGCAGTTTCGCATATGCCACAGTTCGGTTGCCTTTGAAAGAAGGAGAGGATACAAGATTCCATCCACTTCTGAGTTGAATTGATGTAAAAAGAGGAGCAATGCCCGCTACAGTGAGATTTGAAGATCCGCTGATATCTACCCACAGGCCCATGGTATGGTTCAGGTTCTCAAGATCTCCAACCCAAGGTTTTGACCTGATGAAGGATTTCCACTCTTGGTCGAAGGAACTGTAAAGCCAAGCGCTAGTGAAGGATACAGTCTGAAGGACAGTCTCGATGCTTTCGACCGATTGAATCAACGGCACCGATATCAGATTCAATCCTACTGAGAGCGGACGAGTGAATTTGGCGGCCTGATCAGTCGAGCATGTGGTTTTGCTAGTTGAATCGACCACACACACCCTATAGAAGTAGTTGTTCGGATCGCCTTCCCCGGCTTGGCTATCGACAAACTCCGATGTTTCCTTACCAAGAGAAGCTAGTAGTCCATATCCGATCCCCAGCGCGTCATATGTCAGATTTCTGTACACTCTGTAACCAATCACTGTCTGTAGCTCAGGTCTATCATCTGGAGAGAGTGTCCAAATAATGGTAACATTTTCAGAATCCTTACCGCTCAAATTGGCATACACCACCGCTGGTGGGCGAGGGAGTCCTACACCCAAAAATGACACGAGAGGGAATCTGTCCTGGCTGTCTGCATCTATTATGAACGGTATGTAGCCTATTCCATCGCTTCCGGGCTGGTCTTGATTGGGACCACTCATATTATCTGCGCCGGAATAGTTGGACCAGTAGTTGCCACCTGAAGGATAACCGTAATCCCAATAGTTCGCATTCCCATCGTCGAACGCTTGCATTGAGTTGTCTGTGAAGTTGTTGTGGTAGATCCAATTGCTCTCGGACAGAGACAGGTAGACACCACGCCAATTGCTTGAGATATTGTTGTCAACGATTTTGCTATCGTTGCTCCAGAAGATGCTAGTTCCATACCGATTGCCGTAGACAGTATTGTTGATGATGGTGTTCTCTTGGGACAAGACAAGTTGAATCCCGTAGCTGTTATTCGAAACTTCATTACCCCTAACAGTATTCCTCGATGAGAAGCCTAGCTGAATCCCCATAGAAGTATTGCTGACGTCCAGGCTCTCCGCAATGATGTTTGTGCAATTCGCGAGGATTACCTCACCAGCATCTAGCGGAATTTGGCCTCCCTCGATGTTCTTCCAGTAGTAAACAGGTTTCCCATT
>CP070767.1:1123563-1128378 GCA_020345725.1 Methanobacteriota archaeon | reverse complement strand
TTTTGTTTGCCTGTTCCCTCGTGTTCTTCATCTTCAGGAGCGAGATATTCAGCTTATTTCTTCAGGACCCATTGGTGATAGAGGAAGGAGGGAGACTGCTGACTATCTTCGGTCTCTCGATCATGTTCTTCGGAGTCTATGCCAGTGCCCTTTCGGCATTCCAGGCGGCAGGGCATACCGTTCCCACCATGTTCCTGGGAATTGTGAGACTCTGGCTCATGAGGATACCTTTCTCCTATGTATTGGCGTTTACCCTCGGTCTTGGTCTCAACGGGCTCTGGTGGGGAATGACCATCAGCAATGTGACAAGTGCTGTGGTGGCAGTGCTGTGGGTATCAACCGGGAAATGGAAAAGGGGAGTAATAGCCAAACCTGAGAAAGCGGGGGAAATTGAGGGCGTCTTGTGACAGATGATACCTAGAAGACAGGAGAATGAATCTAGCTCACGCTGTTCAGAGGTTTTCTGTAAGCTTAGTGTCCAACCGAACAAAGGTCGCACTGAGATTTCTATTCAGAAAATGCTTACGAACCAATGACTGTGTGGGCATTCCTCAACTAAAATCTTCTTGGTCGACGCTTCTGGTAGCAGTCCCGGCAGTAGACAGGTCTGGTACCATCAGGCTTGAACGGAACCTCCGCTTCCTTCCCACAGTCTGCACACGTGATGGGGTGCATCTCTCGGGGCGGGCGGTCAAAGCTCCGTCTTCCTCTATCTTCTTCCATATTATTCTTCCTTATCTATCTTTGAGACTCCTCTTCCCAGAGGGCTCACTCGCACAAAAAGCCCATTTAGTATTTAATCGTATGTGTTCCATGCACTGACCGGAGCCAGCATTGCGGGAGGGGGATCTTCTAGAAAGCGGGGCCCACACCAGTCCTCCTGGCAGCTGGATCTCTTGCCTTGAGCAAGGCCAGCCCGGAAACGAGAAGCCAAATGCAACAGATCACGAAGGGCAGGTATGTGATTGTGGCAGGATTGGCCGCATCCGCGACCGTTGTGAGAATAACAGGGCCCAGAAGAAATCCCAGATCTCCTATGGCACGATAGACTCCCATTGCCGTTCCCATTCTCTTGGGCTCGGAAAGGTCAGCCGCCCAGGCCGCCATTGGACCCGAGAGTCCAAGACTCAATCCAAAGACAAGCATGACCAGCGCAAGGATGGTAAGATCCCCAGCGAGCGGTATGAATAGAACCACGATTCCTCCGAGTATGAGGCTGGTGGAAAACGGGATCTTCCTTCCGTATTTGTCGGCTATCACTCCTGAAGGGAGCATCGTGACAAGTGACATGATCGCCACTCCAGTAAGCACCAACCCTATCACCGTGATATCAGTAATCCCAAAGTTCCTCTGAACCAAGACAGGGAAGAGCGTGGCAATCACACCGCCCCTGGCGAAGAAGGCTGCCAGTGTCCCAATGTTCACCAACAAGAATGACTTATTTCTCAGAACTGCTTTCATATCTGCCAAGAGATATCCCTTCTTGCGCTTCTCGGAATCCACGACCTCGTCCCTCTCGATGTATCTGAAGAGGATAATCAGTCCAATTGCAGAGATGAGTGCGTAGAAGAAGAAGGGGGAGTTGGGTCCGAACGCATCGGCCACGACACCACCGATCCCTGGACCTGAGACCTGGCCCAGAAGCAGAGCCCCAACAAAGATGCCCATGTATCTCCCCCTCTTGTCCATGGTGGTGTTCCTTGCAAGATATGCAGTGGACATTGTGGCGAAGAATGCTGAGCCGATACCTTCGAAGATCCTAGCGAGTAGAAGAACAACATAGTTCAGGGCAAATCCAGCAATGAGAGATGATATGCAGATTATGAGGAGACCAATCGCCATGATCTTTCTATTCCCAAACCTATCTCCGAAGATCCCGGCAGGAATTGCCAGAACAACTCTGGCAGCGGCGAAGCTACCGACCAGAACACCTATAAGGGGAAGTGTGGCGCCAAGTGTCGTTGCATAATAAGGAAGGACGGGGGTGATTATCGTAATCCCCGTCATGACGAGAAATATTATGATGGACAGAACTGCAACAATCCGTTGTTCCTTGTTCATTGACTACCTCAATGAGATTTGACTGTTCCTCTTTAGCGATAATCCGCTTAATGATTTGTACTTTTTCTAGCTAGCTGAGGATAACCAACATTGCAGAAACCGCAATTGGTCAAAGTAAAACAAAAGAGAGCTAACCTTGCTCTGGCGGCTCCATTTCGGAAGAGTTCTCTTCCACTTCTTCCTCTTCCACCGTCTCTTCTTCGATCTCCTTTTCGAAGTACTTCTGCAACAGTCTGTGCCACAACTTAGTATCTTTGGCCAACATTCTTCGAAGGGTCCTTTCCTCATCGCTGGGCAGATAGACATCCCCAAAGGCTTTGCCGAAAATCCCTCCAATGACAGATATGGGGAGCACGAATATCGAGGACAGAACGAGGGCTTGCCTTTGTTCTTCCCCTGATGCCAGCTGAACGATGTCCGTGACCGTCCCGGTTATGATTGGAAGGAATACAGTCACGAATATGAATGCCAGGGAGATCATTGTCATCAGGAAGGATGCATAGATTGCGATCCTCATTTCATATTCGTTCAGCATTATTCCCATTATGAAGCCACAGAAAGCTGGGACAACAAGGATCGCAATGCCCACATCCAATGCTGGAAAAGGTGTGAACTCCGGGAAGAAGGCTGAGAAGAAGAAGTTGGCTACGATTATGCCTGAGGCTGTTCCCCACACGATGGAGTGCAGGACAGCGTATAGCCTCTTCTTGGGCTTAGGAATCGTACGGAGGGACTCCTGGTCCATAGAAACCAATTCCTCTTACGATCTCGATTATGTCTATATGCTCATACGTGAAACGTACGGTGGCATCCACGGCTGGATAGTATTCCCCAAGATATGTGGTGTTGAGTATCGACACGAACCTTGTGCCTCCTCGAACAGTAAAGCTGGCCGGGACATTGATCGATTCACCTGGTCTTATCACATGTGCTCTGTCCTTTGGGAGGTCGAACCGTCCGATGCCCACCATAATACTGTCAAGTTTCTCTTGTAGTGACCTGGGATCGGACTTGTTGTCCATGTAGAAGGAATACTCGATGTTTGTCACATAGATAGTCAGCTTGGCGGGATTCGAGATATTGAAGAAGACCTCGACTCTCTGGTCCTCTGATTCGTCCGTGATGGTCGGAACTCGAATCTCGGAAACGAAGATGTAACTTGGGACAGTCACCCTCGCTTCCGTGACATCCAAGTAGTTGAAGAGAGCGATGGAGAGAGAGATACCCGAGAGCACTGAAACAACAATGAAAGCAACACCTATCAGCCGAAGAATCTTGTTCACACGGACACCTATAACTTCTCGTTGCAGACCGCGCAAGTCTCGAGAGACCCAGCACATTCCTCATGGTATACTTCGCCGCATTTCTTACATTCGATCTTTGGCATCCCTGCCTTCACCGAAGCCCCGCAGACCTTGCACAGCTTTTCAGTAACATACTCATCATCCGGTTTGACAATCGCCAACTCTCCAGCGAAGTGACAATGCACGAAGTGTCCCTTCTCGACTTCCTTGAACTCGGGCACCTTCTCGGAGCATATCTCCTTCTTGTACAAGCACCTGGGGTGGAAGGTGCAACCAGGCGGTGGGTCGATCGGACTTGGAAGCTCTCCTTTGATCTTTACCCGTCCGTGCTTCGCAGTGGGATCCGGAACAGGCACGGCGGAGAGAAGCGCCTCGGTGTATGGATGCATCGGGTTCTTGATGACCTCTTCCACATCAGCGAGCTCGACAATTCCGCCCAGGTACATCACTGCTATCCTCTCGCTCATGTACCTAGTTACTGACACATCGTGACTGATGAACATGAAGGGAATATCGTACTCTGTCCTGAGATCAAGCATGAGGTTCATTATTCCAGCTCTAATGGACACATCCAGCATGCTCACCGGCTCGTCCGCGACTATGAACTGGGGTCGAAGCACCAAGGTCCTCGCTATCGCAACACGCTGCCTCTGGCCGCCGCTGAGCTCATGAGGGAACCTGTAGATGAACTCCTCAGGGGGTTTCAATTCCGCATATTCCAGGGCCTGTGCCACCAGATTCTCCCTCTCTTCGATCGTTTCGCCCACACCGTGTACGTACAAGGGCTCTGCGATAGTGGCAAAGACGGTGAAACGGGGATTCAGTGATTCGTACGGATCCTGGAAAACCATCTGGACGTTTCTTCGGAAGGCCTTAAGCTGCTTCCCTTTGAGACCTCCGATTTCCTGTCCTCTGAAATGCATCTCCCCCCTGGTAGGTGTTTCCAAACGAACGAGAAGCCTTCCGGCAGTGGTCTTGCCACATCCACTCTCGCCCACGATTCCCAGTATCTCCTTCTCATAGATGTTGAATGTCACATCTTCCACTGCGTGCACGTGCTTCTCCTTTCCGAGGAGAGAGGCTATGAACCCTGCCTTGATGGGGAAGAGCTTGGTGAGATTCTTCACTTACCAGACCACATCGTTTTCATGTGTTGGTTCCTCTTCTTTGATTTCCAAATCTTTGATTTCCATTTCTATTCCTTCAGTTTTCCAGCAAAGACTTCCTCTGCGAAGTGGCAGTAGGAGTTGTGGTCCTTTGCAACCTCAATCGTTGGCGGCTCTTTCTCCTTGCAGATATCCTGTGCGAACTTGCATCTGGGATGGAAGACGCACCCAGTAGGGGGATCCGAAAGGTCCGGAGGAGATCCAGGGATGGACTTCAAGGTCTTTCTCTCGCCCTTTATGCTTGGGAATGCGCCTGTCAGACCTATGGTATAGGGGTTAGCTGG
>CP070767.1:1118949-1123463 GCA_020345725.1 Methanobacteriota archaeon | reverse complement strand
GGAAACTCTACAGGAATGTGGATGTCTTCCTATTGGAACAGCTCCTCCTGTACGTCCATTCTTCCTTCCAGAAACTGGGCATCATCCAATAGGAAGACATCCACATTCCTGTAGAGTTTCCGGAACTCGTTGAGCGTTCCATCCTTCACAGCCTGCTTGTAGGCGTTGCTGAAGCTCTCAGTAGTCAAGTACAGAACGTTGCCCTTCGGGTTCTTTTCCACGATGAAATTACCTATGGCACTGATCAAGTGGGTCTTTCCCAGCCCGGGGCCACTTGTCACGAAGAGCGGGTTGTATGCCTTGTAGGGGGTTCGCGCCACCGCCAGACATGCCGCATACGCAAACCGATTGCTGGGTCCAACCACGAAACTGTCAAACACGAAGTGGGGGATCAGATTCGTCCGTTCGTCCCTCTCCATTTCCTCATCTGACGGCATTTCAGCATCCAGTTCCCCCGTCTTGGATCGATGTCTGAGGATCATCTCATAGACTTCGTCTGCCTTCGTGTCAACATCCTTCTCTGCAACCTCTGTCTCCTCCTCGATCTCCACTTCAGGTTCAGGTTCAGCCTCGGCTTCGGCCGCTTCCTCCGTGGGTTTTTCCTTCTCCATTGAAATCCTGTCTTCCAGGATGACAATATCACCCTCTATCTCTCGGAGGGAGGCTGGATCATTCAGGCGGGACTCAATCTCCTCAATGTCAAGTTTGAACTTCTCCGTCTCCAAGGACTTGAGCTTCTCCTTGATCTCCTCGAGGCGGGTAATTCTCTCCTCGTAGTCAGCAAAGCTCTCTTCAGCGCGTTCAATATCACCCATAAGGGATGTCTCCAGCTCTGTGACAAGGTACCCGTCAGATTTCCACGCCTCCATCTTCTCCTCCAGTTCCTGGAATCTCGGGTCCCTTTTCTCCTCACCCTTCTCTATCAAGTTGGTCAGAGCTTCCACTTCGACCTTTGCGTGAAGCTTGATTACACAACCTTTCCTATAGGAGTCCGCCCAGATTTTCTTCAGCGATTCTTCACCACGCGTTTGATCATCCTTACTGATGTGAAGGAAGGTGTGAGGTTTCCCAGCTTTGATCACAACATAGCCTTCGGTCGTTGCGTCGGTCTGCTCCATAGATGTGGACACATATCCGTCAAAAGAGTACTTCTTGAGGTCGAGTAGGAGTTTCTTGAGGGAACCTGGTCCGCCCTCAATAGTACGGACTATCTTTCCCTCGGGCAATTTGAATTTCTTGGCCAAGACTCCTACCCAAAAAGTGAATGTGCTTGCTGTTAAAAACCTTTCCGATAACACTAGACCCAGAGATTGTGGAGCCATACGGTAACCCTTGGACGGATTCGGAGATCTTCGAAAGAAATATTAGAGTGGAAAACTTACCATCACCCGTCATGAAAGATTTCTTCACCCTTGACGATTTTAATCTTTCAGGCAACACACTTCTTCTAAGGCTGGACATAAACTCTCCGGTGGATCCCATCACTGGCAGAATCTTGAACGACGCTAGAATGAAACGCCACCTGAGCACCATCAACGACTTGAGGGATTCGAAATTGGTTCTGCTTGCCCATCAGAGCAGACCAGGGAAGGCGGACTTCACCACTATGAAGCCCCATGCAAAGAGATTGTCATACCTGCTCAGGAAGCGAGTGAAATATGTGGATGGACTCTACAATTCCAAGGCGATCGAGACAATCGAGTCCATGTCAGACGGTGATGTGGTGCTCCTTGAGAATGTGAGGTTCTATGCCGAAGAGGTAATAATGAAAGGCCAGCCCATTGAGAAACAGAGCAACACACTGCTAGTAAGGACGCTCGCACCCCTTTTTGACTAATTCATCCAGGATGCGTTTGCCGCGGCCCATCGATCCATGCCATCTATGACAGGGTTCTCTCAATTCCTTCCCACTATCGCTGGAAGAGTCATGGAGCAGGAGATAACTATGTTGGATCGGCTTTTGCACTCTCCTGAGGGACCAAAGATCGCCATCCTTGGGGGGCTGAAGGTGGATGACTCGGTCGATATTGCAGGGCATTTCCTATCCAACGATTTGATGGATAAGATACTCACTACAGGAGCAGTTGCCAGCATCTTCTTGCTTGCGGATGGTGTTGACATTGGAGAGGGCAGTGTTGACGTCGTTTCTAAGGAAGTTGATGATCTTGACGCAGAAGTCGAGAAGGCAAAGGCTCTTCTGATGAAGTACAGGGAGAACATACTCCTCCCAACTGACGTTGCAGTCAATGCTGACGGCAAGAGGATAGGCATGCCAATCGAAGATCTCCCATCCGAGCACCCGATTCATGATATTGGGCTGGATACGCTTGTTGAATATTCAGCTCAGATCAATGATGCTAAAACGGCTGTGCTGAACGGGCCTCCTGGCGTCTTCGAGATTGAGGAATTCTCCATTGGAACGAGGGAGATATTCTTGTCTCTTGCTGATTCGGAAGCTTTCACTGTCATAGGTGGTGGCCACACTATCGCTGCCGTTGAGGAGTTGGGCATTGCAGGCATGTTTGATCACGTCAGTACTGGAGGTGGGGCGCTCATTAGTTACCTCTGTGGAGAAACGCTACCCGCCATTAAGGAACTGAAAGAATCGTACAAGATACACTGCAAATGATGAATCTTTCTGAGCCAGACTCCATCGATGTGTCCTACAAGGTCAAGTCGAAGGATATTGTGACACTCCCGACATCATCATCCTCCACAGTAAGCAAAACTGTGTAGGTTCCTGATGTCCCATATGCATGTGTCTGCACATCTGATGCGGTTATCGGGTTCACGTCCGGGCTTGGGTAGGGATCGGGTCCCACGCCGTCGTTGTAGTAAGTAGCGACATTTACTGGCGTCCCATCACCCCAATCCCACATGAAGGTCAGATCATCGCTGCCTGGATCGCTGGCAGAAGCTTCGAATGTTATCTCATGACCTAGGAAATACGGATTAAGATGAGCATTCCATATCCATGTATCAGGGTGTCTCACATTGAATGTGTGGTTCAGAGTGGCGTTTGTACCATCATCAAATGTCAGAATTATCCAAGCCGGGCTTGCACCAAAGATTTGTCCATTGATGGGATCATCATCAGGTGAATAATGGACCAAGGCTGTATATTCACTCGACAAGACACATCTCACATCGGAAATGGTCACACTCTGATCGTCTGGACTGCCGGGGAATCTTACAACTTCCGCGTATCCGATCTCAACTCCATCTTCGTAGAGGTACATTTCCACGTTGTGCCATTTCTCTCCAGCCACCCGCAATGTAAAGTTGACATTGAGATATACGTCGAGGATTTCTGCAGTTGGATCCACGTTCCTGATTACTACGGTTGCATTATCTGTGTCAGTGTCAACACCATCGGTAACTTCCAATACGACATCACCCGAGTAGTCGTCCCCCCAGGTATGGTTGATGAAAGGAATAGGAGACCATCCCGTATCCCAGGTACCATCGTCGTCGAAGTCCCATCTGTATTCCAATGGATCGCCGTCGGGGTCATATGAACCACTGGCGTCCAAGGATACAGGAGAGGCCTCATCAGCATAGTAGGGGCCATTCGCGTCAGCGACAGGGGGCTTATCCTTCACCTCAACGATTACTTCACAAGTATCCGAATCCGAGGCGCCCTGATCATCCGTGACCGTTAGTGTAACTATGTATGTTGCCACAACGCTGTAGATGTGAGTGGCTCCCACACCCGCTTCTGGAGGAGATCCATCACCAAAATCCCATTCATACGAAAGCGTAGAGACCTTTCCCTTGGCATAGAAAACATCATACAAGAGGCCAGCAGTCCTCTTTCTGGCATCCTTCCAGGCGGCGTGGAAATAACCACCGCCCTCCGCAGCAACAGATGGCCTAACTTGCCATATCTTCGTGAGAGGGTCGTAGTCATCATTGATCTTCTCGTTATATTGGAAGCTTGCTCCGCCATCAAAGGAGACCGAATAGAAGATGTCCCAATTACTGAGCCGGGCATCCGCCCACACAACATGTATGATACCCCCGGGACCTATGTCAATCGAGGGAGTGGTCTGCCCCTGTCCAGAGGCATCGGTATTGATGCGGATGTTAGATTCGAATGTGAGCCCGTCATCCGTGGACCTCACATAATAGACGTCAGCGTCAATGTTCCTGGAGTCTTCCCAGACAACGTGTATTTTACCGCCGTCCTCGACGACCATAGAAGCACTGCCCTGCGTTTCGCCTCCCACATCGTCATTGATACGCCCAGTCGTGTTGAAACTCAGACCTCCGTCCGTGGACCGAGCGTAATAGATGTCAGTGTGTGCCTCCCAAACGACGTGGATCACACCATTGCTACCAACATCTACGGATGCATCCCACTGATTGCCCTCCAACAAATCGTCATTGACTTTGACACTATCTGCGAAATTGTCCAGAGAATTCGCATAAAAGATGCTACAGGTCCCTTCTCTGTTGTCCTCCCAGACCAAATGTATGGCACCGAAGGAATCCACTGCTAAGGAAGGATGGTT
>CP070767.1:1108954-1118849 GCA_020345725.1 Methanobacteriota archaeon | reverse complement strand
GAACCCACCTGAGCCTTGGGAGGTCCTCCATCTCTCTGGTGCCGATTACAAGGCATTGGAGGATTCTGCCACACCGTTTGGAGCGGTGATTGCGCACGAGCCCGGCAACTACAACACCGTATACATAACCAATTTCGTAGAGAGACTGGCCAACGATAATGACCGGCGACTACTCTACAATGCGATGGTGTGGGCAAGATCAAGCGTGCAGGCTCCCAGCGACCTCTGGATCGAGCTGTGGAACGGAGGCGACGATCTAAGACTGTCTTGGACGGAACCGCCTTCAGCTGCCCTCGTGGGCTACAACATCTACAGGGCGAACAGTGTGGACGGCTTTGTCTTCGGAGTACCGCATACGACCTTGATGGCTCCGGCAACCGAGTACGTCGACCCGCTCACAGGAATACCCGATCCAGATAACTACTACTACATCGTGAGATCGTTTGACTCAAACGGGAACGAGGAGATGAACATGAACATCGTGGGCAAGTTCATCATCACCCTCTATCCGAAGTCGAACGAGATATCGATTCCATTCGAGTTGCAGGATACAACCACAGCGAATGTGTTCGGTCAGTTAGCCGGGGAATACGATTACATAGAGGCCTTTGACGCGATGACCGGTCTCTGGAAACGGTGGGATCAGTTTGGTGGAACGCTCACTGACGTTGATCACACAATGGGCCTCAGAGTTGTCATGAAACCCAGTGCAGGAATGCGGGACTTCGTGACGGTTGGCCGCGTGCCTGGCATGACCGATATTACTATGTACCATGAAATCCCATCTTCATTCTGGAACTTCGTGGGATTCCCAAGACATCTTTCGACACCACTCCCGGACGCCATGGACGATTACGGGATGATGGGCAAGTACGACCTTATCTACTGGTATGATCCCTTGGACAAGAAGGCTCATTGGAAGTGGTTCAATCCTAACGACCCCGGTGGCAGCCCATTGACTGAACTTAGGACAGGGAT
Source organism: Methanobacteriota archaeon (assembly GCA_020345725.1). Classification (GTDB taxonomy): domain Archaea; phylum Thermoplasmatota; class Thermoplasmata; order RBG-16-68-12; family SOIM01; genus SOIM01. The sequence continues at coordinate 1,117,871 of CP070767.1, read as the reverse complement.
GGGTATCTGGGTTATCACGAATCAATCCGGCGTATGGTCTCTCCCAGGTAGCTAGAGTTCAGACCACAATATCGAATTGGCGAGGTCTGCCATGAAGAAACGCAGTTGTGGCAAGGGAAGAGAGAAGGACACCTTCTCAGCAAAAGGAAAAGCCATAGCCGTGCTTCTGGGGATATTCCTGCCTTTACTGGGGATACTGTCCTTCATACCTTCGATCCCGGCTGAAGACCTTCCACCGAGACCATTCGAGATCTGGAGCAAGGGTAGTTTTGTGAATATAACCTCAACTCTTGTGATAGCTCCAGGTGAGACTCTCATCATAGAACCTGGTGTCACCGTCTTCTTCGGAGACCACCAAGGAATGGAAGTTAGAGGAAGCTTACTCGCCCAGGGAACGATTGACGAGCCAATCCAATTCACCAAAGCTCCCATGTCCACCTACACCGAGCCGTGGGGGACAATAATGTTCGTAGAGGACGAGGGTTCGATATTGAAGAATGTCATCATAAATATGTCCCGCAACGGTTTCTGCATATCCTCCTCTTCTCCAAGGGTGGAGAATGCTAGGATTTTCGGAGTCACCAACTCAGCGGTTGTCGTCGACAGCAGAGCTGGATCCGGTTCCTTTCCCATCTTCGTGAACAGCACGTTGAGCGGCGGGCTGGCTGGTCAGGACTTTGACATTTCTGGCAATTCCGAGGTCATAGCCCTCAACACTACCTTTATCGAGAACAGATCGAACACTGGGGATCCGGATTCCATTCTGGAAAGACAATGGTTTCTGGATGTTCAAGTGGATGATGAATTCGGGGGAGGCTTGGAAGGTAGCCTCGTGACAGTTGAGGACAACGCGAACGGAAGCTCTTCTCTTTCCCAACTCACGGACTCTGAAGGGTTTTCCAGTTTCGTGGCGACCGAGTACGTCAAGAGTTTTGGACAGACGACATACTACACCCCGCACAGCATCTCAGTGTCAATGGAGGGCTTTGATGATACGACATTGAGTGAAGTTTGGGTAGATGGAAACGCGAAACCGGAGGTCACATTGGAAGACACCACAGCTCCAGTGACTACCATTGTCATCACAGGGACCCAGTGTAGCACGGATACCCTATACATAGACGGGACCACAACGATATCATTCGAGGTTAGCAGTGGAGGAACAAGGCCTGTTCAGACGGAGTATCTCATTGACAGTGGAAATTTCACAACCTACTCGGGGCCCTTCACTGTGGTCGAAGATGGCCCCCACACAATCGTCTACAGGAGCTTTGATCCTGCTAACAATTACGAGCAAAACAGAGTCCGGAATGTGTATCTGGATACTGCTGCCCCCCGGCTTTCCTACACGATATTTCCGGATGGAGAAGGTATGAATCCAATCGAAGTGACTCCTGGGACCACGTTATCCTTGGAAGCAACCGACCAGGAATCGGGCTTTTCTCATATTACATATTTCATAGGGGGAACATCCTACCAATACTCGGCCCCGCTCGCTTTGAACATAGAGGATGATTATGTAATCGACTACACAGCATTTGACCGCATAGGTAACTCAGCACAGGGCAGTATCTGGCTGCGGGTTGTTGCAACCGTCCCACCACCCGTGAACAATCCTCCCAGGTTCACCAGCAATCCCGAGGAAACAGCAAGAGTCGGGGAAGTGTACAGCTATCAGGCTATAGCCATTGATGATGATTATGATACCCTCAGCTACGCGTCGGTGGAGCTTCCGTACGGAATGATGATCGACTCGAATACTGGTATGGTGACGTGGACGCCCACATCCGACCAAGTGGGAGATAACAGGGTGATCATAACTGTCTCGGACGGGAAGGACACAGACCAGCAGACCTTCTTCATCACGGTCGAAACCAAAGAAGTCAGACCCCCAGACAACCTGCCTATTATCTTTGGTACAGTGGGTATCATCATCGTAGCCTTCGCATCCATCTTGGGCTCTACCGAGTGGGGCAGATACGGCTTCTTCCTGTTCTTCCTTGTCCCGCTGTATTCAAAGCTGAGGAAGGAGGAGGTCCTCAACCAGTTCCTTCGTGGTCAGATATACGGATACATCATGGCCTATCCAGGCGAGAATTATTCCTCCATAAGGAGAGCCATGGACGTGGGCAACGGGACCCTTACGCATCACCTCTATATTCTGGAAAGAGAGGGGTTCGTGTCATCCAGAGTGGATGGTCGATACAAGAGGTACTATCCCTCAGGAGTAGGTCTGAAGCAACGTCCCCGCACGAAGGCGAGCATGATCCAGAAAGCAATTCTGAAGATGATGGAGCAGAATCCCACCATAACCCAGAAGGAGATCGCAATGTCCCTGGAAACGAGCAAACAAGTTATCAACTACCACATTAAGGGATTGGAGAAGAGGGGCATGATAACCGTCTTGAGGAACGGGTCCGAGCTCAAATACCAAGTTGCAGGCAAGAGGAGAGGAAGCTAGGGAGTATCGTTTTTCAATCAAGTACCCCTCGGTCAAAATGTTGTTCCAACTTTAATTTATATAGCCGGTGACATAGAACGGGTCGGTGAGAGATGAGGAACATCCTACCCTACGCCGGCAACGTTTCTGGCTCCCTGTCTCAAAGACCGGGAGTCAAAACGTTGTTCCAATATTTTTTTATATCTAAAAAGGATAACATCCCGAAAGTCCCTTTATATGACGTGGCAGTGGTTAGGAGAGGAGGCAATGTTAAAAGAGAATACCGTTTCTGATAGTGAGAGAGGTATGAGAAAGATAATCTCCGTGATCGTAATCTTTGCGATGGTTGTCGGAGGTCTGGCGGTCTCATTCGCGTCCATGAACGTTGTGGCCGTCATACAGCTTGATGTCACCGGAACGGACATGGCTCCACCTGAAGGAGTATTTCCGGGAGATAACAACATTACTATGCTGTGGCTGGAGCTGCAACCTCAAGATGAGGCCGTTGGCGTCACTGATATGACGTTTGATCTAACAGCTGGTTCTACGATTGCGGATGCGGATGTTACGAAAATATGGCTTTATGATGATGCGACTGGCGATGGTGAAGTCAGCCAAACTGAGCTTGAGTTTTTACCTAATTTCGGCGTATTGGTGACTCGAAGTCAGCCATTCACTTTCCCTGTGACTCTGAGTCTCGTAGGCTATTCTGTGGGACCTTTTAACCCTGATTACATACTCGTGTTGATTGACGTCAACACCGGTACGGAAGGAGACATCGTTGGATTGAGCATGACCGGAATAACGTGTGACGACCCTGCACCGAACATCTTTACCCCAGATTCTTCCGATGTCACTGTCAAGACGATCATCTGGAGCGACGAGATGGAGAGCGGTGCTGGGAGCTGGGTGACTGACGGGCAGCCCGAGGTTCTTTGGCATCTGACGACCAAGACACCCTACCTTGCCTACAGTCCCACTACTGCATGGTGGTATGCGAACGAGACTACAGAGTGGTATTGGACTGCTCCTGGCGTAAGGAACTTCGGAAACCTGACCTCTCCTGTCATTGATTTATCAGGATATAGCTCACCTGGAATGAGCTTCTGGCACGACCTAATCACTGAGAATCAGCCTGGAGCTGACGAGGCTAGAGTGCTCATCGAAGACCAGGCCAATCCTGGCTTCTGGACTGAAATACTCTACACGAGAGCTTCACAGAACTGGAGCAAGTTTGGCTATGATCTAGCTGCATTTGCAGGCAAGTCGATCAAGGTGAGATTCTACTTCGACACCATAGACTTCCTGAACAACCTCTTCAAGGGGTGGAGCATTGACCGCATGTACGTCTTCGGCTCTCAGGAAGCCAATGATGTTGGTGTCTCTGACTTCTCTGCACCAAACTATGCACTGCCCACCGATAACGTCAATGTGGATGCGAACATTGTCAATCTAGGTCAGGCAGCCGAGGACAATGCAACAAACGGAGTTGATGCTTGGCTGAGGATAGACGGGCAATATGTGCAGGTGGACAACATACCCTCAATCCCACAAGGAGGGCAACAGGCTGTCAGTTTCATATGGGTACCTGGTATAACCGGGGATTATGAGGTCTGCATCCATGCTTGGCCGGTGTCTGGTGAGACAGCAACGACGAATAACCTCGCATGCAAGACAATAAAAGTGAGAGATCAGCCAGTGAAGAAGGTGTATGTGATTCGGTCATATGGAACCAAGATGGGGCCCGCAATCACTACATGGTTGGACCTGAACGCCAACTGGGAAACGTACGGCGTGACTCCCATCGAGATAGATTACCAGACCCTCAATAAGACAAGTATCTCATATTCGGAAATCTCCGCAACGGGAGCAGACGTGTTGGTCATATCTGCCTCTGCAGCATTGGGTGCAGCACAGGCTTGGTCCGAGCTGACACCTTCCGAGGTCGCGGCCATCAGACAGTACACCTTTGAAGGTCACGGACTTGTTACAACTGGCACGACATTCTACTGGTCCATTCCGACCAACAACTGGCTCACAGACATGGTCGGTGTTTTGAACCAGTCCTATGACTTCGCACTGCAGGATGCGGAAAGGGACCTGGACCAGTTGCAACCAACTCATGCACTCCTCACAAATGTTGTCGCTGACCCATTCACCATAGCGAACAATCACTCAAACGCTCCTCAAGACGACATGTTGTGGAACGATGCCGATCTGGCCCTTAACGGACAATATATCGCCAGAGCTGCTGGCCTTACCAACGCCCTCGTGGAATGCGAGAGACTTGTCTACTTCTCCTGGATTCCTGAGTTCTTCGGGAATGCAGTGGACATGCAATTATTGTACAATTCAATGGTGTGGAGTCAGTACCAGCCAGTTGCCCACGATGTTGCGATGTCTAACCTCATTGGGCCAGATATGGTCAAGCCCAGCCCGACAATGGACTTCACTGCAACTCTCAGCAACTTGGCGAGCGTTGATGAGAACAACGCCTCGAACGGAATTGATGTCGTACTGACTGAAGATGGAACGATAGTGGATCAGCAGAACATACCCTCGCTTGGAGTCGGTGCGTCCACTGATGTGACCTTGACATGGGACCCACCAGATTTGCCTGTGCCGGCCACATACACCATGTGCATGAAGGCTTGGCAGGTGGCAGGAGAAACTGATACCAGCAACAACGAGGTCTGCAAGACGGTCGATGTGATCGATCCGGCCATAACAGTAGTGGTAATTCTGGATTCCAGGGGAACGGACAATCCTGGATTGGCACCTTGGGACGAACTCAACACGTTTTGGGCGAACTATGGACCTCATGAGATTCTGATTGACTATACAACTCTGAACAAAGAGGACTTCACCCTGCTGGACTTGATATACTCAAGTGCGGACGTCCTATGAGTTTCGACCTCTAACTCGACCATGGACCCAGCCGCTGAGTTCACGACTGCAGAGATAACCGCGATCCAGACCTACGTTGGAATGGGTCATGGCATTGTGGGAACTGGACTGAGCTTGGATTCCACGTTTTTGATAAACAACAATCAGCTCGCGCCCCTGTACGGATTGAAGAGCGCGGGAATTGGATACACCAACACAACTGGAGTCACATCCATGAGAAAGATCGACTCAGGACATACGATATTCTGGCAAATAGCGGGTGATCCTTTCACCACCTCCAGCGGCGTATCATGTGTTCCTGGCCTTGAGTGGGACGCAAGCGTCCTTCAGCCTGGAGCGGTGTACCTCGGCACCTCAGAACCCACGCCATCACAGGGTGCGATAGTCGGAAACGAGTCGACGGGCTACAGGGGAATGTACCTCTCAAACGCCTACGAGATAGCCTCCAACCTGAACGACAGACAGATACTCTACAACGCAATGATATGGGCAAGTGGCAAGGACATGTATCCGTCCACAGAGCCTGATCCGCCGCGAGAACTATGGATTTCGGTAGTGGCAGATGTGCTGGAACTCGATTGGATAGTTGATAACCCGGAAGCGGAGGTCCACTTCAACATCTTCAGATCCACTACAGTGGATGGATTCAACTTCGCCATTCCGTATGACCAGGTAGCTGCACCCCCCTATCAGGATGTTGCAGGCACAGGCACGGACACGAGCAACTACTTCTACGTCGTGAGGGCGATAAACATCACCAGCGGACTGTTTGAGAACAACACGAACAAGGTCGGGAAGTTCTACAGCAGCCTGCACAAGGGCACCAATGACATCTCCATTCCATTCGAACTGCGGGACACAGCGGTGGACGTTGTCTTTTCCGCCATTGCGGCAGACATCAACGTGGTGAGCGCATTTGACACCATCACCGGAAGCTGGCTGTCCTGGATACCATTCGTCGGAGGACCCTTGACCGATGTTGACAGGACCATGGGACTCCGAGTGGAATCGACGAGGAACAACCTTGACTTCATAACGGTCGGTAGGGTGAATCAGAGCACTCCCATCGATATGACCATCGGTCTGTCCGATTGGTTCTTCGTGGGCTATCCGTGCTTCAACACCTATCCTCTACCTGACATATTGGATAATAACGGTCTTGCGGGATTGTATACAATAGTATTGTACTATGATCCCTCTGACAGAAAAGCACCATGGAAGTGGTTCGACCCCAACGATCCTGGTGGTTCACCGCTTCTGGCACTGGAAACTGGAAAAGGATATTGGATAAACTTGACCATGAACGGTACCTGGACGGTACCAGGAGAATGAAGGTGATAAAGAGGTGAGATGATGAAAGCTAGAAAGATGTTAGCTGGAATTTGGGCAGTTGTAATGCTGCTGAGTGGGCTTGGAATAGCAGGATTCATGACGCTTCCGGTCGTCGCTCAGCCGAACGCACACATGTTCAGCGGTTCGATCCTCATAGATGGACTTGATGCCTCTGCGGGGACATACATCTATGCTGAGATAGATGGAACTCTCTATGGGCAGGATTCGGACCAGGTTGGCGGTGGCTATCAGGGCGGCATATATAGCCTTGCAGTGAGTGGGGAGGACTCCGCGGATCCGATAGCAAAGGAAGGCGGTGTGGACGGAGAGAACGTCATATTCTGGGTGAAACCCCCAGTTGGCGGTCCGTACATAGCCAATCAAGCGCCTGCTTTTGTGACGGGCGGAATCTCGAACGTCAATCTGGTGGTACAGACAATGACACAACCCAACAGGTTGGTGATGGATCAGATAAACATCACTACTGGTGATTGGGTACTACTCTACAATCCTGGCGCGGCCAGCACTACTGACCTTTCACAGGGGTGGACCCTTGTGGATAGCTATGGAGCATCATCTGGAGCTTTGACTGGCACTGTTCCTCCAATGTCGAACAGCGCACTGACCTACTCTATTCCCCTCTTGGATTCTGATGGCAACGCATGGCTGACTTGGCAGGATCCCCTAGGAACCATTGCCGGAGGAAATACTATTGTCATGGACAAGGTGGAATGGGGAACACACCTGGGTGATAGCGAAGCTACAGGTGGAGAGACCATTGGACTGGACAAAGGGACCGGTTCCGTTTGGGATCCGAATCTACCCGATTGCGGTGCTGATATGGGATATTGGAGAGTAGATCCGAACGTCGACACCGACAGGGCTGAGGATTTCAACAGGACAGGCGTATTCTGTGTCTACCTACCAGGTGTCAAGCAGCCTCCGCAGCTGTGGCCTAGAACTGACCTTGGCCCGGGCTACCTGACGGACTATCTCGACCCAGAAGTCGGAGACACAACAACCTTGTTCACATGGCAGGTTCACTATGCGGATGTGGACAATGATCCACCTCAGGCACCACCCACACTGAGAGTTTGGAATTTCTTGACTGGAATTGACGTTTCTTGGTCACCAGTCTCGATGGTCTTCACCGGGATTCCCGCTGGAGGAACTCCTGGTGTGTACTTCCCATATCCAGATGAGGGAGAATACTACACATATGCGGACACAATGCCCATCGGCGTAGACTGGCGCTACGAAATCTGCGTAACGGATGTCAACCTGATGTCCAACTGCACGGCCGTCTTTGACGCACCAGATGTCGGTGATTCCACTCCACCTGAGATCCAGAACGTGCTACTTGATGGACTGCCAGCACAGACTGTGGCACCCGGTACTTCGGTCACATTGACAACGCTGATAGATGACTCAACAACCGGCGGCTCACTTATCGGTGGAGCTGATTGGCTGTTCACGTGCGGACCTTGGCCTGGAAATGCAACAATCTTCCAGGATGGATTTCCTGACTCAGCCACTGAGAACATGTTGGCCGTGATCGACACGACTCTTCTGGGAGACGGAGTATGGAACGTCTATATTCGAGCTTGGGACGTGGTTCCCAACTACAACGACACCTGTCCACCTGGAAGCTTTGCTCCGTTGACGATCTCAAGTGTGGACGCGATGGGCCCAGAGATATCCAATGTACTGGTGAATGGACAGCCGGCAATCAAGATTCAACCTGGGACTTCAGTCACTTTGACTGCGTTCGTGGATGACAGGAATGACCCTGAGAACTACCTCATTGGTTTGGCTGAGTACTCGATCAACCCACCGTCAGCCCGAATCGCCATGGATGCTGCAGATGGTACCTATGATGGAGAATTCGAAGACGTTACTGCAACCATTGTTACCACTGGATGGGCGGACGGAATCTACCAGATCTGTGTATACGCACGGGACACTCAGACTCCTCCGAACAGCAACGACACGGGACTAGCTTGTGCAACAATCGAGATTGATGGTACACCTCCGACCTCTTCCGGATTGACAATCAACGGACAAGCAATTATTGCCACCATTCAAGAAGGGGACGATGCGTACATCAACGCAACCATTGATGACACATTTACTGGCAATTCGAACATAGCAGGAGCGGAGTTCACCTATGGTGCTCTAGCCTTCCCTGGAACCATGATGAACGCTGCCGACGGAGCATTTGACAGTGTCATGGAGGAT
>CP070767.1:1096777-1108854 GCA_020345725.1 Methanobacteriota archaeon | reverse complement strand
TTGCCAGCAAACTGATGCGCTGGAAGGAGAAATGAGAAACCTCAAAAACTCTCCAACGTGAACTGCTCCCTGATACGTATTTCCTTCTTCTTGTGAGGGATCCCCAGCTCATCCATCAGGTAGAATCCGTTCTTTGCCGCCTTTGCCTTGCCATGGTTGTTGAAGTACACCCTGGTCTTCCCTGATTGCGAGTCCATCTCCTTCAGCTGTGGCACCCATCTGTCCAATTCTTCTCCCGAGTAGAGATAATCATACCTGTTGATCCTGTGGTCCATGACATCTTTCTCCTTCTTCCACCAGATGTCGAAGTTCCTTCCGTGGAATCTTACATAGGAATGGTCCGCAGTGGCTTCCTTTGTCCTTGGGAAATAGGGGCTGTCTATGATGCACACCGCCACATTTCTCTCTCTCAGCATCTTCGCCAGATCCTCTGAGTACTCCTTTCCACCCTCATCCAACCAGGACCTGTGCCTGAACTCCACAACATAATCGTACTCGTCCACTTTGAGTGCATCCAGAACCACTCTCAACGTCTCAATGTTGTCATCCTCTGGCGGGCCGTGTCTTTTGAATCTCGGTGACAGTTGGACCAGGACAGAACCAAGAAGATTGTTCTCGGCCAGGGGAGTTATCACACCATTCTCGAACTCGACCGCCTTCCTGGCTGCCTCTTCCGCATCCTGCAGAATCTTGGAGTGGGTCACGTCCCGATGCATCTTCAATGAGAAATCGAAGTCGCCTATCCTGTGCCCTTTCGCGATCCAAGCCGCCACCGTCCTCTCCCCTGGAACAGAGTAATAAGTGCTATCTATCTCGACCGTGTTGAAGAACTCACCGTAATACTCCAGCCATTTCCCTCTCTGTCCCCTTATGTTCTCTGGATAGAAAGGACCTATCCAGTCCTTGTAAGTCCATCCGCAGCAGCCCACGCGGATCATGCTTATCGAATCTGTGCGATTCTATTAAAACATTCCCGGAATCAGTAGGCCGGCATGCGCTGAGTAGGCATCCGGTGCTTTCTAAGAGTGAGAAGCTGGAAAATGGCGCCCAACACAAAGACCAGCACTCCGACCCCGATGTAGATACCCGGGGAAGCACCCAGAAGCCACAGCCCACCCGCGATCATCACTCCGCCTATCAGGGCGGTCGCGATGCTTATGACCTCTTCTATGTAGTAATACGCAATTGCGAAGATGATGGCCAGTGCAATTGCACCAACAACAATACCGGTTGTCCCTCCGATCATCAGGTAAAGCGGTACGAAAGCCATCAGCCCCAAGATGAAGGCCAGGCCTATCTCCACCAAATAACCGAATATCATGCTGACTATCACAGAGAAGATTATGGCCAGGATCATTACAATATACCACTCGTTGAAGAAATTGTAGCCAATGATGTAGCCCAGAGCTCCTCCTATAAGTGCCCCAAGCAACGCCATCATGGAAGGCCAGATCTTCCATCCCCAGAAGCCCAGGACCAAGCCCAGAAGAGAGAGGACTATCCCCAGGATTATGAGGAGGACTGCAGCATCCATGATTGACAAAGTTCACATCTTTCTGATAAGCTTTTTCGTTTAGTCATTATCGATGGAAAGGAGAATAGTATTTATGGAGGCTGCTGAATCATTCTGGCAATGCGCGTAACCATCCTGGACGGGTATGTGGATGAGCCCTCTTGTCTTGGTGTTCCACCTTACATTTCCCCCTATCCCAGATACATTGCTGGTGCTGTGGAAGAGTCTGGGCATAAGTACGACTATCTCACGATTGATGAGTACAGGAAGGGAAAGAGGATCGAAGGAGACTTGTTGGTCCTCATTGCCGGAGCTCTTGTGCCTGGGAAGTACTTGAGAGGCATGCCAGTATCGGGTAGGGAGATCGCATCTGTTGGCGAGGGTTTTGACGGAACCAAGGTGCTTGGAGGACCTCTAGTCAGGTTTGGATTCCATGACAGAGGATTGGAGAAGGTATTCGACCATCTGGCAAAGAAGGATTTGGATGCGTGCGTGCATGATTTCTTAGAATCTGGACAGTTTTCGAATCGGGACCGGGAGTCTGAGGAGTGGACCAGTTGGGCGGTAGAAGGAGCGAAGGTTACCAGAAATCACCCCGATTTCCCTCAGCCATTGATAGCTGAAATAGATATGTCAAGGGGTTGTGCCAGGTACTTCACTGGAGGGTGTTCTTTCTGCATTGAACCCATGTATGGAGAGCCGTATTTTCGTGATAAAGAGGATGTCATCCAAGAGATAGGAGCACTTGGCGAGATTGGCGTCACAAACTTCAGGCTGGGTGGGCAGGCTTGTCTGTTCTCTTATCACGCCAGTGGAATAGGGGAAACGGAGACACCGGAACCCAATCCAGTCTATATTGAGGACTTGCTGAAAGGAATTCGGAAGGCGGTGACAGACCTGAGAGTTCTACACACAGACAACGCTGACCCGTCCGTGATTGCTGCTCATCCAGACAAGGCTACAGAAGTGTTGAAATTGCTGGTGAAACACTGCACGAGCGGAAATGTGCTTTCCCTGGGCATGGAGAGCGCTGACCCAAATGTGATCGAGAAGAACAACCTAAACGCCAAGCCAGAGGAAGTAATGAATGCCATCAAGATTGTCAATACAATTGGTGGAAAAAGGGGTCCTTCAGGTCTTCCCTATATTCTCCCCGGAATCAATTTCATCTCAGGCTTGAAGGGAGAGACAAAGGAAACGTTCCAGCTGAACCATCAGTTCTTGAAGTATGTCCTGGATGCTGGCTTGCTCTTGAGAAGAATAAACGTAAGGCAGGTTCTGGAGGTAAGGGGAAGCTTCCCGGTGAGGAAACACTACAAGGAATTCCGCGCTTTCAAGAAGAAGGTTAGAGAAGAGATTGACAACCAGATGCTCCGTAGGGTGGTCCCAAAGAAGACCGTTCTGAAAGATGTGTTCCTGGAGCTGAAGAAAGGAAAGAACACGTTCGGCAGGCAAATTGGCTCCTATCCAATATTGGTGGGGATTCCCTATGAGAAGGATCTGGATGAGTTCGTAGATGTGATAGTCCTTGACCATGGGTACCGGAGCATAACTGGAATTGAGCATCCTCTGGACGTGAATGAAGCATCCCTTGCAGCCGTGTCGTCCATTCCTGGAATAGGTTTCAAGAGGGCAGCACGAATCGTACGAGCCAGACCAGTTCGAACAAAGGGAGGTTTCATTTCCTCTCTGGATGATGAGAAGGTCGCAAAGCAAGCCCTCGATTATTTGAAGATTGGTTAGAAATCAAGCACAGTGGTGGCCTGTTTCGCTATCTTGTCCATCTTATCGTTCGATATCCCCGCCTCTTCTCCGATTATGTGCGTCCTCACGTTCTCTGGGTTGTATGTCATTATGTTTATCACGGTGGGTATCCTGATGGCATCCCCCATGACCGCAACCGTTCTGGCTGGAACAGTCCCTATGATTGTTTCCCACATCGACCTGTCTGGCACTCCTGCAAGAGAAGAAGAAATGTCCGAAGGCTCCTTCAAGGACATCACTAACCTGTTCGCCAGCTGACTTCTCACCTCATCATCGATCCTCGAAGGTCTCTGGTCTATTAGAGCCAAAATTAGATTGAACTTCCTCGTCTCCCTGGCTAGCCTGCTGAAGATTGTGTACGAAGCGATTTCTGGCTCTAAGAATTTGTGCGCCTCTTCTAGAAAGACTATCAGCCTTGGGGATTCTCCATTCTTCTCTACATACAGATTGAACAGCCGCCTCGCCAGTATGTTAGCAACAAAGAGGTAGACCATCTGATCCGTGCCGTAATCTCCGAAGTCCAGTACGATCGATCTTCCGTCCTTTATCAGTTCGACCATCTGCCTGAAAGTGTCCTTCCCCCCTCTCACAAAAGAGAACCTGTTCAACCTGCCAATCCTTCTCTTGACCGCGTTCAGGACAGAAAGGTGGATCTTTCCCTCATCACACAAATCTGGATTCATGTCTCTGATGGCTCTTACCAAGTCAGTACCCATTTTCGTTCTGTCAATCTCATAGATGGCATCCCGCATGTTCTGATTCAGGTCTCTCATTGATACGATCAGGTCCTCTGGTCTTATGTCCCTGGGGTTGATGATGAAAGGTTTCGCCTCCGTGTTCTTAGGATCCAAAGAGAATACCTCTACCCTCTCCGGGAAGTAGTATTTCAGTCCCTCCGTGTTGTCTCCCCTCGAGTAGATTCCGTACTCACCGTGCATGTCGAAGATTAAGACCGACCCAACTCTCTTTGCCAGAATTCCCACACACACCAGTTTGTTCAGTATGCTCTTACCCATCCCCGTCCTTCCGAATATCCCGAAGGGTTTCTCGGTCAGCTTATCAAAGTCCAGATGGACCATGAATTCCTCTACGCCTCTTATCGACCCGACCGGGGCAGAGTGCTTGTTCACCTCGTAGATACGTTCCACATCATCTCTAGTTGCATGCCTGGCTTCCGCGAAATATGGAGGAATGGTCTGAGGTTCGGAAAGCTCGTTGCTTTCCTTGTCTATCAGCTGGATAGGTCTCAGGACCGCCTTTGAATAGAATATCCTGCCACCGTAGCCTTCGTGTGTGGTTCCCGACGGAACGATAGAATCCCTCAACGCAGAACCTGCCAATCTCTCAGCGATGTCCACATTTTGATTCATAACGTCCTCCACGATGCAGTAGAAGTCATAGCTATTACCCTCCACAATCACGGGATAGCCAATCCTCAAATCCTCCGGGTTGTCCAGCTCTAGTTTTGCTGCCAGACCTCCCGACACGGACGCGGATACTATCTCTCCTATCTTTGCCCTCATCTCAGATCACGACTCACTTTGTCGATGTACTCATGATAGGCGCCTTTTCTATCTCCCTCAGTGTGTGTAAGACCCTCCAGGATGTCATGTGCATGGAATCCACAATCGTCCGCGATTTTGAACATCATGTCCTCATACATGTCCTTGAACTGTCTCACCGTGACCGCGAACCTGTGGGCTTCCAACAATGGGTAAGGATAACCTAAACAAAGGCCAGAGTTGGAATAGACCGCTACATTCGAGAGAGCGAAGCTTGGATCTTCTTTGAAAGTCCCGATGTCAACCCTGAACCATTTTGGGGCGTCCTTTTGAAACTTGGCGAAGTAGATGCTTCCATACAATGTTCCTCGATGATTCCTTTCGAAGAACTCTGGCACCCGTACGAACGCAATGCCATCTCCTAGCTTGAAGATCTCTTCGTCCCTTCTTGGATTGTTGAAAGCATGTGTGTGAGAATCTTTAGAGACGCCGATTAGAATGTTCCCGTTCTTGTTGCATCCATCAACAACATCTCTCAACCAGTCCAGTTCTTGATTGTAGGCTACAAGAGCACCGTCTATCGCGATTATGCAGTCCTTGTGTTTCTTGCAGGCCGAAAGGGCGATCTCACCCTCTATGCAGTGTCTGAACTCGTTCATCATTTCCTTGTGGACGTTGGTTGAGCCTTCTTTTGTCTTGTAGATGATTCTGTGTCTCTCGCTCTGAGTCTCCACGATACTCTTCCATGTTGAGATTGTTATCGGCACATCGATTGATTTGGAGTCTACGAGCTGGTAACCCTTGTCTTTGAACGAATATCTCAAAGCCCCGGCTCGTACAATTCCCAACCACATGCTAGAGACGTTCAGTAAGAACGTGTAGGACCCATCGATGGCCACCATGTCCATTGCGTCTTCTCTTGGTCCGAATTCTTTGAATTTGATTGCATCGAAGTTGATTACGTATTCGCTTCTGAAGCGGAAGATGTCTCTCATCTGGGATTCTATCCCTTGAAGGAGCCTGCCATTGTTGCCAGGGCTGTCATACCCTCCACCTAAACTCAGAGTCATTTGACTGTGGCTCTTCTGTTATATCTCGTACTTAAACGGATAGGTGGGAGGTGAGTGAAAGTGAAAACTGCTCTTTTCTGGGTAAACGACAATACCTTTATTAACTACCGACCAGATAGATTAGTTGAGGCCTGCAGGGATGTTTAGGAGGCAGGAAGAGGGGCGAAACAATCTTGTCGTGCTGAAGGCCGGCATCTCAGTTATCATTGTTGCACTCTTTTTGATTGCCGTTCCAGGTGGCGTTGTAGATCAATCTGTCGTTGAGGAAGGCGATGTATCTTCTTTGTCTCCCTACGAAGCATATGTCCAATGGACATCCGAACAGGCTAGAGTGAGGTCCGAGTTGCTGGAAATCGGTCAATATACCGAGACATCAATGCCAGGTTATCTGAATGCTGCATTCCCCGAAATCGCTCCTGACGGTCGCCCGATAGGATTTCATTCCTCTGATTTGCCGGAATCACCACTTCTCTGGGAGAACTTCACCAAACCGCCCTACAATACCGGAGGAGGATACAGCCTGGAGGCCACGTCCTCTCTTGGCGAGTATCAGGTAGGGCACACGCACGAGTACTATATCGGCGATCAGAACGGTAATGGGATTGAAGAATATGTGGTCTATTATTTTCATCGACCCAGTTCTATCAACGGCATAGATGACGATGGAGATGGGTGTGTTGATGAGCCCACTTATGGCAATTCCACCAACCAAACGGGGTGCGACCTTGTTCCTGATGCAATGACATATTTTGAGACCGGAGGGCTTCCCTATTTAGGAGGAAGCAATGGGGATTTGGTGGTCTTCATTGACTGGGCTAGCGAATTTCTCTTAATGAAGATTTTCAAGATCGGGGTCAGTACGCCATGGATGGCATACAAATACAGAGGGCCACTTTATTATCCACAGATTGTTGGCGATTTCGTTTCCTACTATTCGACCGAATACTTATCTAATGTCAATGCTAACCCGGAAATGGATAATGATCGACTGGATTATCTTGTGGGCAGCATAGATGTTCGTGGGTTCCCTGATCGAGCTCCTGTGAACTATGTGTGTTCAGCCGGACGGCAGCACTACGGGGGTGCCACATATCTCCGAGATGATGGCTGGATTGTTGGTAGCTACAGTCTCCTGGAGCATCATGATAATCATGATTGGAACGGCGACGGAGACACGCTCGATGAGGTTGCGGCCTACTATGCTGTTGACCCGGTCACTGGCAGTTGCAGACAGGGTGTGAATGGAGGCGTAGCCGGCTATATCCCAATAAACAGAGGGACAATCATGACGCCCATGCATACTGGCGAATTGTACGACAACCGGGACTGGAACAATGATGGGGATCTTTCCAGCTACGTTATGCTCTATCACGACATCAATTCAACCTGGCAATGGAAGGGCAAGATTTATTCCTCAATAACCTACACTGCACCTGTGCCAAGATGGGGATTCGGATGGTGGGCGGTGTACCACGACGGCTATCCCCCAGGCTACCGCTTCCCTCTTGAATTCGGAGGAACGTTCAATAAGTACGCATATCCATACGGCTACAAGACCTACTTCTGGCTCATTGATGATGAGGATGGTGATCGCCACACAAGTCTTCCAGCCTATGAGATTGGAATTGGATATCTAGGAGGAACTGTTGGCGGTCGGTGTATTATAATAAATGCAAGGGAGCAGGACCTGGGAGAGGACATAAATAGGGACGGGGACTTTTTTGACATAGTTGCCGGAATCTTCTGTCCTCATAAGACTGGCGGAGGTGGCAACTGGATAGTTGAGAATCCTGCCGCTGGGCATCCTTGGATCTATGTTGGATATTACACATACCTTCGGTACACCGACTATGTATTGGAGGATTCTGAAGGAAGGGTGGCTATACCCTTCATATGCAATGAATACTATGTAAATGTGGATTTGGATGGAGATGAGCAGATATCCACCGTGTGGATACATATCTCATATCTTTTCAAGATTCCAAACTAAGAAACCAGACCTACCTAACTACCTCAATCCTCGACTCCTGCTCCGGCGTCATGTGAATCCTTATCTGTCCAGGGAACCTCTCAGCAACCTCCACTAAATGAGTTATCAGAATGATCTTATCAAAGAACTCTCCCATGTTGAACAGCTTCTGTACGAACAAATCCCTGTTGGTCTCAGTGTCCAGCGAACCCAAGTCCCCCTCGTCTATGAACAATGTCTTCATCCTTCCATATGTCCTGCCCACCTGCGGCATACTAGCCAGTTCCTTCGCTATCGCGAACCTCAACGCGGCATTTATCTGCGTCCTCTCTCCCCCGCTGAACTCGGCTACGTCATGCCATTCTCCGTCTGGACCCTCCACCTCTATCTTGACACCGTATCCTCGTTCATCCTCATGGGTTCTCAATTGGACTCTGCTGAATCTACCATCCGTAAGTTC
Organism: Methanobacteriota archaeon; assembly: GCA_020345725.1. Lineage (GTDB taxonomy): Archaea > Thermoplasmatota > Thermoplasmata > RBG-16-68-12 > SOIM01 > SOIM01. The sequence goes on along the minus strand of CP070767.1, from coordinate 1,100,576 downwards.
CGAAAGGTTCTGAGAAGTCTCTATCTCCAGCGTCGGAAGTAGCTGGTTGATAGCGTACATCACCACGCCCTTCCTGTGCAGGATGTTGTCCTTTAGAAGTGAGTACACCTCGCTCTTTTCACGCAGTTCTTCGGTGTCTTCCTCAACCTCCTTCAGTTTCTCAGTGTCCTTCTCCAGTTCTGTGATTCTCTCTTCCAATTGCTTGATTTGCAGGTTCAGTCCATGGATTGACTTATCCAGATTCTTCTCTCTTGTTCTAAGTTCTTCCAGGCTCTCTTTGTGTTTTGCATATTTCTCTTCGGTAGCCTTCTTCTCCTTCTCTTGCTTTTCTAGCTTTTCCAGTGCCTTCTCTTCCTTCTCTTTCTGTGAATTCAGTTCTTCCAGTAGTTTAGAAACGTCCCCGATCTTCTCCAGCCTCTCTCGTGCTTCATCCAACTCTTCCTTCTTGTTCTTGAGTACGTCGATTCGGGAAACTACTTCTTCTAACTTCTTCTCTCTCTCCTTATCAAAGCCAATCTCTTCCATCTCTTTGTTCAGTTTGGCCAACTCTTCATCAATTCCACTGACCGAAGAATCGTGTCTGCTCTTCTCCTCCTCTACGTCCTTTCCAAGCTCGGAAATGTACTTCTCTATCTCTGAGAGTGTGAAGGAGTCCACGCTGATCTTTGAAACCTTATCACTGACCTCTTCCAGCTCCTTTCGCGCTTCCGTGCCCTCAGCCCTTACCTCCTCCACGAGTTGCTTGTTCTCCTTAAGCCATTCAATCTCTTTCTTGATCCTGTCTATCCTCTCTGTGAGGGACCCTTCCGTCCTCAGAAGGTCAAAGGCCTCTTCCGCGTTTATGTCAGTTGAAAGCGACGAAATCCTCTCATTGTATTCCGTCACCCGCTTGTTTATCGTGGCAACCTTCTCTCGGAACTCCTGGTCTATCCTCTCCTTCTCCTTGGTACGAAGCTCCAACTGTTTCTTCAGCGAATCGGCCTTCTGCTCCAGCTTTGTAAGCTCCTCTCTCTCTGCCACTAGTTTATCGTAGCTCTTCGCATCCTTCTCCAGTCCCTTCACCGTCTTCTTCAGCTCGATTGACTCCTTGCCCTCCGATTCTTTACTCTCAATCTTCTGGATTATGTCACCGAACGTTCTCTTCTTAGTACTGATCTCGCTCACAAGGCGTAGATACTTCTCATGCTCGCTCTCGGACTTCTTGAGCTTCTCCTCAGCCACCAGTAGCTCCTTCTTGACGGTGTCCAGCTTCTCCTTCTCGAAAGTGAACTTCTCTCTCTTCTCATCCAGCTCTTTCTTGATCTCAGGAAGTTTGGCAATCCCTTCTCTTCTGACCAGCATCTCCCTCTCTGAGCTCTCTATCTCTCTCCTTGCTGTGCTGTACTTCTTCTTGGCAACCTCTTGCGCCTTCTCAAAAGTCTCTAAACGGAATAGCTTCTGGAATATCTCCAGTCTCTTAGAACCACTCTCTGCTCCAAGCTCTTTCATCTCCTCCTGCCGGACGAAGGTGGAGTTCCTGAAGCCGTCATAGTCCAGTCCAATGATGTCCTTGATGATCGATTCCAGCTCCGGTATCTTGCCCCCGATGGGTGAACCATTCTTTGAAAGCTCCAGATAGGTGGATCCATTTGCTGAAACACCTCTTCTCACTTCGTACTTATTACCGCCCTGCTGGAATACCAGCCTAACTTGCCCGCCATTTCTGCAAATATCGGTTATCTTGATTCCTGCAATGTCAGTCCTGGACGACCGTTTGTAGAGCGCGAACGTGATCGCATCCAATATGGACGTCTTACCAGAACCTGTCTTGCCTGTTATGACCGTGAACTTCTCCGGGAACGTAAGCGGTGGGTCCGTATTGTCCACGTACCGCATGAAGCCGCTCATCTCCAGCTCTTCTATAACGAACCCTTCGCTGGTCTCACCAACTACCTCTGGAAGGACCTCATCCTCTCCGAAGGTCTCCAACGGTCTCATCCAAGAACCTCCCTGAGAATGGACTCTCCCTCGTCCAGGAGTTCATCCTTCTTTGGATGATCATCGTAATTCAGATTCACAAAGTCTCGGAAAAGCTGCAGTGGGTCCAGAGTGAACTCTGCCAGACCTATCTTCTCAACCTTCTCCTCCTTCCAGCTCACTCCATAGTGGAAAGCCTCTCTCAGTTTCTCAGACAATCTGTTCTCATCTATTCTTGTTCTCACACCCTCTTTCGTGGATATTATCAGCTGAACCATCGCGTCCTTGATGTCAGAGGGGATCATGTCCAAGATGTCCTCTGTCGGGTACTCTGATTCTGTCACGTCCACTGCAATTCTTATCATCGGCCTTGCGTCTAGCTGCTTGAATTCCCATTGCTTGGTGGTCGTGTCAATCGAAACGAAGCCCTTGTCGTCCTCTCTCTCGCCCCAGTCTATCCTCTCCGGTGCGCCTGTGTAGATTATCAGGGGATCTTTGGAAACGACCTGGTGCAGGTGGATGTGTCCGAAGATGGTCATGTCGATCTCGTTGGGAATCATTTCCTTCACAAAACCGAACTCGTCCGGAAGAATCTCCATGTGCGTGGTGCTACTGATCTTTGCCCCCTCCACGTAGAAGTGTCCAAGCAGTATCTTGAAGTCCGCATCCAGCTCTTGGGCCTTGCTGGCCATCCAGTCCTTCCACATTCTTCGTGCGACCTCGTACATCTGCTCCCTTGGAACATCTTCCCCTAGTTTCTCCTTGACCCTCTGTACGATCTGCTCCGGGTGGAGGTAGGGTATGATGAGGAAACCTGTCTTCTTGGAACCGATTTCTACCGTCTGGGTCGTTGGTTCTCGGAACACTTGTACGTTCGGATAACCTCTAAAATCATCTAGAGAGGTGCTCCTTGCCGCGCTTCTCGGTTGGTCGTGATTGCCTGCCAGGATCCAAATCTCTATGCCCTTCTCTTGAAGTGGCTCAACAACATCCTTCCTTACCAGCTCTCTAAAAGCGGGTGAAACGTGAGTTCTATCGAACAAGTCCCCGAGGATTACGAACAGCGGAGATTCTCTCTCTATCGCATATTCGGCCGCCAACGAGAAGTTCCTGTGGAGGTCCATTGCCCTCTCGGATATGCCCGTCTCTGGGTCGACCTTGAAGCCGAAGTTCATACCCTCATGAACATCCCCAACTAGTACAATTTCGGGCATTAGGGGGGTATTGCCTTCCGCATTTTAATAGTTCTTTAAGTGAGAAACAATGTGATTTCTTGCAGCGAGAGTGGGAACATTATGGTAGTTACCATGAAACCCTTATATGCACCAACTCAACAGAATTAATGAGGGTGCATCGGGAATGAGTGGCAGGGATATTAGTCTCGTCCTGGCAGTCCTCGTGGTCGTGAGTGGCTTCTCTATTATAGTCACAGTTCTTCCGGAGAATGTGAGTGCCGTAACACATTATGTTGGAGGAGGTGGGCCTGGGAATTTCACGGCAATACAAGATGCCATAAATGCATCGAATCCTGGGGACACAATCTCCGTTTACAGCGGATTCTATCCAGGAAACATCTCTGTGTACAAGTCCCTGAGCATAATTGGAGAGGATAGGAACACTACCGAAGTAGGCGGCAAATATGGATGGGGTGCAGTGAATATCAATGCTGACTGGGTCAATTTCAGTGGATTCACAGTGGCCAATGGCTGGAGGCTTGGCTTGGTGGTTGACCATGCAGAGAACTGTAGCATCACCAACAATATCATCCCTTTTCCCGGGAAGGGGATAGGTGTTTTCCTTATCTCCTCCACAAATGCGGTATTCAGAAACAACATAATCACAG
>CP070767.1:1092550-1096677 GCA_020345725.1 Methanobacteriota archaeon | reverse complement strand
TATTCCTGCGTTGAACGCCTTTGGATTGAAGTCTTTCTCGCCCCCGATAACCTTGACATAACCTTCTGTATGGACGACAATGGTGTCCTTGTCTTGCTGTCTCAACGTAATCTCAAAGAATCTAGCCGCATCCGAGATACCAGCACCCTGTTGGAACTTGATGTAAGCATCTCTATCTTCCACGACCCATGCTCCCTGAGATTGCATCCAATTCACAATTATCTCGTATCTAACCTCAACCTGTTCCTTACCTGTCACAACGATATCCTGAATCGTTCTGGCCATATTCTACACTCCTCCCCGCGCATAAATGCTAGTTACGAATGGGCATGTCACTCAAAAAGCTTTTGGCAAGGACTGGATAGGGAATAACCCAAGCAGACAAGAAAAGATTTAACCCCGAACCACTTTCGAGAGATTCGCATGGATATCGTGTCCGTTGTTGGGGCAAGACCCCAGTTCATCAAGGCAGCCCAAGTCTCCAGGGAGATTCGTAAGAAACATAAGGAGATACTGCTCCACACGGGTCAACACTACGATCCTACCATGAGTGCGACATTCTTTGATGAGCTCGAGATACCAGAGCCAGATTACAATCTGGGCGTCGGTTCCGGCAGTCACGCGGAGCAGACGGGGCGCATGGTCATTGGAATCGAAGAAGTCCTATTGAAGGAAAAGCCCCAACTGGTCCTGGTCTATGGAGACACGAATTCAACGCTGGGAGGGGCATTGGCATCGGTGAAGGTTCACATTCCGGTCGCACATGTGGAAGCGGGTCTTAGGAGCTTTAACAGAAGTATGCCAGAAGAGGTCAACAGGGTCATCGTGGATCGGGTGTCCCATCTGCTCTTTTGCCCAACGAAGACAGCAGTGAAGAACCTGGAGAATGAGGGTTTGACAAAAGGTGTACATTTGGTCGGGGATGTGATGTACGATGCTGCCCTACACAACAAGGCCCTGGCTGAGGATAGAGGCATCCTTGAGAAACTGGGTGTGAAGAGAGGAAACTATCTCCTGGTGACGGTTCACAGACCTTCAAACACGGATTCAAAGGAGAACCTGGCTGCAATTGTCGATGCTTTGGTCTCCTGTGGCGAGGATGTTGTGTTCCCGGCTCATCCAAGGGCAGTCAAACTGCTGAAGCGATACGAGCTGTACGAGGAATTGAAAGAAGGTATCCACCTGATCGAACCCGTTGGCTATCTAGATTTCACTTGCCTCTTGATGAACGCCAAGAAGATGATCACAGACAGCGGAGGAGTGCAGAAGGAAGCATATTTCCATGAGATACCCTGCATCACACTAAGAGAGGAGACTGAATGGGTAGAGACAGCCGAAGATGGATGGAATATCCTGGTCGGTGCGGACAAGGGTAAAATCCTAAATTCGATAAACTCGTTCGACCCAAAAGGGAAGAGAAGGGAGAGCTACGGGGACGGCAAGGCAAGCAAGAAGATATCTGACATCATAGACGATGAGTTTTCCTGAAGAGAGCTATGCCTTGGAGGATTTCAATCTATACTTTGTGGTCTTGTAGGCTTCCATTATGATCAAGACAGTGCTGCCAACAAGTACAATCCAAAGCCAATCTAATGGCTGCAATGGGACGGTCCCGAATGCGGCGCCTATCGGTTCTACGTAGATTATCATGCACTGCAGCAATAGTGAAATTGCTACGGCCAGAATCAACTTCTTGTTACCTAGGAACCCCAGCTTGTGCAAAGGAATGTACGGTGACCTGGCGGAGAACACAAAGAACATCTGGAACATCACGAGTGTTGTGAACGCCATAGTTCTGGCATAGTCGACCTGCCCAGGGTTTGCAGAGATGGCGAAGTGGAATACAGCTAGCGTCCCAATCGCCATAATCAGTCCCACAGCCAGCATGACCATAATCATATCCTTAGTGATGGGACTCTCCTTTGGATCCCTGGGTTTCCTGTCCATAACATCAGGTGCGGCAGGATCAACACCCAAAGCTAAAGCAGGAAGCCCATCCGTTACGAGATTCATCCAGAGTATCTGGACAGGTATTAGGAAGGGCAGAAACTCAAGTCTTGTGAATATAAGAGTGGCAATGAGCATGGTGGCGACTTCACCCGTATTGCAGGAGAGAAGATAGAGCACGAACTTCCTTATGTTATCATAGACCGACCGACCTTCTTCAACTGCATGTACTATCGAGGCGAAATTGTCATCGGTAAGAATCATGTCAGAGGATTCTTTGGAAACATCGGTCCCGGTGATGCCCATAGCCACACCGATGTCACCTTTCTTTAGGGCTGGTGCATCATTGACACCGTCACCAGTCATGGCAACAATCTCTCCCCTCTTTCTCCAAGCATCGATAATCCTGAGCTTATCTTCTGGTGATACTCGAGCATAAACGGCAATGTGTTCAACTTTCTCTACCAGTTCCTCATCGGACATTCTGGCAAGTTCTTCCCCTGTGACAGCAACATCCGCCTGTTCGTCTATGATTCCCATCTCTGCAGCAACTGCTGTTGCAGTGAGTTTGTGGTCTCCAGTAATCATGACGACATGGATTCCGGCCCTCTTGCACTCGGTGATCGCATTCACCGCATCCATTCTCGGTGAGTCAATCATTCCAACGATTCCCAAGAATATGAGATCCTTCTCAACCTCTTCTTCAGTGAACTCTTTCAAGTCCTCCGGCAGGGGCCTGTACGCCAACGCCAGAACCCTCAACCCCCTTTTCGCCATCTCCTCGGTGGCACTGTTAATGGATTCCTTCTTTTCCTCATGTAACGGAACTGCCTTTCCCTCCTCTAGAATCCTGTTGCTAATCTCAAGAAGCCTCTCGGTTGCTCCCTTTGAATACGCCACTCTGCCCGTGGAGGTCTCGTGTATGGTGGTCATCCTCTTGCGGTCCGAGCTGAAGCCTATTTCCCCTATCCGTTCTTCCTTGATTTTCTCAGGATCCAATCTGGCCCTCATGGCAGCGACTAACAAGGTGCCCTCAGTAGTATCACCATCTATGGTCCAGAAATCCCCTTTCTTCACAAGGGATGAATCATTGCACAACACACCGGCTTTCAACAGAAGGACAAGAGTCTCGTTGGTTTGGGGATCAATCTCGTCCTCATCATGGAAGAACTTACCAGTGGGGGTGAACCCTTCCCCATAGACCTTGAATATCTCATCATCCGTCTGTATGGTGCGGATGTTCATCTCGCCCGTGGTAAGCGTTCCTGTCTTATCTGAGCATATGACCGTCGCACTGCCGAGCGTTTCAACAGCGGGCAGCCGGCGAATCAACGCATGTCTCTTCACCATCCTCTGAACAGCCAAGGCCAGACTAATAGTGACGACCGCTGGAAGGCCTTCTGGAACAGCCGCCACTGCGAGACTGATTGCCGTCAGGGATATCTCCACAATACCCAAGCCCTGAAGATACAACACAACGAATATGATGGCGCATGCACCGAGGACTATCATCCCAATCTGCTTTGCCATTCTGTTTATTTTCGCCTTCAAGGGAGCCTGTTCTTCTGCCACCTGAACCATTCCGTCTATCTTGCCCAGCTCGGTGGCCATTCCTGTGGATACGATTACGGCTTTGGCCCTGCCTGATTCAACAGCAGTGCCTGAGAATACCATGTTCCTCTGATCGCCCAGGAAGACCTTCCCCTTCAGGCTGTGAGTCAACTTTGCGACCGGGACGGATTCGCCTGTCAGCGATGCTTCATTCACGTTGAGGTTTACCGCTTCGATGATCCTGGCATCCGCCGGAACGCTGTCCCCTGTGGCGATTTCAATCACGTCGCCGGGAACCAATTCCCTCGCAGGAACCTGGATTGCCTCGGCATCCCTGTAGACCCGTGCTGTAGGTGCGGCCATTGCCTTGAGCGCCTGTATCGCCTTCTCCGCCTTGTATTCCTGAACGAAACCGAACACCGCATTCAGGATGACGATTATCATTATCACGAGCGTATCAAACAGTTCGTCCCCTCCGCCCTCTCCGTGGTACATGTGGTAGATGCCTATAGCAGCAGAGACCGTAGCCGCGATTATGAGTATCACAACCATAAGATCCTTAAACTGCCGGAGGAACATTTTCAACGGAGAGATTCTTCTTACCTCTACCAACTCGTTCGGTCCGTACC
>CP070767.1:1089602-1092450 GCA_020345725.1 Methanobacteriota archaeon | reverse complement strand
TCATTGGACGAAAATAGAGGGAGGAGGACGTAGCGGAAGGCATAGGACTATTTTGCTTAGAATTATCCTCCTCCATCAGCAGCTTGAACTTGGTTAAGTCCCCCTCTCCCGATCTTGTTATCACTCGCATTCAAAGGGGAGTATTTAACGGTGATGTGGTTATCATCATTGATAATACCAACTACCAATACGTTGTTCAAATCTATGAAAAGAGAAGAGAACAATCACCGCAGTAGTATTGAGTTTCTTGTCAGTCGGAGCATTTATGGATTTTCAACGTATTTGATTTGATGAACGCGATGGACAAGGGAAGACTACTGTATGCCGATAGAGTGGCACTTGGGCGATTGAATGCACAGTTTAGTAAGACAATTAGGAAGACAATCATCATTGGCATAGCACTCGTGATGGTGTTCTTCCCAGTGTTCTGTGTTTTATGGATAGCGAAACTGACGCACACTTCCACCCTATGGTCTTCGATTCTTTTGTGTTCTCTGGTAGGATTTGGTATTGGGATTATTGCCATATCCCTAGGGGTGATATCAATCATAAGTCATCGACCGATTTTCGAGGGATTGCGAATATATGAGAACTGCATATCCTTCCCAGTTCCCAAGGGCGCATTTGACTACGACTTTCCAATAGAGGTCATACCATTCAGCGAGATTTCAAGAATCCAGATAAAGCTGTACAATGACAAGAGGACCGTTCTCATATTCGGGGAATATATTAGGTGGATAGAAATGCCCAGTTTGTTAATCTCTGACATTGATGTCTTCGTCGATCATCTCAAAGACAAAGTGAGAGTGCAGTTAGTTCGCGAAAAATCTGAATGAGAATTGACCCCAGTTAGGACAGCTCTTGAGAGAACCACTCTCCTAGTGGAGACAATGGACATACCCCTCTATGCTGCACAAGAACGCCGTCGCTCAACCTACAGTAACCCTCCAACCAAAAACAAATGCGACGACTGATCTCAATCCGTTCTTAAATCGTCCTTATCTTGTCTGCCACAAACTCCCTTACTTCTTCTTCGTCCGGAATGGTGAGAGACCTCTTGAACCGCTCACTCCCGTCCGATCGGTAGTATCCTCTCGAGACGGAGATGAACTCGTTCTCACCATCATCCGTTATTGCTCTCTTTCTAGCCACTTCAAGAAAGTTGTTCCTTCCAAAGGGCACTTTCTCGGCGCTCACTGTTTCGAATTTTACGTTGGCTCTTCTTTCTGGTTCCATTCTAGTGCCTCCGTTCTGTCACGCAGGGTCAAGATGACCCATACGTGCTTTCTCCAATAGTTGCACCTAGGGATACCCCGAACTACTTACGTAACTTATAAAGATTTGGTAGATATGGCCAGCCTGGATTGACTTTTCGTGAAGGGGTCGGAATCTGGGTCTCTGAGAGAAAAACCACACAGATTAAATAGGCCAGGAAAATATGTTGAGTTGCATGCGCTGCACGAACTGTGGTACCGAGTTCGAGGGAACCATATGCCCGAATTGCCACATGGCGGCAAGTCAGCCCGTTCCTCCACAGATGCTCCGATGCAACAGGTGCGGAAATGTCTTCCAAGGTTCATACTGCACCAAATGTGGTTCTCCTGCTTCGGAATCAACACCGATCTACTACCATCCTTATCCAGATACAAAGAAAGAAGGCCCAAGCGACATCCAGAGGATGGTGACTAGTTCCTGGCTCCTATACATAAGCGTATTCTTCCTGGCGTTCTCAGCCTTCATAGCACTCCTGTGGGTAGGGGCAAGCATAGTGATACCCGGAATACTGAGCGGTTCCTGCGCGGACTGTCAGGCATATCTTCTGATAATCACGCCCCAGCCCGTATCCATTCTGGTCTTTACCGGAGTTCCCTTTCTCATCTACTACATCATCGTTGTCGTGATAATCACCTTCTGCTTCTTCTGGCTGGTCATCAAGGACCTTCCGAAGGCCATCAAAGGTTTCTCAAAGGCCATGAAGAGTGGGGGAGTGTATTCCAGCAGCAGGAGTGCCTGGACCCTCCTGCCTCAACTGTTCGCCTTCATGGCCTTCTTCAACATCGCATACAGCCTCCTACTCATCCTCTCAGGAATCGAATTCCCGCCATCTCAGATGGACTCTCGCCCATTGTGGTATTACCTATTTAGCGTGGCAAGCGCGGCCTTTTGGGAGGAGGTGATAGCAAGAACACTTCTCATCGGAATTCCCCTTTTCATCCTGGCCTTCATAAGATATAGAGGTGTATCAAAGCCTGCCAGGTTCTTCATAGGCGGAGGGTTCAAGGTCGGCATTCCTGAAGGAACCTTCCTGCTATTCTCATCGATTATGTTTGGAGTAGCCCATACCTACAGCGGCGGCATCTGGTACTTCGCCCCGACCTTCGTTGGGGGACTCATTCTCGGATACATCTTCCTTAAGCGAGGCATCGTCGCCTCAATTCTCTTCCACTTCGTATGGAACTATCAAGCTGCATTTGTTCAAGCGGCTCAAGCCACCGGCAATGAGACACTCCTCCTAATCGGGGGGGCATTCACTCTCTTCCTCGTGTTCATCGGATTGTTACTGACAATCTTTTACCTAGGAAGGATGATAGGGCTCTTCAAGAGTGTACCCATACAAGTTGTGAGGGAGGGATCAGAATCGAGGGCTGAGCCTGAAGGGCAAGCGCAGGCACCCCCACCTCCTCCACCACACGTTTTCAAGTGTCCGCAATGCGGGTGGATGGAAGCCGCATTTGAGATTGGCCACTTCAAGTGCCTTCGTTGCGGACACGTAATTTGACGATGAGCTCCTCCAGATAGCTCTTGCTTTTCAAACCATCATCCATGGATCTCGCCTCCAAAACGAAGT
>CP070767.1:1086605-1089502 GCA_020345725.1 Methanobacteriota archaeon | reverse complement strand
GGATATCCCCGATTCTGTTGCCCAGGCATCGGCCGCAGCAGCGAGGGTCTCAGAGATACTCGGCATGGGAAAGATCGAATCCGAACCGCCCACGGCCACAGTGATTCGCTCCAAGTGTGCTGCATGTCTAACATGTACAAGGGTGTGTCCATACAATGCCATCAATCCAAAAGCGGTCACTTTCGCTGAGGTCATACCGACACAGTGCGAGGGCTGCGGGATATGCACAGCGTCCTGCCCAGGTGAGGCGATAGTGCTTCCCAACTTCGAAGATTTGAATGTTGACACTTCTCTTGAGAAACTACTGGCTTCGAATCCAACACCAACTGGTGAACAGCAGGTAATAGCATTCTGTTGCGACCATGGTGCCTATGAGGCGGCCGACCTCTGCGGTTCAATGAGATTGGATCTACCTGTTCAGTTCAAGATTCTTCGTCTACCCTGCTCTGGAAAGGTGGAGGTCCAGTATCTTCTGAAGGCGATAGAACTGGGTGCGGACGGGGTAATGGTAATCGGTTGCAAGGATGGCAACTGCAACTACAAGAATGGCAGCGAAAGGGCAAGGAAAAGAGTGGAAGAGGCAAAGAGGCTTCTCAAGGAGATTGGATTGGACGATACTAGGCTGGAGATGTTCAACATCTCCTCTTCATTGGCTGACCAGTTCCGGGAAGTCGTGGTCAACATGACAGAGAGGACCAAGACCCTTGGTCCCACCTTCGAGAGGAAGGAGGTCGTTGCTTGACCGAGGAACATACCCACGAGGTCCTGGAGGAGACCCCAAGAACGGATGAGCCAAGGGTCGGCGTCTACATCTGCGACTGCGGGGTCAACATCGCAGCAACAGTTGACACAGAAGCGGTCACAGAGTACGCCAGCAAGCTCCCTCACGTGGTCATCGCCAAGAATTACAAGTACATGTGTTCAGACCCTGGTCAGAACCTCATCAAGGATGACATCAAGGAACATAATCTCAACAGAATCGTCGTTGCGTCATGCACGCCCAGAATGCACGAACCAACCTTCCGAGCTGCCGTTATTGAAGCTGGTCTGAATCCCTGCCTTTTCGAGATGGCTAACATACGTGAGCACTGCTCATGGATCCACAAGGAGACGGACAGCGCGACCGAGAAGGCCAAGAAGATTGTGGAGCTATCCGTTGCCCGAGCCCCGCTGTTGGAGCCCCTTTCGGCGGCTGAAGTAGGCGTTACCCGTGAAGCTCTTGTGGTGGGAGGTGGCATCGCAGGTGTACAGGCCGCCAGGGACATTGCAGACAGGGGATACCCGGTCCATCTTGTTGAAAGAGAACTCTTCCTCGGTGGAAGAACCATCTGGTTAAGCAAGATATTTCCTCTACGGAAGTGTGAAGAGGACTGCGTGGGGGACTGTGCTCCGTGTTTCATTACGCCAGAACTGAAGTCAGCGGTCAACCATCCTAATATTCACGTTCATCTGAATTCCGAGGTCTTCGAACTTGACGGATATGTCGGGAACTTCGAAGTCAAGATTAGAGAGAATCCGCTGTTTGTGGATAGAAGGCTGTGTACGTTGTGTGGTGAATGCACCAAAGTGTGTCCTGTTTCCGTCCCGGATGATAACGATTACGGCATGAGGGAGAGAAAAGCGATTTACCGTCCTTCGGAAGCAGCCATTCCAGCAACATACGTCCTGGATGGGAAGAACTGTGGTTATTTCACCGGTGGTCAGTGTTCAGGTAATCCCCTGTGCGTGGGAGCTTGCAAGTTCGGAGCGATTAACCTTGGGACAAAGGAAGAAACGGTCGAGGCCGAAGTGGGTGCCATAGTTGTGGCAACTGGCTCGGACAATTACGATCCAAGCGAGAAGAGAGAGCTGATGCACGATAATCCGAGGGTCATGTCCGCTCCAGAGTTCGAAAGGATCTCAAGTCATCTCGGGCCTACAAGCGGGGAGATACTTGTCAACGGTGGCAAACCCGAACGGGTGGCGTTCATATCCTGCGTAGGAAGCCGGGAAGAGGGAGGCAACACATATTGTTCGCGAGTTTGCTGCATGTACACGGCCAAAGAGGCCCACACTGTGAGGAAGAAGCTCCCGGATGCGAAGATCGCAGTTTACTACACTGATGTCCGAACCTTTGGCAAAGGGCACGATGAGTTCTATGTCAGGGTGAGCAATGAGGATGTTGAATACAGACAAAGAGATCTGGACCATAGGCTGGAGGTCGCGGAGAACGGACGCAGTGTGGTTGTGAAATGCGAGGGGCATGATGATTTCGAGGCTGATCTCGTGGTCCTGGCCACCGGGATGATCCCACGTTCGGACGCGGTTGATGTGATGAGGTTGTTCAACATATCCAGATCGTCCGACGGTTTCTACCTTGAAGCCCATCCCAAACTGAGACCTATTGACACTTTCACGGACGGAGTATTCCTAGCAGGCTGCTGTCAGTTCCCAAAAGATATCACGGATACCATGTTCCAGGCCTCTGGCGCGGCCGCGAGGGCATGCGGAATTCTTTCCAGTCCCAAGCTAACACTCAATGAAGCGGTCGCATTTGCCGATGAAACATGTACGGGTTGCGGTCAATGTGTTGAGACCTGCCAGTTCGGTGCTATCGCCCTGGAGGAGAAGGATGGAGAACTGGTCGCTGTGGTCAACGACGTGCTCTGTAAAGCCTGTGGAACGTGTATCGCAGCATGTCCGTCAGGTTCGATGCAGCAGAAGCACTACACGGACAAGCAGATTCTGGCAATGATTGAGGCAATGGGGGGTTCTTCACTTTGACGGACTTCGAGCCGAACATACTTGCCTTCTGTTGCAACTGGTGCTCTTACGCCGCTGCAGACTTGGCAGGCATAGGCAGGATGAAGCAGCCGACCAATGTCAAGATAGTCAGGGTCATGTGCTCTGGGAGAGTC
>CP070767.1:1080877-1086505 GCA_020345725.1 Methanobacteriota archaeon | reverse complement strand
TGTTGCGACTGAAATGGACGCACTGGTGAATCCCAAGATTCCGCCCAAGATGAACATGCCCGGGAAATATGGATAAGTGAAGCCCCATCCAAAATATGGGAGAGTCAGATTTCCGCTCGAGACCAAATCATTGGTCAAGAAGTAGTATTCTCCGAAATCCGCCCCCCAGAACAGATGTCTTGATAGCGGGAGAAGTCGCAGGAAAATAGCAACAAGAAATATCGAAAGGAGGGCAAAGCCAGTGGACTTGCGCATTGTTGTTTAATGCAGAATGGAGTACTTTACGTTTGTTGTAAGCCCCGTTGTATCTGTTCTCTCATCCTGGATATGAACGCATCCTCGTCAAACATCCTTGATCTTTCCAAGCAAGCTCTCTGCATGCTTTCCAGTCTTTCGTGAGTCAACTCCCGTATCTTGTTTCCAAAGGCCTCTGGGTTCGGAGGAAGGAGCCAACCTGTCTCTCCGTCCAGGACGGTCTCACGGTATCCTCCTTCGTCCGTGACAAGGGCGATTTTCCCTGAGGCCATGGCTTCCACAGGCGTCATTCCGAAATCCTCGTCAACGGCAGTGGCTAGGAATCCTCTGCAATTCGAATAGAGGTCGACCAGCTCTTCCTGACTGACCGATCCGAGCAATTCCACATTCTGAGGAAGGTGACCCAAACGAGACATGTATGATTTCGAGTGATCGCCAAGCGCGAACCCACCAACGATCCTCAATTTCTCCTCCGGAAGTCTTCTGAATATCTCTATCTGGAGGTCGATTCTCTTTTCGGGGTATAACCTGTTCACGGACAGCCAGAAATCGCCTACTTGGGTGAATCTGAACTTATTTGTTGGTACCGGGGGGTGAACGACGACCGCATCTCTGTGGTAGAACCTTCCTACCCTCCGTTTCACATTCTCGCTATTGACCACAATGCCGTCCACATTCCGTATGGATCTTTCATTGAACCATCTATGGGCAGATATCCAGACTCTGGCAGCAATTCTCTGGAAACCATTGTCCAGGTTCTCAAGTGTCCAGTCCTTCAAATCATAGAAGGCTCTGACTGGAGTGTGGCAGTAGAGTAGGTTGGGATGAAGCTTCTTTGCCAAGTAGTGTGACCAGTTGCCAGAGAATATATAGAAATCGTAATCCATCTTTGGACGGAATCCTTTGAACTTGAGAGAGGCGTTAATCTGCTTGAGAGGTGGCGTCTTGGGGAGAGGACCCAAATCTGTAATTCTCACATCGCTGAAACCCAGTTTGGATATTGTCTCTTGTTCCAGATCTGTAGTATAGACGTCGGCACCTAACGCCCGAGCAAGAGTGAGTGTGAGCTTCTCTCCCCCGCCAATGGAGCTCATGAAATCATGGAATATGGCTATCCTCATGGACTACTACCAGCCTCTTCTCTATATTGGAACACTTCTTAATTCTTTCTCGGGAGGTGGTCTAGCAGAAATCATCCAACTTGAGGTGCTGAACCTTCTCGTTTGTGAACAGGGATTGAATTGCGCAATCGATCAGTTCCAGTCTCTGCTGAAGGTAGTTGGAAACACCATACTTCTCGGAGATCTTCTTAGATATCTCCAGATACTTCTTGACTGAGTTCTCGTTGACAGTCAGTGTCAGGTTGCCTCCACACTTCAGGCATCTCCCACCTAGGGGCATCCTGCGGAACTTGGCGTTGCATTTGGTGCACCTCAGCTTTTGACTTGAGAAGGCGTTGAGGTTGCCTATCAGGTCGGGGAGGAAATGATGTACAATGGTCCTGGAAACCACGTCTGAGGCATCCACTGCCATTATCTTCTTCTCCAACTCTAGCTGTCTTTCCATCTTGGCGATCATTGAACCATGGGTGTACGCGGACTTCAAAGGACCTTTCGCGATGTCATTGGTGCCGTTTGTGAAACCGAACCCTTCGTATTGAAGAACGGTTCCTATTCTCTTGCCAACATTGTCAATGAGCTTCTCAACCTTTCTAGGCTTCTCATATCTGGTGGTGGCTTCGTAGAACTCGAGTGGATAGTTGAATCCGAGATCAATGCTGTACGCTTCCTTGTCTATCTCGCTTGGGTCTATTCTGGGAGTGAGTACCAATGGCGCGTCCATGAGTCCCCCACGTTTCTCGGGCAAGAAGGACCGACTGAAATTGACTAGACCATCGAGGAGAAGCATGATGCAGTCCTCGTCCCCATCACAGTTCCTCCTCTTGCTAGCATGGAAGTATGGATGCGCATATCCCACACGGGCATCAGTGTAGCCGATTAGCCGAGCCAGAACTCCGCTTGATGTGTGCGGAGCCAAACCCACGATCACGTGACCGATGAGGTCCTCTTTCTTCTCTGCGGAGTAGAAAGGTTTCAGACCATACACCTTAGCCAACATATCGTCTATGAAATTGGACACCTTCACCATGTAGCGTCCACACCCAGATGAAGCGATGAAATCCTGGGGGCGCAGTTCCACCAGCTGGTTCTCATCCTCAATTGGATTCCCGTTCACGTCCTTCTCGTAGCCTAGGACCTTGACTTGGGAAAGGCTTATCCCGATTTCTGCTGGCTTGAAATGGGTCAATGGCACGTCCGTCATATCAAATCTACAGGTCCCGTCCTTGAAGACGTAAACACCATGCTTCGCTCTGAGCATGCCCTTCTCAAGTGCTTCAGGGGTCTTGTCTTTGGAGATCATTCCCTTGACACCCTTGATGTTGGGGATACTGCTCTCTCCGATCCTTTGTGCAGCGGCCCGGTAGAGTTCATCCAGTCTTATCTCAATGGGTACAGGCTCTCCTATTGGTTTCGTGTGTCCTCCGCAGGTACACTTCGATAAAGACCATCTCTTCCCACATTCTTCGCAGACTCGTTTCCCCACCTCGATCTTGATTCTTCCCTTTGAAAGGGCTTGCTGCACAAGACGCTGGGCTCCTCCAGCGTTCCCAAGCGGGAACAGGGAATGTGGAGGCGGTTTCATCATCCTCTCCTTGGCCTTCTCAGGCCGAGCCATTCTTGCTCCCACACGGGTAGGCGATTTCGGTCTGACGGTCACTCCTGCAGCTTCTGAAACGCACTCCAGTGAATCCTTGCCCTTGATTTCCCCCCTTGGATG
Source organism: Methanobacteriota archaeon (assembly GCA_020345725.1). Lineage (GTDB taxonomy): Archaea > Thermoplasmatota > Thermoplasmata > RBG-16-68-12 > SOIM01 > SOIM01. The sequence continues at coordinate 1,083,412 of CP070767.1, read as the reverse complement.
CAATTTCGAGTCTTCAACCTCAAGGCCCAGGCATCTCACGATGGCATATGAATGATCCCCAACGAGCACACTTTCCTCCTCGATCCTATGGGGCGCTCCCAGCTGGACCAGGAGTTCCACTGTCGATTCATCCCTAGGCAGTGTCAGTTGCCCGTCCTCGAACTTCCCTTCATTCTCAATGGACTTCCTCAGCTTTCCGATGTCTTCCACAGTAAGGTCATGCCAGAACAGGTTGTATTTCGGATGGAGAGGTACCCCATGGGACTCGGACATCTCGAAGGCCCGAGAGGGTGTTGGAGATTCCCAGTCGTCAGGCAACTCCTTGCATTTCTTCAATAGTTCCTGCTCGTACCACTCGATTGAATATGACCCGGGCACAAGTACATGGTTGTTCTCCAGGAACTCTCCGAACGGAACGAGTATCTCACCCAGGTCTGTAATCCTTTCTATCTCAGGGATGAGGCGCTTGGCCTCCTCGTAGTCGTCCAATCTGACGAAGTCTCCGTTCCTCAGGACAACCATGGGACCCTCGATATCGTCGCTGGGAGTGACCGCGCAAGCTTTGCCAGGTCGTTCGATCTTCATCTGGGTCCCAACGGCTATGAATTCACCAACAACAGCCATTGTGGCGGGATTCACGCCCAAGGCAGCCAAACCGGTTGCCCTAGTCCTTCCATATCTGAGACGGAACCCACCCTTCCTGCTAGGATGTGCCAGAACAGGTCTTCCAGCGATTATGTTCCGTATGTACTTGTCATCTGGCTTCAGTTCCATGCTTTCCTCATCTTTGCTTCCTTTTCTTTTGATGAACTTGCCAATGAAATCCCATCCGTCTATCTTCAGGTTTCTCACGTGCTTCTGGATCTTCGGAGCTTTGAGGCACAGACCCTCCGCCGTAACGAGACAGGCCCCGCCTCTAACCTTGTTCGTAGCTATCCTTGGTAGGTCCCTGTGACCTGATATTTCCTCGTCCTCTGTTCCCTCTCCATTTATGCATACTGGACAGTTGCTGACCATCAATTCTATCTCTTCACTTGTGGGCGTATATTGCAGATGTTGAGAGCGTTTGTAGAGCGGGATTTCCTCCTTGAAACGTTCCACTTCTTGTTTGGTAGGTTTGTATCTTCCAATGCCCAAATCTCTTCTGACGACGTCCGCAATCAACACACTGAGCGCCTGACCCGTCCCCCCGGCAGATCGTATGGGGCCGGCATAGTACACGTCAGCGTAGGTGCTCCCGTCAGTATTCTTCCCGATCTTGGCGGATGCAACTCCTTCAAGTGGTGCAACCAGAATTCCTTCGGTGAGTATTGCCAGTCCGGTTCTGATAGCTTTTTCCAGAGCCTCTTCCCTCGAGCCCTTCGAGTTCTTTGCGATTTCTCTTGCTATTTGAAGGGAGACAGCTTCTCTATCCATATCCTTTCCGAGCTCCCTTATCCTCCTGGAAATGCCCTTGTTTGTGTAATCGCCCAGCAATTGTTCGACTCTGGAAGCAAGGTCGTCTGCCTTCAGAATCTCCACATGCAGTTGGGGATCATACCCCATCTTCCTAGCTCTCTGAGCAACCTTGTAGCATTCAGATGAAGAGTGCTCTAGGCTCTCGAAATAGTCTTCTATTTCCTTGCTGGCTACGGCAGTCATACCATCCCTTGACGTTCCAGTAAAAACGCAGACCGACATGTGATAAGGTTTGTATAAATATATCGATTGCTCGGCTATTTTATTCTTATATTTGTATACTTTTTCACATATTTAACTATGTAAGAATCTTCTAGATGGAATGACACATGGAAGCACAGGGTCTGAATATTCTTGACAAAACATTCAAATATAGTCTTTTTGATGGAATCGGGAGATGAAGAAGATCAAGAGCGGCATTTATGGATTGAATGAACTCATTGATGGCGGAATCAACGAGAACTCCACTACTGTTGTGATAGGCTCATCTGGCGCGGGAAAGACGACATTTGCGACACAGTTCATCAGGAGAGGCCTGGAAAGCGGACAGGAAGGTATCTTTGTTAGCCTGGATGAGAACAAGGAACAGATTATCAGGGAAGCCGTTGAGATGGGGTGGAGCGAGATCCTTGAGTATCTGGAAAAGGAGCTTTTGGTTTTCATAGATGCTTCGGGCAGGGAATTCTCAACTTTCATTAAGAAGGAACTGCCAGCTTTCGTGTCGGACTGGAGCGGTTCCAAGGCAAGAATCGCTGTCGACCCTCTTACACCCGTGATGTGGTCCACGAAGGACCCATATGAGCAACGGGATCTCATAAGCTACATGCTCAAGGAGATGAGGAAGGTCGGGACGGTTCTTTCAACTTTGGAAGAACATGGAGGAACTGGCGATCTTTCTGGCACTGAAACGATAATCCCGATGTATCTCGCGGACTGCGTTGTTCATCTCAGATATATCCCTCTGGAAGGTGGAGTCAGCCGAATGATGAAGATTGTGAAGTGCAGAAGCAGTCGGCATAGTGAACTCTCCCATCCCTACTACATAATGAAAGGCTTGGGACTGGTAGTGGAAAAGGG
>CP070767.1:1074852-1080777 GCA_020345725.1 Methanobacteriota archaeon | reverse complement strand
GTCCTGGTGAGGCTGAGTCCAGAAGATCTCTGTAGGGACCCTCCTTCTTCGGAAGCAATACAATCGGTGCCTGAAAGGAAGTGAGCAACTGCTCCTCATATTCACCCACTTCGGCATACTTCTTGACCGTCTCCAGGTTCCTGACCATCACCGCGAATGGTTTGAAGGGTCTTCCATACCATTCCCTGAATTCTGGTATCAGTTCCAGCTTGCAAATGATATGCATTCCGCCCCAGCTCTTGGCCACACCAATCTTCCCTGAGTCGATTTCATTGGCAAACACTTCAATTGCATTCTCTTCTTCCAGAATCTCTTCATCTGCACCGTACAAGACATAGGCAGGACCATCATCAGGACAAGAAATGGTTTGAGCGTGGAACCGCCAGTCAGCTGGAGTCCCATACTCATCGTCACAGACATCGCATAGGGGGAAGTCGGACATGGAAGTGAATTTCCTGTCGTAGGGGAAGTCTTCAATGAGCGAAAAGCGGGCACCGCAGTCAGTACAGTTGGTGAAAGGGAAGAGGTATCGTCTATTCTTGGGTGCAAAAATCTCGTTCAGGCAGTGGTCGCAAGTGGCCACATCCGGTGGAATTGAAACCTCTCTCTCACCTTCCTCGCTCGAAAGGATGATAAAATCATCGTAATCTCTATGGCAGTCACTCTCTGCCTTCTCCACCCTGTCGATCCGACCCAGAACAGGAAGCTCATCTCTCAACTTCTGGATGAATGCATCCTCATCCTTGTCAACACAAACCTCAACGTACGACCCTTTGTTCTTCACGTACCCCTTTGTATCCAATGATTGGGCAACACGGAAGACGGTGGGACGGAATCCCACACCCTGTACAACGCCGAAAATCCGCAGTATCACGAAGCAAGACCACCTTCATCAAAGTCCAAGCGCGTCCATCAGTTTGTCAATGCCCTGTCCGTGTTTGGCATCAGTCTCAAGCACTCTGGCCCTGGTTCCCAAGGCAATTGCGTCTTTTCGAAGAACGGCCGGATCAACCTCCATAGCCCCCGCAAGATCAACCTTGTTGATGACAATTATGTCGGAAAGAGCAAAAATAACAGGGTGCTTCTTGATCATGTCGTCCCCTTCAGTGACTGAGACCACCACAACCCTGACATCAGTTCCCAGAGGGAAATCTCCCGGGCAGACCAGATTCCCGACATTCTCGATGAACAGCACGTTCAATCCATCGATATCCAGATCCTCCAATGCATGCTCTATGTGATGTGCGTCCAAATGACATTCCTTGCCAGTGTTCAAATTCACGACGTGGACTGAGTGTTCTCGGAACCTCTTATAGTCCTCCTCTCCCGCCACATCACCTGCGATGACGCCTGCCCTCTTCCCTTTCTCCTTCAGTCTCTCTATGATGTTCTCGATTAGAAGGGTCTTTCCAGAGCCGATAGCTCCAACGAAATCAAAAGATACGATGTTCTTAGCCTTCAAGAGGTCGTGATTCCTTTCTGCAAGCTCTCGGTTTCTGTACAGTACATCACGACTGATATCCACGTCCACCGTCTTATGCATACCAGAATGAACATCTTGGAGCATAATTAAGTTTTGTCATATTCCTCATTGAAGTCAGATTCTTTTGGTTGCTCCTTGGACTGAGTAATCGCTTTGACTTCTTGGTAGCCTGCCTGAACATTTGCGGTGTTTTGCGACTGTGCAGACCGTCAGAGAAGACAGGGAACTTGCACTCAAGGTCCTGATTGTCTATGCCGTTACTTTCCGAGTTTCTGATCAGTCAAATTCCTGTTCCAAAGATATTATATGCTTTTAGAACCGTTGAATACGATGGTTCCAGAAGACTGAGGTGATATTGGAGGGGGTCTCGTGGTGAAACTAAGAAAAGAAATTAGTTACGCTATTACGCTAGTCATGATTATCACTGCCGTACCCATGGCAGATGGCAATACTGGGCGGATCGAAGCGAGTCCGGGCCCTGCTGGAGGTCTTGCAGACTCGCCGTGGCCGATGTTTCGACAGAACCTCAACCATACGGGTCTGAGTCCACATGACACGAGTGGAAACAAGGGGAACTTGAGATGGAGTTTCAAGACTGATCATATTATTGAGTCCTCACCAGCTATCGGCTCTAACGGTGCAATCTACGTTGGCTCTGCTGACAATTACACGTACGCAATCAATCCTGATGGCAGTCAGAAATGGAGACTTTGGACTGGTACTGTCTATCAGTCATCACCGGCGATTGACTCTGATGGGACCATCTACATCGGCTCTATCGGTTTCATAGGTCAAAATGATAGCGGGCTTTATGCAATCAATCCAGACGGAACTGAGAAATGGATTGTCGAGAATCTTGGTATCCGCACTTCACCTGTGATTGGATCTGACGGTATGATCTATGTTGGCTCTTGTGACGGTGGATTGTATGCAATCAATCCGAATGGAACCGAGAGATGGAGTTTCGGGACTCAGGCTCATATACATTCATCACCGGCAATTGGCTCCGATGGTTCGATCTACGTTGGCTCCCGTGATAGCGAGCTGTATGCAATCAATCCGGATGGAAGCGAGAAATGGAGTCTAAGTGTCGGCAGTGGGGCATCGCCTCCTTACGCCTACGGTGTCGACTATTCATCACCTGCAATAGGCTCCGACGGTACGATCTATATCGGCTCTCACAGCAATAATCTAGATGCAGTCAATCCAAATGGGACTAGGAAGTGGAGATTCATGACCGGAGGACGTGTTGAAACGTCACCTGCAATTGGCTCTGACGGCACAATATACATCGGCTCTTACGACAATAGAGTTTATGCAATCAACGCAGACGGCACTGAGAAATGGAATTTCACGACAAATGGTTACGTGGAGTCGTCACCTGCAATTGGCTCTGATGGGACCATATTCGTGGGCTCCAACGACAACAGAATCTATGCAATAAACCCAGACGGCACTGAGAAATGGAATTTCATGACTGGCGACAGTGTGGTCTCGTCACCCGCGATAGGCTCGGATGCGATGATTTATGTGGGTTCACACGACGGTAGACTCTATGCCATTGGAAATCCCGTGACTCAAAAGCCTGTTGCAGATGCCGGTCCCGACCAAACAGTCAATGAAGGTGACACCGTTCAATTCAACGGTACGGGCAGCCGAGCTGCGGAAGGAGGGATCGTTCTGCTCGGACCAAACATAAAGGTCAACGATGTGGATGCCACTGGGGGCGTAGGAGGGGTACCCCAAGTAGTTCTTGACGAAAACGGCACGGCATATTTGACTTGGAAAGAGGGGCGAACAGGCCTTGACATCTACTTCGACAAGGCTCCTCGGCGAGGAGACTTCGGCACGGATATCAGGGTCGATGATGGAAAACCTAGGGATTGGGCATCGAATCAAGGCATCGCACTTGGGGCTGAGGGGGAGATACATGTTGCATGGTATGCTGAAACAGGCACAAGATACTCCGTATCAACTGATAACGGTACAACGTTCTCGTCTTCGATTGAAATCAGCGACGAGAACACACCTTACGGTTACCCTGTCAGAATAGCAACTGGGTCTGATGCGAGTGTAAATGTGGTCTGGGGGAGCCTAGGCAGAGTCTGCTACCGCTCCTCTCCAGATGGTGGGGCAAATTGGGACCCAGGGTCGATCGTAGCAAATGGAACTTCCCCGGATGTAGCCGTTGCAGAGGACAATTCCGTCTATGTTGTCTGGCAAGGTGTGATGGAGGGATCAAAGAAACCTACCATCCTTCTTTCGCTGAAGAGCCTAGGGGGCTCCTTCGAACCCGCTGTTCCGGTGCACTCACCGGACAATTGGGCACGTTACTACCCGTCGATAGCTATAGGGCAAGACGGGGAAATCCTGATAACGTGGGTGGAGTATGGTTCGGGGGAGTTCAGAATAGCCTTCGCGAAATCGCTAGACGGCGGATCAAGTTTCGAGCCGAGCATCATTGTGCGGTCCGTTTGGCCCGCCGTTGCCCCTCACGTAGTGCGACTTGACCGTCCAGCTGTTACGGTATTTGGCTCCACTGGGGTTGGGGTCGCTTGGGTAGAAAATCAACAACCTTTCCAGTGGGAGTACGAGACAAGGGTCTCTGTGTCACTCGACCGAGGGGAAACCTTCAGCCCCTATCGTCGCGTCGACGATGACCCCTCAAAATCGTTTAAGAGACTTGCTGCAATCGCTGGTAATGCTCACGGAGACCTTTTCGCGGCTTGGCACGATTTCCGCGATGACTTACCTGAATCTCAATCAACCTCCACCATATATGGTGTATGGCTTGACGTATCCTCAGCTCCTTCTTCCCTGATCTACGAATGGGACTTTGACGCGTCCGTTGATTCTGATGGAGATGGAAACAATGCCAATGACAAAGAAGGAACAGGTCCAACCCCTACGCATACTTACCACGATGATGGAATCTACATAGTCACTCTGACCGTTACAGACTCAGAAGGGCTTCAGGACACAGATCAATGTAGCATAACAGTCTTGAACGTCCCGCCAACACCCAAGTGGACAAGTCGAAGTGTTGATGGCACCATTCTCAAACCTCCTTATCCAGAAGGAAAGGAAATCCTCTTCGAAGCGACTGTCTACGATCCGGGAATCTACGACACCTTCACGTACGATTGGGACTTCGGAGACGGAACGATAAGGCTTGATGCAGGACCCTCCGTTGTCCACGCGTACGGGGACAATGACACGTACATAGTGGTTCTTAAGGTGACTGATGATGATGGTGGAGTGGGGATAGACGATACACCTCCATTGCTGTCCACAAACGAGGATCCTGTGGCCTCGATAAGTATACCCAGATGTCCCTATTTCGAAGGTGGCCCTGCGTGTCCCATAGATGGATTCTTTACAGATCCGGGTTGGCTTGACACCCACTCAGCTGTTTGGGACTTCGGAGATGGGGAATATGAGACAGCTGTTATCACAGAAGAGAACGAGCCGCCTGACGCCACTGGAATGAGCAGTACCTCACATGTATATGGTGACAACGGCGCATACAATGTCACCTTCACAGTCGTTGATGACGACGGAGGATCGCACACTGCTCTTGCTTGGGTATCACCGTACAATCTTTCACCCTCAATTTCCATTGATATCCCCTCATCTGTGAACGAGGGAGAGCTATTCAATCTTGGAATCATAGCGACAGACCCAGGAAGCGATGACCTCTTCATTGACATTAGTTGGGGAGATGGGACCTTTGAGTCGGCGACACACTATAACAATGGTGTTGGTCCAGACCCGCCAAACAGTGGCCCAGGTGTGTTCCCATTTACGATACATGCTAACTTCTCGCAGGTGTACGGAGACGACGGCAACTTCACGATCTCGCTCAATGTCTCGGATGATGATGGTGGGTATGTGGTCTATGAGACCTATGTACTTGTCTTGAATGTGGCTCCCACAATCACAGCAACCAACTACACCGTGTTTGCGAATGAACCCAGAACGGTCGGATACTGGGGGCATCAGTGCGAGGTGGAACAGCCGTACGGCGATCATACAGGCATCTTGCCGGAGTGGGTTAGTGATATCTCCTCACAGTCCCAGGTGTTCTCTTGGATATCAACTGAAGAAGAAGTATGTGACATTGTACAAGATGGGAACGCCGAGGACATGATCGTCATGGCGAAGAGGCAGCTCATGGGCGTGTGGCTCAATCTGGTGAGTGGTAAGTTGGCACCGTCTACGCCGATAGACATGCCTTCACTGACATCCTCTGGAACAGTCTGGGAAGCGGTGCTGGAAATCGAAGATGTGATTCTCAACTCGCAGGACAGGTATGAACTTGAGAGGGTCAAGAACATAGCGGACAACATCAACAACGGCATAGGCATTGCAGTGGCACTGGTGGAATTCACGGCAACTGCCACGGACCCAGGTGCGGATGATCTGACATTCAGCTGGGACTT
>CP070767.1:1068793-1074752 GCA_020345725.1 Methanobacteriota archaeon | reverse complement strand
ATGAAAGGCCTCGGTCTGGTGGTGGAAAAGGGCGAGTTTGAAGAAACCTCAAGCGACAGGATCCCGACCGAGATGAAGAAGAAGTTGGCAGAGCAGAAATCCAGTATTCCTCCTCAAGTTCTGGCAAGATTGGAGAAGGCTCTGGATGAACTGACCGACGGGGACTTCAGGGATTTGAAGGCCTCCGACCTGATAGAAAGCATCCTGAGCGAGTATTCTGGTGAATAAATGCCGGAAGGTGTTGGAAAAGCCTTCCAGGAGAGGATTGGTCGCAAGGAACCAGTGGAGAAGGAAGAACGCAGGGGCATCTCTCTTCTAATGAACAACGTCAGGAGAAGACTGTTCGAATATCTCTGCGTCCGTCCATGCTCTCATCTTTCTGATATATCCAAGGCTCTGAAGGTCTCACCCAACACTGCAAAATGGCATCTTGGCAAGCTCCGAGAAGGACAACTGGTCGTTAGCAAGATCTCTGGGAGAAGGACACTGTACTATCCGATGGGGCTCATTTCTCAGGACAGTCTGAAGGTCTTTGAACTCTTGAGCGAGAGGAGAATGCGGGAGCTTTACGTGTTCCTGGTTGACAATCCTGGCTCAACTCAGAGCAATCTCGCCAAATCCTCGAAAATCAGCAGTCAGACCGCAACTCGTTCGACCCAAAAACTGGAACGGCTGGGTTTGGTATCCAAGATACAGGACGGCATCTATACGAGGTACTTCCCCACTGACGTTCTGATGAAGAAGAGGGAAGAGAACTTCTCCAGAGAGAAGACATTCCAGAAAAACATCCTCAAGAGGCTGGACGGTGAAGGGTTGAGACCAAAGGTCGTGAGGCAGGCGAGTATCTCATTGATAGTCGAAGTCAGTCTGGGAGCTGAGAAGAGCATCCTCAACATCTCGACCAATCCTTTTTCGACCGTGCTGGCATAGTATTTACAACTTTTTGTTCTAGAGATTTCCATTTGGTCGTCAAAAAAGGTGATTCCAGAGCGATAAACCGTTTATATATAGTTCAGAGCTAAATGTTATGAATGGAAGAAGACTTCCTGCAATGGATTTCTCTTATACCTGGAGTCGGTCCACAAAGAGCCAAACGGCTGAAGGAAGCAGGATTCACCACTCCAGAATCGCTGCGGGAAGCTGAAATCGAGGAGATAGCGAAGGTCGAGGGCATTGGTAGGGAACTGGCCAAGCGTTTGAAGGACTATGCCCAAGAGATCGTGGAGTTGAAGGAGGAGGAAGCTTTCCTTTTCCTCTGTCCAGAGTGTGGCGCGTTCATAAGCAAGTCAGCCACAAGGTGTGAGGTCTGCGGATCGGTTTTTGAAGAGGCGCCTGTGGAGATCGAGCCAGCTCCGGAACCCGAGGCCATTGAGGAGGCTGAGGATGAGGAAGAACCGGCCCTCTATTTGTGTCCAGCTTGTGGGAGATTCATAGCAAAGGACACCCGCAAGTGCCCCCACTGTGGAGCCACCTTTGAGGAAGAGCCAGAAAGGGATGAGGATTTTGAGAAACTCATTGAGGAGCTCGACGAACAACTGGAAGAGCTAGAAAGGGATATCAAAGCCCCTCCAGAGGAAGATCTCAAAAGGGTCTTGGAAAAGCATGTCCTGGAGAAGAAGCCTGAGGAAGACAAAGCTCTGGCAAAGGACTTCCTGAAGAGATGGAAGCGAATCAGCGAGAGGGAAGAGGACGTAACGGTACGAAGCCTGGAAGAAGAACTCCGACACTACGACAGCTTGCTTGAAGCCGACCCCACCCTGAAGAGGGCATGGAAGAAGAAAGCCTCCATTTTGATTGAACTGGGGAGATTCGATGAAGCAATCGAATGCTATGACCAGTTAACAGAGCTCGATCCGGAGAAGGAAGAGGACTACAAGCTTGAAGTCCTGAGCATTGTGAAGGAGAAGGAAGGCCTAGAGGTTCCTCCATTTGAACTGGAAGAACCCCGCCTGGTGGACGAGAAGGAGGAGATTGAGAGAGCCATCGAGCATTATGAGGAACTCCTAAGGACGGATCCAACTCTCAAACAGGCCTGGCAAACTAGGGGAGAACTTCTCGAGAAGATCGGCAGACACGAGGAGGCCCTTGCCAGCTACGACAAGGCAATCGAATCTGCATGGCAGGACAGACTCAAGGAAGTGAATGTACTTGCAAGCCTGAGGAAGAAAGGTCTCCTGGAAGGTAAGACTTCAGGAAGAGGGCTTATCCAGAGACTGGGAAGAACAAACGGTCTTGTTAATGGGATGGTGAACGGCCGAGTTAATGGTCGGGTAAACGGGCGTGTCAATGGAAGGGTTAACGGCAGGGTTAACGGCAGAATCAACGGTATGGGCAGAGTCAATGGGCTGATCAACGGCATCGGGCGAATCAATGGACTTGTCAATGGACTTGTGAACGGGCTCGTCAACGGGGTAGGCAGGGTCAACGGGATGGTCAATGGGCTGATAAATGGTAATGGTTTGGTCAACGGTAGAGCTGCAAGACATATGCCGCGCTTTACATCAAGGGACGCGCAGTGGCCAAAAGCATTGGCAGGAATCGCTGCCGTGATGTCAATTCTGATACTTGCCCCTCTGTTCTACGGCATGTGGACGCCTCCTGAGGATGTCGCAAGAATCAAGATTGATGGAGACTTCAATGACTGGCTGGGTGTGAGATCCTTTACCGATTCAAATATCGATCAAACCGGAAATCCTGATGTGAATATCGTATCCTACAAGATAGATGGTCATGACAATACTGTATTCGTCTACGCCGAGGTCGAAGGCACCATTCTCAACGGGTCGAGCGGAAGCGGTGTCGACTCCATATACATCTTCGTTGACCAAGATGACGATCCATCAACCGGTTATCCCATAGGAAGACTTGGCTCTGACTATCTAATCGAAGCTTATGGGTGGAACAACTCGGTCCACCAGAGCCTCATGTACGAGTTTAAAGAAACAGCTCTTAGAAATGACTGGAACGGCTTCAGGAGAATCGGTCCTGCAACCACAGCAGTTGCCGGCAACGAGCTGGAAGCCCTTTTCCGTTTCAGCGTGGAGGGAGAACCCAAGATCATGGTGGCCACATCCGATTTCGGAGGCAATCACGATTTCGCTGACAGGGTTCTGAGCCTGAGAAAGGACATTCTACAGGTTGTCCAGACGACAATTGCTCCAGATATTGTTAACACCACCAATCCTGTGCACTTCCTGAGACTTGACTTGGATGCAGCTGACGGAGGAGCCCATATCTCTCAGATCAATATCACTAAGACGGGAAATGTCCCAGATTCCTCAGTAGATCTCATTCTGTATGTTGATCACGATGGAGACAGCGTGCCCGACGAGCAGATATCTTCGGGCAACTTCTTCACGGATATGTCCGCACTAGATGTGGACATCGATGTTAGTGGAAATCTCACTCTGATTGTTACTGCTATCTTCACTAATGTGCAAGATGGTAGACACATTGGTCTTGGCGTGAGCGGCGTAATCTCGAACGCAACGCTCTCTCTTGGCGAAATTGCACTCACCAAGGTCTACTGCAATGTTGCGCCATCCATCACAATCGACGGAGCCTTCGGTGATTGGAGTCCCAGCTCGATAGTGTCGGATGCGGACAACGATGTTACTGGAGGTCCAATTGGCGTGATGATGAACGAGAATGTCGATTTGAGAGGCTACGCCATGGAGGTCACCACCTCAGCCAACTTCTACATGGAAGTGGACGGCAGGATGTTGGGTGGAATCGACATACCAACCTTCAGACAGAGACCCACCATAGGACCTTCTGTGGCAGATAGCGATCGAGATACCGTACCTGATGAGTTTGATGACCATGATCGTGATTTCGACAATGATGGCACTCCAGATAGCCTGACGAACCATGATGTCGACGGAGACAACATCATTGATTATCCGATTGGCTCAGACTTCTGGCTGAATACTACCATTCCAGCTTACTTCCATCCTGATTACGCCAACAAGACTGTTTCTGTCTACATCGGTCCAATATCCATCTCCGAATTGATGGGTGTGGACAGGATATCGATATACTTGGACTCCGACAACGCGTCCACTGGACTGCCTGTCAGTTACAACGGTCAGACATATGGAATGGACTATCTCGTGGCCATATCAGGAAGAAATGGTGTTCCCATACTGAAAGGGCTCTACAGGTACGCTCCTGGGAATATTCCATGGGTTCTGGTGGAGAACATAACGCAGGTTGGCATGGACACCAATACCATTGAACTGTCCGTTCCAGTTGCTTCCGTTCAACCTTTGGCTCCAGGTTCATTCACTCTCTTCCATGTAGTGGATTGGCAAATGTCTACCGATTCTTCCGATCAAGGGGTTACCAGGTCCAGAGGCGAGACAACAGGGACCAGATCTCCCGCTGGGGACAACGTAATCATAAACGAGGTCTACTCTCCAGGAAACACTGGTGAATGGTTTGAGCTGGCAAATCCCACTGCCTCGGCAATCGACCTAACAGATTGGGAATTCCAAGTGAAGGACAGGGGAAGATGGAGAACGGTCTATACGATTGGAACAGTGTCCATCGGCGCTTGGCTCAGCGGGAGTGAATATCTGGCCTTTGATCTACCATCGAACTCGCTGAAAGACAAAGCCGTTGATGTTCGTTTGCTGGACTCAACAGGAACTGAGGTGGACGCAACAAAGCTTCCCAGGCTTAAGACAGGAGAGAGTTGGACCCGTTTCAAGGGGGCTACAGACGGCAAGCCAGAGGACACGGATGGTGATAAGAACGACTGGTATGTGTCAACTGCATTCACAAAAGGCAGGTACAATGACAGACGTCGGCCAATAATAGTGGTTGAAAAGGCTGCGGTCAGTGGTATGGCCGCTCCTGGGGACATATTCACTTACACCGTCTACTACAACAATACAGGTGGAGGCATTTCCAGGGACGTTTGGATAAACGACACCCTTCCGAGCGAAGTCACCTACCTGTCCTCGAGCGTGCCCTACTCTTGGATGTCTGGAACCACCTACTACTGGAATCTCACCAACGTTGCGCCTGGCTCTCAGAACTCGCTCACAATAACCGTGCAGGTCAATGGTACGCTCACAGATGGTTCACAGTTCAACAACTATGTCGAACTGAACTACACTGATGTGTTCAGACAACCTATGGAGTGGTCGAGCGCCAACAAGACCACGGTTATAGAAAGGCCAGTGATAACTGTTGTAAAGATAGCTGACAGAACAGATGCGGGCCCTGGCAATGACATTGTATATACCATCTACTACAACAACACTGGTAACGGAACTGCAGCCCATGTGTGGATCAACGACACTATTCCGATTTACACAACCTTCACTGATTCGAGCGAGCCATATGTCTCCCAACAAGGTCTCACGTACGGATGGTACTTCACGGATGTTGATCCAGGGTCCTATTCATTCACAATAACGGTTACTGTGAATGCCACGGCCCCAGACGGTGTCTACCTGACAAACTGGGTGTTCCTCAACTATACGACTCAGAATGATTACCCACTTGAGGAGAGTAGTGATTCCGTTATCGTCAGGGTCCCAGAATTCGAGACCTTCATCATCCCTATGATAGCTGTCTTCATAATCTTATTTGTGTGGAGACATAAGGAGAAGCAGACCAATGGAAAGGACGAGAAAGAAAAGTGAGGTGGCTGACGGCTTTCCATGCACCAGAAGGCCGTTAAAGCAGCACGGGTTACCAATAACCATTGGCCGAAGCCGCCGGAAACCAGCTCCCGTACCTAGGCCAGAGGCTCACGACCCCCGAAGGGGCTAAGCTTCCCGTGGGCTCGCGCACCACAGTACCGCAGAGAACGTAGGCGGGCTTAACTTCTGGGTTCGGGATGAGACCAGGTGTATCCCCACCGCTATGGCCGTCATACCACTTTGATGTTCATAGGATAATTGGCTATAAAGGTTTTGCGATGGAGGAGCATTTCTTCACCTGCTCT
>CP070767.1:1065442-1068693 GCA_020345725.1 Methanobacteriota archaeon | reverse complement strand
CACTGATAGATTCGATATTGATTAGGGAAGCAGATAGAAACGACATCGGTGTGCCGATGACGAGGAGAGACAGAACCAGAGAGTCAATTGAAGGAGGGTACGTCCACAGCATAAAACCTGGCATACATCACTGGCTTTGCGTACTGGACTTCAAGGCAATGTATCCCAGCCTGATAATAAGGAACAATGTCTGCTTCACAACCGCTGATGAGAAGGGTCAGACCGTCAGCCCAATCGGGGTTCATTTCCTTTCCAAAGACCAGAAGGAAGGTCTGCTCCCGAGAATCCTTGCCAGATTGCTGAAGGAAAGGGATGACATTAAGCAGAAGATGGCGGACGCCAAGACAGAGGAGGAGAGGAAATACTACTACGGGCTGCAAGACGCGGTCAAGACGTTGATGAACGCGTTCTATGGTGTTTTCGCTTCCGCTTTCTACAGATTCACAAATCCAAAGATAGGTGCCAGCATCACAGCTTTTGCCAGAGAGAACATAAAGGGAATCATAACCAAGCTTGAGGAGGAGAACATACCAGTCATCTATGGTGATACGGACAGCATATTCCTCAAGTCCCCCAAAGACAACCTGGAAGAGTCAATCGACTTCGGGAAGCAAGCTGCAGAACGGTTTTCGAAAGAGGGAGCCGTCCTGGAATTCGAGCAGGTTTTGTCATCATTCTTCTCTCATGGCAGGAAGAAGAGGTACGTAGGTCAAGCAGCCTGGCCCAAGGAAGAGATGATCGTCAGGGGATATGAGATTAGAAGGACGGATGCCTTTGACTTGCAGAGCGAAGCTCAGGAAGCGGTCTTCGAGAAGATTCTAAGCGATGACATTAATGGAGCACTTAAGACCGCCAGGGACATCGTGACGAGCGTGAAGAATGGTGAGCTCCCTCCCGAGAAGCTGGTGATATCTAGAACCTGTAAGGATCCAAAGGAATACGCAAATCCGAAATCGATGGCGAACGTGCAGGCAGCAGAGAAGTTGCAGAAGATGGGTTACGAATTCACTCCTGGAATGAAGGTCTCCTGGATAGTCACGAACGGGAAGAAGACCCCTCTTGAAGTGGAACCGTACGTAAGTGGAAGAACCTTCGAGAGCAAACCTGACTGGGACTACTACGCAAGGAGGACAGCACATACCCTCTCCTACATAACGGACTTCTTTGACTGGGACGAGAAGAGCTTGTTGGCAGGGTCTCAGCAGGTCACACTGTTTGATGGAAATTTCAAGGCGGAGAAAGAGAAGAAGAAAGGTGTCAAGAAGACGGACAAGGACCTGACGCTGAAGGACTTTCTGTAATCTCCATGACTGAACTACACAAATGCTTTAATATGGATTCGATATTAAACTCTCCCACTCGCTGGGTTTCCCAGTGGCTAAGTCTCTGAGAGAGGAAAGATGCCGGAAGAAGAACCCAAAACGGAAGAAGCAAAGCCCTCCGAAGAGGAGAAGGAAAAGGTCTCAGAGGAAACTAGGAACCTCTATCAGTTCGTACGAGACGCATGGAAAGACCCGGACAAGACCTACGTATACGAGCTCAGAAGAGAGAGGATTCTGGAATGGCGGAGAGGTCCTTCATTTGTAAGAGTTGAGAGACCAACCCGGATTGACAGGGCCAGAACCCTGGGCTACAAGGCCAAACCTGGTTATGTTGTTGTAAGGGCGCGTGTCAGAAGGGGAGGGCTTCGAAAGCACGCCATCAAAGGTGGCAGAGGGCCCAGCAGAAAGGGTATCTCCAAGATCACGATGGCGAAGAGCATCCAGAGGATAGCCGAAGAGAGGACTGCGAAGAAATATCCCAACATGGAGGTCCTATCATCTTACTGGGTAGGTGAGGATGGCAGGAAGAAGTACTACGAAGTGATTCTGGTCGATCCACATCATCCCAGCATTATGAACGATCCCAAGATCAACTGGATCTGCAAGTCGCCGCACAAGGGCCGAGTGTACAGAGGACTCACTCCGGCAGGCAAGAAGGGGAGAGGACTCAGGCGGAAGGGTAAGGGAGCTGAAAAGATCAGGCCCTCCATCCGAGCCCATCAGGGAAAGGGCAAGTAGAGTATTTTCTATCAGGCCGGATAATAACACAACAAGAGTTAAAAGTGGTATCAGGACTGAGAATGAAAGATTCAATGACCCAGAAAGTCAGCAACGCGGACTTGTCACGATTCAATTTGAACAGCTCGGACGCGACCTTGATTGTGGTCATCGTAGGTTTCGTCTGTTATCTCCTAGGCTTTTTCATGGGAGTCGTCTTTTAGTCCGATGTTCATGGCCAGAGCCTCCATCTTCTCTTCTGATAACCCAACGACAGGATAGAATGTTGCCAGCTCGCTTGTCTTCTCGTAGGCAAGGTTCTCGATGTCACTGCCGAAAACAACGCCTTCGACCCTGAGCTTCTTTGCCAAATCATAGAGTTCCTCGTCATTCTTGATCGAATAGGACTTAGGTGTGGAATCCCAGCTCTCCAAGACTCGTACGAGTTCGTTTCCATTCTTTGCCGCGAAAAAGACCTTGCACCCTCTCTTCATCATGAGCCAGCACGAGACCATCCCATTGACGCTGTCGACCAAGCCCAGAGCTTTGCCCTGACTTCCCAAAGGAAATCCACCTGGGCCGGGTATTATCTCTCTAAACACGAATCCGTTCTTGCCCCTGACTTCAACATGAATCTCTACGTCCGGGGAGTTAAGGTCCACCTTCATTTCTTTGAAGACGGCTTGAACCGAACTTCCCATTTCGCAGGCAAGATCCTGACTAGTATACGAATGAGTTCCCGATCTTCTGGCTCTTATGGCAAATGTCCCACCCTTGCTGAAATCCACCTTGTAGGATTGAGTGATCATCTTTGCAATCTCTACCATCTTAGAGGAAGTCTCAAGGACAGGGCTGAAGGAAACAACACCAAATGTTCTGGAAAGAATCCGCTTGGCTTCCTCTTCATTCTTGGACCTCACGTAGATCCTTCCTTCCTCGGAAGAGGTGATGCATTCTATCTCTTCCTTCAGAAAGGCATCCTGTATGTTCGTGATAAGACGATCTCTGAGCCTTCTTCTAACCGGTTTGGACTTCAGTCCGATTTCACCGTACCTGGCCAGATACAACATCCGCTTTCCATAGCGAGATACGATAATTAAACCTCTCGTTAGGTTTATTTGACCAACCCCAATACCAGTTCGAATGGAACCACTCGTCCTTGTCCTGCTGATACTCTTAGTTTTTGGTGTGGCTTTCATCTACTCGAACTTG
>CP070767.1:1050470-1065342 GCA_020345725.1 Methanobacteriota archaeon | reverse complement strand
CGGCTTTGGGATTATGGTATATTTACTTTTTATATTAATGTCGCTGAGGCGAATTTTTATTACAACCTTCCCTGTTCTAGGCTTGGTGCTCAATTGAAGAGGTCCCTGATGGAAATCATCTGCTGTCCCGTCTGCAAGACGGATTTGGAGCTGAAGGTGGACAATGAAGAAGGGGAGGAGATAATAGAAGGGACCCTTACCTGCGTGAAGTGCAGTCATCCGTATCCAATAGAAGACGGTATACCCAACTTGTTGCCACCAGAGACTAGATGAACTCTTCCTGGGCCTTTACGACTTCTTTGCTTGTTTTCGCCTTTGCATATTCATCCAACGGTTCCTTGTTGAGCTTGAGGAATTGCTCCCCCCACGAGAATTTGCTGAGGATCGTTTCCGCCTGCTCGGCTTCTCCGAGGATGTGCAGAGCCGCCGCCAGGGCCTCGACGCTGGAGAGTTTGAATGGTTTACCATAATTCACCGGATTTGCTGCGAGGAGGTAGGGCAGAGCCCTTTCATGGATTCCTGGGATTCTCGGGAACACTGCCGCCTTCCAGGAGAGATCAAGTACCACAATGCCTCTCTTTTCTGCCCTTGACTTGTCCTCGAGAGACAGGGCCTTCTCCCCTTCGGGCGTGAGCAGTATTGAACCTGATGGAATGGTCTTTGTTGAGTGGAGAAGTCTAATCAATCTGAACCTGGCCAGTTTCCTGGATGTACACTTCTTTGGATCGCATTCTTTGGCGTCATAGGCGAAGAGGTTGATTGCCACAATAACTGAATTGCGGTTCTGCTTTAAAGGATTCTCTGCAATCGGACGGAAACCGGATTTCCAACTTGGAGACACCGACATAATGCAAGCCGCAGAAGGCTTTTGGATTCACCTATCCGACCCTTTCGATTGGACCGTTATGAACTAGGGTCCTAGTAACCTTCGATTTGAAGACTAAACCAAAAAATGTATATTAGCCAGTATCCTTGTTTTTAAGAGCCAACATTGGCAAAAAAGAGAATGTATAAATATTGGTTAGCTAATGACCACAGCAACTCTTTAAGGTGTTATATATGGGTAATGAGAGGAGTAAAGGGAGAAAGGAAGTGGGCGAGGAAAAAAGAAAGATGCTGCTTACGAGGGTTCTCGTTTTGGCAGTTCTCGGAATGTTCCTTGGAGCAATTCCTTCAATCTCCATCACGGCCCTAGCGAGTTCAGACTCGCAGACTGTGATGACAGTTGAGCATGAAACTACAGAGACGTTTGAGGCGAACCAATTGCCGCCTCAGTTTTTGGGCTATGACCCAGCAACAAATAGAGTCAATATAGCAGACCAGAACGGATTCGAAGCGACCCCAATGGGTCAGCAAAAGCTTACCGCTTCGCGAGAAACGAATCCGATTCCACAATCGCCTGATCGACCAGGCCCGCTCGGATCCACAGATCCACAACCTACGGACGCGACTTTCCAGGATCCTGATATCCTGGTCTACAATGATGCCGTGAACAGCCAGCTGAATACTAGCATAGCAGCGGCCACCAATGGGGATATGTACATAACGTACGATCATGACCCTGGCGTGTTTCTCAGGGACGTATATGTCTCGAAGTCCGTTGATGGCGGATCCACCTGGATGCAGAGAGATGTTGCGGTGGACATTGCAGAGGACGAGTCCTGTCCAAGCATGGACATTGAATACAGCCCCACCGGCAGTGTGGATGTGATGACCATTTGGTACAATTCTCCAGAGCTCGAATTCGCATGGTCGACCGATGGTGACACATGGAATCTCGATGACTTCGGAGGAGGGATAACATGGTGGGACCTAGCGAACTGCCCCTACGTGGACATGATGGATGACGCGATTGTCATCGTTTCGGAATGGTATGACACAAACAACAACATCGATACCTGGCGGGTTCTCTACGCAGTGGATGGAACATCCTTCACGACATACTACTTCAACATGTGGGCAGGTGCATGGGTGTACCAACCCCGCATTTCGATTCAGAGTGTGGATGCGGTTGGCGGTTCCTTCGATGCTATTGTTACATTGACCATCCATGACCAGAGCGATCCCAATCCGGCGAATTGGTTCTACGAGGCAGTGCTTTCGGACGCGACCCTAACGGGAGATCTAGCTACTGACAGCTGGGGAGTGTTCTATTACATGTCCGGTGTACCGAACCTGGATTATGTTGCCCCTGATGTGGCTGCAAATGATCGAGAGGTCATCTTTGTGATGTCAATATACAATCCAGCTGTGCTGCCCCTTTCCACCATGTATACATGGTGTCTGTGGGCGCCCGATGTAGATGATATCGGCGGAGCAACATGGAGCGGATGTGCTGGGACTGGATTCTTGGCCTTCGATCCGCTTGACACAGACGATGTCAAGTATATCAAGTTCTACAGGGATGGCACTCCGGTTCACGCCGTCTGGATGAATGCTACTGACATAAACTACTACTACTCTCCGGACGGTGGATTGAGCTTTGCTGGAGATCCGACCACGGAGCTGCCCTACAAGGTGAACATGCCCGGTGGTGGTACCGCGTTAGACGCATGGCATTCTCCGGACATTGTCTCGGTAGGTGGTAAACCTGGCGTGGCATGGCATGATACTAGAGGTGGCGATTCGATCTACTTCAACACATGGGGAAATATGTTCTTGTACAATATCAAAACCTATCCATCTGGCCCAGGTCTCGGTATCGGAGTCAAGGAGGATATTGATCCCGTCTTCGCTCCCACCAAGGACTACCTGTGGACAGACGGATCGACTCACACAATCGAAGCCATACCCCAATGGGATGATGGATCAACTCGTCTAACATTCAGCTACTGGTGGTATGACGGCAGCCCTAGCATTTCTGTGACGCGCGTCGTGGGCGGAGCAAACGTGAACGACACTGCAGTTTACACGACAGATTACATGCTGACTATGATAGGCGGCATGGGCGGGACCGTTCC
Source organism: Methanobacteriota archaeon (assembly GCA_020345725.1). Taxonomy (GTDB): domain Archaea; phylum Thermoplasmatota; class Thermoplasmata; order RBG-16-68-12; family SOIM01; genus SOIM01. Next base: position 1,062,382 of record CP070767.1, on the reverse strand, counting down.
AGTCACTGGATGGCAACCAGCAAATCTCAACTTGAGCATAGAGTGCTTGCAACCACCACCACCTGGTCCTGACTCGATTTATACATTCCTTGGTTGGACTGGAATAGGCAACGGTAGCTACACAGGCCCCCTCAATCCGGCATGGGTGGACATGTATGAACCGATTACACAGATCTGCAACTGGGAGCTGGCCCATAGAGTTAACATCTATACTAGTCCATCCGGATTGGACTTCACGGTGAACGGTGGGAACTACAGAGGAACATACACTGAGGCCGACAACTCATTCTGGTTTGTCGATTCCCAGGTTTACACCATAGACACGCCTTCTCCGCAGACGATTTCGCCTGTGGAACGCCTAGTATGGCAGAACTGGTCGGATGCAGGACCCAAAGCGCACAACGTTGCGGTTACTGGACCTCTGGACCTCACTGCATACTTCAATTATGAGTACTCGGTCACACTGATAACTGACCCGCCAGGATTGCGGGTTTTGGTGAACATGGTCGAGTATCCCACACCGCACTCGTTCTGGTGCCCATCTGGTAGCCAGCCCTTCATAGACGTCAACGAGCCCCAGGACTTTGGAGTCCCGGGTGAGAGATACATGTGGCGCAATTGGAGCGACGGTGGAGCCAAGCTGCATCAGTACACCTGTACGGGCGCTGAGGTTGTTACGGCCAACTTCACGAAGCAATACGAGGTCACAATAACGACCTCGCCGCAGCTCTTCAGCGTGATTGTGGATACAGTCGGGGGACCCGCTCCAAGAGTGTTCTGGTGGGACGAGGGCTCTGTTCATACACTCGAAGCATTGGATGTGGTCCCGATCGATGCCAACAGGCGCTGGAACTTCACAAGTTGGTCTGACCTGGGTGCAAGGGTGCATGACGTCACCGCGACTCAGACTGAGACAATAACGGCAAATTACGTAGAAGAGGTGAAGATTCAGATGCGTGCGAACCATTCCAACTTGCAGATTCTGCTTGATGGATCTCCAGTGGTCTTGCCATATGACTACTGGTGTGAACTTGGTACAATGCACACAGTAGAGGCAGCCTCGACTCAGACCATGGGACCCGATATCAGATATGTGTTTGAGAGATGGAGCGATATGGGAGCACCGGCTCACTTCATCACATGCAATGCACAAGATATCCTCACTGTGTTCTACAGAGAAGAGTACAAAGTGAACGTATATTCCACTCTTGACGGTCCTGGTAACAACGCAACCTTTGACATGATAATCGGTGGTGTCACATACCCAACACCTCTGACAACATACTGGGCAACCTCAAACATTCAGCTGACTCTGGACACGAACGAATTCCAACCGAGCAATGACCCTGCAGGCGGAACAAGATTCAAGTTCGTGAATTGGGCAGACTGGACAATAAAGGCCAGAACTGTGACCGTTAGCGTGCCTGGAGTATCCTACTACGCCAACTTCGTGACACAGCACAGACTTTCCTTCGTGGATCCGCACGGAACTCCGATGATGAACACGACTGGAGAAGCAGAAGCTAGTGGTTGGTATTACAATGTCAACGAGCTGGTGACAATCTCCACTGACGACATTGTTGGTGATACTGCGGACCACAGATGGCGATTCGACGGATGGTCAGGTATCGGATACACTGGTCCGAACAATCAGGTTCAGATCACAATGGACCAACCGATAACTCAGACGGCAGGATGGCAGAGCCAGTATTTGCTTACACTGGTCACCACCTACGGAACTCCTGTGGCAACACTCTACTACGAACCACACGCCAGCGTACCATACGCCTACTGGTATGACGAGGGCGATACTGCCAACTTCGAGGTGGAAGGGCTCGTACAAGTGGCTGTTGACGAGAGGGCCGAGTTTGACAGTTGGGAAGGAGTGATTCCAGGAACCAGCAACGCGACGAGTACCACCATGAGTCAGGCCAAAGTCGTCACAGCCAACTGGGACCTCTACTTCCTGGTAACCTTCGTAAGCGACCATGGCACAACGACCCCGGATTCGTGGGTCATAGACGGTGGGTCACTTCAGATAACCGTCGATGCAATGATTCCTGGCACGGACACTAGATACGTCTTCGACAGCTGGTCAAGTCCCAATGGTAGCAAGGGTGGCCAAAATACTGATACCAGAGAGCCCACACTATCGCCTGTGACTGGACCTATCGTGCAGACGGCCAATTGGATTACTGAGCACAGGGTCTCATTCACTCACTATGTGAATGACGTGCAAGAATCAGCCCCGACCGGCGCCAGGCCATACGGAGAAGGTTGGTACGAGGAAGGAACGATGCTGGTGTTGATAGAAGTGGCAGGTAGCACCACTGTTGGTGACTACATCTACACCTTCCAGAGATATACTGGACCAGGAGGATACGAGGAAACCACCAATATCACCTTCCTGACCATAGACGAGCCAAAGCCACTGAACGTATATTGGTCAAAAGCTGAGGTTAAAGAAGACAACATATTCGCAGAGCTGTGGTGGCTCTGGGTGGTAATAATCATCGTCATCGTGGTGATTGTTGTGGTTGCCCTCATGATGAGGAAGAAGCCCGCAGCACCCGAAGAGGAAATTCCACCCCCGGAAGAGGAAGAAGTTGAACTCGTAGAAGAGGAAGCTCCTCCTCCGGCCTAGACTCCATACTACATCTGATCAATATTGGAAAACCCCGATATAGCGCAAGCTCTCGTCCCTACAACACCACAACAAATATCGCCAACCAATACAATCTCTGTACTGCCACGGTGATGACAGATACGACTCTGAACTGTGATGAGTGATGGGCGAACTGAGTGGCACCCTTCGCCCAATCAACATTTTTATACTAGAATGCCGATACAGTTGCAGAAGGGATGGGTGATATATTGGTCAGTGGACTAGACATCATAGGGCATAATCGACCTCTTCGACGGCATTGGCTGAGGCGAATGGCAGCATTTCTGGTGGACGCTGTTCTGGTGCTGTTTCCATTGTGGATTGTTTTGGAAGTCCTCCAGATAAGGCCTATCTACATCTTTGGATTTGCTTCTGGAATGCTCTTCTTCCTCTATTCGTCCATATCCGAGGGCCTGTGGAGCCGAACGCCGGGCAAGGAGATGCTGGGTCTCAAGGTCTACTCTCTCATGGGAAAGATGGAGCTGCATAAGGCAATGATCAGGAACGCATCTAAGTTCTTCTGGTATGTTCTTCCGCTACTGGATACAATCTTTGGGCTGGCATCAAGCGGCGATCCCAGGCAGAGGCTGTCGGACAGGATAGCCAAGACCACCATCGTTAAGGCCACGGTATCGGCACCGATACCCAGAAAGTCCCAGGACAAATGGGTGAGGGTGGTCAGGAAGTCCTAGAAGGCAGAATCTTCTGAGAATCGAGATACCCTTTATATATTCCCAGCAAAATAGCTGCACCGTGGGAAAGATCCTTGTTGGCTATGACGGCTCGGAGGGGGCCAGAAAGGCAATTGACAGAGCCGCCTCCATGTGGAAGGAAGGGGACGAGATCGTAGTCGTGTTCGTCCTGCCACCAACTAAGATCGAGGAGTTCGCTGGATTTGATACTGATCTGACCGAAGAAAAGGCCAGAGGGCTTCTGGACGAGGTTGCTGAGTCGCTTGAGAGAATGGGCATTCCTGTCACCACCAGCCTAAGGGAGGGGGATGTTGCGGACGAAATCATAGAGCTGGGCACTGAATTGGATTGTGATCTTATCGTGGTCGGGTCATATGGTCTGTCCAAAGTAGGGACTTTCGCCCTTGGAGATGTCGCAGAAAAGGTGGCAAAGAAATCCAGCCGACCAGTGCTTCTGGTACGGTGATGACTACCTTAAAATACTACAATTACCTTATTACGGATACGGTGTAAGAATGCTTTTTGTGACGATTCTGAAGGCGCTTCCGGGGAAGTACGAAGAAGCAACCAGACTGTGCAGACACCCCAAGGTCCCCGAGAATGTGGAAGTCAAGATGTTTCTTGGACTCTTTGGAAAACCCGACGCCATTGTTATCTTCGAGGCCCCAGATGCGAGCACTGCAGGTGACTTCGCTATGCAGTTTGGGCGAGTGGCAGAGTCATCTACGTTGCTGGCCTTGCCGATAGAAGAATTCAAGTGGACTTGGTAATTGACCTTCGGTCAACCCCTCCGTCTCATTCTCCTCTTCTGCCTCGACTATTCATTCGGGCTCTTCTTCTGGCGGTGGAGATTCCTCTACTGGCGCCTCTATCTGTCTTCTCTGCCTTCGGAACATGAGTTAAACCAACAGCGCCATTGAGAATCCCTCCACGATGACTGCCACCAGGAGGCCCCAAATAAGAATATCTGGTATTTCACCTGCCATCTGTCTTCCTCCAGACTAACCCTCTGGCTTCGCGACTTCTATGTCTCCTGGCTGAGAACCTTCCCATCCGCTTCTCTTCAAGGTTTGACCTCGAATTTTCTGCCACGAGAGAAGTCACTGGTTTGGAGATAGACTCAATGTTTATTAATGCATCGACCGAGGAGGTTTCACGCTAATCATCGATATTGTCTTCAATGAAAGAAAAAGGAGAAGAAGGGTTGGTAGTTGCGATTCTAGCTCGGGGTGGTGAAAACCTTGGTGTGCAGTACTTGTCCTTCCCCTGAAAGCATCTTCAGGGTGTAGAAGGTGCCTGGACTGAGGTCGGATATCCACAGTTCGTCCCCGCCGTTAACCTTCTCATTGGTTCCATAGTCCCTGTATACGAAGGTTCCCGTGTCATCTCCCGACTCTTTGACCAGCGTTACACCGTCTTCATTGCTGGGGAAGAAATATGTTCCAGATTGTGTGGGAGTGGACAAGACCACTCTCAGACTGGTCGGGGGCGGGGGATCGCTGAATCCAGCGAAGGACGCAAGGGCCGTTGTGTTGGATGTGGCCTTGACGATTCCCCAATTACCAGTCGTATGGCCTTCTGGTGTCACGGCAAGTCCAATAACCATAATGTACAACACAGCAGCCAGGACCACGGTGATTCCCACCATCAAAATGGTAGCAATGACCGGAGACACGCCTTTATCGTCCTCTTGGACGAAACTCCGTTTGTTCATGGGTTAAGTCACTCCTGCAAGCATCCTTACAGTCCACACTACTCTGTTTTCAGCCAACATAAAGGTTTTGGTCAAAAAAATAGAAAAGGAAAAGGGTTGGATTTCTCTAGGAGGGGGTAGCGAATGTTTTGGTGTCCATTGATGAGCCGTCCTTCCACAGCATTTTGATGGTGTAGAAGGTTCCAGTATCGAGGCCAGTCATTAGCAGTTCATCTCCGGTGTTGACTAGATTGTTGTTGGCATAGTCTCTGTACGTGATTGTTCCCATACTGACTCCCGACTCCAATGCCAGAACCGTCCCATCTGCGTTGGCCCCAAAGGCGTAAGTGCCTGAGGCAGTATCAGTCGACAGGACTATTTTCAGGTTTATCGGAGGCGGGGACTGGCTAAATCCAGCGAATTCTGCTTCCGCAGTGGTGTTGGAGGTCGCCCTCGCGTTGAATTGACCCGGAGGAGGTCTATCACCAGGTGGCGGGGCAAGCCCAATCACCATTATGTACAACACAGCCGCCAAAACCACGGTTATCGCCACCATCAGAATGGTAGCAATGACCGGAGACACGCCTTCTTCACCCTTTCGGATGAGACTTCGTCTATTCATGTGTTTGGTCACTCCTGTAGGTTTCCCTACAGTCCATAATATCTCTACTTAATCCAGAATAAATGTTTTGGTGCAAGAAAAGGACAAAAAAAGAAAAAGGAAAGGGGTTGTGTTTGACTACGCTGGGGTGTTGAAGCTCTCTGTGTCTAGGGTCGTACCGTCCTTCCACAGCATCTTGACTTCGTAGGTCGTACTTATGGTGAGGCCAGTAACCAAGATCTGGTCTCCACCGTTGACTAGGTCGTTGTCCGCATAGTCTCGGTACGTCAGTGTTCCCTGACTGGTTCCGGACTCCAGGCTCAGAACAGTCCCGTCCGCGTTGGAGCCAAAGGTGTACGTACCTGAGCTGCCTGTCTGGGACACGACTATTTTCAGGTTTATCGGAGCCGGGGTTACACTGAACCCAGCGAATTCCAATGTTGCTGTTGTGTTGGAAGTTGCGGACGCACTGGCGAATACGCCAGTCGGCGCCTGCTCACCGGTCGTCGGGGCAAGCCCGATGACCATAATATACAACACAGCAGCCAGAACCACGGTGATCGCCACCATCAAAATAGTAGCAATAACCGGAGACACGGCCTTTTCATCCTCTCGGATGAAACTTCGTTTCTTCATGTGTTGTGTCACTCCTGTAGGTCTCCCTACTAGACTAAAGTTAAAATCGCTGACATATAAAAGTTTTGCCTAGAAAGTCGTAAGTTGATAGTTTTTCTGCGAATTTCAAGCAACCAGATGCGAAATCTGTCCTATAATGGTGTTATACCCTCTTTAGAGATAGAATATGGATGTATTCCAGTCTTTTCTGGGTGATTTCTGACCTTTCTTATGAGCAGATACCTCTTGAACTCGTCTCCAGTTCTCTGACGCTCCAATTCAATGATTACATCCACGATCTCCTCCACCCCGCTCTCCGTTCGTGTGTCATGCACGTTGGTCAGCAAGGTAAACAGGGCCACACTCCTGTTGTGCTGGATGTGTGATTTGATCGTTCTTAGTGCAGAAAGAACATTGCGGTCCTGATAATACTCCAAAAAGAAGTCCAGTGAGTCGACAACGATCCTGAACGGAGGTTTGAGTTTCGAGATTTCATATGTCAGTGATGTGAGCAGGTTCACCTGCCTTCTCATCTCCTCTTCATCCATTTCGTACTTCCTGATGTCTTTGGTCTTCAGGCCTTCCTGGCGGTACTTGCTAATCTCCAGTTCCCTTGCCAGCACCCGTTCATAGTAGAGTTCCCCGATGTTCACGGTTTGAATATCTGATTTCCATCCGAAGTGCTCCATTGTGGTCGTCACGTCCTCGTCCCTCTCGGTGGTCGTGAAATACACCATGCTCTCCTTGCCAGTTGCTGCACTGGCGAACTGCTTTGCGAAGAGCTCAGCTCCTGATCCAGGCGAGCCAGTGACCAGAATGACCACTCCTTGGGGCAGACCCTCCATCAGGCTCTTATCCAGGGCTGGTATCCCGATAGATGTCATCTCAGACCTCCGCCGCCGATATTGTCTCGTCACAGACGAGGTTCAGTATGTTCCTTATCTCATCCGATTCGTACTCTTCCATTGAGAAGATCAGCGCATATGCGTTCTTGGACCTCAGGTTGTTCACGAACATGTGAAGAAATTCGGATAGGATCTTGGTGCTGTTATGAATCGCCAGTGAGTTAATGGAATCCAGTATCACGAGGTCATTACGGTCTATGGTCTTTCGTATGAGGTATTCAACCTTCAGCATGACGTTTTCGAGCATGGTTGGACTCTCGACATAGATGGCGTTGTCGTGCTTGGAGGTAGCATCCATCATGAACTGAGACACGCAATCCACGAAGTAGATCTTCTCAAGGTCAATCTCCAGAACCTCCAGGGCGTTCACTATGGACTGAGAAGGGATCGTTGAGGTCACATATATCGAATCCAGATTCTTGCTTGGGCCGAAGGAATCCAGTATTCCTCTGATGGTATCGAAGTAATTGTCAGCTCTTATCCTCAGTGCAATGGCAGAGGACTCGGGCAGGGTCTCCAATCTCTGGGCAACTCTCACAGAAACGCTCATCTAAGTACCTCCAGCCACACTTCCACCTTTGAGCAAGGGAACCAGCAAGACACCGCAGTGCGTGAGATCCAGCACATACTTCGCCCTGGAATGCATCGTCCCTCTCATCTTGACCACCTGGAGTGTCCTCAGCAGATCACCACGCCTCTCCAGATTCCCCATGAACACAATGCCATCAGCGATTGCCTCTTCCACGCCAAATAGAGAATATCGTTCCTCGGCGGGAGAAATCTCGGAAACCAAAAGACTGGTACAGCCCCTTGCGGACAGCACGGCACCGAGCTTGAGGATGAACTCCCTGATCTTCTCCTGTGTACGCAGCCTTTAGCAAACGGACGTGATGGAGTCAATGACCAGTCGTTTGGTCTGCAGCTCGGTGACTATGTCGCTCAATGCGTCGATGAGAACATCCACTTCCTCCATCTCAAACTCAAGTTCCTCCAATCCCAGCTGCGCGTAGATTACTGGCATATCTATGAAGACCAGTCTCCCTTCCTTGATGAGCCTCTCCTCAAAGAACTCGTATGGGATGATGTTGTTCATCAGCTTATCACAGCTTTCTGTGACGGATATGAAAAGGCAGTTCTCACCCTCCAGTGCTCCATGTACCAGGAACTCCATGCAGAGTGTCGTCTTCCCAGTTCCAACGCTTCCCGTGACGAGAACAGTGTTCCCCCTGGGAATTCCACCATCCAGGATATTATCAAGGGCATCAATGCCGGTTATACACCGGTCTCTGGATCTTCCCGATGCGAGAACTTCCTCGGCCATTCAAACCCCTTATGACAACCTTTCTTATATCTATTTTCGTTCCGTTGTCAAGAACTGCAAAAATCGATACGTTTTTAAGTAGCCTCTCCACTTTTGGCCTGCATGCCAGAGAAGCCGATACTGCAGGTCGCACTGGATCTGATGAATCTACACCGTATTCTCAAGATTGCAGAGGAGGCCGTGGAGGGTGGTGTGGACTGGTTGGAGGCTGGGACCCCTCTCATAAAAAGCGAGGGGATGGATTCAGTGCGCGAGCTCAAGAAGAGATTTCCAGGCAAAAAGATAGTCGCAGACATGAAGACCATGGATACAGGCACTTATGAGGTTGAGATTGCTTCCAAGGCGGGAGCGGACATCGTAATCGTCATGGCCCAGGCGGACGACAGCACCATTAGAGAGTCCGTTCGTGCTGGTGAACGATACGGCACTGAGATTATGGCTGACTTGATAGGTGTGGAGAAGAAAGCGAACAGGGCAAAAGAGGTCCAGGATCTTGGCGTTCATTCTCTTTGCGTTCATGTCAGCATAGACGAGCAGATGTTGGGGAAGGACCCTCTGGCTGAACTGAGAGAGGTTGCTGAGGTTTCCCAGATCCCCGTTGCCGTTGCTGGCGGACTGAACTCGGAGACCGCTGTTCCTGCTCTGGAGGCTGGAGCTTCCATAATCATCGTAGGGGGAGCCATAATCAAAGCGGCCGATGTTACAGAGGCAACGTCCAACATAAGGAAGGCAATTGACCAGAAGGAGATTGTCAAATCAGAATTATACAAGAAGTACAAGGAAGATGAGCTGTTCGAGGTCTTTTCCAAGGTTTCTACGCCCAACATAGCCGATGCAATGCAGAAGATGGGAACGATGGAAGGGATAGTACCCAGGATAAACCGAGGAACGAAGATGGTGGGCCAGGCCTTGACGGTCAAGACTGCGAATGGTGATTGGGCAAAGCCTGTGGAGGCCATTGAGAAGGCAAAGAAGGGAGAGGTCATAGTCGTGGACGTTGGTGGCGGAAAGATCGCGATCTGGGGTGAACTGGCATCCTGGAGCTGTAAGCAGAAGGGCGTTTTCGGCATTGTCATAGATGGTGCGGCCAGAGACGTTGATTCCATACTTGACATTGACTTCCCGCTTTTCTCCAGACATATCGCCCCCAGAGCAGGCGAACCCAAAGGTCACGGAGAGATTGGCTGTGAGGAGGAGGTCGGAGGCCAGAGGGTCAAAACTGGTGATTGGATTGTAGGCGATGAGAGCGGTGTGGTCGTAGTACCCAAAGAGATGGCAGTGGAGATGGCCAACCGCGCTATGGATGTCTTTGAGAGGGAGAACCGGATACGGGAAGAGATCAAGAGAGGGAAGACCCTCTCCAGTGTTCTTGAACTTGAGAAATGGGAGACGGTGGACTAAGAAGTCAATCTACAGTAGATATAGGGCTGCGAACATTCCCACCGCTGCTAAGACCAAAAGCACGTAAACAGCCACATTCCACCTGTAGATTTTTGAACCATCAAGCGGAGGAAATGGTATGAGGTTGAACCCGCCCAACACAATGTTTATCCAAGCAAGCAGGTAGAATATCCCCGCCAGATCAAGTCCGTGAGGAAAAACTGGTATGAGGAAGGGTCTTGATGCGAAATAGATCACCGCGAAGATTGCTCCGATAGAAAGGTTCGTGGCAGGGCCAGCTGCGCTGATCTTTCCGTTTTCCGCTTCAGTGATAGGTCCTCCTATAATGACCGCACCAGGTGCTGCGAATATTATCCGGAACATTGAAGTCACTATCGCGAAAAGCAGTCCAATAATGTAGTAGCTGTACTCCGCCCAGCAACCATACCTCTGTGCCAGGAATTTGTGAGCCATCTCATGGAAGAAGAAGGCTGTCAGGACCGCCAGGAAGGATATCACGAACAGATATGCAAACATCGACCTGCCAAGCTCAGTTGCCAGTCCGTCAATTCCACCGGAGAAGAAGATTGTAAAAGCAAGGGTGAGAATCAGTACCGAGACCCCTATTTCACTGAGCTCTTTCCTGCTGAACCGATAGCCGCCAGTCTGAGTGCGCTGTAGTTCTGGCCAAGCCATGCTTCTGCTATTCTCCCTCGATATATATTTCTATCCTTTCTTGAACTTGGCTCCACAGTTATCGCAAGATGGTGAGCCCGGCTCCATCTCTGCATTGCACAGCGGGCAAATCCATATCTTCTTCTTGGCCTTTGAAGGCTTCTTCTTGGAGTTCTGACCCCCATTTCCCTCCTTGTTAGCAAAATCCGATTTCAGCATCTGTTCAAGTTCATCCCCATCAAAACCGCCCTCTTCCCAAGATTGGAGCTGATCCTCACACTCTCGTGTGATGGAATAGCTGTCCTCATTCTCTTTGAGCATCTTGGCGATCTCTTTCTGAATCGAAACTGGCATCTCTCTGAATCCCTTATCGTGATGTATCTTGCTGTAGGCCTCTCCTATGCATGTCCCAAGGTTTTCTTCCAGCTTCTTTACGTTCTCATCCAGTCCTATCATCGTGCAGTAGCCGCAGACCGCACATTTCTTCGTAGAAGCATCCACCATGCTCTTGCAGGTGGGACATTCCACCACCTCGGACGCCACTTTCTTCTTCTTGGTTCCCAGAACGTCCATCAGCATGATCCTTCTGGCTATGATGTGGTGAAGCCCCTTCTCCTTCTGTCTCTCAGTAAGTGTCAGGGCGATAAGAGAAGCGAAGTCAGTGACACCTTCCTCATACAGGTGGGAGGCCATTTCCTCTGTCACTCCAGGAACCAGCTGGAATCTCCTCACGGCTTCCTCCCTCTCCAATATCGCCTCTTCAGTCTCCTCAGCCTCCTCTTCGGCCTCATTGACACTTTTGCCACAGTACTCACAAACGAATGAGAAATCGGGGAATGGGTTTCCGCAGGACTGGCACAGAACCTTCTTGCCGGTGATGACCGTTCCACATCTCTCACAAAGTCCATCCTCTCCTACAAGAAAACCGCAGACAGTGCATTTAGGCTGGCTCGCTTGTGACATGACGCATCCCTGTTGATGGATTAGGTGGAAGGCAATTTGATACCACAATCACAGATATGATTATAGATAATACTTAGTCTCCAATTATCACTCAGGTGAGAAAAGACCACCCTTCAGGACGAATTCCTGTCTTATCTTCATTCCCACCTTGAGAACCCTGGTCAGTGACTTTATCAACATCTTCATGACGGTGCTGGTGTACCTTTCCGAAACGAGAAGATACATGCGATAAATATGCTTCAGATTGTGCTTCCAGCAAGCGAGCATCAGCTCCCAGTGGGTCGGGGTCATTTCGCTGGCTATGAAAGCCTTCCTGTCCCGCAACGAGGTCATGCCCATGGGCACAAAGAGCAGTGGGATGTAGAGAGCTGGATATGGTTCAAGTTTCTTGATGAGCTCTGT
>CP070767.1:1036130-1050370 GCA_020345725.1 Methanobacteriota archaeon | reverse complement strand
GGACTGCCAGGACTCCCACTTTCACACACCCAAGAATGCGTGAGAGGTTAATCACTATTGCGGAAAACTATAGAACGGAAAGGAAGTTGTCAATCTCCCAACCCGTGACCTGGGAATTGTAGTCCTCCCACTCCTGTCTCTTGATGTACAGGAAGTGCGAGCTGTTGTGACTTCCAAGAGTCTCGGTAATCAGTTCACTCCCTTCCAGCTCGTTCAATGCTTCCAAGAGATTGCCTGGTAGAGGGGATATTTGGTACTGTTTGAGTTGAGCTTCCGAGAGCTTATAGATGTCCCTTTCCACAGGGTCCGGTGGTTCTATCTTATCCTCGATTCCCTTGAGACCGGCTGCCAGCATGACTGCATATTGGAGATAGGGATTCCCAGAGGGATCAGGGTTTCTCATCTCAACTCGAGTCTTGATTTCTCTCCCAGGTGGGACCCTGACCAAAGCACTCCTATTCCTGTGCGCCCAAGAAATGTGAACCGGAGCTTCGAATCCAGGTACCAGTCTCTTGTAGGAGTTGACCCAGGACGCCAGTATCGCGCATGTCTCCTTCGCGTATCTCAGAGTTCCACCAATGAACCATTTGCAGATTCTGCTGAGACCATCCTTGGTCTTCTTGCTGAAGAAGACGTTCCTACCGCTGGGTGTCATCAGGGACTGATGGACGTGCATGCCGCTCCCACATATTCCGTGGAGAGGCTTGGGCATGAATGTTGCGTGGAGATAGTGCTCCAAGGCAACCGTTTTCACGCCGTGCTTCAGGGTGAGAACACGATCGGCAGAAGTCAGTGCATCCGTGTACCTCAAGTCGAGCTCATGCTGGCCTGGAGCAACCTCGTGGTGGGAAGCCTCAACATCATAGCCAAGTGCATTGAGATGGTGAGTGGCCTTCTTCCTGACCAAATCCCCTTCGTCCAGTGGCAGCAAATCGAAGTATCTCCCCGAATCGCTGGGTGTGGTTGTGGGCTTTCCCCTTTCATCCAATTCAAAGAGGAAGAACTCGTACTCAGGACCGGTGTAGAAGATGTAGCCCATCTTCTTTGCCTTTTCCAGTTATCTCTCAAGAACATACCTGGGATCGCCACTATGCCTCCTTCCGCTGGGATCATGAATCTGGCAGACGATTCCTGCAGACTTGACCTCTCCATCCGTCCAGGGCAGGACCTTGAAGGACTCAAGAACAGGCTGGGCTCTCAGATCTGATTCCTCAATTGTCGCGTACCCCAGAATCGAAGAGCCGTCAAAGGCCACGCCATCCTCGATGGCTTTCTCGAACTGGGACGCAGGAATGGTCACATTCTTCACAATGCCCAGTATGTCCATAAATTGGAGCAGGACGAACTGGACCTCCTGTTCCTCTACGGTGCTAAGCACCCTATCTACTGCCTTCTTAGACACGTAGCACACCTCTGAGACAATACAAGGCGGTGGGTATGCATAGGGGGGTTAAATAACCTACCCAAACGTTCTTAAGAAGACATCCAACACCCACATCAGACAGTATCATCAGCCTGAAGGGAATGCTAGTGAAAGGACCCTAAAGGCCACGCCTCCAATCAATAGGGTCAACAACAATTCAGTCAGCACTATTGCACCTGTTCTTTTCCAACCTATCTCCCTTATGAGAACAGCCAGGGTGGCAACGCAAGGCACGAAGAACATGACCACCAAGGTGAACACAACCATCTGAACGGGAGACATAGCCGAATCCAGAGCTAAAGGAGCGATTAGGGTCGCGAACATGATCAAGGTGAGTTCTTTTCGGAGGAATCCAAAGAGCAACACAACTCCGGCCATCACAGGCAGACCAAGCCAGCCAACGGTGATTGGGCTAAGAGCGTCCCCGATAGGCCCCAGCAAACCCCCGATTCTCAGACCCTCCAGAATCAGACTCCCAATGATGATGAAAGGGAAGGCGACCATGATGAAATCCTTCAACCTCACCCAGGTCTGGCGGAGAACGACCTTCGCACTCGGAATCCTGTATGGAGGCATCTCCATTTTCAGGCCCACTGGCTCACCCGGGTGAGCCTTGAAAGCTATCCGTCCAAGGGCGAATATCACCAAGAGGTTGAAGAAATACAGGAGGAAGGCGTAGCCAATACCCACATAAGTACCAACAACCCCGAGGACCACGACAGTGACTGCGGCGCAGGGCACCAGTGTCACCACGAACACAGCAATGAGCCTCTCCCTGTGGGTTTCCATGACCCTGCAGCCCATGCATGCCGGGACGTTGCAGCCATAGCCCAACAAGAGTGGAATGAATGCTTTGCCATGGAGCCCCATTCGGTGCATGGCACCATCCATCAGGAAAGCTATTCTGGCGAGATATCCAGTTGCCTCCATAATGGCCAGGAATATGAAGAAGGGAATGAGAAATGGTAGGGCAATCGTCACTCCCGCAATCAGTCCTTGTAGCAATCCAGACCACACAAAATCCGCGATCGGGCCACCTCCCAGTCCGTCGAGAACAATGGGCCTCAATCCCTCAAACGCATTTCCAATCGTTACTGATAGAAAGTCCCCAACCAAGAATATGACAGTGAATATGGAAATGACAATCCCTGCCAAGATCAGATATCCCCAGACCTTGTGCGTGGTCACATCGTCCAATCTCTCGCCCCATCCCAACTTGGCATCGCCTATCAGCTCCTGGCAACCATCCACAACCCTACCAACAACGCGATACCTATCGGACGCGATGACTTCTGAGCTGGATTCGTGAAACAGATCCTCGATCTCCCCCTGAAGTATGTTGGATGCGCGAACCACTCCTTCGTCCTTCTGGCCCACCCTCTTCTTGATGTTCTCATCCCCTTCAAGCAGCTTCATGGACACCCATCTGGAAGGGTATTCTCTCTCGGCCTTCTCCACAAGCGGGATGAGCTTCTTGATCCTGGATTCAAGCTGAGGTCCATATTCCGGCACCATCCCATTCGCAGAAACCTTTCCCTCCACCACTTCCACGACCGCCTGCAGCAATTCATGGAACCCAGAACCTCTTGTGGCCACTGTGGGGACAACTGGAACACCGAGCATCTCCTCCAGCTTCTCGACATCAATATCAATCCCCTTCTTCTTGACAAGATCCATCTGATTGAGGGCGATGACCATTGGCCTATCCAATTCGAGCAGTTGAACGGTGAAGAACAGATTTCTCTCCAACGCGGTGGCGTCGATGACGTTAACAACGACATCAGGTTTCTCCAGGGCGATGAACTCTCGGGATATCACTTCTTCAATGGTATATGTGGACAATGAGTAGATTCCGGGCAGATCCACAACTTGGATTGTATATTCACCGAAGTTAACAGTACCCTCAGCCTTCTCGACGGTCTTTCCCGGCCAGTTGCCTATTATCTGCGTCAATCCGGTGAGGCCGTTGAATAGAACGCTCTTCCCGACGTTAGCGTTACCAGCCAACGCGATGGTTATGGACTTCTTCAACTTGCTACCTTCTTTTGCACAAAAATCCTGTTGGCCACTCCCCTTCCCAGAGCCAACCTGGTTCCTCTGACACGGATTTCAATTGGACCTCTGAAAGGGGCGGATCTGTTGACCTTTATCCTTGTGTCCCTCGTGAGACCCATATCAGCCAGTCTTCTCACCATGCCTCTTCCCCCTCTCAAGAACTTGATGATTCCTTCCTCACCGTTCTTCATGTTCACCAAAGGGACGAGCTCGCTCTCCCTCAGCCGGTGCTTCTTCTCTTCTTCGATGCACTCGACACAGCTTACTACGTCCTTGTCGCACGGTGGTATCGGTTTCTGGTCGTCCGGACACTCCTCGGGATGGCTCATGAACTTGCACAGCGCCTCTTCCACCTCGTCCGAAATCACATGCTCCATCTCACAGGCCTGTTCGTGGACGTCCTTCTTCTTGATCTTCAGAACATCGTGAAGGAATCTTTCCAGAATCCTGTGCCTCCTGGTTACCCGCTTTCCCTCCCTTCTTCCTTTGCGGGTCAGGGTTGCACCGTGGTATGGTTTGTACTTGATGAATCTCTTCTTCTGTAGTTTCTTCAGCATTTCGGTTACGCTGGATGGAGACAGATTCAATTCTGAGGCGAGTTCGTTCGTCTTTGCTGGGCTACCATCCTCGGTCAGCTTATACAATGCTTCTAGGTATTCCTCTACTCTTTCGTCCTTCACGGTAGTTAAATATGCGATTTAGCTTATGAATTTTTCGGTATACCGAAATTATTCGATATCCAGAGAAGTGTGCGATCCTCATCCAAAGCAAGCTCTTAATATGACGAAGTGGTCGGGGAAAGCATGGAGGTTCTTGGACATGGGCGAAGATGAGGAAGTACCAAAATTATCGGCAAGCGAGGTGAGAAAGACAATAGCGACCTCTCTGGCAACAGCCTTCGGTTTCGTAATCGCTCTCCTTTGGAAGGAAGCGGTGCTGGGGGGTCTGAACACTGCAGGAGTCACCACGGACGTGGCTGGCGGATGGACGGGTTGGGCGATTTTCATCGGTTCGGCAGTCGTTTTGACGGTGGTTCTGATTATCTTCATAATACTAGTGAGTCGTTGGGGGGCAGGTAGCAAACCCAGTGCAAGTTAGAGGACTCGGAAAATTGCGGAAGAGGTGCATCGGATTGGATCACTAATAACTCAGATGTCCCAGCACTTCGACAAATTACCGCATATCGGCACTGTCTCCCTGGCCATCCTCTTCCTCATGATCGTTTTCTTCCTCAGTTACCTCAGATGAGACAAGGGCAAGTCTGGATGGAAGTAATCCAGCAACCACGGCCAAGATCGGTCCGATGATGAGGCCTGTCCAAAGGAAGAGCCCCACGAATCCCAGAATCAGAAATGTCACCCTGCCAAGGACCGTAAGCTCACTCTTCTTTCTTATGACCTTTCGAATAAGGAGGAAACCCAAGAGGACGGGGATCATGATGAAAATCAGTGTCACGGCTGCCGCCGCTGTGAGACCAGATAACGACAGTGCAATCCCCATCTGCACCAGCAGCATGAATCCGCTGCCCAGGTACAACAGTCCGGCGAATGTGCCTAGTACACGCCATATCTCAGTCTTTTGGGTAAGCCTGCCATTTCCAAATGGCCATATCAGAATGATTAGACCGACCAATAGGGTGGCAATCATTGGCGCGAGGATGAGCACAACATTCTGCCCCTCCCACTCATGGATTCGAATCGCATCAAATGGTACCGACAGCCATTCCTGCAATGAGAACTGCTCAAGGTAACCAACCGCAATACCATACCTTCCCCCTCGAGAGGGTTCGTAGACCGCCAGATAGTAATCTCCGGAGCTTGTGACCTCCCCATCGAAATCCACAGTGTAATAGTAGCTGGCAGGAGTGAAGGGTTCGTATTCAGCTCCATCCTTGAGCTCTCCTTCAAGAACGGTTGCATTTGCCCCGTCAGGAACCTCGATATAGGAAGGCACTGTCCCGTGATTTTCGATGCCTGGACCCATGACAACAAGGCCAGGAACGAAATTCTCCTCAGGAGTGAAAAGCTGCAAACGTAGCCTCTCTCCCTCTTCCATGTGCAAGCTGTAATAGTGGCCTTCTCCACCTTCGTGCAATTCATCGTATATGACCCAGGACTTGAGTGGATCGTGTATGTGACCTGCAGTCTCTGGACTGTCGCCCCCGCCTGTGAAGTTTGGAACATGAGCGTTCGCTGAAGAGGCAAACAAGGCAAGGAAGACGAATGTGGACAAGATGTAGAATGAAGTCCTCTGTCCTTTCATAGGCACAAGATGTTGTTAGAAATCAATATTAATCCTCGTTTGTAACGAAGGAGGGTGACAATTGGTCTAATACAGGAGCTGGCTGCTTTTTCACGACGATCACACGCCGGTGGTCAAGAAGTATGCGGGGGGAGCGATTCGAACGCTCGAAGGTCTACACCACAGGGTCCTAAGCCCTGCCCCTTTGACCAGGCTCGGGTACCCCCGCGCTCAAACACACCGCTCTAAACAGTAATGGCATAATTATCTTTTGCACTATTTCAATAGGTCGACCATCGCAACTCTCTCTAGGACCAGATCGAAGACCTTCTCCTCAGGGACAGTCTGTTTCTCTTCTCCGGATATTCCGAATTCACCAAGCCTCTCAATGTCTCCGTCAAGCACAGAATCATCTCTTTCCAAACCCATATGTAGAACCAGATCATCCAGACCTTTCTCGCCTGCCAGCAAAACGCAGAACTCGGTAGAACCTTCCTTGATTCCCATCTTCCCGATCGCAGAGGATATTTGCCTTTCCCCAGACGAGTACAATAGAACCTCGTTTACCAGCGACTTGGAAGAATTCCGCCTCTCGTCAAACGCTCTCTTGGCATGCTCATACGCCGAAAGGATGTGGGACTTCCCAAAGACCAAGCCAGCATCGAAGACTTGCCCCTCACACCTCTCCCTTTCACAGAACTCTTTGAGTTTCTTGAGAACCTCGTCTACATTAGGGATTCTCCCTCGTGCTCCGCATATATGGAATTGCATGGCCTTCTTCCTCCACCTTCTTCCTGTGTGCCTTGATTATGTCGCTCCTGGTTATGAAACCTACTAATCTCTTCTCATCCTCTCTTGATACAACGGGCAGGCGTCCGATTCCAGACAGAGCCATTTTCTCCAGGACCTCGTTCAGGTTCTCATCAGGATAGCTGAGTATCAGTTTCCTGGTTTCCACGTCTGCAGCTGTCGCTTTGTGCCTACCTTCTTTCAGAGCCCTACGCACATCCTCTTGGGCCACGACACCGACCAGCTCACCCTTTTCGTTCAGAACAGGGAAGCCATGGTACCCGGTGAAGATTATCCTATTCGCGATTCTCCCAACTGATGTTTCTTCAGTGATTGTCTCGGGGTCCTTTATCATGGCGTCCTCCACAGGAATCATTTCCAGGACGTTGGTCTGCATCTCCTGGGTGAACCTAATGCCCCTTCGCTTTAGCTTCTCAGTGTAGATGGTATGTCGACTCGTCAGAATTGCGACCCCGTCCGCTACCACACAGGCAAGCATGAGTGGAAGGATGAACCTATAGTCACCAGTCAGTTCGAAAACGATTACAATTGAGGTTAGCGTTGCCCTGCTGGCCCCGGCGAAGAATGCTCCCATCCCAACCAAAGCGTATGCCCCCCAACTGTTCGATGCCACAATGGAGGGAAAGAGGAAGTGCATTCCGATTCCAAAGGCCCCACCAAGCATTGCACCGATGAAGAGAGATGGAGCGAAAACGCCTCCAGACCCACCACTTCCCAGGGTAAGTGATGTTGCCACGATCTTGACAACCATAAGGAGAACCAGGGAGCCTATCAGTGAGATTCCAATCGTGGTGAGCATGCCCTCGTTCATGGCAACCGCAGATCGTATTGAGTCATACCCGACTCCCAGAACATGTGGTATGCCTAGCCCTATCACAGCGACAAGAAGACCACCGATTGCAGGTTTGAGGTAGGGTTTGATCTTCAATTTCTCGAAGAAGTCCTCTGTCCCGTATAGGAGTTTAATGAAGAGAATCGCCATCAGTCCAGCAACAAGTCCAAGCAACAGGAACATTGGGAGCTCAAGTGGGTTCTGGAATTCATAGGAGGCTGCAAACAAAGGAGGTGGCAGGGGATTCCCAGTAAGGACGCCCATGAATGTTGCCGCGACAACAGCAGAGACCACGATTGGAATGAAGGACCTGGTTCTGAACTCAAGAAGAATAAGTTCCAGTGAGAATAGCACACCAGCAATGGGGGCGTGGAAGGTTGCTGCTATGGCTCCCGCGGCCCCGCAAGAGAGCAGAATTTTGATACGGGTATCGGAGAGCCGAGACCTCTGACCAATGACAGAACCAACTGCAGAGCCCATCTGAACAATGGGTCCTTCACGACCGGCAGACCCTCCAGTGCCTATGGAGACAGAAGAAGCTAAAGCCTTCACGGCAATGACCCTTGGCCTCACCCGACCTCCCTTCGTCTGAATGGCTTCCATCACCTCGGCGATTCCGGGTCCCTTCGCTTCCTTTGCGAGATAAGTAGTCAACAAACCTACGATCAACCCGCCTACGGGCAGAATCAACAGCAACCAAGGTCCGATGTTAGCAAAGAACTGAAATGAGAAATCGAATGCAGCTGGGTTGGCCCATGGATCACCAATCGGGACTCCACCGTTGTATGCGAGAGATTGGACTCCCCAAATGAGATACCTGAACGCAAGGGCCAGAAGCCCACATGCCATCCCAATCAGGACAGCGAATATGTTCAATGAAAGATAGTCATTGAGAAGACCCGGTTTGACATCAATGTGGAATCTATCCCTAATCCTCCTAAGAAGAGGCGGCAAAGCAGTCCCGCACTGGTATATAAATTCACATATATCAATATTTAAGTGGGAATACTAGCTGAAGTCGGAAAGGCTCGACTGACCTTCCTCTTCCTCGACGACCTCTTCAACCGTGACTTCCTTGACCCCTCCTAGTTGTGCCTTGATACTTCTTGCAATGACCTTGCCTAGACCTGGAATCCGCGCCAGTTCGTTCTCGTCCGCTTTCTTGAGATCATTCACAGTCTTGAGATTGCTATTGAAGAGATTCCTTGCCCTTACCCTTCCAACGCCCCTAAGGGACACAAGATCCAGCAGCTCCTTCCTTATCCCGTACCTGATCCGCAAAATCAGAGGTGTGAGCAACCTGGTCTTCTTCTTGTTGAATATCCTTGAGAGCTCTTTCATGGAATAGATCAACCACTCACCCATCTCCGCCTTTCTCCTTATGTCCCCAGGACCCACTCCGAACTTCTCAATCAATTTGTCCTCGGAAAGCTCACCTATCCAGTCCTCTATCAAGGATGCAGTCTTGACCTCAGAGAGCAAGAACTCGTAGTCCTCCATGTCCACTAAGAACTCAGTTTTCCTCTCCTTTTCCTCCACCCATTCATAGTCCCCTCTCCGGAGATAGAGCTTGGGCATGTCCGGAGTGGCACATACCGCATGAAGGTGTGGGAATATCTTGTTGTTCTCCTTCTTCAGGGCCTCCCTCATGATTACTGCAGACAAGGGGTCAATGTACAGATCCGAGGTCCTCTTGCCGAAGAATGTGGCGTTCAGCTTGCCGTTCCCTTCCACGAACTCCTCCCTGAGCAGGAAATCTAGGACATTCTGGATCTTGTCCTCAATCGTCCACACATCCCCTTGGTGAGCGAAGAAGGTGCTCTCAATGAAAGACATAAGCTCTTCCTCGTTCCGTACGTGTTTGGTTGCAATGGATGCAAGAATGTGCATTCTGAGCGCTGGTTCGCTACCCAATCTTGATTCAATTCTCTCGGGTTCTCCAAGCAGGTAGTTATCCATAATGAAAGGCACATCATTCTTCTTCTTGGCAATCAGGACAGCCTCTCCTTCCTTATCGAATTGAGGTCTTCCCGCTCTTCCTGACATCTGCTTGATCTCGAGGACTGGGATGTGGACATTCCCGAAGTTCTCATCAAACCTCGTGAGGTCTCTGATGATGACCCTCCTTGCGGGGAGATTGATTCCAGCAGCAAGTGTCGGGGTAGCGGATACGCACTTTATGACACCGTTCCTGAAGTTGACCTCTATCAGCTTCCTCTGTTCGTTGGTGAGGCCAGCATGATGAAAAGCGCAACCGTTCTCCACGCATTTTGAGAGTTTGTACCCAATAGAAGTGGGTTCATCCTGCCTCCTCATTATCTTCTTTGCCAAATCTACAGACTTCCTAATTTCCTCTCTCGTCTGGGCAGATTCGGTATAACGCTTCAAGCGAGAAGCCATGGCCTCCGAGGACCGTCTAGTGTTCACGAAGATGATGCACTGCCCTCCTTCTTTCAAAGAGTCTGTGACCAAGGAGTCAATCTTCTCTCCTCTGTCAACGACATCCCTCTCCGAATTATCGGAGAACTTGATTGCTTTGTCGTAGTACACGCCTTCCTTCAGGGGAACCGGTCTCCAATCGCTTTGGATGTGTTCCGCCTTCAACCAGTCTGCGATCTCCTGAGAGTTCTTTATGGTCGCAGAAAGAGCAACAATCTGTGCCTTTGGATTCAATTGCTTCAGCTTGGAGAGAGTGATTTCAAGTGTTGGTCCCCTTCCTCCGTCGTTCATCAGATGAACTTCGTCCGCGACCACTACGGACAACCTTTCAATCCAATGCGCCCTGTGTCTCAGAAGTGAGTCCGCTTTCTCAGATGTAGCAATGATCACATCGAACCTTTCAAGAGTCGGATCAGGAGAATCAAAATCCCCAATCGAGATTGCGACCTTGATACCGAGCTTCTCGAAGGCTTTCAAGTCATCATACTTCTCTGATGCCAAAGCCCTCAGGGGGACTATGTAGAGGGCCTTTCCTCCCGCCAGAACTGATTTCACGATTGCCATGTAGGCTACAAGTGATTTCCCACTGGCCGTGGGCATGGCTAAGACAACATTATCTCCTGACAGAGCTTGGCCGCTTGATTGTTCTTGCGGAGGGTAAAGCTCCTTGATTCCCTGCGACTTGAGAATATCTGCAACATCCTTTCCAAGACCCAGGTCTGAGGGTTTCATCACCGAGAAAACGCCGTTTGATAGGATATAGTTTTGCTAGCTCTCTGGTTCCGTCTCTTGCTCCACTTTCCTCCTGCGTGTGTGAGAACGGATGAACATAGTCAGGTAGATCAGCCCAATGGCAACGAAGACGAATCCCCAGAGTAGAACTGGTCCCCAATCGATGGGCGCTCCTGATATCGTGACTGTGTGAGGGGTTGAGACGTTTCCGGAATAGGCCGTATTCCCCCATTCATCCACCGCCAGTATGAAGTAGCGCATCTTTCCATCCACTTTGGGCAGTGTGAGCTCACAGGAAAACACATCAGACATGCCGACACGCACCATTTCGAGCGAGGGATTGAAGTGAGAAGCACCGACTGGCTTGATGAAGAGCTTGACTTTAAAGATGCCAAGGTTGTCCGTCACAGTCACAGAGAAGTTCAACCTGGAGCCCGCACCTGCAGACCCAATTGGGGAATGGGTCAAGGAAGGGGGAGTTCTATCGACCACCATCAAATCGATCTTCTCAGTAGCAGGATTTCTGCCAACGTTGCCAAATGCATCTTCGGCAACTATGTAATATGAAACATATCCAATGCTGGGTTGGGGCGGGATGTATCCTATCCAGGTACCACTTACAGCTGATCCAGATAGTAGAACCATATTCGTATGAGAGAAGTTGCTCTCCCCAATATCTGTGTAGTAGAGGGTCACGTCCGTGACAGTATCGTTATCAGAGATTATCGCTCGAATCTCTATCGGCGTGTCCATAACTGGCATATCTTCAGGTGGGTCATGGAGGATGACTGGAGCCTCGGTCGTGTGGAATTGGCAGTAGTAGGGTGATTGAAGAACATTTCCTGACATGTCCTTTGCACCGTTGATGGTGACATAATAGGTCGTGTTGTACTCCAATGGCTCGTAGGGTGTGTAGGTCAGGTTGGTCCAATCAACGTTCCAGGACCAGTCCCAAATGGGTTGAGGTTCCATAGTGACTCTCGTAGTGGTCTCCATCTTCATGGGTTCGCTGAAGAGTACGCTAATGTGGGTATCCAAAGAGACGTTTCTTGCTCCGTCCTGCGGGTAACAGCGCCGGACCTCGGGGGGGACTGTGTCAGGTACATCGGTGGTGAAGTAGATTGAATCGGACACGTCCTGGTTCCTGCCGTCCTTCCAGACAATATAGGCGTGCCCCATGGAATCCACTGCGATGTCAGGGCGTTCTTCCTGATAGGGCCAAATGGCATCATTCAACGGGAATGGCTCGAAGACCGGACCCCACTCAGGTCCATCCCCTCTGGGCAGCACTTCAAATGACTCGTTGATAATGCCGCCTGGATCAACATGGCTTTCCGAAACAAGAAGGGGTTCGCCTCTTTCATAGAGCGCGGTTGCATTGGCATCAATGAAGAGGACATTGTCGAGTGCGGTGAGATCAGATAACTGCTTCTTCTCAGCAGAAACCACTCCGCCGTCATACACAAGTATGTCATACAGATCGAATCCATCCGCATGACCTCTATCTATGGACAACCACATGCTGTTGAAGGAAACGTTGTATTGTGAGGATGCCTCATTGATGAAGCTTATGTTCAGCTGTTGCATCTCCTCTACCGTATCCACACCTGGGGCAAACAGGTCGACACTCTCATAGACCTCTATTCCACCCGTGTCCACAACCTGAAAGAAGGGCGTTTCGCCCGCCAGTGAAAGCGACCAAGTGAGTTGGTTGACTCCATCGTACCCGCTGTCCGTCTTGTAGGCGAACTCGATCTCAACTGATGATATCGGATCACCTGGCCACAGACCCTCATTCTCGGCATTCAGGCCCTCATCTTTCGCCCCTGCCAATCCAAAGGAATCGACGACCATGCGCTCATTTGGTTCAACAGTGTAGTACATGGCATCTGCATTTCTGAGATCCCATCTGAGATACGTGATGAAGTTCCCAGTGGTATTGTCCACGGGGTTGACCCCGTTCGGTTTTACTCTTGGGTAGTGTACAACTGGAGTATCAATGACGATGTCCTCATCCTTGTCCCATTGGAGGTTATCATTCATATCGGGGTATTGCAGGCGCTGGCCTTCCAGGTCCTCCCAGAGGTTGGCATAACCAGACACAACGAGTTTGTCAGGAGAATCCAAGCCATTGAGGACTCCGGCATCAAGAACACCATTGCCATTGTCGAGGATTACCGCCTCAGCTGAGTTGCGAAGACCGTTGAAGGAGCGGTTGTCGTCAAAGAAGAAGTTGCCACCAAAACGCGATGTTCCGGTGTAGAAGGTTTGGCCCCCGTCCTGTGATTTGGCGAGATATACGTTGTAGTTGCTCCCTCTATCGTCCGTCCAGACCACGAAGATTGGACTTCCTGACTGGTTCACGGCAATTGAGGGTTCATGATGAGTGATCTGGGGAGATTCTCGATGGTAGTAAGGATCGTTGACCATGATATTAGGTCCGAAATTGGAGCCATCCGAGGACTTTGCGGAATATATCCTTGGAGTCCCTAATCTCTCATCCACCCAAACCACATAGACAACATCGTTCCCATCTATCGATAGAGAGGGGTCCTCCTGCACAACATCCTCGATGACATCGTTCACTGGCACGTTGGTTCCAAAGGTCTGCCCGTTGTCGGTGGAATTGGCGATGTAGATGTCAAAGTCATCCTCATCCGAGGAAGGTAAGGTGCCACTCCTTCCGTCGCTCCACACCAGGTAGACCTTCCCCGTACTGTCAACAGCCACTTCCGGCCCCTTCCTGTGGTTTATCAGACTATCGCTCACCAAGACGCTGGATTCAAAGCTATCTCCATTATCAAGAGACCTTGCCAGTCTGATCATCTTCTCCTGACTGGACCACGCAACATAGATTATTCCCGAAGCGGGATCGATGGCCATTGATGGGGCCGTCTCTTCACTCCCGCTATCGCTCACCATGACATTGGAATCGAAGACATATCCGTCCGTTGACTTTGAGAAGTAGATCTGATGAGACCCGACTCCCGCCCTTCCATCATCCCAGACCACATACACAACTCCGTTGTGGCCGACAACATCTGGCCGTTGCTGAAGTGTACCGTCAACTACTGGATTGTCATTCACCCTGACATCCAGAAGGAAGGACGTGCCTTCGTTACTACTCTTGGAATAATAGATGTCCATCCCCCCGTTCCGGCTGTCCTCCCATGCGATGTAGATTTCTCCGTCATCGACGGCAATCGATGCACCGTTCCTCAATGGACCCGCGCCAACGTCCCTGTCCACCCTGATATTTGCCCTGAACTCCTCGGCCACAACGCCTGGAATGAGAGCCATGGATAGGCAAACCTGAAACAAGAAAATAGTGCCCACTGCCATAGTCGCAGTTCTCCTCATTCGAACGCCCACATATCTCCATCACAATAACGAATCTGCTGGTATAAATCATTTTTCGAAATTGGGAAGCCTTATTAGTATTGATTTCATTTGTTCTGCGAATGGTCGACCTTCAGACAAGCGTTGAAGAACTCAATCTGAAGAACCCCACGATGCTAGCCTCCGGCATACTTGGTGAGACTGGCGAGTTATTGATGCGGGTAGCCAGGAGCGGCGCTGGAGCCGTGGTGACCAAGTCCATAGGTCTGGAACCCAGGGAAGGACATCCCAACCCAACTGTAATCGAGTTCGAATTCGGCCTGCTGAATGCAGTCGGTCTAGCGAATCCTGGAATCGAGGATTTCAAGG
>CP070767.1:1030515-1036030 GCA_020345725.1 Methanobacteriota archaeon | reverse complement strand
TGTGCCAATCATCTTCTCGTAGTCGTCATGAAGCCCGTCCTTGTCGAAGTCTCCAGGCTCTTGTTGGGTGCATCTGAGGACGTTCTCCGCCTGTGTAGCTCCTGGTTGAAGCTGGGGTATGTTAGGTCCCACGCATGCCCAGTTCTTTCTCACGTGATAGGGATTCGGTGTGGGGTCATTACCCATCACAATAATGTTACTGACCCTCTCAACCCTGTTGTTCAGTATGTGGATTTCATTCTGTCCGTCTGGCTTATTGTTTTGGAATTCGAAATTGCCGTTCCTACCAGCGCCATTCCACTCAATTCTGGCCTTAACCGTCAATGCCTTGTTGCCGCTGACTCTGACCTCTGTGTTGCCAGTCGCCGCGTGATTATCCTTGATATACGCTTCAAGTAATCTCGGGTCGAGATAGGGGACTTGGTTGTTTGTCACGTTGATGTAGTTGTCATTGGTGGCCCGGTTACCATCCAGGTGGAGTTTCATCTTTGTGTCAACTGTGTTTGTGTTGAACTGAATCTCTGAAATCCGACAGGCATAGTTGTTCTGTACGTTGCCCAAGAGGTTGTTCACTATGTTACCATTCACTTCGATATCGAAATCGAAGCCCACGAAGTTCTGCTTGGAGTCCACATTGAGTGTATTCTTGACCCAATTGCCAGTGATTTCACCCGTAAGTCCCATGGCTACCACTTCGTCTTTTGTGATGTCTTGGGCGTTCTTACCGTTCTTGTCAATCTTAACTACCAGATTGTAAGGCAGGGCTTTTCCTGGGTCTCGTTTGTGGATTTCGTTGTCCTTCACATACACCTGCAGCTTTCCACCAGTCTGGTTGTTATCATGAACGAGTACGCGCATGCTCCCTTTGAACACCTTGTTGTTCTTGACCTCCACAATCAGGTTGCCCAGTACCGTATTGTGATGCACATCAATGACCACGGTGCACTGGAAAGTATGTCCAATCATTACTAGGTGCAGGGAACCGTTCACGAAGTTGTCTCTCACGACATTGTTGCAGTCTGTGAGCAGAACCATGGCGCTTCCAGGTACATGTTTGCCCACATAGCTTGTTCCATCGACGGGCACTGAGATAAATAGTCCCGCGCTCACTAACACACTGAATACTAGCATTGCTCCTATTCTACGGGCCATAACAAACCCCTCCTATATAACGCTGTTATAGGGCTGGCGTTATATTTGAACTTTTTCTGTTGGGAGGAAGGCAGAGCGGGTCCGAAGGGATTCCCCTTCTTTTGCGGACTTGATCTGATGGATGTTTCCATTATTCATTCGCAGCATGACCTTGCGATAGTCTGGGTTTTACTATATTCCTTGCATGATTCAGGGAGATGCAGAGCAATGCCTAGCCATCGAAAGAGTGCTAAGGAACTCTGCAATGAATCGGTTCTGAATCGAGTACAGAGACTCGGAGTATGAATCTATCCACCAAAAAGAAAGCTTCAAGAAGGCCAGAGAAGGATTCTCGGAGCACTTCCAATTCTTCTGTGGCACAATCCGAATAGACCTGCATCCGTCTATGAACATTCAACAATCCAAATCGTTTCAACGTCCACCCAAAGCCAGTTTCCGTATCCTGGTGCAAGTATATCAGAATCGGCCAGTACTCTAAGATGATACGGACTTGATACAGGATCATATCCCTCTATTCTTAATACACTTGTGATCGACTTCAATTCTGCAACAGTGAAGGAGGAATTGAAAGAAGGAAGACCAATGAGATTCCATCCAGTCCTAAGATGTATAGTCGTGGTTGAAGGGACAACCCCAGCAACCGTGAAATTGGAAATCGACTTAACGTTCACCCAGAAACCAATAGTGTGATTCAAGTACTCAAGGTCATTAGGGTAGGGTTTCGATTTAACAACTGATTTCCATTCTTGATCAAAGGAATCGAAAAACCAAGCTTTATCGAAGGACACCGTCCGAAGAACAAATTCTGTGCTTTCGTTCGTAAGTATAAGAGGAAAGGAAACCAGATTCGGCCCTTCTGAGAGAGGCCGGGTGAACTTCCCTGCCTGTCCATCCGAACATGTGAAGTTCTCAGTGAAGTCAACCGCGCATACCACGTAGAAGTAGTTGTTCGGATCTCCTTCTCCGGCTCCGATATCCTCGTAGGAAGAGATTCCGTCCAGAACGGAATCATGGAGCATGTACTCTGAAGAATTTGACGAGTAGTTGGTTCCCTTGAGAATATCATACCTTACCAAGCTCCCCTGTCCATCGACATCATCCTCAGAAAGGTTCCAAGCAAGGGTGACGTTCTCGAAATCGCTTCCAGTGAGTTCGGCGGTGAGATTCGTTGGTGCCGCAGGGACAGAAATGCATCCCCATGTCGGGCACATTAGAGGATAGAAGTCCCAAGCGACAGGAAGCCCTGTCGTTACATGAGGTATGTCGTATCGCGTGTCTCCGATCAAATCTGGGTCTGGACACACATCTTGGTTCGGGCCGCTGCATTCGTCGATGCCTGTATAGTCGGACCAGAAGTTACCTCCTGATGGATATGTGTCATTGTAGAGTGCGTTGGCTTCCTTAGCAACTGCTTGGCGGGTGTTAGCAATGAAATTGTTGTGGTGAACTCTGATGCCAGATATGCTCTCTCTAATCCCTAAGCCGTAGTTGGAATTACCTTTGAATGTGATGTTGACGATGATGGATCCTGAGGCGCCAAAGTCAAGTAGCAGACCTATAGTATTATTTCGGAGTGTGGAGTTCGTTATGGTGTTGATTGGGCCTGTGACCCATATGGCAGGTGCGAGGAATTCTTGGGAAACTGTCACGCCATCAAGTAGATTCCCAGATCCAATAACACTCACGCCGTTGCTGTCTTCGATGAATTTCGAGTTGTGGATAATGTTTCCATCGCTCACGATGAGAAAACCATGACCGAACCACATCTCTGTCCAATTCATTTCTGCATGGGCAGAGGAATTGACCCATAGGTTGCCCCAATCATCAAATGCGGGTGATGTGCTATTCGAGGTCAGGATTACTGGAGCGTCTTCCGTCCCACTCACAACGAAATTGCCATCCACATACAGCTCCCCGCCAGATAGCGATCTGTTGACGTGTACCGTAACTCCCGCTTCGATAGATAGAGTAACTCCGTTTGCAACCGTTACATACCCTTCAATTATGTATGGACTGTTGTCTGCCGTCCATGTTTTGTCAGAATCCAAACGGCCCCAGACAACTGTGCCTATCGGTGTTGAGATCTCAGTATAGGCGTCGGTGAATGGTGGAAGCGGCATTGAAACTACCGTTGTACTGATGAGAAAAATGACAATGATGCATATCAACCCAAATCTCGTAGTCATCCCCCAAGATGCAGTGACAAATGAAAGATTAGGGCAACTCTCCTTAAATAGGTTTTCTCCCTGCCTTCTGGACTGTCAACTCAGGGTCTCCATGAATCAACTGTGGCTGTGAATGACAATATCCAAGAATTAGCGGATTCTGTTGTCTGGTGATGGGGGAATCTGACTAGGATCTCTTGGTCCCAAGCCTGATTATCCCAAGTCAATGCTCTGTTGGTTTCCACCTTCCGAATGTTTAGCGTTTCCATTACAATACATACCTCTTCAAGGGCCACGAATACCATGGTCCTCTGTTTGTGAACACAAATGGTTCGCTATTGCAGCAAGCGTCAAGAACGTGGAATGGGATAACGGGAGTATTGCATGGTCAGGTAAGACAGGCTCTCAGGACACTGGTGTCGATCGTACTTCTGTAAGGACCCTCATGGATCTCTCATTGACGTGCACTAGTGGACGCCTGATGTGGATCAATTACTCTTATTTCATCGGACCCTTCAAAATCTGTCCCATCCAACAACTGCCCAACTATCGTGATGGAGACCGAATCTCCTGGACTTAACAGCTTCTGAACTTCTGAGCGATCGAATTTCACCATTCTTTCGGGTAAGCCATCCTCATCATGGTCGACGATGTAAGAACTCTCTGAAACTACAAACCCGTACTTGGGATTGAGCTCTGGCTTTAGGAAATCATTCAGGAGAATCGTGTTTGGGTCAATGTCCCTCGGATCATACCCTGCTGGAAGCTCAATGTAGCATGTTATCCACTTACCTCTGCCATTGAGATTCAACGTATCTGGGTCGATGTCAATTTCTGCTTGTATGCCCTTTTTCTTGGTTGCATACATTAGGACCCAATCTGTGAGGTCCAGGTAGCTAATCGAAGGGATGTCCTTTGAATCGATAGCTAGGGAAGGTCGAAATCCAACGAGTCCTTCGCTATCGACAATTTCCTTTTTCCAGATGCCGTTGTCTAGGTAGGCGTATCGAAGATCCCAGGAATCGTATCCCAAATAGGCAACGTGAGGACTCTGGTGAGAGTCAAGCTTGAAGGAGCCTACTAATGACCTGTTCTCAGCATCAACGGTTCTGAAATTCCAGAGGACACCGTCGTTGTATGCATATCTTGGGACTTGTCTCCAAGTGTCTCCGTAGACCAGATGAGGGAGATTATGGGAGTCAAGAACCAATGAGAATATCTCACCTGGACGATTGGTTGGGTCGATAGCCTTGACATCCCATTTCGACACATTCTGTACGTAAAGCCAAAGACCATGCTCAGGAAGAAACGAAACTAACGCAATGTGGGCATTATTCTCATAGTCCAAATTCAGAGAAGTTGATCCAACACAACCAAGAGCGAAATTACGAACCTCAGTTGTGTTCCACTCGTGCCCGATCCACCATGAATATCTGACGTGACCGGGGCCTGCGACATATGCCAAGTGGGGTCTGTCGAACTCGTCCAACACGAGAGATAGCCGGGTGCCTGAATAAGGAGTATCATCGACCGTCTCATATCTCCAACCTGATTTTTCCCTGAAGGCACAACTAAGACCATGCGAAGAAAGATTAGCGTAGCAGACTACGGGCTGGTCTTTGGAGTCAAGTTCCAGATCGACGAAGCTTCCCTTGATGTTGGGACCAGTTACTGTTTCATTTTGCCATTTTCCAGATGGATCTTTGTGAGCGTAACGGATTTCCCCTGTCTCGACGTTCTGGAAAGCAATGTGAGGTTCGTCATTCGAATCGATTGCGATTGAGGTGCGGTTGGCACGACCGGTGGAACCAGCTGGAAGCTGGGTCCCTATTGGTGCTACTTCCTCCAACACCCAGTCGTCCGCAGCCAACGGTATCTCATGCTCGACAGACACCATTGGTTGGATTACAGCAAATGCTAGGCAGAGGGATGCCATTACACTCTGCATTTCAACAACGCTTATCACCTTCTCCCCTCACTGGCTATTCCATTGTTCTCCGACTATTTACTCATATTCCTGGATATTCTCCAATTGGGATCGCCCCGTCGACCCAGCTTCTATGTAGCATGTCGTACAATGGCCGAGTACATGTGGCCTTGTGTTACGGATTGACTGTCCCGTTGAAGTACGTCTTCGCAAAAAATAGAAGAGGGGAAAAATGTTGTAAGTACCTATAGCTATTTCCAGTAGTTGTTAC
>CP070767.1:1026529-1030415 GCA_020345725.1 Methanobacteriota archaeon | reverse complement strand
TTAGGATCCTTAACAACTCTCCACCAGTATAGCCGGAACCTCCAATGATTCCGACCTTCATCTTCGCCCGACCTCCTCCACGTAATCGATGATCTTGGCCGGTAGGTTGACTCTTGATGGCCCCACTGAGTTCCTGAATTCCATCGTGTAATTCACTTCGTTCACCAAGGGTCCATCCGGCGTTTCGAATATGTCGATCGCAAGCACACCGCCTCCCACTGCATCGCTGGCCTTCAGGCTCAACTCGTTCAATTCATCCGTGATCTCGCATCGGCTCACTTCACCTCCACGCGCAGTGTTTGTTATCCAGTGCTTCGAGCTTCTGTAGATCGCTGCGACAGTTTCGTCCCCAACGACAAAGGTCCTGATGTCCCTGTCCGGCTTCTCGATGTATTCTTGTACGTAGAAGATGGAATGATGATAACCACCAAGTATGACCTTGTGTTCCAGTATTGTCTCCCCGGCCTCTCTATCATTGATCTTCGAAAGCAATCTTCCCCATGACCCAGTGACAGGCTTCAGTACGACCGGATAACCGATCTTCTCCATGGCCTCCAGCGCTGTCTCTGGTGTGAAAGCCACTATCGTCTTGGGGACTGGAAGGTTGTTCCTTGCCAGAGCCAAGGAACATGTGGCCTTGTTCCCGCATATCCTGGCAACACTGTGTGTGTTCACTGTTGGAATGCCGTATAGATCGAAGAACTCCAGTGCGTGCAGAGCCCTCGAATGGCTGACGCTCCGTTCCAGGACCACATCCATGTCCCAGCCATTGTTCTCGATTTCGAACAAGCAGGCCCTGTCGTCTATCTTCTGAAGGTCGATGTTGCGATCCCGAATCTCCTTCAGGAGCATCTTCTCGTCCTTGCGGATTATCGAGTATAGGAATCCCAGCTTCATGTCAGTTACATCCTCAGTGTATCCTTACAGTCCTCGAAACGCTACTCACCCCAATCTTCCTCTTCTTGAGGGGCGAACTGCAAAACTACTGGGTTGTCTTGAATGACCTCAAGTTCTGTGCCGCATTCAGGACAGTCCACGATTTCTCCCTGTTCTGGCTCTGATAGTTCTATCTGTGCTCCGCATTCTATGCATTCAACCATGGTTCCACGCATCTGCCCCTAACAAAAAGATTATATAAGAACTCATTGTGACTATAATCACAAAACTATGTGAGATGTGTTATGGTAACCATAAGCCACGTCACCCAGAAGCTGGTCAAGGACAAGGTCTTCGTCTTGGAGGCTTTGAGCAAAGGAATCGTCTCATTCGGTTCATTGGCTGAACAGCTCAAACCTGAAATAGAAAAGGAGCTGGGTAAAGAGGTCAAGCATCACGCGGTCGTAATGGCTTTGCGCAGGTTTGCAGAGACTTTGAAGGAGAGGAGCGAGGTTCCATTTGATTACACTTCCGAGATCATTCTCAAAACGGACATCTGTGATATCACAGTGCAGAGATCACCATCACTTCTGGACAAGCTAAAACAACTATACGATATCGTTAGCTTCGAGACGGGCGACATACTGAACGCCGTCCATGGTAGATATGAAGTAAGTATAGTGACCAACGAACGGTACCGTAAGAAAGCCCTGCACTTCCTGAAAGGCGAGAAGGTCCTGAACGTGGAAACGAACCTGGTGTCATTGACCCTTACACTCTCCAAGGACTTCCTCTACACTCCTGGTGTCATCTTCAACGTTGTTCGGAACCTTGCATGGGAGAACATCAACATCTTCGAGATAGTCTCCACCAACACCGAGCTCACCTTTATTCTTCACAAGGTGGACGCAGTCCGGGGCTATCAAGTGCTCGAGACTCTCGTCAGCAAGAGATCATCCACTTCTTCTATGTCCTGAGTTAGAAATGCTTATCTATCCTCTCATCCATGCACTCTTAGGAGGCGGGGTTGTTAAATGAACTCAAATCTGACTAAACTACTGTGTGCTTTCACTGTGTACTTCCTTGTAGCGTCCTGCGTGATTTTCGTGGGAGCCCCGATTGAGGAAGAATCAAACACTTTTGAACCAACTGGTTTTGGATCCAGGAATATACTCTTGTATTACGGGAACGGAGGAGCTGCACCAGGTGCTTTTGGAGATGGTTTGGCGGACTTCTATGATCTGCAAGCCAGATATGATAGCCAGGGATGTCCCACCACCTATACGGGCATTTGGCCGCTCGATTTGAACGACTACCGGGTAATCTTTCTGATTCTTCCGGGCTATCGGGATGACTCTGGAACTTATTTCTTCACGAACGACCAGGTCAACCAGGTAGTGGACTTCCTCATGAACGGGGGCAGATTGGTCGTGCAGGGGGAACATAGCGGAGGCTTCGGATTGGATACAGTGAACCATCTGCTGGGCCGCCTTGGTCTTTGGATTCGTCAGAATAATGATGATGTTCTACCTGACATTGAGCCAGCAGCCACTGACATAATCTATGACCAGCTCACTGAAGGTGTCGCTGCCTTGGATATGGATGGAAGCGGTGTCTCATCAGTCACTGTTGGACCGACCGCATCTGGCTTGGTCAGGGACAGAAACATGCTGGATGTCGTCGCTGTGGATTTCTATCCCGGTGCACCGCCCAGACCTGGTGGAGAGATTCTACTATATGGAGACACTCAAGTTTTGGACGACTATCAGCTTCAGGACAAGGATGGCGATGGTCCCTATGACAATTTCGTCTTCGCGGACAATATAGGCATGTGTCTTGGGAATAAGCCGCCATTGGCGGATGCAAACGGCCCGTATGTCGGCAATGAAGACACCCCAATAACATTTGATGGAACTGGTTCATATGATCCAGACGGGAGGATTACCATCTATCAAGTCTGGCATAACGGAGATTACAATCCCGACCCGAATTCTCTGCACAATCTTATAACCGAACTAAACGCACGAACCTCACATCTGGCTGTTCACGGAGGATTTGCACGGCTTGGTGTGGACGACATCTCGGACGCTGCGATGCTTTACATAACTGGTCACGATCCCTTCTCGTTCAGCGATAGTGAGAGAACGGCGTTGAAGGCGTATCTGGAGAGTGGCGGGTTGTTATTTGCCGATGATTGCGACCACTGGTTAGATGTTGGAGGTTTCGAAACAAACTTCAGGAACGAGATGCAGATAATTCTCGGTCAGACATTGACTGATCTGCCTACTGACCATCCCGTCTTCTCATCATTCTATGTCACAGGTGGGACTCTTCCAACTCAATGGAATAATGAACCGCTTCAAGGTATAGACATAGGTGGAAGGACGGCAGTGATCTACAGTGACATGGATTATGGTTGTGGTTGGGAAAATGTTGCCCTTCCGGAGACCATCGAGAACTCCTACAGAATGGGGATAAATGTCGCCGTCTTCGCTCTAATGTCCGGGGGCCAGAGCCTGACCTACGAATGGGACTTCGACAACGATGGACAATACGACGATGGGACAGGTCCAAATCCTACATACACCTTTAACGACGACTATAATGGTAGCATCGGTCTAAGAGTTACAGATGTTGCTGGACTGACAGATACGGATACGGCGCATGTGACTGTCCACAATGTCGACCCCACCGTGACAATTGACTCTGCACTGGCGAATGTGGAGATAGGACTGAGGGTAGCTGGAAGGAAGTGGAACATTGTTAGCATGGACCTGTACGAGGACGGAACCTTGTTGGGTTCAGTTTCGATCGAGCGACTTCCC
This sequence comes from Methanobacteriota archaeon, assembly GCA_020345725.1. Lineage (GTDB taxonomy): Archaea > Thermoplasmatota > Thermoplasmata > RBG-16-68-12 > SOIM01 > SOIM01. Next base: position 1,026,714 of record CP070767.1, on the reverse strand, counting down.
GGCTCACTCGATGACCAGATGGCTTGGATTACCATTACTCTTGACCTTACGAAGACCTATGACGCAACCGTGTTCTTCATACCCAAGGACCCACCCGAAACTGGCGGAAATCCAGTCTGGATCTACGTAGAATTCGAAGATGGTGGTATGGCCGAGATTCACCACACCTTCAACGTACAGCAGTC
>CP070767.1:1018155-1026429 GCA_020345725.1 Methanobacteriota archaeon | reverse complement strand
TACCACTTTGTCGTAGCAGATGAAGATGGAAACCGCCACACAATGCTTCCGCACTACTGGTCCGTAAAGGGCATGCCTGGCATGACACCTGGTGGTGAGTGTATCACCATTTGGGACAGGGAGTACTACTACTCGTATGAGGGTATTAGACTCGTTGGCGGCATTGCGGATGCAAACGGTGACAGGGACACATCAGATACGCTGAACTTCATCTACTGTCCAGACGGAGCTGGTGGAGGTTCATATATCGTTGAACCGACATCCAAGTTCGCCAAGGGATTGTACACAGATCCGGTACCCGTCTTATCGGTGGGTTACCTGTACTACGCTTCAGACGGTAATGCAGGTGGACTGGTCATCACACCGTGGTTCTTCACTGAGTACTACCTCAACGACGATGCCTTCGGAAACCTCGTAAACAACGGTTTTGTCTACTACCACATCTACTACTGGATACAGCTGACCAAACCTGACTTCGAGTTCGTCACTGGCACACTTCGGTGGGCATTCACTGGAGACGTCCAGCCTGGCGGCACAGTCATGGGAACGTTCACACTGGAGAACACTGGCGGAATCAACATAAAGATCAAGGAAGACGGCGGTATCGAGAACGATAAAGGGTTCAAGATACAGGGTCTATCCGCCAAAGACAGAATCGGTCCTGACGGTACAATGGAACCAGGAGAGACAGCAACCTTCTACTTTGCCATGACAGTCACTGCAGGATCACCAATAGGACCAATGGACGTAAAGATCATTGTGTCCTATAGCGGTGTGACTAAGGAGGAAGTGATTACATTGCCGATCATCCTCAAGATGTTCGGTGATGAGCAGTCCTGTTATAGGCATAGAAGAAACGCACTGAGAACCCTCAGAGCATTCGATATGGATGACGATGAGGGTATGTTGCACATCCTGGAACCTGGTGATCTAGTCCTGGTGGACGGAATGCTGATGGAACCCGATGAAGCCATCCTAGTGATCATAAGCTACTATGAGGGCGGATGCAAGCAGACCGGTCATAACGATGTCGAACATGCTCATTCAGCCTCTTCAGGTCTGACTGGACACTACGGCATGGGCATGCAGTACTGGGGCTTTGCACCTGGTCAAGAGGAAGGCAACGAAGGTAACGGCAACGGTGGACTGACTGGACAAGACCGCAAGGACGTGTACGGGTTCTAAAATCCCATAGATCAAACACCCTAAAACCAACACTCTTCCCTTTTTTCTCTTATTTCTGATTTCTCGAATCGGCAAATGGTCTAGAGCAATGGAGTATTTCACCAAAAGCGATTGATGTGTCTGAAGCGGCTCACTAGAAACCTGGTTTCCTTTCATTCAGATAACAGCGGGTCTTCATGCCCTTTCTTTCGGTTCGAATATAACCTTCTTGGATGAGTCCTCTCACATGATAATTGGCCAGTTGGCGGCTGACACCGATCAAGGCAGCCAGGTCGCTCATCGTGATTCCAGGAGTCTCCTGTATCCTAGTTATGATGTCATTCTTGATCGCGGGGAATCCAGTTCCATCGTCAGGCATCCTTGCCTCTTTGGCGTAGTAGTGTCTTCGGCTTCCTCTGAGCTGCGATTTCACCAAACCCTCTCTTTCTAGAACATCCAGATGGTAAGTCAGGGTGCCGTTCTTCAGATTGAGATTCTGTTTGATGGTAGTGTAGTTGTCTCCCGGATGAACCTTGATGTAACCGTATATCTCACCACGGATGAAATGGTCAAGAATATCCTTCTTGGACAGTTTCACGTACAACGGGATGAGGAGGACCTTGAAGAACCAGAACTTCCCGGCCTCGGTGCTGGCCGCCCCCGCTAGGGCAAGCATTGCGATTCCAATTGCTATGAATGGAAGATAGTTGAAGTCCTCTGGCAGCTCTAGAACCTGGATATCAGCAGAATAAGTGTCCGCATTACCAGTTGGATCTCTCACCGTCAGTTCGATCGAGTATGTTCCGGCGTGCGGGAACTGGCAATCAACGATATCTCCGTAGAGGACTACGTCCTCAGAACCGTCATTGAACCTCCAGGTGTAGTTGCCCCGTTCAGAGAAATCCGGGTCGTTATCTTTCGAGGAAGTGGCGTCCAAGGTTGCAGTGTCACCAAGCTGGATACTTGCCGGGAAGGAAGCATTAGCAATCGGATTAGTGATGTCCCTAACCTCGACGATCATGTAGTCCTCGTCCCAGTTCCCAAATGCATCCTCGACTCTCAACCTCACCGAATAGCTTCCTGGTGTCAGGTAGACTTTCCAGGGCTCCAGGCCCTCGGCATGCGAGGATCCACCATAATCATAGAATGTCCAATAGAAGGACCCGGTTGTCAAGAAGTCTGGGTCATTATCCTCCGAGAAGCTTGCGTCGAAGTCCACTGTCGTATCTTCATCCACGACCATATCCTCTCCAGCATAAGCTGTTGGAGCGATGAGGTCAGCGGCCAATGTGAGATGGACAGTAGTTGATTCGGTAATGATGACCTCTTCGTTCACCTCATAACCTTCTCTAGAGGCAGACAACTGATATGGATTGTAGGACTCCTCGCCAAGACTGGTCATCGTAATTTCCTTTACCACGACAGTTTCTATCCAACCTTCCTCGCCAGTGAGGAAGTCTATTTGCTCGAGTTGTGTTGGTTTTACTCCAACGCTAGCTCCCAAGACACCGGACGAATGCATGTCCTGGACTCTCAGGTCCAAGAACCATTCAATCAAGAGTGTAGATGGAAGCCCATCAAAGACAACCCTCTCCTTGTTGAAGTAGGTATTAAGAGAAACCGCAGAAGAGACATCAGCCAGATGTAGGGCAGTGTTCTCGGATGCAATGGTGGAATTGAACAGACCCAGTGTGGAGCCGATTGAATATATTCCATCGAAGCTGTCAGAGATCGTCGTTGACTCCATGTGGACATGTGAATTCCAAAGGGCCATACTGTAATCAGTGTTCTGCAGGATTTGGCTCCAAATCACATCTATCTCCGAGCTGTCCGCCTTGATTCCAACGTTGTTACCTGTAAGTCGGCTGTGAGAAATTGTACCTGAACAAGATACTAGATCCACACCGGCGAGAGAGTTGTTCTTTATCTCGCTGTATTGAATGCTGAATGAAGCCCCGTTTGTGCAATAGATGCCTCTCATGGCATATTCTATGCGGGCATTGTCGATGTGGTTCTCTTCGCTTGTTTCAGTGATCGTTATCCCATGCCAGTCGCCAGGGAATTTGTCCGTACTGTTCGAAGTGAACACGACAGGATCGCCTTCTGTCCCATCCACTATTAGACTTCCATGAACCACCAGGCCAAAGGGTTCATTGAACCTGACCTCAACACCAGGACCTATTACTAGCGTTTCACCAAGAGGGATCATCACGTTTTCCACTGCAATGTAGGTCCCAGCATCCCAGACTCCGGATACCGAACCACCAACGTATGTGGGATCGGGGGCCTTCACGGACGGAAGCGCATATAGAGCGGTGGCTAACAAAAGCAAAGCAGATAGGGCTAGCTGAATGTAGCGCATCCGTCTCAGGCCCATTCACCTCTCTCACGAACGTGGTTCATGTATCGCCATTATTTTCGGACACCAAAAAGGTGTCTGAGGATTGCCGCAACGACCGCCACGACCAAGCTGCCACCCAGCAACAGCATCAGCAGGACGTTCGGGGGTATCCCAGATGCATCCTGGCCGCCATCTCCGGGTCCTTGGCCTTCCATCTCGTTCCAGACGATTAGCTCGATGCAGTCCAGATCGGACCAGAGCTCTCCGTCCCAGGCCTTTGCGCAAACCCTGTGCCATCCGTTCTCGTATTCTTCGGTCACCCATTCGTACGCCCAGGTTCTGAAGGGTGGGATTTTGGACACGTCCACTGCTTCGTCCCATTCTCCGTGGTCTATTCGGACCAGCACACCTTTCACGCCTCGGTCATCTTCCGAGTGACCCCAGATTACGATGATTCCGGAGACATTCGCACCCGACTCTGGGTATATTATCTCCGCACCTGGCGGGTTGTTCACGTTCTCCACGATCACTTCGACACATACGACCTCAGAGAAGAGCTGTCCATCCCAGGATTTGGCACATATCTCGTGCCTTCCATCGTCCACCTCTTCCGTGTTCCATTCGTACGCCCAGGTCATCCAGGACTCGTCAGGCGAAGTGTCTGTTGCGTGTCTGAACTCTCCGTCATTGATCCTGACCAGGACCTTCTCCACCCTGTCGCCTTCATCCGGGTCGGATGCGGTTCCGTGGATGAGATAGAGCCCTTCCAGGGTTTGTCCCCACTCAGGATGGGTTATGGACACTTCCGGTCTGTGGTTCTCGTTGCTGACAACCACGCAAACGGTATCTGTCTCAGACCAGAGCGCTCCGTCGTATGCTTTTGCATGTATGCAGTATTCTCCGTTCTCGAACTGAACGGTGTTCCACTGGAATGCCCACGTGGACCAGGAGTCATCATGCGAGGTGTCTACGGCAGTCAACCAATCACCGTGGTTGATTCTGACCTTGACGACCTCTACCCTGTCTCCTTCGTCCGGATCTGAAGCCTCCCCGTGGACCAGAACAATGCCTGACAAGGTCTGGCCACTTAGTGGATGTATGATCTCCACCACAGGTCTGCGGTTCTCCACTGGATTCTCAACGAAGACATGCATGTCCCACAGGTTGGAATACAGCTCTCCGTCAAAGGACCTGGCAACAATGAAGTGCCGTCCGTTCTCAACGGTGGTCGTATCCCATTCGTAAACCCAAGTCCACCAAGTCTCGTTCCCAGAGGTGTCGTGGCAATCCAGCCAGTGTTCAGTGTTATCTATGGCTATCTGCACAAGTTCCACACGGTCCCCTTCATCCGGGTCTCCCGCATGTCCTCTTATCGCGATGACACCGCTGACAGTGGCTCCGTTCTCAGGTTCTTCAATCGTGACCCATGGTTTGTGATTCTCTTCTTCGTTGTCAACAATCACCTCAATATCGCAGAGTGAATGTAATTCGCCATCGGAAGCTCTTGCAAGCAGGTGGTGCCATCCATCATCGACGGTGCTGGTGTTCCATTCGTACACCCATATTGATATCTCCTCGATCATGTGAGAGAAAATCATCTGGTGCCATTCACCACGGTCTATGGCCAAGTCAACGTCCACGACCTCATTATCGTCCCTGGCTGCAACCACAACATCGATGACACCCCTCACGGTGCCTCCGTTCTCCGGATACTCGAACCAACACTCTGGAGCTTGGTTCACTTCGTTCTTCACAAGCACCCAGATGTCGTACAACTCAGACCACAGCTCTCCGTCGAAGGATCTGGCAACAATGAAGTGCTCGCCGTTCTCGACCGTTGTGGTGTCCCATACGTAGAGCCATGTCCACCATGTACTGTTACCTGATGTATCCGTGGCGTTCAGGAAGTCTTCTGTGCTATCAATTGCCACCTGAACGAGTTCCACGGTGTCATTCTCGTCCGGATCCCAAGCATGACCAGTTATGTTCACAACTCCACTGACAGTGGATTGGTGCTCAGGATGCTCGATTGTGACCTCAGGCCGGTGATTTCCCCCCTCGTTCTCCACGTACACTTCTATTGAATGAATGCCGTGTTTGCTCTCATTGTCCCAAGCACGCGCCTGAACTAAATGCCAGCCATTCGCGAACTCCGTTGTGTTCCAGCTGTATTCCCAGTACCAGTGTTGCTCGACACGTCCGGTTATCGTCGCTTCAACTTCAATCTCATGATCGAAGACTATGTCCACTGCCACGACCTCAATATCGTCCCAAGCTATGCCTTCGATCAAAACGACCCCGCTGACGGTGGCTCCATCTTCTGGGTACGTAATCTCAATCCTTGGAGTCTCACTCGCCATGACGGCTGTCGGAAGCGCATACAGCGCGAATCCGAAAACCAATACGAATGTCAGCAGCACAATTGCACTGTCTTTCGCAAAAACTCGCTCACGATTTGGTCTTAGTAATTTGCCCACCAAACCTCTCACCGACCTTTCATGGTCGGTCGAATACATAAGGAGTTTTGAACGGATTTTTCATGCTATTTCAATGTTATGGGGGTAGAATCTCCTAGTTCTGGATTACTCTGATCGTAGTCGTTCCGTAGAAAGGCATTCCGTCCTTGAAATTGCCTGTTATCTCTATCAAAACCTCTTCTCCCGGTTCTAGGATCTCTTGGAGCTTCTTTCTGTTGAACTTGAGGACAAGTGTATTGTCCACGATTGAGTACTTCTCAACCTTGAGTGAGTTCTGAAGCAAAACTGTGGATATGTCTACGTCGCTTGGCGAATAACCTGCCGGGAACTTGAGATAGGCCGTCACCCATCTTCCCTTGCTGTCCAGATTCAAGGTCTGAGGATCAAATGTGAAGTCAATTTCAAGAGCAGGACCCAGCGTTATCGGGTAGTGCCTCAAGTACATGGACTCGGATGGGATGAGGAATGGTTTGATGGGTATCCTTATCTGCTGATAGACTGGCTCCGATGAAACAATCGACATCAAGAAAGGTTCGTAGGCTTCGAATCCCAGGTCATCTACGAGTATGTATGTGTTGAGGGTCTCCTTTTTAATCGAAAGACTGACACTCCTACCCTCTCTTCCGTCGTAAACGGTAATCTCAGCGTCCTCGAATGAGTACAGCTCAAGGAAACTGTTAGAACTATTGTACCCCATGTATGCTGCACTCTTCTCAACTTCTGTCTCCACAGGCGTATACTCGCCATGTACGAAGTCCTCTTCCGATTGGACCCTTATGAGATATGGCTGTTTCCATGTCTTGTATCCCAGACTGCTGTATCTTGTTACAGGCGTGGATGCGCTGCTTTCTCTCTCGAAATCCATTGTAGTGATCACATCTCCCGTTCGATTCAGGTATGTCAGCTCTGCCGCATCAGGTGTGTAGATATTCCCCCATCCCCAAGATATGTACTCGAAATTGATGTAGTCATTGTAGAACACCGAGGTCCCGAAGTTTCCAAGGTATTTCCCGGAACCCATGTATGGATTTGGCCACCAAGGCAATTCTTCGAACAGACTGGCCGCTATTGGTTTGTCTGACCTGATCACTAGAGAATATCCTTCATAGACAGGATAGCTCCTGCCAAGCCAGAGCGAAATGTAAGGTGTAACAAACATGCCGTTGACCGTGACCGTCTTCTCGAAAACCTCTCCGTCATTAGTTACTCTCTTAGCTGTGAGTGTGGTCTCCTCAGGTGCATACACAACAAGAATGTCGTCCTCGGAACCAGAATCCCCGTTCGCGATGTAGTACTCTGTTTCAAGTTTCATGGCTGGTCTGGCTGCGGTCCCGTCTCCATGGAACACTCCGTGATCGTCCTCTGCCCATTTAATCAGAATCTCCTTGTCCAGTATCGTCATGATAGGATGATTGGAATTCATCTCCAGGTAGAACCACTTGCTTTCTGTTCCATAGCCGAGCTCCAGGGCATTGAAGCTGGCGAATTGTCTGGCATCTATATCGACTTCCACATCTTCATCATTCGTTCCGGAGAATGTGACTATTGTATCTTGTTTGGCATATATGTGAACAGTTGTGTTCGCAGCATCTTCTCCTATGAACCAGTAAAAGGTGTAATCCGATTCCTCATTGGGGCTTTCCATTCCATCCGCTGCGGTAGCGCTTCCAGCAAGCACGAGCACCGAGACCACGAAGATGGAGGCCAATATCCCCTTTGTTTTGTTTCTCATATCAATCTCACCCCCTAATGGAACTGGCAAATATATCCCTCCCAATGATATATGTACATGTGTTTGTCCCCGAAAAGAGTTACTATCGGCGTTTTCAGCAAATCTGACTTCAACTGAAAAGATAACATATATAAACACTGACAGACTATCAGGCGAAGCCAAGGGAGTGAAACATGGCTAAGAAAACCAGGGCAGCAGCAAGGAAGATCAAGGACAAATGGAAAGCGAAGAATTGGTACAATCTGATCGCTCCCGATATGTTCAACAGGGCACTTATCGGAGAGACTCTCTCGACCGAGCCAGACGGACTGGTTGGGAGGATGTCAGAAGTCACTGTCCAAGATCTGACCGGCGATTTCAGCAAGATGCACATCAAGTTACAGTTTAGGATTCATGATGTGAGGGGAGGAGATGCCTACACCCAGTTTGTTGGGCACGATCTGACCAGCGATTATGTCAGGAGGCTTACCAGGAGGAAGAAGACCCGTACGGATGCCACACTGGATGTCTCTACGAAGGACGGAACGATGATCCGGGTAAAGCCCATGGCAATCGCCGAC
>CP070767.1:1006479-1018055 GCA_020345725.1 Methanobacteriota archaeon | reverse complement strand
GACCAGAGATCCCACACGCCAAGGAGCATTCCGATTAGGACTATCATTATCGAGCTGGAGAGGGCGTATTCGTACCAGCGGTATGGGTTCATCCCCTTCTTCAGGTATTCGTTGTATCTCTTGTTCTTTGGATATGCGATGGTGAAATGCGCTATGGCAGAGATGAGTGGGAATGTGGCCAGAATCACTCCTAGAAAACCGATGGTGAAAAGGACTTGTGCCTCAGGGGCGACCAGGAATTCCGGTGGGGGTCCAGGACTGATTTGTCTGAACTTGAGATAGAAAACGTAAATGTCCTGCGTCCAGGTGAGAAAGAGACCCAGGGAGAGCATCAATATGCCCTGTATCAGATGCAGTATGCCAGCTGCGGTGTTGAAGCGCTTCAGGTAGCTGAAGGATATTGGTGAATCGGCTATCATCTTCCTTCTCTCTTTGTAGTTCACGAGATTGGGTAGAACGATTTCCTACTTATTTCTTGCGAACTAGAGAGATGTCCACGTCCGTTCTATTTGCGTGGGGAGGAGATGGAGGGCTTCTAAGTTCAGTATCAAAGCAAACTCTGGGAACAATTGCACTATTTCCGGCTTCAGGACATACAATCAAGTCCAGGGCTTGTCCCCACACTCAGTGTGGCGAACAGCGCTATCGCTAGATCAATTCGAATATCGTCAAACCCAAAGCGGACAAAAAGTCGTCAGAAAGCATCCCAGGGGGATCTTTGATTTCCTTTCCAGCCGTTGTTTGTCGAAGTTCAATTATGATTCTTTCATGCTAGAGGATAGCGCATCAGTAGCGTCGGCCGCCACCTCGATTAGGTCGAGGTCGGGCTTCATTGACAGTGACTGTCCGTCCCTTCATATCGGTTCCGTTCAGCTCTGTCATCGCTTTCTTTGCTTCCTCATCTGTGGACATCTCGACGAATCCAAATCCTCTCGATGTTCCAGTGAACCTGTCCATGATTATCCTGCAAGACGTGACCTCGCCAAAGGCTTCGAAAGCCTCTCGCAGTTCAGTCTCCTTGACATCACGTGACAGATTACCTGCGTAGATGTTCATTAGTTTTCTCCTTGCCTATCAAGACGTTCGTGGTTATAAGTACCTTTGCATATCATTCACAAGTGAATCTAGCTGTGTTTCCTGGCTATAGCCAGTCTCAGTACATAATTGCCCCTTCCTCGATTGTTACTTCTCAGAAGCCGATGGAGGGCTTGGAAGTTCAGTTTCAAAGCCGACGGATAGAACTCTCCCCGTTTACACGTCTGAATTTGATTATGCTTATGGAGTGCGAATTGTGAAGGTAGCAGTCCCGATTCCACCATCATCGTCCTCAACGGTCACTGTGACAGTGTGGACATCACCAGCACCGTACGTGTGCTCGACCATATCCGTTGCTGAGAATGGATACTTTCCACCTGGACTCGGATATGGATCAGGTCCTACTCCATCGTTGTAGTATGTCTTTGACGATGATGCCCCATCTCCCCAATCCCAGGTGAAGGTCAGGTCGTCACTTCCGAGATCTGATGCTATTGCTTCAAAAGAAACGACAAATGGGAAGTATTGATTCAAGTTCTCAGCATTCCAAACCCACGTATCTTCTTGTCTCACATTGAATGTATGATGTATTCTCTTCTCCTCGTCATCGAAATTCAGAATCAACCAGGCAGGAATTGCTCCCCATTCTTGTCCATTCACGGGGTCATCTTCTGGTGTATAGTAGACATTCGCTGAGTATTCTTTTGAGAAATCTACTGAGATATCGGCAAGAAAGGCCATCTGGTCATTGGGACTACCCGGAGATCTTGCTAGTCTAGCGTAGCCGATTTCGACATCGTCCTCGAAGAGATGGACTTCTACATCGTGCCATTTTTCCCCAGCTATTCGGAACATGACCGATGCATTCAGTTCCTCTGCTTGGTAGGAGATCGGTGAAACAATGGGATCCACATTTAGCACGGTGACAAATGTTGTGTCGTAGTCTATAGCCCCCACTTCATCTGTCACCTTCAACGTAACCATGTAAGTGCCATCATCACCATATGCGAACGCTGGAGTGGAACCAGTCGCGTCTACATCATTTGTATAGTTTCCATCACCGTCAGAATCCGCGACATCGTTCATATCCCATTCATATGACATTATCGCCACCCTTCCTGGAATGGTTCTCGAATAATAAATCTGAATATCTCCCTCTCTGGTATCCATCCACACGATATGGGTGTCAAGATTCTCGTCGAGAGCCAATGACTGCCAACCCTGCATGGTGTCATTTCTGCCATGATCGGTGACAAGAATTCTATGGGAGAAATTGCCCGTGGCCTCGTCGAATTTGGAAAACCATACGTTGCAGTCAAGTACGGATTTGAATGATTCTGTCCACGCTATTCTAGGCACATCGTCGGGACCTATTGTTATTGATGGCCCAGTGAAGAATCCCGCACCCACTGCAGCATATCTATCGTCCCTGACGAACGTCTTGTTCTGGAAGGTCTTGCCCTTGTTGATGGATTTCGTGTACGCCATTCTATCGAATTCTTCTGTTAGGTTCTTTTCAATCCAAATGACGTGAGGATTACCAGTGGAGTCAACATCTAGGCCCCCAATAGTCCTGAACACATCTCCCGTCTCATCATGAACCTTGATGTTGTTGCTGAATGACTGACCTCCATCCTCAGACTTGGAGTAGAAGATATCTCCAGTAAAGGGCTCTCCCTGTCTCTGGCCAGGCCAGATCACATGGATGTCACCTGATTTGTCAACGACCATTCTTGAGAGCTCGGGCTCGATGTTACTTGTATCAAGGACATCTAGGTCATTCACACGAACAAGCTCTCCAAAAGACTCTCCACCATTTCTCGATATCAGATGGTAGAGGTCCCAGGGCAACCCGTGAGCTAGCAGATGGATGTTGTTCTCGCCATCGACTGATAAATCAGCCGTAACATTCATTGTGAGGACAATACGAGGTTCATCGAATGAACTGCCATTGTCTGAGGACTTGCTGTAGTACATTGTAGGGATAGTGCCGCTTTCATCAACGCTTGTCCACACCACATGGATATTCCTGTTGCCATCAATGTCGAATCTGGGATTCAGCGAATCTGAATTCGGCCAGACTCCCGTGACATTGACCAATCTGGTATCGTCCCCAAAGGAGAGGCCACCGTCAGCTGACTGTGAATAATATAGTGCCACATTTGGTTTCTGTTCAATCCGATCTTTCCATATGACATGGACAATCCCGTGTCCGTCAACTCGCATCTGAGGCTCGCTATTGACTCCAAGAGACAGGGGATCGTGCTCATTTACCCTAATATTCTGAGAAAACACCTTGTCACCTTGAGAACCCACAGAGAGTGAACCGTCAAAACTCGCGATTTCACCTTCGAATATTGTCTGACTTGGCCCCGCGTCTGCAATCGGCGGATGGTCTAGAGGAGCAATCCAACAGTTTGGAATAGTGCAAGGATAGAAATCATAGTCCTTTCCAGGATGAGGAATCAGAGTGTCCCCAATTAAGTCACCAGCTACTGCATGTTTTCCAGTCCCGCTACCATCATCTGAACCATTATAATCTGACCAATAGTTACCTTCCAAAAGGAGGGGATGGTGCCAATCATTATCTGAGGCATGATCGTCAATGGCCTGATTTTCGTTATCAAGTATGTTGTTGTGATAGATCGCGTTGCGAACAGACACTTCGAAGAAGAACCCATATAGATTGTCTGATACTGTGTTGTTGGAAATGTCATTCCAGCGACTGTAATAGTCGAGGTAGATGCCGACACGTATATTTGAGGAAATGACGTTATGTGTGACAGTATGGTGATTTGAGAACGTGAAATATACCCCGTTTCGCTCGCTCAAGGTAACTATGTTGCCAGAGAAGATGTTACCATCGGAGAAATGGAAGAAAACACCATCGTAATTCGAAGAAACAACGTTGTTCGATATAGTGCTGTTGTGAGAATGGCTTGGCATGATGCCACTCCAGCTGTTGTTGAATATTCTATTGTTGAGGATTCTGGTGTTGTTCGAGTTGCGGGTATAGATGCCATGCGTGCTATTTGATGCAATGTTGTGGGCGATGTAGTTATTGTCGGACTCTATGACACACAACCCTGAGATGGTGTTGTTAACTAGGGCGTTGTCATGAGATTTATATAACTGGGCACCCCAACCATAGGTTGGAAAGAAACTGTTGTTTGCAATCGTGTTGTTAGGTGAATATCCAAGTTGGATACCGATTGAAGCGTTGCCTATGTTCTGATTCTCAATAAAGACCTCGGAGCAATTGGCGAGAATAACCTCCCCAGCATCCTCAGGAACTGTTCCCCCAACTCCGTCTTTCCAATAGTAGACAGGTTTGCCGTTGACAGTGTTGGAAGTCTCGATGGTGTGAGTGTTCCAACGCTCAACGCTGGGCCCATAAATGGTGATGCTATTTTCGACCATCGTGTTCTTTGCAAGCGTTATGTTCGTAGAGGCCAAAAGGTGGATACCCGAGCGTTCGTTCCAAATTACGGAGTTGTCGATGATAGCGCTATCATTGGACATGACAGCATAGATTCCGTACAAGTTATCGGTAACATTGTTGTCAAGAACAACACCCCTGGCGGAAAACCAGAGTGTGATTCCCATTCCGAGGTTTGATGATACATTGTTGCTGAGAATAAAAGTGTCAAAAGACCAGGCGATCTCCAGACCTTCGCCGACAGAATTCACTGTGTTGTTGGTGATTGTGTTGCTACTTGAATTGTAGAAAAGGATACCCCTCAAGCCTCCTGAGACAGTGTTGCTAGCGACAGTACTGTGATTGGAGGAGTCTATATACATACCCCAATAGTTCGACACAAGGATGTTGTCAGAGATGGTGTTGTTGTTGGACCCTTGAAGCAATAGGCCATATTGCTCATTGTCTGAAATGATGTTGTCATAGACATAGCAATTCTTGACATTATATAGCTTTGTGCCAGCACGATGAAACCACCAGTCAACGCCACCCTTTGACATTGTGAATCCAGTGATATTCACCCAATCAGATGTCACGTTGACTACATCTCCGATGCCGCCACCATTCACAATTGTTTCTGTCTTATCCTCGCCCGTTAGACTGATCGTCTTGTCTACAAGCACATTCTCATAATAAGTTCCGTTGAAGACAAAAACCGTGTCTCCGTCAATTGCATCATCTACTCCCTCTTGGATCGTATCCCATTTATGATTGGGCGGGTCATCCACAAAATCATCATCCACCCAGATCGTCTTTGGGGAGTTCGCCAAAGGTCCTTCAAGATCCTTCGAACTGAGGTTGCTTATGGATGATGCTAGTACGAGATTGGCGATTATCGCAGTACATATCACCAGATTCCCGAGTTTTGACATTTTTTCCTTCATTTTATCTCTCAATCCTTGACGGTCATTTCATTCGCTTCACCAGTAGGTTGTTGTATCAGGAGAATCTCTACGCCTCAGATGACTTCCTCCCTCCCATGCAATCTTGTTCTGAGAATTCAATCGTATTGCCCAGACTTATAGTTTTCCTCCACTGCCCTCATCCTAGTCAACTATTCACCTTCGCTTGTCAAATTCGCCATTTCCACAGAAATGACTCAAGGTGAACTTGAATCTCAAGTTCAAACCCTACCGAAACCGACGGAGGGATTTGAACTCCGAGCAGAGAAGAGAGCAAAGAAACAGCCTTCAGAGTCAACCTATATGATTCCGCTCTCTCTGAGTTCGTCTATGTCCCGTTTCCCCAGCCCTAGAACTTCCATCAGAATCTGTTCGGTGTGTTCACCAAGTTCAGGTGAGAACCGATACTCTTGATTCATATCTTCCGCCTTCACAGGATTCCCTAGCATCTCTGTCTCTCCGCCCTTAGGTATCCTAACGTCCACGATCATGTCTCGATGTTTGAGTTGCACATCTTGCAGAACCTTGTCCATTGTGTTCAGAGCTCCGCATGGGATCCTCTCTTTGCTGAGGATTTCCACCCATTCATTGGTTGTCCTAGCCATGAGCTTCTCCTCTATCATTGGATTGAGGATGTTTCGGTTCTTGCTTCTGTCATTGTTCGTGACGAACCTCGAGTCCTTCGCCAATTCCGGCATTCCAAGAACCTTACAGAAGTTCTCCCAGAATCTCTCTGTGAAAATGGCAATTGTAATCCAGCCGTCTGCCGTTTTGAATGCTCCGTAGGGAACAACTGAAATATGACCCGAACCTATCTGTTCAGGTATTGGAGATCCAGCCACTAGATATTGAGCCACATACGTATGAAGCGAAACAATGCTGTCCAACAGACTGATATCTAGCTTGCATCCCTCTTTCGTTTCTTCCCTCTTGTACAACGCAGAAGATATTGAAAAGGCAGCCATCAACGCACCAGCCAGATCACCCGTCGGCAATCCCATCCTCACAGGAGGTCTCCCAGGTTCTCCAGTGTAAGACATCGCTCCGGACATCGCCTGAAGTGTGAGGTCAAACGCGGGCCAATCGGCATAGGGGCCATCAGGTCCGAACGCAGTGATGGAACAGGATATTATCTTCGGATTATGCTTCTTCACCTCTTCGTAGCTTGCTCCCAGTTTCTCCAACGTTGCCGGTCTAAGGTTGTCAAATACCACGTCCGATCTCTTCACCAGTTCATAGAAAAGCTCTCTCCCCCTCTCCGATTTAAGATTCAACGTGACACTCTTCTTGTTCCTGTTTATGCTGAGGAAATACGCGCTCTGACCGCCAATCCTGTAGATGCCCATTTGCCTTATCCTATCTCCTTCGCCAGGGCTCTCAATCTTAATCACTTCAGCTCCCAAGTCCGCCAGCAACATGGTACAGTACGGACCTGCCAGCATTTGTGACATATCTAGAATCCTAACTCCATCCAGAAGAGGTTTCATACCACCACCTACAACCTCACAGGCTCTTTGAACTCTCCATAGACTTCCTTCATCGTCGCTGTGATCTCTCCAACGGTAGCATAAGCTCGGACTGCATCAATCACAGTATCCATCAAGTTCTCATCCGCTTCAGCAGCCTTCTTGAGAGCTTTCAGTGCCTTGGTCACCTTTGAATCTTCTCTCTCCTTCTTCACCTTATTGAGCCTCTTGATTTGCTCCTCTGCTTCCTCCGCCTTGTAATTGTGGAACTCTATCTCCCTTTCTTCCTCATCCTCTCTGTACTTGTTTACCCCAACCTTAACTATCTTACCCTCTTGTATTCTCTTCTCCAGTAGGAACGCCTGCTTCGCAACTTCGTTCTGAACATAACCATCCGCAACTGCCTTTACGAGTCCCCCCCTCTTCTCCACCTTCTCCATCATGTCAACAATCAGCTTCTCCAGTTCGCACGTCAGGCTCTCGATGTAGTAGGAACCAGCCAGCGGATCAACAGTATCACGCAATCCCATCTCGTCCAAGAGTATCTGCATCGTCCTGAGCGAAATCACAGCTGCTTTCTCGGAGGGTATTGTATAAGCTTCATCATAAGAGCACAGCGCCATCGTCTGGGTACCGCTCAGAGCTGAGATTAAAGCGTAGTAGGCTCCTCTCACAATATTGTTCTCGGGCTGCTCTATCGTAAGCCCTCCTCCACCTCCCCCAGCTATCATCTTCATTTGCATGGCCTTCGGGTTCTTGGCACCCAGGTCTTCCTTGACAATTTTCGCCCACAGTCTTCTCGCCGCCCTGAACTTCGCTATCTGTTCGAACAGGTTTCCGTGAATGTCGAAGTTGAAGGAGAATCTTGGTACGAAATCATCCACGTCCAGTCCTCTGTCCAGAACGTGTTGGATGTAGGCTTTGGCGATTAGGAATGCGTAAGCAATCTCTTGGACTGGGTTAGCCCCCGATTCCCTGATATGGTACCCACAAACGCTTACTGGGTAATATTTCGGTGCGTACTTGGAGCAGTATTCTATCGTGTCCCCAATCAGTTTGATTGATGGCTCGACAGGAAACACCCAGGTCCCTCTTCCGATGTACTCCTTGAGGATATCATTCTGCAACGTCCCCCTGACCTCTTCCGGCGGAACACCCTGCTTCTCCGCAACCGTCACATACATTGCCAGCATTATCGGTGCCATTGAGTTGATCGTCAGCGAAGTACTGATTTTGTCAATAGGGATTCCTTTGAAAGCATCCTCCATTTCCTTGAGTGTGTCAATCGCCATCCCTACTCGACCTACCTCTCCTTCCGCCAATGGGTCATCAGAATCCAGCCCACACTGAGTAGGTAGGTCAAAAGCAACGTTCAATCCAGTCTGTCCGTGCTTGATGAGATACTTGAACCTCTTGTTGGTCTCCTTGGCCGTCGCAAAACCAGAATATTGTCTCATTGTGAAAGGCCTGAACCTGTACATGTACTTGTGAATCCCTCTCGTGAACGGATACTCTCCAGGCTCTCCAATATCCTCCTTGAAATCTATGTTCTTGACATCCTCCGGTCCGTAGATTGGCTTGACCTTTATCCCGGACTCGAGCACAACATCTGGCAGTTCTATCTTCTTCTTCATTTGGAACACCTCTTGAGAGGCCAATGAGCTTCAATTTGGGACGTTTGATTCGATGAATGACACAATGTTCGGGAACTCGGATCCTGTGGGGAATACTTCTTTAACGCCCAGTTTCTTCAGTTTCGAAATGTCTCCCTTCGGGATGTTGCCCCCGATCAGGACTATCTTATCGTCCAGACCCTCTTCCTTCATCATCTTCATTAATCTCTTGGCAATCGGTAAGTGGGCGCCTGAAAGTATGCTCAACCCTACTACCTGCACATCTTCTTGGAGAGCGGTGTGAGTTATCTGCTCCACGCTTTGTCTCAGGCCAGTGTAGATAACCTCCATCCCAGCTTCTTTTAACGCGAGTGCAACCACCTTGGCTCCTCTATCATGTCCGTCCAGGCCAGGCTTTGCTATGAGGACTCTGATCGGATTCTTTCTCATTCTACTTCGCTCCGAGGATTGTGATGGATGCCACTGCTCCAGGGCCTCCAATATTGTGCGCCAATCCCAGCTTCGCATTCTCCACCTGTCTCTTGTCCGCTTCTCCCTGCAGCTGTTTTGTGAGTTCGTACAGCATTCTGACACCGGTTGCACCCACCGGATGTCCACAGCTTAGAAGTCCTCCACTGACATTAACTGGCATCTCTCCGCCTAATGTAGTAACTTCATTGTCCACAAGTTCGCTGGCTTTTCCTTTCTCGCAGAGACCAAGGTCCTCGTACGTGATGAACTCTACAACGTTGAAGCAGTCATGAACTTCCGCTAAATCCAATTCCTTGTACGGGTCTTCTATACCCGCTTGTTTGTATGCCTTCTGACTGGCAACTTGAGTGGCGCGGTAACCTAGGAAATCGTAGTCTGGGTCATAGAACGGTAGGTCCCATCCTGTCGAGATCGACAGAGAGTAACCCTTGAGCAGGACGTAATTGTCAGTGTACTTCTTCGCATCTTCGGCTCTTGTGAGTATCACGGCAGCAGCCCCGTCCGTTGTCGGGCAGCTTCCCATAAGGTTCACTGGATAGGCAACCATTGGTGATTTGAGAGCGTACTCCATCGTAATTGGTTTCTGAAAATGCGCCTTTGGGTTCAATGACCCGTGGTAGTGGTTCTTGACTGATATCTTTGCGAGTTGCTCCGTAATATCTCCATACACGTGAATGTATCTCGTGCCTACAACGGCGAATGTTCCGGCAGCGGTGAAGCCCTTCTGGTAAATGGGGTGGCCAGTGTCGACCATCATTCTGACAATACTATCCTGCGGTGTCCTGTCCCTCAGTTTCTCAGCACCGAGTGCGAGCACCAGATTGCTCTCCCCAGAAAGCAGGCTGTTGCATCCATTTCTGAAGGCATCTCCACCAGTAGCACAGTAATTTGAGACTCTTGTGATTGGAATATCGAACATACCCAGTGGCTCGGCCAGATCCATACCTGACCTGCCCTTGTACACACCAGCATCCGGGAAGGCGGTTCCGAGCCATGCAGCATCTATGTCCTTTCCTTCTATTCCAGCATCCTCAAAGGCTTCCTTGGCAGCATCGAAGACCATGTCACCGTAGCTCAGATTGAAGTTCTCTCCGAACTGTGTGCATCCAGCTCCTATGATCGCGATCTTGTCCTTGAAGGTCATCAGGCTCCGCCTCCTGGGATGGGCCTGCATTTCCACGAGTAATTCACAAACCCTCCTCCAGTGTGGAGCTTCCTGAATGTCAATTCAACTGGCATGTCAACCTTGACATCTTCCGCCTGGGCATCGGTCATCTGTGCCAGTATTCTTCCCCCACCCTCAAGGTCTATCACTGTCATTGTTATGGGTGGTTCTGGCGTCGGGTAGTAGTATTCCTGGCTGAAGGTGACGACCTTCCCTCTCTTTGTGAGCTTCACATCATCGAATTCCTTTGCCGATTTGCAGTGTGGACAGGTCTTCAGTGCCAGTGTCATGACCGTTCCGCATCCCTTGCATTTCTTTCCGTGCAGCCTTATATTCAGTTCCTCCTCTCTTCTGAGAAGTGGTATTGCAGAGAACGGTGTTGTCAACTCATAGTCCCCAACCAAGTCCCTGAATGACAGGTAGCGTGTGTAAGATCCAATCGATTTCCTTTCTCTCTCAATCTCCGGAATGGTGTCTCTCTCAAAACCCTCTATAAACTTAGTGGCCCTGACCGAGAAGACCTCCGCTCCATCTCCATAGTTAGCGAACAATATCAAATCGTCTGGCTTGGACTTGTCCAGTGCTGCAGCAAGCATCATCAGAGCGTGTCCTGAGCCTATCATCCCCGTCTTATCAAGTAGAGGATCCTGAACCTGTTCTGGTGAGAATCCCAAGCTCTTTGCGAGGAATTCATGGCTTCTGGGATCAGGGGAGAACAGCACAACCTTGGAGAAGTCCTCTGCCTGGTAGTTCCCTATTGAGAACAAGCCCTCCAAGGCGTCCTTCATGTTCCTGGCATAGTCCTCGGTTCTTGAATATCGAATATCATCATGGCGAAGGAATCTCTCATTCTGCTTTCTCCAAACGTCAGGAAAACCATCAAAAACAGAGTAGTGGTCGATGACATCTACAATCGGCTTATCGTTCCCAACCAGAAATGAAACCGCTCCATCTCCCAAGAAAGGCTCAAGGTAGGACCCTGGCTCGGCCAGCCTACTGTCCGAAGCGACCATCAATATGTTGTTCCTAGAACCTGAAGATACCGTGTCCAGTGCAACCCTCAGAGCCCCCGTGCCTGAACGCAGGGAAGAGCCAACATCCATCGTCAACGCGTTCCTGTTCATGTCCAAAGCCGTCGCAACCACGCTCGCATTCATCTTCTCTCCATACGGAGGTGTTGTGGATGAGAAGTACAACCCTTCAACGGTCTTGATATCTGTATCCTCAAGGCACTCCAGGGCGGCACCCACCGCCATAGTCAGACTGTCCTCGTCATAGTTAGATATAACCTTGGTCCCCTTTCCGCCAGGCCTCCCCCAGGCCCTCTGGAGGATTTCGCTCGAAAGCTGGTAGACAGGAAGGTACACTCCGTATGACTTGATTCCGACCATGATCTCTCCTGAGAACCCTACGCTTATTCCGCCG
>CP070767.1:999629-1006379 GCA_020345725.1 Methanobacteriota archaeon | reverse complement strand
AGGAGGGTTGCTGTATGTGCCGATTCTCATGTCCCTGGTATACACAGGAGCAACTGGGGAAGACGTTGCCGTCCCAATCTCTCTTACTCTTGCAGCAGCCACGGGTCTAAGCGCAACAATAAACCACTATCAGAAGGGTTTCGTGGATGCTAGACTGGCTGGCATTCTCATTACAGGGGCTCTGATAGGTGCTGTTATTGGAGCTTTCTTCAATCTGAGTACAAGCAAGAAGGTGTTCCTGGCATTCTTCGTGACTGTGATCGTGCTGGTGGGCATTAAGATGCTTTATGACTGGAGGAAGAACCAGATGCACGAGGATGATGACGATGACACCAAGATGACTGGTGGCAGAAAGGCCGCATCCGCAACTGGAACACTGGCATCCGGTTTCACATCAGGAA
Source organism: Methanobacteriota archaeon (assembly GCA_020345725.1). Taxonomy (GTDB): domain Archaea; phylum Thermoplasmatota; class Thermoplasmata; order RBG-16-68-12; family SOIM01; genus SOIM01. The sequence continues at coordinate 1,005,978 of CP070767.1, read as the reverse complement.
GCTTGGGAATCGGGGGCGGACTGGTCAATGTTCCCCTGATGGTGTATGTGCTCGGACGCAAGACGAGAAAAGCAATTGGAACATCCTCCGCGATGATAGTAGTGACATCCATATTCGGTTTTCTAAGCTACTTGTATTTCGGAACTCCCCAGGAGATCGACTTCGGTTTGATTGCCATCCTCTGGCCGATAGTGTTCATAGGAGCCTTTGTAGGTTCCAGATGGGGACTGAAGAAGCTCAAAAGTCGCACTGTGGCCCTCATATTCATTTCGGTCCTTTTCATTGCGGCAGCGAAAATGACATTTGATCTCATCTTTGCAGCATGAGACTGCTTGTTTGGAGACGACAAAGGGTTTTTAGTGGGAAGGATGATACACTGAAGAGGCTGTCCTTTCTGCGATTGTTGAGCAAAAAACGGAAAGGAATTGGTGAATGCGTACTAGTGGAAGAGGGACCAGATGGCACTGAGTGTGGAAATACTTCTGCTAATAGGATTCCTATCCTTCGTGACAGAGTACATTGACGCCACTCTGGGGATGGGGTACGGCACTAGCCTGGCTGGTATTCTCCTACTAATGGGATTTGATCCTGTAGTATTCGTGCCTCCATTGCTGATCTCTCAATTTATGGCAGGATTGATAGCTGGTCTAATGCATCATTTGGTCAGGAATGTGGATTTTACAATGGGCTCTCAGGATCTTAGGGTGGCTTCCATTCTGGGTGCATGTAGCATTGTTGGCGTGGTGATAGCTGCATTTGTGGCGAAGGCCTTGCCCACCATGGTACTGGAGCTCTACATTGGCATCCTGATTCTGGTTCTTGGAGTCATCATTCTAGTAACTGTAGGCAGGTTCTTCATCTTCACATGGGGAAGAATAGTCGCAATGGGTTTCGTGTCTGCCTTCAACAAGGGATTGAGCGGAGGAGGATTTGGTCCAATGGCCACCGGGGGCCAGATACTCTCGGGTGTTGAGACAAAAAGCGCGGTTGGGATAACATCACTAGCAGAGGGTATTGCGTAATTAGTGGGTGTCGTGGCCTGGATATATGTTGGATTCACAGAGATCGGTCTCACGATACCTTTGACGGTTGGAGCACTGATTTCGGTTCCATTCTCCGCATTAACAGTTAAGAGATTGCGTGCCAGGAATCTCAGGGTTATCGTTGGCATAGCCATTCTGGCCATAGGTGTGATTATCCTGCTCCAGGCAATATTAACAGCTTGAGGTGAAGGAGGACGTTCAGATGATAAAGAAAGTGCTAGTTGGCGTGGACATAGGCATAAAGGAAAACATGGCGGTGGAATACGCAGCAAGCCTGTGCAAGATATTGGATGCAGAACTGGTGGTTTTGCACGTTGTTGAAGAACTGCAGGTCTACTCATTCTGGGGAACCGTGCCTGCCCTCAAGAGAGAGGAGATACTCAAGGAGAGAGAAGAACTGGTGAACGAATCACAACGCCTGGGGAAGAAACTTGGAATAAAGATGACGGGTAAGATTGTTGAAGGAATTTCTCCTAGTGAAGAACTGCTCAGGGAGGCGCGTGATGGGAAATTCGATCTTATAGTGGTCGGCTGTCATGGTAGGTCCGTTCTCATGGAGTGCTTGCTCGGGGGCGTGTCCAGTCAACTGATCCACCACTCCAAAATCCCAATTCTTGTGGTGAAATCCAGGAGAGACTTCTCGGGGATATTGATGTGCACAGAGGGCTCAAAGCATGCCGAGGATGCTATCAACTATGCATCTGACATAGCTGTGAAGGCCAAATCAGAGGTTATGATATTGAGTGTGGCTCCCTCTGATGATCCAAAAATCATAGAGACTGCAGGTGAAATCGCTGGAAAGACTGCAGAGATGCTCAAGGAGAAAGGAGTGGTGGAAGTTGAAGCAAAGGTCAGAACTGGCCATCCCGCGGAAGAGATACTCACAGAAGCAAGGGAAGGAGATTATCCTCTGTTGGTCCTGGGATACAAAGGAACCTCGGCAGTCGCTGATCTCCTCTTGGGAGATGTTGCCTCCAAAGTGATGCACCACTCAAGGAGACCCACATTAGTTTTCAGAGAGGATATCAAATCAAAGGAAGAGACGATAGGTCCGCTCGATTAGTCAAAAACACTCAGACATGGTGATATGATGAGTAAGAAGTCTGAAAGAATTAAGGATATTGCTGGGATGATAGGTCTTGGAATGATTTTTGCCACAGGTCTCGTGACAATCATCACCTGGTTGATTGCTTGGTGGCACGGAATCACAACCGGACATTACACCGTTCTGGTGAACATAAATTCAGCCGGAGAGATGTTCGCAGAATTCTGGCTCATCTGGATCGTGCTGGGGTTCGCCACATGGGGAATGTATTGGTACGTGCATGAAGCGATACTTGAGAAGGGAGAGGGGGAGTAGGAGAATTCACGCTATGTCGCTCTCGAACATACTGAAGACGGCAGTGGAGAATTTTCAGAAGGAAGATGCCATAATATGCGGGCCCAACCGACTCACCTACTCCGAGTTCTTGGAGAGAGTGCTGAAATCTGCAACTGCGCTCAAAGACCTTGGTGTGGGAGTTCGTGACAGAGTGGCAATCATTCACAGGAACTGCCATCATTTCCTGGAGAGCTATTTCGCTACCGCTTGGATTGGAGCCGTGCTGGTACCCGTAAACTACCGATTGTCATCAGAGGATTTCTCATACATCTTTGAGAACTCAGGAGCAAAGTGCATCATTACAGAACCAGACTTGGTGGAGAGGGTTCAATCCGCAGTTGGTGATGATACCGAAGACATTTGCCTTTACAAGGAACTCCTGGGAAGGAAGGATACTGAAGACATCTCGCCTCAGGATGTCCAGGACACGGAAATGGCACAGATATATTACACCAGTGGCACAACTGGAAGGCCCAAGGGTGTCATACTCACACACCGTAACAACTATGTCCACGCCGTCAACACTGTCGAAGAGATACAACTGACGAAGAATGATAGATGGCTGCACGTTTCCCCAATGTACCATTTGGCAGATGCTTGGTCCGCCTGGGCAATCACATTGGTTGGCGGAAAACATGTCTTTGTATCTGAGTTCGACACAAAGAGGGTGCTGGAGACTATTGAACGAGACAAGGTCACACTATGCAACTTCATCCCTACGATGCTGAACATGCTGGTGAATCATCCCGAAGTGGACAACTACGACTGCAGCAGCCTCCGTTTCATAATGAGTGGTGGCGCACCAATCGCACCCGAGATCATCAGGAAGATCATAGACAAGTTCGGATGCGAATACATTCAGACCTACGGGATGACAGAAACCAGTCCGTTCCTAACGATGTCCATATTGAAGAACCATCTCAGGGATTTGCCCTTTGAAGAGAGATTGCGTTATCTGGCCACCACAGGTAGGCCTTTCAAAGGAGTCGAGCTCAGAGTCGTCAAAGAAGATGGGGCGGAAGTCGAACCGAACGATGAGGACGTCGGAGAGATTATCGTGAAGGGAGAAACGATTACCCCTGGTTACTGGCAACTTCCGGATGAAACGAAAGAAAGAATAAGGGATGGATGGCTCCACACGAGAGACCTAGCAATTCTGAATGAAGAGGGCTACGTGACCATTGTGGACAGAATGGATGACATGATAATAACCGGTGGAGAGAATGTCTATTCAATAGAAGTGGAAAACGTCCTCTACGAGAATCCGAAGATACTGGAAGCTGGCGTCATCGGAATAGATGATCAGGTCTGGGGGGAGAGAATAGTTGCAGTTGTGGTTCCGAAGGAGAATGAACAGCTGACCGAGGTGGAAGTAATGGACCACTGTAAGGGAAGGTTGGCTGCGTTCAAGGCCCCGAAGCAAGTCATCCTGGTTAGCGAGCTACCCAAAACTGAATCGGGAAAGATAAAAAAGAGAATTCTGAGAGAGAGATACCGTACTGGACCTTGAGATAAGGTTTATCTTCTCCCAACGGTTCTGAGAGTTTTATGTCACCAGAAGAAGAAGGAGAGAAAATCGAAATAGTGGAGGAAGACCGGAAACCTAGCAGAAGAAGAGAAAGAGGACCCCCAAGAAGAGGACTCCTGAGAAGGTTTTTTTGGGATGATGTGAGAAGATTCCCGAGAGTGGGCAGGATCTTCTTGCTGGGGTTGTTGATCCTCGTAATCGGATTCTTCATAGTAGGAGGGTTTGTGGTCGTTCCGGCAGGTCACAAGGGAGTGGTGGTAACATCGCCTTTTGGACCGGATACGAACGAGATATCAGAAGGATGGAACTGGAATCCAGTCTACGCATTGAGTGATATCGAAATAATTCGATACAACACTCAGACAAGGGACATGATGTCAAGTACGGGTTCATCTCTGACGGTACGATCCAGCGATAACCTGGACATCAAAGTGGACTGTTCCTTGATATTCCGCATGCCATCAGACAAAGTTGCGGAAATCAGAATTGAACGAGGGAACTATATGGACTTGGTCGACAGATATATCAGAAACACACCAAGGAACGTTGCAAGCAACTACACCGGCGAGTACATCGGAGGTGAAGGAAGGATAGCAGTGGATAAAGAAGTGCTAATCCAAATCACATCTGATCTAGCAGCCTATGACATAACGGTTGAGGATTTCCTGATCAGGTCCGTGGATCTTCCTGAGACAGTGGATCAAGCGATAGAGGAAAAGCAAGCTGCAGAACAGAAAGTAGTGACGGCAGAATACAACAGACAGGCAATCGTGATCAACGCTCAAGCAGAAGCTTCAAGGTTGGCAATCGAAGCAGAGGGATACAAGAACGCAACGATCATAAGAGCGAACGGAACTGGAGAGGCTATCAGGATAGTGATGGACCAGCTCATAACCAATGACCCGAATCTCACCAACATAACAGAAGCATACCTCACCATGCTCTACATCCAAGCACTCACAAATCCTGATTCGAACATTGAATACATAATAATCACAGACGGTGGAAACCCGATAATCATACAGCCAAAAGGCGGTTGAAGGGACTGGGAACGGTCTGTGTGTATCCGTACATAGCCAAAGTCAGAACCAAAGCGTGGCTCAAACAGATTCGAATCCTCACAGACTGCAGATGAGGTACAGAGGGTCCTCTCCAATCTCAATCCCGCTATTCCGGAATCTCTCCGCCTTGAGTGAAGTAAGTGAGGTAGTTCAAACCTCTCTTCGCAATCATAGAGCTAGGTTTGAGTTCCAGAGCCTTCTCGAAGAAAGGCCTTGCTTCCTCATATCTCTTCATGCTCTCCAGGCTCGTGCCTTTCTTGGCGTACGCATCCGGGTTATCGGGAGAGAACTTGATGGCCTTGTCGAAGGACTCGCAGGCGTTCTCCAAGTTGCCCAGTGTTAGGTGACACACGGCATATTTGTACCAGAAGCCACCGTCCTCTGCCTTGACTGAAACTGATTTCTCCAGCTTCTCCATATCCTTCTTGGCCTTCTCCAGTGATTTGACTGTCTTCTCCTTTCCGGGTCCGGCCAGTGGATGATCCGGTGCGAGGGCTAATGCCTGTTCGTAATACCCGTAAGCCTCGGCCTGATTCCCGTAGAAGCTCTCTATCCTCCCCTTGAACTCCAGGTCGTTCGCCTTGATCCTATCTATCTTCTTCTGGTACTTCCCTTCGCGAGCACTGTCTCCAATTGTGATTGCCAAATCTCTAAGGTCGGAATACACCTCGGGAGAGTCCAACGGTCTCCAGAAGTACTCCTCCACTTCGTCGATCTTCTGGTCAATCTTCTCAAGGACCCCTCTCGCTCTTGAAGGATCGTCAACCTGAACGTTCCCACCAGAGTCCCTTCGGAACCCCAAATCAGAAATCGCCCTCTGAATGACCTTAACGTTCTCACCCAAATCCACAGTTACATCTAGACTCTCCAATGATGTCATGATAACCCAAACCTCAACCGAATTGTACGCATAAAAGGTTTTTGAGCGCAGTCTATTCGAGATTCTCGGCGTGCAGGTCGAGATGGTCAGTCTCGATCTCCACCAATGCACCGAAGAATTCCTTCAACCTAGCCTCAGTGACCTCATCCCTGAACTTGGTGTATGCTTTGATGGCTCTATCTTCTCTTTCATATCCCTCTTTGGAGTTTGCTTTGAAGTCCTCAGAACATGGAACGGTCTCAAGGTCTGGTCTCTTGATCTTCAGGAACTTCGATATCGCTGACGCGTGCTCCCTCTCCACCTTCATCAGGGCTTTGAACTTCGCAAAGCCGTAGTGGTCATTGGCATTCTGTGCAGGATTCATCGCACATGTATAGAAGGCCGTATTATCCAGTTCCAGTTTCAGAGCTGCCATCAAATCCTGTCGTGCCAGGTCACTTAGCTCTACTTCGAATT
>CP070767.1:996096-999529 GCA_020345725.1 Methanobacteriota archaeon | reverse complement strand
GACGGGGTCGTTAACCGGTATCTTGAGCTTTCTGGCAATGAAGAAGGACAAGTCCGAATACAGGCGATACTGGCCCTTGCTTTCTTAGGCAACGCTGTGGAATCCCGTCAGAAGGATGTAGTGAAACGACTAAAGGAGCTCAAGGATGATCAAAACAAGGGTGTTCATGAGGCGGCAATGGAGGCTCTCGATTCGTTCGATATATCTCTGGAAGAAGCTTTTGAGATGAATACAGACGCTCTGAAGACAGATCTGCTGGCTCAGTTGAGGACTGAAGTTGACAATGAGCTTAATGACGGTTTCTCTTCCGCTGAACTCGACGAACCCTATGGCGAAATCTCAGCAGTCAGTGTTGGCAAATGGCTGTGGATCAAATCGCGGCTGGTGTATGAAGGAGCAACGTGGGATCCGAGCACCGACAGGCTCTCCGGTGATCCGATTTCTGTGCATGCCTACCGGGATTGGGTGGGTTTGGTTGAGTCTGCACCGAAGAAAGTCTCAACTCCTGATGAACTCGACAGCTGGGCTCTCTTCTCAGCGACTTATAGACGCACTTACAAAGATGTTCAGGTCCCCGCGCCCTGGGGGACGCATAAGGGTCGCTGGGTGGAGAAAGTCACGGCAGATGGAGAGGTCAAAGTTCTGGAAGCAGATGGACGTTTCCAGGATGTAGAGCCCGAAAGCACTGCAACTGTTGAAAGAATAAAACTGTCCGAATAGTGTCTTGAATACTAGTTCCTGACCGTCCACACACCACTTGTTATGAAATAGACCCAGTAGCCTTCTCCCGCTGTCATAATGTCAGTTCCCGAAAGCCTTCTTAAGTGGTATGGACTGGACGCGTTGTCAAATCCTTCCACGGTCATCCAAATCTTGCCTTCAAGTGCTTCAGAAACGGTTCTGTTGGTGAAAGACGGATAACCCACAAGGTTCCAACCCTCGACATGTGTGATTTTTGTTTTGATCGGAACAGTACCCACAACAGTCATATTGCAATCGCTCAACACGTGAACCCAGTATCCCCTTGAGATGTCCATATCATACAGATCACGATACATCTTGTAGAACGCGTATTCCTTCCAGGGGTTCTCCTCATCTCCTGCAACATACGTAAGGATTCTATCCGCCGTGGTCGTCTGCAAGACCTTGGTCACAGCCCAGTCTTCCTGTATCAAGGGAATGGAAATCAGATTCCAGCCCTCCACCAACGGACGTGTGAACTTCGCCACCTGGTTGAAGCTGCAGGATGAGACATTGGTCATATTGGCCGAGCACACGTAATAGAAGTAGTTGCTCGAATTACCCTCTCCGGCCTTGTAGTCCACGAATTCTGTGGTGTAGTTGGATACTGATGCCACAACCTGATAGCCAGATCGGTTACTGCTGTAGTTCTCAGACCTGTATATGTCAAACCTTGTGATGTTGTGTGAGGCATTCCCGCCTGACCAACTGACGTTCCAGTTCAAGGTCACATTCTCGAAGTTGTTGCCTGTGAGTTGAATCCCAAGCCTCTCAATCGGTACGTTTCCAAAGGGCATCCCAACGAGAGGATAGTTGTCTCTCCCGACACCCATTGTGTCATATGGAATATCTCCCTTGCCATCTGATCCCGCGATATCTTGGTTCACTCCGCTGAAAAGGTCAGGCCCGAAGTAATCTGACCAGAAGTTCCCACCGGATGGATATCCGTCATCCCAGCTGTTGTTCCAACCACCGTCGCAGCCGTTGTTATTACTGTCCAGCAAATTGTTGTGATGAATGAGGTTGTTCGAGGTGCTAAAGGTCAGAGCTACTCCGCATCCAGTGAAGGAGGTAATGGTGTTGTAGGTGATTACATTCCCTTCATCCATATCTCGAACCACAATCCCGTCCACACCCCTCGCGATCGTGTTTCTGACAATCCTATTCCTCTCTGCCCCGTAGAGAGCAACTCCTTCTCTGAAACTGGTCATTCTGTTGTCTTCGATGGTATTGTTGTCAGAGTTCCTCAGGAATACGCCATATCCCCCGTTTACCATCACGTTCTGCCTCACAACATTGTCCTCTGAGACGCCTTCCTCATTCCAGATCGATACAGGTCCATCCACGTCCTGGAAGCTGTTGTTGTCGACCACGTTCCATGAGTTGATAGTTCCAGTACCTTCTGCGCGGATCCACACGCCGCCTTTCATGTCTCTGAATTCATTCTCTGAGACGGTGTTGTTGGTGCAATCCCAGTCAATCTCGTTGCAGAAGACGTCCACTGCCCGCTTTCCTCCCTGGAAGTTGCTGTTTTTGACCAGATTGCTGTCATTACTAAGCTGGAGCCCATAATAGACATCTGAGAACTCACTGCCCGTCACCTTGATTCCAGAGGAGCCGGAAACGGATATGCCGATGTATGAACGGGAGAAGGACATGTTGGAGAACGACACGTCAGTCTGATTGACAAGTTCTATTGCATTGAATGCATGAGAGAAATCGGAGAAGGAGAAACCCACCCTTCCAGTTGCATTCACCCTGAGCTTGAACCAGTCCTTATGGCTGGGATCAGTCTGGTTGGATTCAAAGACGATTCTCTTTGCCGAGGTACCTATTGACGTAAGGTTTCCAGCTATCCAAATCGTGTGGTTACCGTTCACTCTTACATCCACTCCAGGTTCAATTGTGAGGTCTATGCCCCAAGGGACTATTATGCTTCCTTCGACCCAAATCGGGCTGTCCACCTCTCTCCAAGTTGTGTCCACCATTATTATTCCAGAGACGGGTGTGCCAGCGGTCACATGGTGGCTAGGTAGGATGGCAAACGTGCTGACCAGCAATAGGAATAGAATTGTGAAGAGGGAGACATTCCCTGTATGGTTGCGGTTCTCTTGCTTCTCCTTTTCAGTTTTCATATTGTCTCTCCTAACCTCCGAAATCCCAGTAGGATGGCACGTAGCGCCAGATTTCCTTTCTCTCAACCGTTTCGTTCCTTCCTCCAATCATGAATATCCCGCTATTCTGGGATATGGTGTCTACAGACATCGCCACAGTAGAGTTCTCCAATCGACCCGGAATCCCAGGGCACATCAATTGAACTCCCACTTCCCAGTCCCCGTTCGGGTTGACTCTGACAATCTCGGAGAGAATAACGCTGGATGAACGGCCTCCTATGATGTATGCATAAGCCCCATCGAATGCTGCTGATGTGGCGGATCTGGGTGAAGGAAGCTTTGCATTCAACAGGATTTGGACGACGGGAACTCCAACAACATCTCGAAACTCCACGATCTCGTCCAGTGGCTGGCCAATAGCATCTTCTCCTCCAAAGATGAAGCTCCTGTTGCCAATCTCATCCCAGACTGCCGAAGTGAATGACCTTTCAGACGGGAGCATCCCGAAGACCACTGGCAACCCAAGTCTAGGCCATTTAAGGATCTCCGCAAGACGTGTCCCTGTTCCATCAACACCT